>NZ_CP011853.1:632675-1265350 GCF_001305675.1 Gordonia phthalatica
GGATCGGGCCCATGATGGGGCCGAGCAGCATGGGGATGCCGAGGACGGCCATGACCGAACCGACACGCTCCGGGCCGGCCGCGCGGGTCATGATCATCATGCCGATCGGCATGAGCAGACCGCCGCCGAAGCCCTGGATCACGCGGAACGCGACCAGGGAGCCGATGTTCCACGCGAGGGCGCAGAGGACGGAGCCGATCAGGAACAGGACCAGCGACGCCATGTAGACGCGCTTGGTGCCGAAGCGCGACGCGGCCCAGCTGGCCGTCGGGATCACCGCGGCCAGGGCCAGGGTGTAACCGGTCATCGACCAGGCGGCGCCGGCCGTCGAGGTGTTGAAGGTCTCGATGAAGGTGTTCTGCGCGACCGCGACGACGGTGACGTCGAGGATCGACATGATGGCACCCAGGACGACGACGCCCGCGACGATGAAGACTTGGCGGTCGAGCTTGTCGCTCGCGACTCCCGGTGGGGAGGTGGTCATGAGGATTCCTTTTTCGAAAGGGTCAGTGATGAGCGGACTTCGGGGCGTCGGAGATCGACTCGAGAGCCGAGCTCAGAGCGGACTGGAGGTCGGCGCGGACGTCTCCGGGGATCTCGGCGACGATGCTCGCCAGATCCTCGTCGCGCATCCGGAACTTGCTGTGGATGAGCTCGCGTCCCTGGTCGGACAGGGACAGACGTTTCACGCGTCGGTCGGTCTCGTCCTCGCGTCGGACGACGAGGTCGATCGCCACCAGTCGGTCGGCACCGCGACCCGCCGCGGCGAGCGACAGATCGACGGCCTCGGCCAGTTCGTTCACCGACAGATCGTGATCGCTGCGGAACAGGACCATCAGCATGCGGAGCTGCGAGAGGGTCATGTCCGTGGAGGCGACGCGATCGACGGTGCTGCAGGAGGCCCGTGCCGCGACCCGTTCGAGGAACGACACCAGAACGCTGGTGCAGGCCTCGACGGAAGTGGGAGAGTTCGACACCTGAAAGAAGTTACGCCCACGCAACTATTGCCGCAACGCAATAAGTGGTGACTTCTCCCACGGGCGCTTATCCTGTGGGACATGGGTCACGCCAACATCAAAGAAATTCCTGTCCGCGCTCTCGACGGCGGTGAGTTCTCCCTCGCAGGCCTCACCGGACCGCTGCTCGTGGTGAACGTCGCGTCCAAGTGCGGCCTCACTCCCCAGTACACCGCGCTCGAGAAGCTGCAGAAGGACTACGGCGACCGCGGCCTCACCGTCGTCGGCGTTCCGTGCAACCAGTTCATGGGGCAGGAGCCCGGCACCGCCGAGGAGATCGCCACCTTCTGTTCCACCACCTACGGCGTCACCTTCCCGCTGCTGGAGAAGACCGACGTGAACGGCGACGACCGCCACCCGCTGTACGCCGAACTGACGCAGACGCCCGACGCGAACGGCGAGGCCGGCGACATCCAGTGGAACTTCGAGAAGTTCCTCGTCGCCGCCGACGGCACCGTCGCGGCCCGCTTCCGTCCGCGCACCGAGCCCGACGCCCCGGAAGTCGTCTCGGCCATCGAGGCGGCCCTCGGTTAGGCACGGCCTAGGTCTCGGTCAGGGAATGTCTGCCGCCTGCGGTTCGGCAGGTAGAGTAGGCGCGTAAACCGTCCGGCCCGCTCGGGGTGGACATTCGACACCATCGGTGTGAGGAGCAGTGCGGCGAATGGCGCGTGTAGTTGTCGATGTGATGCCCAAGGCGGAGATCCTGGACCCGCAGGGACAGGCCATCGTCGGGGCGCTCGGGCGTCTCGGATTCGAGGGCGTCGCCGACGTCCGACAGGGCAAGCGGTTCGAGTTGGAGGTCGACGGCTCGGTCGACGACGCCACCCTGGAGCGGATCGCCGAAGAACTCCTGACCAACACGGTCATCGAGAACTTCAACGTCTCGCGCGTCGCGGAGTAGGGACGCCATGACTGCACGTATCGGAGTCATCACCTTCCCCGGCACGCTCGACGACATCGACGCGGCCCGCGCCGTCACCGCGGCCGGCGGCGAAGCCGTCAACCTGTGGCACGGCGACGCCGACCTGAAGGGCGTCGACGCCGTCGTCGTGCCCGGCGGGTTCTCGTACGGCGACTACCTGCGCTGCGGTGCCATCGCCAAGTTCGCGCCCGTCATGGGCGAAGTGGTCGCGGCGGCCGAGCGGGGCATGCCGGTCCTCGGCATCTGCAACGGCTTCCAGATCCTCGCCGAGGCGGGGCTGCTGCCCGGCGCCCTGACCCGCAACGAGGGTCTGCACTTCGTGTGCCGCGACCAGTGGCTGCGCGTCGAGTCGAACACCACCGCGTGGACCTCGCGCTACGAGGTCGGTGCCGAGATCCTGATCCCGCTCAAGTCGGGTGAGGGTCGCTACGTCGCCGACGACGAGACCCTCGAAGAGCTCAAGGGTGAGGGACGCATCGTCTTCTCGTACGCGGGCGACAACCCCAACGGCTCGAGGCTCGAGATCGCGGGCGTCTCCAGCGCCAACGGTCGTGTCGTCGGCCTGATGCCGCACCCGGAGCACGCCATCGGCGCGCTCACCGGCCCCAGCGACGACGGTCTCGGCCTGTTCTACTCGGCACTGGACACGGTCCTCGCGTCCGTCTGATGACTGCGAACACGTCGGCGAGTGCGGCGGGGCTCGGTGACTTCATCGACGCCTCGCCGTCGCCGTTTCACGTCTGTGCCACGGTCGCGGGGATCCTCGACGACGCCGGATACACGCGGCTGTCGGAGACCGACGCCTGGGCCGACTCCGCCGCCGATCTCGGTCGGCACTACGTGGTGCGCGGCGGCTCGATCATCGCGTGGAATGCGGAGGGGCGCGGTGCGAGCCCCCTGCCTCCGCGGCCGCGCTTCCGAATCGTCGGCGGCCACACCGACAGCCCCAACCTGCGCGTCAAGCAGAACCCGGACCGCACCAGTGTCGGCCTGGCGACCGTCGCGCTGGAACCGTACGGCGGCGCCTGGCTGAACTCCTGGCTCGACCGCGACCTCGGCCTGTCCGGGCGCCTGGCCTACGCGGACGCCGACGGGAACGTCGACTTCGCACTCGTGAAGATCGACGAACCGATCCTGCGCGTCCCGCAGCTGGCGATCCACCTGTCCGAGGATCGCAAGGGCGTGAGCCTGAATCCGCAAAACCACGTCGACGCGATCCGCGGGGTGGGGGAGACGCAGCCGCTGCTCGCCTTCGTCGCGGAGCACGCGGGCATCGATCCGGACGCCGTTCTGGGCTGGGAGCTCATGACGCACGACGTGGCGCCGTCGCGCATCATCGGCGCCGAGCAGGATCTGCTCAGCGCACCGCGCCTGGACAACCAGGGCACCTGTTACGCCGGACTGCGCGCGCTGCTCGACGCGGAGCCGTCGGGCAGCATCGCGATGCTGGCGCTCTTCGACCACGAGGAGGTCGGCTCCGGATCCGAGCGCGGCGCGTCGTCGGATTTCCTGGTGACGGTGTGCGAACGGATCGTCGGCGCGACCGGCGGCGGCCGAGACGACTTCCTGCGAGCGATGGCCGACAGCATCTGCGTCTCCGGCGACATGGCGCACGCGACGCACCCCAACTACCCGGACCGGCACGAGCCGTCGCACCGCATCGCGATCAACGGCGGCCCGGTGCTGAAGGTGAACCAGAACCTGCGCTATGCGTCCGATGCGATCGGCGAGGCGGAGTTCGCACTCGCCTGCCGTGACGCGCAGGTGCCGCTGCAGCGGTACATTCACCGCGCCGACCTGCCGTGCGGCTCGACCATCGGTCCGCTCACCGCCACCCGCACCGGCCTGCTGACCGTCGACGTCGGCGCACCCCAACTCGCGATGCACAGCGCTCGCGAGTTGATGGGCGCCGACGACGTCGCGATGTACTCGGCGGCGCTCGCGGCGTTCCTGCGGAGGTAGTCCACGACCGCCTGTGCCGTACTTCTGTCCCGAGTTGCGGGACGGAAGTACGGCACAAGCGCCTGCCGGACTACGCCAGTGCAGCCTTGACGACCTCGGCGAACGGGGTACTCGACGTGCCGCGCAGGTCGGCGAGAGCCGACGAGGTGGAGTCGAGAGCGCCGTTGGCGACGCCCGCATCGGAGTCGGCGAGGATCGCGGCGAACGGTCCGGGGACGCCTGCGCCCTCCAGGATCTTCGCGTACTCGGCCTCGGGCAGGTCCTGGTAGGCGACCGGCTTGCCGCTGACGGCCGCGAACGTCGCGGCGATGTCGGCGTAGGTCAGGTGCTCGTCGCCGGCGAGCTCGTAGACGGCGGCGGGCTCGTCGATCAGCAGGGCGGCTGCGGCAGCATCGGCGTAGTCGGCGCGAGCCGCGGGTGCCACGACACCGGTGCCCGCGCTGCCGGCGAAGACGCCCGACTCCAGTGCCGGGGCCAGTGACTGCGTGTAGTTCTCCGAGTACCAGCCGTTGCGCAGCAGCACCGTCGTCAAGCCGCTCTCGGCCAACAGCTTCTCGGTGGCGACGTGCTCCTCGGCGAGGGCGAGCGGAGACTTGTCGGCGCGCAGGATGCTGGTGTACGCGAGCAGACCGACGCCCGCGGCCTTCGCCGATTCGATCACGTTGGTGTGCTGGGGGAGGCGCCTGCCGACCTCGGGGCCGGACACCAGGAGTAGCCGGTCGACGCCGGCGAAGGCGGCGCCGAGCGCGGCGGGATCGCCGTAGTCGGCGACGCGGACGGTCACGCCCGCGGCCTTCAACGCATCGGCCTTGGCCTCGTCGCGGACCACTGCCACGATCTCGGACGGTGCGACGCCGCGCGCGATGAGTGCGTTCACGGCGGCACCGCCGAGGCCGCCGGTTGCTCCGGTCACTGCATAGGTCGTCATCGGTCTTCCCTTCGTCGATGATTCTTGGTTCCCAAACATCATGCACTTACTAAAAGTAATGTGCAATGGTGATCGTCAGCACATGCGGTTCGGGCGCGTACGATGGCGGCATGTCCGCAGTGCCGCAGCCTGAGAATGAGGTCGACCCCACCCTGGAGGCCGACGTCTTCTCGCGGAACTGCTCGTCGCGCGAGATTCTGCAGAACGTCACGAGTCGCTGGGGTCTGCTCGCGCTGGTGGCCCTGCTCGACGGAGAGTTGCGGTTCAACGCGCTCCGTCGCCGGGTGGACGGCGTCAGCGAGCGGATGTTGTCGGTGACCCTGCAATCCTTGGAGCGCGACGGCTACGTGCACCGCGAGATGCTGCAGGCCATCCCGCCGCGCGTCGAGTACTCGCTGACCGACATGGGGCGTGCGGTGGCACCGCAACTGCGCGGGTTGATCGACCTCGTCGAGGGACAGGTGCCCGCCGTCAGCGAAGCGCGCGGGGAGTACGACGCGCGCTGACCTCCGCCGGGTCTCAGTGGTCGCAGTCGGGGGCCAGTCGCTGAATCATCTTGGTGCACGCCGAGCGGAGGGCGTCGCGTTCGTCGTCGGTCAGGCCGTCGAAGACCAACCGTCGCACCTCCGCCACGTGTCCGGGTGCGGCCGCGCCGACCGTCTGTAGCCCGTCGGCGGTGAGGACGGCCATCGTGTAACGGCCGTCGGTCGGGTCGGGATCGCGGCGAACCAGACCACGCTTCTCCAGGCGACGGATCAGATGCGACAGCCGAGACAGCTCGGAGCTCGCCAGGAGGGCGAGGCGGCTCATGCGCATCGCATAATCGGGCTGCTCCGACAGGGCGGCGAGCACGTAGTACTCCAGGAAGCTGAGCTCGGCGTCGCGCTGCAACTGCGCGGTGAGGGCGGCCGGCAGGGTGCTCATCATGACGTGCAGGGCCTGCCACGTCGCGAGTTCGTCGCCGGTGAGCCAGTGAGGTTCGGGGATGCTGTCCGGCTCGACGACGTTCATGACCACCACTCTACTAGCCGTCACTTGAACATTCATGTCATTGGCTCTAGAGTTACATGAAAATTCAAGTAAAAGACAGGGAGAACTGATGAACATCGCACTGTGGATCGTGGCCGGCGTGCTGGCCGCCCTGTTCCTGATGGTCGGTGCCGCGAAGGCGGTCAAGTCGAAGGAGCAGTTCCTCGCCGACCCGCGCATGGCCTGGGCGGAGAATTATCCGGCTGGTCTGATCACCTTCATCGGCGTCGCCGAGGTACTCGGCGCAGCGGGTCTGATCCTGCCCGGCGCCTTCGGAATCGCCACCCCGCTGGTCGGCATCGCGACGATCGCGTTGGCGATCACGATGGTCGGCGCGATCGTCGTCCACGTGCGGCGCAGCGAGTGGCAGAGCGTCGTGATGAACGCGGTTCTGCTGGCGCTGCTGGTGTTCGTCGCCGTCGGTCGCCTGGGCGCCTACTCCTTCTAATGTCCCGCACCACTTGTCGGCGAGTCGCACCACCTCTGTTTCTCGCACTCGGTCGCGACCAAGTGCGGGAAACACAAGTGGTGCGACTCGATGTGCCGGCCGCGACGGGACTAGTTCGGGCGTAGCACGGTGAGGGTGCTGCCCTGGCGGAGAACGATCCGACCGTCGACGATCTCAGCGGTTCCGGAGATCGGACGCGACCACAGTTGCGTTCCGGCATCGATGCTGTAGGCGGTCAACTGATTCGGATTCGCGAAGACGGCCATCTCGTTGGAGGCGCCCACGCAGGTCGAGACGTCGAGGCCGGCGTCCGGGTCGTCGAGGGCCGGGGGCGGCATGGAGCCGCGGCGAGCGCCGTCGATCAGGTCGAAGAAGACCCGTGACCGATCCTTGCGCGCCACCGAGAACACCGCGCCGCACGGCCGTGCATTGGACTTCGACAGGTTCGGGTCGCCTATCTGCCAGAGTGCTTCGCCGGTCGCCGGATCGACGATCTCGTAGCGTCCCGCCGCTTCGAGCGCCGAGCCCTCGCCCGCGGGTGCGATCACGGGATACGTCGACGGGCCACGGACCAGACGCGATCGCTCGGCGGTGCCCGACGGCGTGCCGGAGACGCCGGTATCGGTGGCGGGGTAGAAGGTGACCGACTCCGATCCGGGCGCGGTCCGAGCGGCGGCGATCCCGGTGCTGAAGGTGTCGATGGTGCACTGGCTGCAGGAGACGAGGTCGTCGCCGTCGACCGGGTCGACGACGAAGCTCGCGCCGTCCGAGGTGGCGACGACCAGCGCGTCGTGCGCCGCACTGACCTTGGCGGCGCCGGCGAAGGTGCGGCTCCACATCGTGGTGCCCGAGGGGGTGCGCAGGCTGACCTGGTAGCCCGACTGATTGACGTGCACGAAGTTCGGACCCAAGCCGATCACCGTCGACGTGTCGTCGCTGTCCGCGGCGCGGGTCGGGATGCCCGACGAGCGGTCGACCAGGTAGAAGCCGTTCTTCGGGCCGTCTATCTGGAGGCGGATCGCGCAGCCGATCTGGCCGCGAGCGGTGATTCCGCAGCTGCCGAAGCCTGCGTCGACGGGCGCGTCCCACTGAGGTCGCCCCGAGCGGGAGTCGACCAGCATGAACTCGCGTTTGAATCCGACCGGGTACGAGATCAGCCAGTCGTTGCCGGCGGTGGCCGCCACGGTGACCGCTCCCTGACCGCCCGCGCCAGGCAGCACGGTGTCGTCGAGCGTCCACGACTCCGCGGGCTCGGCGGCGTAATTCTGCAGGACGCCCTGCGCGGAGGGATCGCCGTCGACGGTCGGCGTGCCGGACAGGACGACGCCTGCGGTCACCAGCAGAGCGATGGATCCGGCCGCGGCGACCGCGGGCATCCCGAGGTGCAAGCGGTCGAGGAGTGCGCGCAGCGACATGCGATCAGTCAATCACGTGTCCGGGATACCTCCGGAACCCCGGCTCGGAGGCGAGTTCGCGACCCCGGTCGGCCCGGACCCGGACGGCGCTGTGATCTGGCGCACGCTACCATCGGTAGGGTGTCGAGCCGCTGGAAGACGTGCGTTTCCGGTGCGGTTCGAGAGGTCGATCTCCACTCTTGACGCCCGTTCGCTCAGGGCGTACGAGGGCGGGAACATCGGCCTTGAGCGCGACGTTATCAACCACAGAACCCCGTCGCAGTCCAGAGCACCCGCCTGAGGCTGGGCGTAAAAGCAGCGTTGTCGTCACTGACCACTACAGTGGAGGCAGGGCTGGTCGCCAAAGTTCGTCACATAGGTGACAGCGGCCGGGGCGCAAGCAATAGAGGGAGAACAATGTTCGAACGGTTCACCGACCGCGCACGCCGGGTTGTCGTCCTGGCGCAGGAAGAAGCGCGGATGCTCAACCACAACTACATCGGTACCGAGCACATCCTCCTGGGTCTCATCCACGAGGGTGAAGGTGTCGCCGCCAAGGCACTCGAATCACTCGGCATCTCGTTGGAGGCCGTCCGCAGTCAGGTCGAGGAGATCATCGGTCAGGGCCAGCAGGCGCCGTCCGGTCACATCCCCTTCACCCCGCGTGCCAAGAAAGTGCTGGAGCTGAGCCTCCGCGAGGCGCTGCAGCTGGGCCACAACTACATCGGCACCGAGCACATCCTGCTCGGCCTGATCCGCGAGGGTGAGGGCGTCGCCGCGCAGGTGCTGGTGAAGCTGGGCGCCGACCTGAACAAGGTCCGCCAGCAGGTCATCCAGCTGCTCTCGGGTTACCAGGGCAAGGAGCCTGCCGAGGCGGGCACCGGCGCGCGGTCGTCGGAGTCGGGCACCCCGTCGACGTCGCTGGTGCTGGACCAGTTCGGTCGTAACCTCACCACCGCCGCGAGCGAGGGCAAACTCGACCCCGTCATCGGGCGCGAGAAAGAGGTCGAGCGGATCATGCAGGTCCTCTCGCGTCGCACCAAGAACAATCCGGTCCTCATCGGCGAGCCCGGCGTCGGCAAGACCGCCGTCGTCGAAGGCCTGGCGCAGGCGATCGTCGCGGGCAACGTCCCGGAGACGCTCAAGGACAAGCAGCTGTACACCCTCGACCTCGGTTCGCTGGTCGCGGGCAGCCGCTACCGCGGTGACTTCGAGGAGCGCCTGAAGAAGGTCCTCAAGGAGATCAACACTCGCGGCGACATCATCCTGTTCATCGACGAGCTGCACCAGCTGGTCGGTGCCGGCGCTGCCGAGGGCGCGATCGACGCCGCCAGCATCCTGAAGCCGAAGCTGGCCCGCGGCGAGCTGCAGACCATCGGCGCCACCACTCTCGACGAGTACCGCAAGTACATCGAGAAGGATGCCGCGCTGGAGCGTCGTTTCCAGCCGGTCCAGGTCGGCGAGCCGTCGGTGGAGCACACCATCGAGATCCTCAAGGGTCTGCGCGACCGCTACGAGCAGCACCACAAGGTGTCCATCACCGACGGAGCCCTCGCTGCGGCGGCGACCCTCGCGGATCGCTACATCAACGACCGCTTCCTGCCGGACAAGGCCATCGACCTCATCGACGAGGCCGGCGCCCGCATGCGCATCCGTCGCATGACCGCCCCGCCAGACCTGCGCGAGTTCGACGATCGCATCGCCGACGCGCGCAAGGAGAAGGAGTCGGCGATCGACGCGCAGGACTTCGAGAAGGCCGCCAGCCTCCGCGACAAGGAGAAGCAGCTGGTCGCCGAGCGGGCTGAGCGGGAGAAGCAGTGGCGTGCGGGCGACCTCGACGTCGTCGCCGAGGTCAACGACGAGGAGATCGCCGAGGTCCTGGGCAACTGGACCGGCATCCCGGTCTTCAAGCTCACCGAGGAGGAGACCACCCGTCTGCTCCGCATGGAGGACGAGCTCCACAAGCGGATCATCGGGCAGAAGGACGCCGTCGCCGCCGTGTCGCGGGCGATCCGTCGTACGCGTGCGGGCCTCAAGGACCCGAAGCGTCCGTCGGGCTCGTTTATCTTCGCCGGCCCGTCGGGCGTCGGTAAGACCGAGCTGTCCAAGGCGCTCGCCAACTTCCTGTTCGGCGAGGACGACGCCCTGATCCAGATCGACATGGGCGAGTTCCACGACCGCTTCACCGCGTCGCGTCTGTTCGGTGCCCCTCCCGGCTACGTCGGCTACGACGAGGGCGGCCAGCTGACCGAGAAGGTCCGCCGCAAGCCGTTCTCCGTCGTCCTGTTCGACGAGATCGAGAAGGCGCACTCGGAGATCTACAACACCCTGTTGCAGGTCCTCGAAGACGGCCGCCTCACCGACGGTCAGGGTCGCACGGTGGACTTCAAGAACACCGTCTTGATCTTCACGTCCAACCTGGGCACCGCCGACATCTCGAAGGCCGTCGGCATGGGCTTCAGCAAGGACGACGGCCGCGGCTCCAACTACGACCGGATGAAGCAGAAGGTCAACGACGAGCTGAAGAAGCACTTCCGCCCCGAGTTCCTCAACCGCATCGATGACATCATCGTGTTCCATCAGCTGACGCAGGACGAGATCATCCAGATGGTCGACCTGATGATCGGTCGCGTGGAGGCGCAGCTGAAGAACAAGGACATGGATCTGGAGCTGACCGACAAGGCCAAGCTGCTGCTGGCCAAGCGTGGCTTCGATCCGGTGCTGGGCGCGCGTCCTCTGCGTCGCACCATCCAGCGCGAGATCGAGGACCAGCTCTCGGAGAAGATCCTCTTCGAGGAGATCAAGGCCGGTCAGATCATCCTGATCGACGTCGAGGGCTGGGACGGCGAAGGCGTGGGCGAGGACGCGAAGTTCACGTTCAGCGGTTCCGAGCGTCCGCGCGCGGTCCCCGACGCTCCGGTGGAGCTGACCAAGACCTCGGAGGGCGAGGCGGGCTGATCGTGACGATCGGCTGACACCGCAGTACCACGGCGCCGACCGTCGCCGGGAGAGATCCCGGCGGCGGTCGGCGCTTTTTCGTCGTGTGACGTCCGTGGACGATGAGCGTCTCCCGGTGAGTGGGAGGTCCGCCGAGTTTCAGCACAATTGTTAAGTCAAGTGATCAAACTCTTTGTCAGGCCGGAATCGATTCAGATGACCGGCGAGGACCGACTGGTTCACGCTGCGCGAAGCCCGTGCGCAGCTGCCGACGTACGACCCCGCGGGCATCGAGGTCGTCACCGCGTCGACCATCTCGCCGAACGGGTCGGTCCTCGCAGGCACCAACGGCCTGTCGATGCTGTCGTTGGCGGCGAGCTCGCCGGTCGGATTCGAGGCGCTCGATCGGAACTGGGGGATCTACGAGAAGGTCTCGGCCGAGCACGGGCACGTCGCCGACCGCTCCACCTGGCGCGTGGTCAACCCGATGTTCCTCGCCGAGACGCAGGCCGACGCCGAACGCGCGGTCCAGCGACGCATCCAGTCGATGGCCTACTACGCGAATCGCCAGAACGGCCGCTACCCCGACTGGGGCGAGACCCCGAAGGGCGTCATCGACCACTGGCGCAACGAGGGGATCGGCGAGTTCGGTCAGGCCATCATCGGCACCCCGGACCAGGCGATCGCCCAGATCGAGCGCCTCATCGAGAAGACCGGCGGCTTCGGCACCATGCTGATCCTGCACGTCGACATGGCCGACTGGGAGGACACCAAGCGCAGCTTCGAACTGTTCGCGTCCGAGGTGATCCCTCACTTCCGACGTCGCAATGTCGGTCGACAGGCCAGCCTTCAGTTCGCCGAGGACAACCGGGAATTCTTGATCGGCGGCCTGGTCAACGCGCTCCAGAAGGCGAGCGCCGAGTACGCCGACGGCGAGAAGGCGAGGGCGTGACCATGCGCGCTGTGCAGTTCCTGGACGACGAGTTCGCCCTCGCCGAGGTCGCCGATCTCCCCACGCTGGGACCCGGACAGATCCGGATCGACATCCACGCCTGCGGCATCTGCGGCAGCGACCTGTCCGCGTCGAAGGCGCCGTGCCGGTTCGTGGAGGTGATGCACGCGGCCCGCTACCCGCTGGCGGAGTTCGACCCGAATCGGCCCATCGTCCTCGGTCACGAGTACGCCGGACTGGTCGCCGAGACGGCCGACGACGTGACCGACCTCGCGGTCGGCGACCGCGTGACCGGGCTCGGGATCGTCACCGACACCAGCACCGGGATCCCGAAGATCATCGGCTACTCCAACAGCTATCACGGCGGGTTCGGCGACCAGATCGTCGTCGACGCGGTGTGGGTGCGGCACGTCCCCGACGGCTTGTCGCTGGAGCACGCCGCACTGGCAGAGCCCCTGCACGTCGGCGAACTGCACATGCAGCGGTCCGGGTTGACCTCGTCCGACTCCGCCCTCGTCATCGGCTGCGGAACCATCGGGCTCGGCGCGATCATCGCCGCCAAGGCGCGGGGCGCGCATCGGGTGATCGCGTCCGAGCCGTCACCGAAGCGACGTGAACTCGCGAAGCGGATGGGTGCCGACATCGTCGTCGATCCGACGGCCGAGGATCCGATCGACGTGTGGAATCGCTTCGTCGCCGACGGCGGCGACACGCTGGAGAGCGGTGGCGGCGGGACCCTCATCGCCTATGAGTGCAGTGGCCGCCAGGGCATGATCGACACCCTGCTCCGGACCCTGCCGTTCGACTCCCGCATCCAGGTGCTGGCCGCGCCGTTCGCCGACGAGACCATCGTGCCGGTGATCGGACAGCTCCGTCGCATCGCCATCAACTTCGGACACGGGCCCACCGAACGCGCCTACGAGATCGTGCTGGAACGCCTGGCGGACGGCACCGTCGACGCCGACGCGATCATCACCGGCCGCGTCGGTCTGGAGGGCGTCGCCGACGCCTTCACCGCGCTCCGGAGCCCCGACGACCACGTCAAGATCATGGTCCTCCCGCGCGGCACGGCCCACTGACCGGCGACTCCCATCAGAAAGCGACACGACATGCTGCTTCCCGAACCCCGATTCGTCGACACCGACGGTGCGCGGATCGCCGTCTACGAGGCGATTCCGACCGGCGTCCCCAACGACGTCTGCGTGGTCCTGTGCCACGGCTTCCCCGAGCTCGCCGCGAGCTGGCACCGCCAACTGCAGCCGATCGCCGACGCCGGCTTCCACGTGCTGGCACCCGACATGAGCGGCTACGGACTGTCCACCGGTCCCGAGGACCGCACCGCGTACAGCATCGCGGAGAACACCGCCGACGTCGCCGCGCTGGTCCGCGACGCCGGCTTCGAGAAGGCCGTGGTCGTCGGCCACGACTTCGGCGGAATGATGTCGTGGTGGACGCCCTACCTGCAACCGGAGGTGGTCGCCGGCGTCATCACGCTGAACACGCCGTTCGGCTACATCCGCAACGATCCGCTCGAGAAGTACGCGGAGCTCTACGGCCCGGACAACTACGTCGCGTACTTCCAGACCGACGAGTGCGAGGCGTTGATGGACGCGGACGTCGCGCGGACCGTCCGGTTCTTCTTCCGTCGCGACACCGGGCAGGGCACCAACCTCTCGAGATCGGGCCGACACGATCCGGAGTCGATGGCCTACATCCACTGGCTGAAGGACGACGAGGCCACCTGGCCCGGCGAGGTGGTCATGTCCGACGAGGAGATGGCGTTCTACGTCGACGCGTACCGACGGTCGGGCTTCGGCGGCGGACTCAACTGGTACCGGAGCATCCAGAACAACTGGCGCGTCCACAACCGACTGTTCCCCGACGGCCGGATCCCGCGCCAGTCGATACCCGCGCTGTTGATCGCGGCCCGCCACGATCCGGTTTGCGCACCGCAGCTGACGGACGATCTGCTGCAGTACTTCGACACCTTCGAGCGGCGGGTGCTCGACACCGGGCACTGGACGCAGCTGGAGGACCCGGACGGGACGACGGCCCTGATCGTCGACTGGCTGACACGTCACTTCTGACCGATTCGCTATCGTCGATCAGCGAGGACGGACAGTGAGGACATCGATGGCGGACGCGGTACCCAACCGGCTGGGCACGGCGACGCGCGCCCTGCTCATCGAGACCGCGGAACGGCTGTTCGCCGAGCAGGGGATCGACGCGGTCTCGGTGCGCTCGATCAACACCGCGGCGGGGCAGGGGGCCGCCGCCGTGTACTACCACTTCGGGACCAAGGAGGGACTGCTCACAGCGGTCCTGACGGACCTCGGGAACGATGTCGCCGCCGACATCACCGGGCGCCTCGCCGACCTGGCCGGCGATCCGCGCACCCCCGACCTCGAGGACGTGGTCCGCGCCCTGGCGACGCCGTATCTCGCGCTCCTTCAGCGGGAACGCGTCCGCGGCATGCGGTGGATCCGGATCGTCGTACAGCTGCTCGGCGATCGTCGAGCAGCGATCGCCGAGACCGGACAGGACGAGGTGACGGCGGCACTGCGCGCGCAGGTCCGTCGAGCCGTTCCCGGCGTCGCCCGGGAGCGGGTCGACAGGCGGTGGCCCATCGCGGTCGCGAGCTTCCTGCAGTCGCTCACCCGGATCGACGACGGAGTACCCGGTCGCGGACGGTTGTCGGACGATGAGCTCGTCGAGTTCTTCGACGATCTGGTGGCGTTCGTCGCGGGCGGCGCGGCGCGGATGCTGGGCTGAGTCGGATGCTGGGCCGGCCGGTCGGCTCGGGTCCCGCTGTCCGGGACGGGGCGGCGCCGCTCGGGTCCTCTGCTCCTAGGTTCGTAGGAGAAGCGTCGTGCGCGCTGCGCCGCCCCGCATCCGTCACTCTGGAGGACCCCGATGAGCAACCGTCGAACCGATCTGCACCCCGAGGTGGAAGCGATGCTCGCCACCCTCGAATCGGGGTTCCCCGACGTCACCGCGTTCCCCGCGGCGGAGGTGCGGGCCATGATCGACGCGCGCAAGGCGCCGCTCGGAACCGAGCCCGCGATGCAGACGGTGACCGACCTGACGATCGACGGGCCCGACGGCGATCCGCTGCCGCTGCGCGTCTACACCCCGCATGCGGCGGCCGATAGGGCGCTCCCGACCATCGTCTTCGCGCACGGCGGCGGCTTCGTCTTCTGCGGCGTCGACAGTCACGACGAGTTCGCGCGGTCGCTCGCCGAGAACACCGGCACCGTCGTCGTGTCGGTGGACTACCGACTGGCACCCGAGCACCAGGCACCGGCCGCGCTGGAGGACATGTACGCCGCCGTCCAGTGGGCGGCCGAGCATGCGGGCGAATACGGTGGTGATCCGGAGCGGATCGCCGTCGCGGGCGACAGCGCGGGCGGACTCCTCTCGGCGACGGTGTGCCTGGCGGCCCGCGAGCGAGGCGGCTCGACGATCGTCGCGCAGATCCTGCTGTACCCGGTGATCGACGACGACTTCGACACCGAGTCGTACCGCCGCTACGGCGAGGGCTACTACAACACCACGTCGGCGATGCGGTGGTACTGGGATCAGTACGCGCCGAACAATCGTGACGACATGCTGGTGATGCCGACGAAGGCGGAGTCTCTCGCCGGACTGCCGCCCGCCGTCGTCGTCACCGCCGAACTCGATCCGCCGAGCGTGTCCGGCGAACGCTACGCCGACCGGCTGCGCGCCGACGGCGTCGAGGTCTACGCGCACCGCCTGGACGGGCTGTTCCACGGGGTGCTCACCTTCGCGAAGTTCCCCCTGACCCCGCAGGCGCGGGCCACGGTGTGGGATCTCGTCGCGAAGGTGCTGCCCAGCGCGTAGATCCGGTGACGACCGGCTCGACGTCTCAGACGTCGAGCCGGTCGTCTGTCAGCAGACAGGCGACGTGGCACAGCCGTTCCAGCGTGATGTGCTCGGGGACCTCGGGATCGAACCAGCGATCCACCAGACCCCAGTGCACCGGATGGCGCATGTACTGGCCGCGCAGGCCCTCCGGATCGGAGAACACCTGCTCCCACACGTGTGTGAACGGAGTGGGACCGTGCGCGGATTCGACGCGGCTCAACCGCCACCAGAGGATCGACGGGAGGTGCTCGGGCATCGTCAGGGTGTCCCGCTCGAAGCGGGCGATCGCCGCGTCGTCGGCGTCATCGCGTACCCCGAGCAGCAGGGTGCGGTAGACGTTGCCCGGGCGCGGAGTGCGCCGCAGACCGGCCGTCCCGGGCCGGTAGCGGACCCACTCGTCGGCGGCCGACGCCTCTGGGAGCGCATGGGAGCGGGCGTGCACCAGGACGTCGCCGCCGTTGATGGCACCGGGCAGAACCGGTCCGACGATCGTCGGACCCGCGGTGGCCGAGCGCAGTGCGGCGACGGCATCGTCGGCGCGGGCGGTGGTCAGCAGACGCGTTTCGAGCAGCTCAGACATCGGCCAACGCCGCCAGATTCAGATCCCGTGCGGCCGACGTCCGGGACCGACTCTCGATCAGCGGGGCCACCTCCGACCACCATGCCGACGGATCCGGGTCGTGGCGGGCAGCGAGGGCGGCGGCCCACCAGGCGTCCACATCGGCGACGGCGAGAACCGCAGTGACGGTGTTGACGTCGTGGTCGAGCCACAGCGGCGGGCTGACCAGCACGGAGTCGAGGACCAGACCGCGCCGGGCGGCGGCGGGCACGTATTCGTTGCGGTAGCGCCGGACGAACTCGCGGCCCGCACCGGGCGCGGTGACGACCCGATCGACGATGTAGACGGCTTCGGACAAGTCGTGATCCTTCCGCATGGAACGTGGGCGATCACGTCGCCGCGGCCGGTCGGCGGCACGGGGATGTGATCTGTGGCCACTGTTCACCGCGCGACGGCAGTTCAGTGGGGGTGCGGCCGGTGGTCGGGCACGTGTCGTCGAACGTTCCGATGACCGGGAGGCGCAGGGCCGATCTGTCCGAACCGTGTCGTCGCATCGTGGGATTCCTTACATGACAGAGCGATTGCGGAACCGCATTAGGCGTTTGTTCAGGTGAGTGTGTGAAAATCTCCTCCATGCGTCCCTCCGCGAATCGTCCGGCAGCCATCGTCGCCGTCATCGTCGCGGTGGTCGTGACGGCAATGGTGGGAATCGTGCTCTCGACGACGCGCGGCGGACCCGCCGCCAGCACCGCGTCGATGGTGACGGCGTCGCCTGACGAAACCGCGGTGCCGACCTATGTGGCGATGGGCAGTTCGTTCGCGGCCGGCCCCGGTGAGGGGCCGATCGTCGACCACCGGTGCCTGCGGACCGGCGACAACTATCCGAGCCAAGTGGCGCGGCAGGTCGGACTGAAACTGGTCGACGTGACGTGCTCGGGATCCACGGCCGCCGAACTGGTGACGGGTCCCAAGAAACACCGCAAGCCCACGCGTCGACCGCAGGTGGAGGCTGTCGACCGGAACACGAAGCTGGTCACCATCACCACCGGCGGAAACGACATCGACTTCATCGGGCGGATCATGACCGAGGCCTGCGTCAACATGCGCGCGCTGGGACTCTCGCACTGCGGGTCGGGTCGGCTGATCCCGGTTCCGCCGAACCCCGCCGACTATGCGCGTCTGGAGCAGTCGCTGATCCGGGCCGTCGACACGATCAAGGCGCGCGGCCCGCAGGCGCGGATCGTCCTGGTGGACTACACGCCGGTCGTCGCGGTCAACGCGCCGCCGTGCGAACTGTTGCCGCTGGCACCGTGGCAGGTGGACCAGGAGACGCAGATCGCGCGTGAGATGTCGGCGATCAACCAGCGCGTCGCCGACCGCACCGGCGCCCTGCACGTGGTGACCACACAGTTGGCTCCACAGCACTCCGCGTGCGGTCCGCAGCCGTGGGTGCGCGGCTTCGGCAAGAAGATGGTGTTCCACCCGAATGCGGCGGGTAAGGCCGGCATCGCCGACCTGGTGGTCGCAGAACTGCGTCGCTGATCGCGTTCGCGCCTCGTCGCACCAGTTCTGTCTCCCGCACTCGGTCGCGACTGAGTGCGGGAGACACAAGTGGTGCTGCTGGTCGACGAGTGGTGCAACACGGCCTAGGGCCCCGCATTGATCGGTGAGATCGGTGCGGGGCCCTGGGCTCGCGTGTCGAAACCGGTCGGTTCCGGGCGGCGGTCTACGCCTTGACGGGCTTCGCGTCGTGAGCGGCGTTGCTCTGCTTGACGCCGACGACGACCGCCGAGAGCATCAGCAGGGCGCTGATTCCGAAGATCAGGAAGCCGAGCTGGGCGCCGTCGGGCACCTTCTCGTAGATCGCGAAGCCGACTGCACCGCCCAGGGCGGCGACGAAGGACGCCCGGCCCCAGCGCTGGATGCGCCAGTCGATGCGCTCGCGGCCGGTGGTGACCAGGCTGATGGGGCTGCGCCGCAGGACCTCCACCAGGAAGACCGTGACGGCGACGGTCACCAGGAAGGTGGTGATCAGGTTGAACCACAGCGGCACGGTGTCGAAGTGCCTGCGCGAGAGCGGCAGCACCGACGACAGGACGATCACGTGCGCCAGGTAGATGCCGAAGGAGCGATCCGCAGCCGTCTGCATCACGCGGTCGGCTCCCGACCCCGGTCGACGGTGCTCCTGCCAGATGGTGCCTGCGATGTACAGGATGATGATGATTCCGACGAACATGAAGGCGTTGTGCACCATGAACACGTTGGTGGCGCGGAACATCTCCTCGGCCTTGGGGCCCTTGTTGATGACCGGGATGATGACGTTGTTCACCTTGATCACGTAGTAGACCAGGGTGAGCACGATCGTGACCAGCGAGACGCCGATGAGCGGTGCACGGTAGCGGCGCATCAGGGCGCCGAAGGCGTCGAAGTGGTAGGCCGCGAGGCAGCCGAGCAGGATGAAGAACTGGTACGGGAACAGGGTGACGCCCAGGTAGCGCCAGATGAGACCGGGGAGGTCATTCGGGTCGTCGAAGAATCCGAGTGGCGGTCGGACCATGTGGTACAGCAGCCAGATGTGGAAGATTCCGCTCGCCGCCAGGATGTAGCGGTGGTAGCCCCAGGTCCGCTTGATGACCCACAGGACGGCCGGGAAGACCAGGTAGATCTGCATGCTCACCGACAGGAAGTACAGGTGGTAGGCGGCGTTGCCGGTCGCGAGGTCGTAGATCAGGCTCTTCAACGCCAACCGCTCGCTGGCGCCGTCGTGGAAGATGCCCCAGATCGCGTCGAGGCCGCCGCGCTGATAGTGGCGGTTGAGCCAGTAGAACAGCGACCACATCAGGAACGGCAGGCCGATCAGCTTGTATCGGCGTCGCCAGAAGGTCGGGGCGTGCAGTTCGCGGTTGCGGTACTGGTAGGTCAGCACGAAGCCGGTGAGCGCGAAGAAGCAGTAGCGCGTGTAGCGCAGCATGAGACCGACGCCCTCTGCGACGATCGCGGTGGCCGGTGCCAGACCCAGGATCACGTGGTCGAGGATGACGCCGCCGAAGGTGAACAGGCGGACGAAGTCGATCTGGTAGAGGTGCCCGCCGGACTTCTTCTTCGGTGCCGGAGCCGCAGGGGCTTCAGTCGAGGTCTCGGCTCCGTCTCCCGGCGTCTCCGCTGAGGGATCTGCGGGGGCAGCCTCTCCCGTCGTCGGTCGGGTGTCTTCGGCGTCGGTCACGCGTTCCGGCGCGTCCTCGACCTTCGCTTGGGTTTCTACCACCTGAGGGATCCCTGTCATGGTTCGTTCGGTTGCCACGACGGCATGCCGTCGCCTTGCAGAGGGTACTAGCCGACGCTGGGTAAACGCACTTTCCGGCCTCGAGAATTGCCGGGAAATGCCATAATGCGGCCTTCTTGTGTGGTTCTGATAACTGTCCGGCCGCAGAATTTCCTCGGGTTTCAGTCTTTCGCAGCCAGTGGTTACTATGTGACTGAAGTTGTTCATGGGGCGGAAGGGGTTTGCTGTGCGGAATGTCAGTTCGCGCGCCGCGGTGCTGGCGAGCGTGTTCGCCGTGGTGATCGCGGGTGCGGGAGTCGCGTCGGCGGAACCCGCGACGACCACACCGAGCACGACGGCGCCGGGAGCGAGCACGTCCACCGAGCCGACCACCGCGAAGCTGCCCGCGCGCATGGTGTCGTTGACCAAGGTCTCGCCGACCGAGTCGCTGGCCGAGGTGTACTCGGGCGCGATGGGCCGCACCATCCAGTTGAACGTCCTGCGCCCGACGGACAGCGATGCCCCTGCCCCGATCCTGTACCTCCTGAACGGTGCGGGCGGCGGCGAGGACGCGGCCACCTGGCGCGCCAAGACCGACTACAAGCGCTTCTTCGCCGACAAGCACGTCAACGTCGTCACTCCCGTCGGCGGAGCCTTCTCCTATTACACGGACTGGCAGAAGGACGACCCGGTGCTCGGTCGCAACAAGTGGCAGACCTTCCTCACCGAGGAGTTGCCCCCGTTGCTCGACACAGCACTGAACGCGACGGGCGCCAACGCCATCGCAGGCATCTCGATGTCGGGTACGTCGGTCTTCAACCTCGCGATCGCGGCACCGAAGCTGTACCGCTCGGTCGCCGCGTACAGCGGTTGCGCTCGCACCAGCGACCCGCTCGGCCAGGCCTACATCCGCACCGTGATCGGCGATCGCGGTCGCGGCGACGTCACCAACATGTGGGGACCGCTCGACGGTCCCGGCTGGCGGGACAACGACCCATACCTGCACGTCTCAGCGCTCAAAGGCGTCAAGGTCTACATGACCTCGGGCACCGGACTGCCCGGTCGCTACGACACCCTCGACTCCCGCCTGATCGACGGTGACCCGGCCGTCCTGATGGATCAGGTGCTCATGGGCGGAGTCATCGAGGCCGCGGTCCGCAGCTGCACCACGCAGATGGAGCAGGCGCTCAAGTCGGCGAAGGTCGACACCACAGTCATCAATCGTCCGCTCGGCACCCACTCGTGGGAGTACTGGCAGAAGGACCTGCACACCACGTGGCCGATGATCGCCAAGGATCTCGGCATCGGTTGATCTCCGAAGCGTCGGCCCGCCGATGTCGGAGGGCGACGCTATGGTTTCGACCATGATGCGACGACGTAGACTCCGCCTTCTGCTGGTCGGGGTGGCGGCTCTGCTCGGAATCGGGATTCTGGTCGGCTGCGGCGGCACGGACAGTACTGCCGGTGACGGCGGACCGGTGCTCACCGAGACGGTCACCGCTGACCCCACCGCATCGGGGCCGGCGACCTCCGCGGCACCGGACTGCTCGAAGGGCGTGCCCGATCTCAGCGGGCCGGTGACGCTCAGTTCGGCCGGCAACTTCTACCACGTCGGGAAGACGGTGCAGTCGGGCGGCGACTCCTGCTTCGGCTTCCGGATCTATGACGGCATGATCGGCGACCGCACGCAGGGTGCGGGCACCGGCGCGTCCGCGGTGCAGCTCCTCGTGGTCTTCGTCGACGGAAAGCCCGTCCTCGACCCCACGCCGTATCTCACCAAGGGCGTTCGCGCCGTCAAGTGGAGTGCCACGCAGATCGACGTGCAGTTCGACATGCGTGAGCGGGGCATCGATCCGGAGTCGTGGGTCGATGCGACCTACCGGCGTTCGGGTTCCACCGTGACCGCCGATCGCCCGGACTTCGGTTCGCGGATGTCCGTGACGTCGTTCCCCGGCTCGAACGCCGCACCGTCGACGCCCCCGTCCGCCGGGACGGTTCCGCTGGACCGGTTCCGGAAGGGCGAGCAGTTCGCGTTCCGGTCGCCGACCGGCGCGATCGTGTGCGTGTCGCGCGGCACGGCGTTCCGCTGTGAGACTCCGAACGCCGGACACCGGGTGCCGGCGACCGAGGTGTGCGGCTTCTACGCCGAGAAGTACGAGACCGCCGGCTCCAACGTCTTTATGTGGAAGGACGGCGCCGCGTGCGCCACCACGCTGCAAGGCATGTGGGCGACGGCCGACGGGATCCTGCAGTACGGCGAGAGCGTGACCGTTCCCGTCCCCGACGGGAACCTCACCTGCTCGTCGAGCGACACCGGGTTCCGGTGCGTCGACGTGAACGGTAGGGGCTTCTCTGTGTCGAGGGAGACCTTCGCGCGCCTGTAGGGCCGTCGCCCGGGCATCGGTGTTCCGGTGATCGGGAAGTGAGCGCGCCGACCTGGGCCGTCGACCTTAGATTCGGGCCGTGGACACAACTGTACGAATCGACGGAACGGTCGCGCTCGTCACCGGCGCGGCCAGCGGCATGGGCCGCGCTCACTGTCGGCGACTCGCGCAAGCGGGCGCCGACATCATCGCCTTCGACCTCGACGCGGCCGCCGACGGCCTCGCCGAGACCGCGGCGCTCGTGGAGGCGGAGGGACGACGGTGCGTGACCGCACTCGTCGACGTGACCTCGGTCGACGGTATGAAATCGGCGGTCGACGCCGCCGTCGCCGAGACCGGTCGGCTCGACACCGTGGTCGCCAACGCAGGCATCTACCCGGCCGCGGGGTTCTCGTGGGAGTTGACCGACGAGGAATGGCAGCGGCCCCTCGACATCAACGTGACCGGAGCGTGGAGCACCGTGCGTGCGGCGCTGCCGCACCTGACGTCCGGCGCGTCGATCGTCATCATCAGCTCCACCAACGGCATCAAGGGCGGCGCCCGCGTCGCCCACTACACCGCGGGCAAACACGCGGTGGTCGGACTGGCCCGCACCCTCGCCAACGAGGCGGGCCCGCGCGGCATCCGCGTCAACACCGTCCATCCCGGTTCGGTCGCGACGCCGATGATCCTGAACCCGCAGGTCTTCGCCAAACTGTGCCCCGGCATCGAGAACCCCACCGAGGAGGACGCGGCCCGGGTCCTCTCCACCCGCACCTTGCTGCCCGTCCCATGGGTGAAGCCCGAGGACGTCAGCAACGCCGTCCTCTTCCTCGCCTCCGACATGTCCCGCTATGTGACCGGCACCCAGATCGTGGTCGACGCCGGCCTCGTCCAGAAAGTGTGAACCCGATGACTGACACTCCCGCCACCGCAAGTACGGCGCGTCCCGGGCGCCTCTCCGGCAAGGTCGCGTTCGTCACCGGTGCCGCCCGCGGAATCGGGCGCGCGCAGGCCGTCCGCTTCGCCGAGGAGGGCGCCGACGTCATCGGCGTCGACCTCTGCGGCCCCGTCGAGACGGTCCGCATCGATCCGGCGACGCGCGAGGACCTCGACGAGACCGCCGCCGCCGTCCGCGCCGCGGCCGGTCGATTCTCCGCGCACGTCGCCGACGTCCGCGACGGGGAGGCCCTGCGCGCCGCCGTCGCCGCCGGCGTGGACGAGTTCGGCGGCCTCGACGTCGTCTGCGCCACCGCGGGCATCACCTCCCGCGGCATGGTCGGCGAACTGTCCGAGGATACCTGGAAGACCATGCTCGACGTCAACCTCACCGGCGTCTGGCAGACAACCAAGGCCGCGATCCCGCACCTGATCGAACGTGGCTCCGGCTCCATCGTGCTGGTCAGCTCCATCGCCGGACTCCGCGGCCTCTACGGCGTATCGCACTACGTGGCGGCCAAGCACGGCGTCGTCGGCCTGATGCGGTCGCTGGCGCAGGAGATGGCGCCCTACGGCATCCGCGTCAACACCGTGCACCCCACCAACGTCAACACGCCGATGATCCAGAACGACGTCGTCCGCGGCGGTTTCCGCCCCGACCTCGAAACTGTCACCCTCGAGCAGTTCGCCGAGTCGGCCAAGACGATGAACATGCTCGACATCCCGTGGGTGGAGCCCGTCGACATCGCCAACGCGTCGCTGTTCCTCGCGTCCGACGAGGCCCGCTACATCACCGCGATCACGCTTCCCGTCGACGCCGGTTCGACGCAGCGGTGACCGACGCGGGGACGGCGCGGCACGCGGTCGTGACCGGCGGAGCGAGCGGGATCGGCGACGCTGTCGTCGAACGGTTCGTCGACCGCGGTCTCGCCGTGACCGTGCTCGACCTCGCCGTGCCCGCGGCCCCTCGTGCCGGTGTCCGCTACCTCCCGCTGGACGTCACCGACGTCGACGCAGTGGAAGCGGCGATGGCGCCGGCCGCGGAGGGGCAACCGGTGCCGGACGTCCTGGTGACCAGTCACGGCATCCGCGGGGAGTTCGTGCCGGCGCTTGAGATGGACCCGGAACGCTTCCGCCGCGTCTTCGACGTCCACGTCACGGGGACGTTCCTCGTCGCACGAGCCTTCGCGCGTCCGCTCCTGGAAGCCGGTGCGTCCGGCTCCATTGTCACGATCTCGTCGACGACGGCCTACCGAGGGTGGACGAATCAGGCAGACTACGGCTCGGCGAAGGCCGCGGTGGGACAGCTGACGCAGAATCTGGCCGTCGAGTGGGCACCGCTCATCCGCGTCAACGGCGTCGCACCCGGGCACACCCTCACGCCGATGGTGCAGGAGATGATCGATCAGGGTTACGACGTCTCGGCGACCGAACAGCGGACGCCACTGGGACGTCTGTGTCGTCCCGACGAGATGGCGCGCTCCATCGAGCACCTCGCTCTCGACGCGAGTTTCGTGACCGGCGTGACGCTCCCCGTCGACGGCGGCTGGACGGCCGTCGGGAAGTGACGACTGAGGTCCCGCAGACGCGGGAAACCGCATCCGCGTGACTCCCCGACATCCGTGTGCCTCCTGGGTCCGCGGATACCGCTGAACCACGCGGATGCCCCCAACGACGACGGAGCCCGGGCTGGTGACCCAGCCCGGGCTCCGTCGTCTGTCCGTCAGGCCTCGAGCAGGAATCCCATCACCGAGCGCTCGAAGGCGGCCTTGGCCTCGATCATCGCCCAGTGACCGCAGTTCGGGAACACGTGGAGTTCGGCGTTCGGGATGGTCCGCATCGGCACGAGGGCCATGTCGAGCGGGCTGACGCGGTCGTCGCGGCCCCAGGTGAGCAGGGTCTTGGCGGTGACCTTGTGCATCATCGCCCACTGCGGCGGGGTGTCGGACGCGTTCATCATCTTGATCATCGCGGCGAAGGTCTCGCGGCCGTACATGCGGCGAGCGCTCTCCAGTGCGCCCGGATCGGTCGCGAGGGCCCAGCGCTCCTCGATCAGCTCCTCGGTGACGGTCGCGGGATCCCACACCATCGAGTGCAGCCAGCGGAGCAGGGCGTCGCGGGTGGGGTTCTCGGTGAAGTCCTGCAGCAGCTTGATGCCCTCGCCGGGGCCGGGGCTGAAGATGTTGCGGCCGATGCCGCCGACGGTGACCAGACGGCGGATCCGGCCGGGGTGGGCCAGGTCGTAGCCGATGCCGACGCCGCCGCCCATGGAGTTGCCGACCACGTCGAAGGTCTCGAGGCCGAGCTGGTCGACGAAGACCTCCAGCGCGCTCAGTGCGGTGACCATCGGGTGGCCGCCCCAGTCGTCGCTGATGCCGAAACCGGGGAACTCCAGGATCAGGCAGCGGAAGTGCTCGCCGAACAGGCCGATGTTGCTGCGGAAGTTGCGCCAGCCGGAGACACCGGGACCCGATCCGTGCAGCAGGACCAGGGGCGGACCGTCGCCGAACTCGTGATAGCGCAGGACCCCCTGGTCGGTGGACAACTCGCGCAGGGTCTCGTCGTAGTCGGGGATGACCGAGGCGGTCATGGATATCTCCTTCGAAGTGGTGGAAAGCAGAACGCCGGCCGTGCAGTCGTGAGACCTCAGGCCGGCGATCTTCAGAGGTGACTAACCGATCCGGCCGGGGACCGGCTCTTCGCGGTGGGTGTCGGTCGGGACGTGGCCCATACGGACCTGCGCCTCGATCGAGTCGCGCAGCGCCAGGCAGTGCGGGACGTGGTTGATGTCCTCGCCGAGCTTGGCGCGTTCGGCGAACTCGGGGCAGGACGCGATCGAGTCCTGCGTCCACTGCACGCTGGTGTGCACCGGGCTGAACTTCTCGACCAGGACCTTGTTGCTGCAGCTGGCGCAGGTGACTTCGTACATCTGCTCGTTCCTTTCGCCGCTCAGGCGGCGGTCATGTCCTCGGGCGCCCAGAACGCGCGCATCGAGGTGATCTGACCGGCGTCGTTGAAGGTCATGACGTCGATCGGTTCGATCGTGTAGGTGGCGTCGCCGGCCTTGGTGACGACCCGGAACAGGAAGGCGGCCTCCAGGCCGGCCACGCGGGCGGTCAGCAGTTCGGTGCTGATCTCGCCCTGCAGGCCGCCGTAGAAGGCCTCGATCGCGGCGCGACCGCGGTGCGGCTCCGAGCCCACCGGGTCCTCGAGGGTGGCGTCGTCGGCGTAGAGCGCCGCGACCTTCGAGGCCTCGCCGGAGGCGACGGCCGCCAGGTACTGGCCGATCGCGGCCTTGATGTCGGGTGCTGCCATGGTGATTCTCCTTGCTTGGTGGTGTGGGTGGCCGGTCAGCCGAACTCGCGGACGGGGTCGGTCCCGTCCCAGTCCCGGGCGGCCGCGATGCCTGCGTCGAGCATCTCGCGCATGCCGTGGCCCTGGATGTACTCGAACACGAGACCGGGCTGATCCGGCGATTCCAGGTAGGCCACCTGGGTCGCCTCGTTGCCCGCCCGGAAGAGGACCTGCAGCCCGCGGGCCGTGGCCGCGGCGACGTCGGCGTCGAGGTCGTCCCTGAGCCACGCGACGTGATGCGGACCGAGTTTGGGCGTGCCGTCGTCGAACGCGTACGGCGACGGGGTGGACGACGTGATCGCCATCAGCTCCACCGGGAGGGAGCCGGTGTAGCCCATGGCGACGTCGAAGGTCACCGAGGTGTCCTCGCCGCGATACTGCCCGTCGAGGGTGACACCGCGGAACACGGTCCACGGACCGATGCCGGTGTGCTCGATCCAGTGTGCGATCGCGGCGTCGAGGTCGGAGACCACGTAGCCGTTCTGGACGATCTGCCCGCCGGTCATACGGTCTCTGCGACCTTCACGTCGGCGGCGTGGTTCGCGGCCACATAGCCGAAGGTCATCGCGGGGCCGATGGTGGCGCCCGGGCCGGCATAGTCGTTGCCCATCACGGCGGCGGAGGTGTTGCCGACCGCGTACAGGCCGCCGATCACCGAACCGTCTCCCCGCAGCACCTGGGCGTTCTCGTTGTAGACCAGGCCGCCCTTGGTGCCGAGGTCGCCGACGACCATCTTCAGACCGTAGAACGGTCCCTGATCGATGGAGTCGAGGACCGGGTTGGGGAGCGTCGGATCGCCGTAGTAACGGTCGTAGGCGCTCTCGCCGCGCTGGAAGTCGTCGTCGCGACCGGACGGGACCATCCGGTTGTAGCGGTCGACGGTGGCGCGGAACTGCTCGACCGGGACGCCGATCTTGCCTGCGAGCTCCTCGATGGTGTCGGCCACCACGAGCAGGCCGCTGGAGTACCACTTCTCCGGGAACTTCTGGCCGGGCATGATGCCGCCGACCGGGTACCGCTTCTTGGCGAGGGCGTCGAACACGAACCACGCCGGACCGTGATGGCCTGCCAGCTGCTCGTGCGTGAAGGTGACGTACGGGGCGGCCTCGTTGGTGAACCGCTTGCCGTGCTGGTCGACGATGATCGCGCGCGGCACCGACCGCTCGGCGACCATGGTCTGGTTGGTGCCGCGCGGCGTGTGGATGGACGGCATCCACCAGGCGTCGTCCATCAGCGAGACGGCGGCGCCGACGGCCTCGCCCGCGCGGATGCCGTCACCGGTGTTGCTCTCGGCGCCCGCGCTGAAGTTCTCGTGGGAACCCTCGGGCAGGTACTGCTTGCGCATCTCGTCGTTGAACTCGAAGCCGCCGCTGGCCAGGACCACGCCGCGGGTCGCACGGATCCGCCGGGTCTTGCCGCCGCGCGTCACCTCGACGCCGATCACGGCGCCGGACTCGTCGGTGATCAGCGACTGCATCGGCGACGACAGCCACAGCCGGACGTCGGTGTCCTGCAGCGCCAGGCGCAGCCGGATGATCAGCGCCTGGCCGAGGCTGGCCATGTCGCGCTTCAGGACGACGGCCTTGACGGCCTTGAAGCCGGTGGCCAGCGCGGCGCGCTTGGCCTTCCAGGTCCGCGCGATCATGTTGAGCGCGACGAAGTCCTTCTGCGTGATGTACAGGCCGGGCGGAGTCGGAATGGCGTCCGGGCGCAGCTGCGCCTCGTCGACGCCGAGGGCGTGACGGTCGACCGGCACGGGCTCGATGGACCGACCGCGCGGATGCCCGCCGGGGTTCTCCGGGTGGTAGTCGGCGTAGCCGGTGCACCACGACCACCGGATGTGCGGGCTGCGGTCCAGGAAGTCGAGCATCTTGGGGCCCTGCTCGATGAAGGCGTCGAGGTTGGCCGACGGCACCTGGTCGCCGACGATCGAGTCGAGGTACCGGCGGACGTCGGCGGGGTCGTCGACGATGCCGAGCTTGCGCAGCGTCGGGTTGTTCGGGACCCACACGCCGCCGCCGGAGAGAGCGGTGTTGCCGCCGTAGACGTCGGCCTTCTCGACGATCAGCGTCTTGAGCTTGCGGTCTGCGGCGGTCAGCGCGGCGGTCATGCCGCCGGCGCCGCTGCCGACGACGACGAGGTCGTACTCCTCGTCCCACTGTGCGTTCTGGGTATCGCTCACTGTCGTGTCCTTATCGAAGTCGGTGGTCGCTCAGCCGCGCGCGAGGATGTCGCGGACGGCGAGGTGGCTGAACAGCATCGAGGTGCCGATGGGGTTGCCGCCGCCGGGGTAGACGGTGCCGCTGGGTGCGGCCATGGTGTTGCCCGCGGCGTAGAGGCCGGTGATGACCGAGCCGTCGGGGCGCAGCACGTTGCCCGCGTTGTTGGTCTTCAGACCGCCCTTGGTGCCGAGGTCGGAGACGCCGAACGCGGCCGCGTGGAACGGTCCCTGGTCGAGGGACACCAGCGGCGGCTCACCGTTCGAGAAGGCGCGGTCGTAGGCCTCGTCGCCGCGACCGAAGTCGGGGTCGACGCCGGTCGGGACCTGCTCGTTGAACCGTGCGACGGTCGCAGCGAGGGCGTCGGCGGGGACGCCGATCTTCTCGGCGAGCTCCTCGACGGTGTCGGCGGTGTGCCACAGCCCGGCCTCGCGGTACTCCTCGGTGGGGAAGAACTCGAGGTTCGCGGCCTTGATCGGCGGGACCTCGCCCTCCTTGTCGTCGTAGATCATCCAGAACGGGAGGGTGACGTCGCCCTTGGCGATCTGATCGAGGACGTCGCGGCCCAGGCGGTCGTAGGGGGCTGACTCGTTGACGAAGCGCTTGCCGTCCTGGTTGACGAAGATGCCGCCGGTGAACCAGAGGGCGAACGCGCTGCGGCCGTCCGGGTGGGTGAGACCCGGCGACCACCAGGCCTGATCCATGAGATCGATGTCGGCGCCGGCGGCGATGCCCGCCTTGTGCGCCAGGCCCTGGTTGGTCGGCGGACCCATGGTGTCGCGGGCGACGCCTGGCACGCCGTACTCGGTGCGCATGGCGTCGTTGCCCTCGAAGCCACCCGCGGCCAGCAGGACGCCGCGACGTGCGCGGATCGCCTGGCGCTCACCGTTGACTTCGATGATCACTCCGGTCACGGCGCCGTCTTCGACGACCAGATCGACCACAGGCGAGTTCAGTTGGACGGTCGCGTTGTCGAAGGTCGCGATGGCCTTGAGGAAGCGGGCGACGAGGGCGCGACCGCCGATGTACAGGTCGTTCGGGGTCTCGGAGCCGTGACGGTCGACGTCCAGCGGTCCGCGCACGACGTCCTTGTACTCGGGGGCGTCGGAGACCTGCAGCGGGTTCGGCATGGTGTGCCGCATGCCGTCGAGCTTGGCCTTCGGTGCCTTGCCGAAGTAGTCGGGCCACGGCAGCGGCACGAACTCGAGGTGCTCGTCCTGCTCCAGGTACTCGATCAGCGGGGCGCCGCCGCGGACGTAGGTCTCCTGCAGGTCGGCCGGGGTGCGGTCGCCGACCACCGAGCGGTAGTAGGTGAGGGCGTCTTCGATGGTGTCGTCGGCGCCCGCGCGCAGCAGGACCGGGTTGCACGGGAACCACATGCCGCCGCCGCCCGAGTATGCGGTAGTGCCGCCGAACTTGTCGGAGGCCTCGACCATCAGGACCGACAGGCCTTCACGCGCGGCGGTGTACGTGCCCGTGACGCCGCCTGCGCCTGATCCGGCGACGACGACGTCGTATTCCTGAGTCCATTCGGGGGTCTGCTCGGGCATCGAATTTTGCTCCATCCGGGCCGTCCGTGCCAGTGCACTCGGGGCCCTTGGGTCGTAGGGAGGACGTGTCGACCGTATGGGGTGAGGCGTGCGTCACGCAGAGTGATTCCCGCTCATCGGGACGTGCCGGTCAGCGGGAACAGCCCTGGCAGACGGGGGTGCGCGGCCCCTAGCGTTA
Organism: Gordonia phthalatica; assembly: GCF_001305675.1. Taxonomy (NCBI): domain Bacteria; kingdom Bacillati; phylum Actinomycetota; class Actinomycetes; order Mycobacteriales; family Gordoniaceae; genus Gordonia; species Gordonia phthalatica. Next base: position 662,573 of record NZ_CP011853.1, read on the forward strand.
ATGCTCGAATCAGGAAACTGTCGTCCGCCCTCGAGTCGGTTGGCAGCAGGAGAAAGGCACATCGTGACCGAACAAGTGACGACTCCCGTCGCAGAACCCACCGGCTCGACGCCCCTCGACGCAGTGGTCGTCGGCGCGGGCTTCGCCGGCATCTACTCCCTCTACCGTCTCCGCAAGGACGGTCTGTCGGTGCGGGTCTTCGAGGCCGCGGCCGGCGTCGGCGGCGTCTGGTACTGGAACCGATACCCGGGCGCCCGCTGCGACGTCGAGAGCGTCGACTACTCGTACTCCTTCGACGAGGACCTCCAGCAGGAGTGGAACTGGAAGGAGAAGTACGCGACGCAGCCGGAGATCCTCGCGTACATGGAGCACGTGGTGGAGCGCTTCGACCTTGCGAAGGACATCACTCTCAACACCCGCGTCACCGACATCGTCTTCGACGAGGACGCGCAGTTGTGGGCGGTCACCACCGACACCGGCGAGTCCGTCCGTGCCCGCTTCGTGGTGCTCGGCCTGGGCCCCCTCTCGAACTCCAACATCCCGAACATCCCCGGGATCCACGACTTCGCCGGACCGATGCTGCACACGGGTCAGTGGCCGCATGAGCCGGTCGACTTCACCGGTCAGCGCGTCGGCGTCATCGGCACCGGTTCCTCCGGCATACAGTCGATCCCGGAGATCGCCAAGCAGGCCGCCAAGCTGACCGTCTTCCAGCGGACCCCGAACTTCTCGGTCCCCGCGGGCAATCGGCCGCTCACCGACGAGGACCGCGCCGCGCAGAAGGCCGACTACGCCGAGCGCCGGCGGCTCTCCCGCCTGAGCGGCGGCGGTTCGCCTCACGAGACGCATCTCAAGAGCGCGCTGGAGGTCTCCGACGAGGAGCGTCGCGCCGTCTACGAGGAGTGGTGGCGCAAGGGCGGCGTGCTGTTCAGCAAGGCCTTCCCCGATCAGTTCACCAGCATCGAGGCCAACGACACCGCCCGGGACTTCTGGGTCGAGAAGGTGCGCGCCAAGGTCGACGACCCGAAGATCGCCGAGCTGCTCATCCCCACCAGCCATCCGATCGGCACCAAGCGGATCTGCACCGACTCCGGCTACTTCGAGACCTTCAACCGCGACAACGTGGAACTGGTGAACCTGCGGGAGTCGCCGATCGAGCGGATCGACGCCACCGGGGTCGTCACCGCCGACGGCCGCCACCACGACCTCGACGCGCTGGTCCTGGCAACCGGCTACGACGCGATGACCGGCTCGGTGAAGAAGATCAACATCGTCGGGCGCGGCGGCAAGACCCTCAACGAGGAGTGGTCGGGGGGCGCCCGCACCTACCTCGGCCTCGGCATCGAGGGCTTCCCGAACCTGTTCAACCTCACCGGCCCCGGCAGCCCGTCGGTCCTGGCGAACATGGTCCTGCACTCCGAGCTGCACGTCGACTGGGTCGCCACTGCCATCGCCGACCTCGCCGACCGCGGCGCCGTCCTCATGGAGCCGACGCACGACGCCGTCGAGGGCTGGGTGGAGGAGTGCCGCAAGCGCGCCGAGGGCTCGTTGATGGTGAAGGCCGACTCCTGGTACCTCGGTGCCAACATCCCCGGCCGGCCGCGCGTCTTCATGCCCTTCGTCGGTGGCTTCGGCGTCTACGGCGAGATCATCAACAAGGTGGCCGCGGACGGCTATCCGGGGTTCGCGTTCTCGGAGTGACGTCGCGCTGATTCATCGAGGCGGGCCGGGTCGTGATGACCCGGCCCGTTTCGTGTGTGTGGAGCTGACCGGCGCGGTCGGCTCCTCCAGGGAACGACGGAGAACCGAATAGGGCGGGCTGGGTCGTGATGACCCAACCCGCCTCTCTGCGGCTTCGCGCTAGCTGAAGTTGCCGAACCCGCCGCGGTAGAAGAGCAGGGGACCGTTGTCGATCGAGTGGATCGCGAGGTCGGTGACGCGGCAGACGACGATCGTGTGGTCGCCGGCGTCGTGCTCGGCCTCGACGGTGGCCTCCACGTGGGCAAGGGCCTCGTGGATGAACGGGGCGCCGTTGCCCGCGGGGCTGTGGGCCACGCCGGCGAACTTGTCGGTGCCCGACTTTGAGAACTGGCGGCACAGCGGGCCCTGGGGGCCGGCCAGGACGTTGATGCACACGGTGCCGCTGTTGCGCAGACGCGGCCAGCTGGACGACGTCTTGGCCGGGCAGAACGCGATCAGCGGGGGATCGAGTGACACCGAGACGACGGACTGGCAGGTGAGCCCGACGGGCTCGTCGCCGTCGTTGGCGGTGATGATGGCGACGCCGGTCGCGAAATGGCCCATCACTTCGCGCAGGTCGGAGGATGAGATCACGGCTTGCTCCTGGACGGGATGGGGGAGGGTGCTCTGCATGGGGTGCCTCGGTATCAGAACTCCGGTCCGTGCCGGAGGATGTTCGTGGACTTGGTTTCGTGGACTGTGTTCTCGATGGTCTGCGCGGGCGGCGGCAGGAACAAGACTTTCTCCCACCGAGCGGTTAACTCGCGCGGATGCCGGGGAGTGCTCAGCCGGCGACGGGAAGGTGCTGGCGGGCCACCATCGGGCGACGCTGCTGCAGGGTCGGCGTGATGCGGAGATCGGGTCCGCCGGCGTTGCGCCAGGTGCCGAGCGCGGCCATGCGGAGCGGGGCGGCCAGTCGGTTGTCGAACTTGAGCTGGTCGACGGGGCCGCAGATGGAGACGGCGGCGACGGCCCTGCCGGGCTCGCCGATCGGGGCGGCGATGCAGCCGAAGCGCGGGACGGCCTCTTCGCGCTCGATGGCGATGCCGCGGTCGCGGACCGACTCGAGCTCCTTCGTGAGCTGCGTGCTGGAGGCGATCGAGAAGCGGGTCTTGCGCTCCAGCTCGTGGGCGTCGGACGACTCCGGTTCCTGCTCCGTGTGGGCCAGCAGGACCTTGCCGATGGCGGTGCAGTGGGCGGGCTGCTTGCCGCCGACGCGGGTGGGGAGGGCCTTGCCGAGGTTCTCGCCGACCTTCTCCAGGTAGACGACGTCGTTGCCCTGCAGAACCCCGAGGTGGACCACGAAGCCGGTCATCCGATGCAGCTCGTGCAGGAACGGGACGGCCGAGGCGTGGAGGCGGTCCTGGTGGATGGCGAGCGAGCCGAGCTCCACGAGGCGCATGCCGAGCTCGTACTCGCGGCCTTCACGGCGGAGCCAGCGGAGGGCGACGAGGCGCTCCAGCATGCGGTGCGCCGACGAGCGGGGGAGACCGGTGCGGCGGACGATCTCCGCGAGGGTCTGGCGGGCGTGGCCGTCGAAGGCGTCCAGAACGAGGGTGAGGCGGTCGAGAACTGCGCTCGGGGTTTCAGTCATGGTCTTTCGCTCCTGTTGCATCGGGCTGAATGCGTGAAAGAGGGGGAGTCTGGCCAGTAAAACGTCTGTGACCACGCTCTTTCTATTAGGTATATAGGACTGTATCCCGTGATGAGAGGTATGTCACGCGAAACTTTGAAAGTGGCTCGTGACATGCGAGAACGCCGCGTTCCACAGATGTGGAACGCGGCGTTCTTCAGGTGTCGAGACGGCCGATCACATGGCGGCGAGCGGCTCGCTGCCGGACCAGTCGTGGCCCCAATAGCTGTCGGCGGTGATCTCCTCGGCCGTGTAGCCGGCCTCGTCGACCCGCATGCCCTCGCAGCCGAACTCGATGTCCCAGCCGCCCGGTGCGCGGACGTAGAACGAGATCATCTTGTCGTTGGTGTGCCGACCGAGGGTCGACGACACCGAGAAGCCGTCCTTCATGACGCGGTCGAGCGCCTGGCCGACGGCGTCGAGGGTCTCGACCTCCACCATGATGTGGATGAGGCCGGGGGCGCCGCCGTGCGGGGCGGGGCACAGCGCGAGGCTGTGATGGCGCTCGTTGACGCCCATGAAGCGGATGCGGACCGGACCGAACTCCGGCGGGGCCGGGATGCGCATGGCGCCGCGGGGCAGGAAGCCGAGGACCTTCTCGTAGAACTCCACCGAGCCGTTCAGATCCATGACGGGCAGCACCACGTGGCCGAGGCCCTGGTCGCCGGTGACGAAGGTGGCGCCGAACGGCGTCACGATGGGGCTGTGGTCCAGGACGGGGCCGTGGAAGATCTCGATGGTGGCGCCTGCGGGATCGGTGAAGGTGAAGCCCGCCTCGATGCGTCGTGCGTCGGCCTCGTCGTTCGTCAGGTCGGTGACCGCCACGCCGGCACTGGACACGGCCTCGCGGACGCGGGCCAGAGCCGAGCCGTCGCGCACCTCCCAGCCGATGGTCACGATCTCGTCGGTCTCGCCCTCGACGATGGTGATGCGGGCGGCCCGCTCGTCCATCCGCAGGTAGAGCGCGTTCTCGTCCGGGCCCGAGCCCTCGGCGAAGCCGAGCACGTCGAAGGCGAAGGTGCGCCAGCGCGGAAGGTCGTTGGTCTGGATCTTGACGTAGCCAAGTCCCTTGATGTCGGTCATCTCAATCGGTCTTTCTCGTGTTCGGGAGGGGATCAGATCATCGACGCGAGGTTCGGCGGAACCTCGAAGCCCATCGAGCTGAGTGCGGCCGCGTGCCAGGTGGTGCTCGGCACGTGGATCGCGTGGTTGAGGCCGGCGTGCGCGTCGCGCCAGAAGCGCTGCAGCGGCTGGTCCATGCGCAGGGCGTTGCCGCCCGAGCGCGCGAAGATCTGGTCGACGGCCATCACGGCGCGCCATGCGGAGTGGATCTGCTGCTGGCGGCCTGCGGCGCGACGCTCGAAGTCGACCTCCTTCCCCGCATCGACCAGATCCCAGATCTCGTCGATGTTCGCCAGGAGCGACATGCGAGCGGACTTGATCTCCGCGGCGGCCTCGCCGAGGGCGAACAGGTTGTAGGGGTCGTCCTTGATCGCGACGCCCGACGCACCGATGCGGTTGCGCTGGTAGTCGAGGTGAGCGGCGAGCGCGCCCTCGGCGATGCCGATGACGGCCGAGGTGATGCCCAGCGGGAACATCGCCGACCACGGCATCTTGAAGAGGGTCTTCTCCATGCCGGCTTCGATCTGGGCGGTGCCGTCGATGACGTGGTCACCGTTCATGACGCGGTACGACGGGACGAAGGCGTCCTTGACGATGATGTCCTTGGAGCCGGTGCCCTTCAGGCCGACGACGTTCCAGGAGTCCTCGACGATGGTGTAGTCGCTGCGCGGCAGGATCATGTGGAGCATGGTCGGGGGCATGGCCATCTCGCCCTCGGGGGTGCCGAGCATGGCGCCGAGGAAGATCCAGTCGCAGTGGTCGGTGCCCGAGCTGAACTGCCAGCGGCCGTTGAAGATGTAGCCGCCGTCGACCGGGCGAGCGATGCCGGTGGGCGCGTACGGCGAGGCGATCCAGGTGTTGTCGTCCTCGCCCCAGACCTCTTCCTGCACCTTGGGATCGGCGAACGCCATCTGCCACGGGTGGACGCCGACGATGCCGCACACCCAGCCGGTGGAGCCGTCGAGGCTCGCGGCCTTCATGACGGTCTCGGCGAACTCGCGCGGGTGGGACTCCAGGCCTCCGTAGTTGGCGGGTGCCAGAAGCTTCATGACACCGGAGTCGCGCAGGCCCTTGGCGATCGGGTCCGCGACGCGGGTGAGCTGCTCGTTGGTCTCGGCGCTCTCACGGATCTGATCGGCGATCTCGCCGATGGCGTCGATGGGGCGTGTGGTCATGGGGTCCTCGGTTCTACAGAAGGGATGGGTCGGAGATCGTTCCGCCGTCTGCCGGATGATCACCCGGATGGCTCCATGGTGGCCTGCGTCTCAGTGGCGTGCGAGGGGCGTTCCCGGTCAATGGAACAGGTTCGCGTCGCGTGCGGGGGTCGAACCGCGGAAAAGGGCACCGCTGCGCTGCAGCGGTGCCCTTCCGTCGGAATCCGATCACATGGTGGTGGTGTCCACGACCCGGCCGGCGGCGATGTTCTCGGCCACCTCGGCCTCCCAGCTCTCGACCGCGCGGGTGGTGTCGATCTCGAACTCGAAGCGGTTGGTCATGTCCTCGGTGACGTCCTCGATGTCGACGTAGAACTGCTTGTACCAGCGACGCATCTGGTAGACGGGGCCGTCCTCCTCCGACAGGAGCGGGTTGTCGATGGGCGCCTTGTCCTTCCAGATCTTGACGTCCTGCTCGAAGCCGACCTTGACGCCCTGGGCGAACTGATCGGCCATCGCCTGCGCATCCTCGTCGGACATTCCCTGCGGCTTCTTGACGCTGGCGCCGTACATGAGCACGAAGGAGTTGTTGTCGATCGGGTAGTGGCAGTTGATCAGGTTGGTCTCGATGACCATGTCGTTGGCGTAGCTGCGGAGCACGTCGATCATGTAGGACGGGCCGTAGTAGTACGCCTCGGACTCCAGGCGGGAGTCGGGGTCGTCGTAGTTGGTGCCGCTGGTGATGTCCTCACGCGGCGTCGAGTGCATGATCTGGCCGGCGACGTGGCCCTCGAAGATGTTCTTGAAGAACCGCGGGAACGCGTAGTGCACATAGAAGAAGTGCGCCATGTCGACGTTGTTGTCGACGATCTCGCGGCAGTGCGAACCCTCGATGACCAGGGAGCTCCAGTTCCACTCGGTCCACTCGTCGGTGCCGTAGCCCTCGATCTCCGGGATGGTGACCTCGTCGGTGGGCTTGGATCCCTGGGGGTCGTGCCAGACGAACAGCTGACCGTTGCGCTCGAGCGTGGGCCAGGAGCGGGTCTTGGCGACCGGGGGCACGCGGCGGGCGTAGGGGATGCCGGTGCAGCGGCCGTTGCCGCCCCAGCGCCAGTCGTGGAATGGGCAGGCGATGGAGTCGCCCTTGACCTCGCCGTTGGCGAGGTTGCCGCCCATGTGGCGGCAGTAGGCGTCGAGGATGTGGATCTTGCCGTCGTTCTGGCCCTGGAAGACGACGAGCTGGGTGCCGAAGGCCTTGATCTGGTGGGGCTTGCCGTCGTTGTATTCGGACAGCAGGCCGAGGCAGTGCCAGCCGCGAGCGAATCGCTCGGGGGCTCCGGCCGATTCGATGGACCGGAATTCTTCGTCAGCGGTGGTGGTCATGAATGGTGTCCTCCTCGGTGCCGGTCGGGACTGGGCCGGCGCATCGGGTGTCATCCTGGGCCTCGCCCAGACCATCTCATCGTTATCTGGATCACTCAGGAGGGAAGGATGTGTTCCCGGTCAATGGAACACTGCGATGACAGGAGGTCGATCGGGGGACAGTGCGCAGTGGCGGAAAACGACAGGTCCCGCGACGACAGGCGTCGCGGGACTTCGGCTGATCGAGGGGATTTCGGCTGGTCAGTCCCGGTCGAGAAGCAGCTTGACCGTCAGCTCCATGCGGTTGGTGACGTCGGTGGCCGACGCGCGGCGGGTGAGCCACTGGACCAGGTTCGACATCCAGACGTCCGAGATGACGCGGGCGATGGCGAGTTCCTGTGCTGAAGGCTGGGCCTCGGGGTCGTCGGTGTCCATCATCGCGCCGGCCAGCAGGCGGTCGATGATGTCGGCGACGCGGTTCACCTCGCTGGTGGCCGACGCGTCGGCGAACATGAACGCTCGGGTCATGGCCTCGGTGAGCAGGGGGTCCTTCTGCATCGCGAAGGTGATCATGTCGAGGACGAAGCGAAGTCGTTCCACGGGGTTGTCGCCCTGCAGGACGGTTCGGTCGGCGCGCGACTCCACCTTCTCGAACTCGCGGGCCAGCGCCGTCACCAGCAGGTGGACCTTCGACGGGAAGTAGCGGTAGAGGGTGCCGACGGCGACGTCGGCCTTGTCGGCGACGGCACGCATTTGCACCGCGTCGTAGCCGCCCTTCGAGGCGAGGGCGAGGGTGGCGTCGAGGATGCGGCGGCGGCGTTCGCGCTGTGCCGCCGACCCGACCTCCGCGCCCGACAGCTGGGCGGGAGCGGGCGGGGGAGCCGGAACGTCGGCCTCGGTCTTCGTCGATCCCGCGCCTGCCATAGAAATTCGTCTCCTCGTTGCCGTGCATCTCCCTGCCGCCGGTTGGCAGCGACGGGAAGATCGTGTACACCCAATGAATATTAGAACAGGTTCTAATTGGTGTTACCAACAAAATCGCGGAGGAGATCTCGGTGACAATCGCCACGTCAGCGGACCAACGGGTCGTAGTCGACAGTATCGCCGCCTGGGCTCGGGCGCGGGAGGTGCGTGCGGCGGTTCGCAGTGATCTCGACGATTCCGCCGCGTCGTGGCGTCCGCTGTGGCAGCAGATCGCCGACCTCGGGCTGTTCGCCGCCGGCGTCCCCGAGCGATTCGGCGGCGCCGACGGCACCGTCGAGGACGTCGCGGTGATGCTCTCCGCATGCGGCGAGGAACTGGTTCCGGGGCCGCTCGCGGCCTCTGTCGCGACCGCGTACGTGCTCGCCGCCCAGGAGAACCCGCTGGCAGAGGCGGTGCTGGCGGGGGAGCGTCCGGTGGTCGTGCCTGCGTCCGCGTATGCGGACGCGGCGGGCTTCGGGCTGGGCGACGACGGTCGTGCGGACCTCGGGCTGGTCCCGGGTTTCGTGCCGGACGCATTGATCGTCGCGCCCGTGAAGTCGGGCGACGGTCGTGCGGTCTGGCGCGTCATCGACCCGTTGACCTGCGGTGTCGAGACCGAAGCGGTCGACGGACCGCTCGACGGCACCGCGGTCCCGGTCTCGGTCCGGCTGACCGGGGTCTTGACCGACGCGCTGATCGAGATCGGCGACGGCGACCTGTTCGTCGCTCTCCTGCACCTCGGCGTCGTCGCCTATCAGGCCGGCGTGGCCCGCCACGCGCTGACGACCGCTGTCGAGTACGCGAAGGTCCGCACGCAGTTCGGCGCGCCCATCGGTTCGTTCCAGGCCGTGAAGCAAATCTGTGCCGACATGCTCTGCCGCAGCGAGCAGCTGGGGGCGGCCGCCTGGGACCTGGCGCGGGCGCTCGACGACGCAGTGGACGACCCGACCGACGATCGGGCTGCGCAGGTGGAGTTGAGCCGACTGGCCGCGGTGGTCCTGACCGCCGACCTGGCGCAGGCCAACGCCAAAGACGCGATCCAGGTACTCGGCGGCATCGGCTTCACCTTCGAGCACGACGCTCACCTGGACCTGCGGTCGTCGCTGGCCGCACGGATGCTGCTCGGGGCGGGGGAGGCGCAGCGCGTCGAACTCGCACGACTCGGCCGCGAGGGTCGCCGGCGCGAGTTCTCCCTGGACCTGGTCGACGCTGAGGCGCAGCGCCCCGCCATCGCGGCGACCGCCGACGCCATCGCCGCGGCGGCACCCGACGCCCGTCGCGCCGAACTGGCGCGCACGGGCTTCCTGGCGCCGCACTGGCCGGCCCCGTACGGGCTGTCGGCCGACCCGGCGCTGCAGCTGCTGATCGACTCCGAACTCGACCGCGTCGGCGTGGTCCGTCCCGACCTGGTGATCGCGGGCTGGGCGCTCCCCACGATCCTGGAGCACGGCACCGACCTGCAGCGCGAGACGTTCGTCGCGCCGACTCTCGCAGGCGACATCCGGTGGTGCCAGCTCTTCAGTGAACCGGAGGCCGGTAGCGACCTCGCGTCCCTGCGGACCCGTGCGGTCCGGACCGACGGCGGCTGGCTGCTGACCGGGCAGAAGATCTGGACGTCGGAGGCGCAGATGTCCCAGTGGGCGGTCTGCCTCGCCCGCACCAACCCGGACGTCCCCAAGCATCAGGGCATCACCTACTTCCTCGTCGACATGGCGGCGGCCGGCATCGACATCCGCCCGCTGCGCGAGCTGACCGGTCGCGCCATGTTCAACGAGGTCTTCCTCGACAACGTCTTCGTTCCCGACGAGATGGTGGTCGGCGAGGTCGACAACGGGTGGCGGCTGGCGCGCACGACACTCGCCAACGAGCGGGTCGCCATGGGCGGGTCGGGCCTCGGCAAGGAGGTCGACTCGCTGCTGCGTCAGCTCGATGCCGCCGACATGGACCTCACGCAGGCGCAGACCCTGACGCTCGGCGGGATCATCGCCGATGCCCACATCGGCCGCGTGATGGATGCGCGGTCGGTGGCCCAGCGACTCAGCGGTACCGACCCCGGCGCCACGTCGAGCGTTCGGAAGCTGATCGGCGTGGTGCACCGCCAGGCGGTTCCGGAGTTCGCGACCGATCTGCTCGGCACGGCCGGGCTGGCGGCGAGCGCGGCTACCGGGTTCCTGTTGCTGAACCGCTGTCTGTCGATCGCCGGCGGCACCAGTCAGATCCTGAAGAACGCGGCCGCTGAGCGGATTCTGGGCCTCCCGCGCGGCTGATTCGCCGGTAGAAGTCCTGGATGTGGCCGCTTTGTGACGGCGGTCTCGATCCATCTGATATGAATAAATAGAACACGTTCTAATTTTGAGGAGGAGCCGGGTGGATTTCGCCCTGGAGCCCGCCGCCGCTGCGGTCCGCGACGTCGCCGACGAGGTGATCAAGCGGCTGCAGCCCGACTGGGAGAGCAAGTTCGCCGACGACCTCGGCGGCTTCGATCATGCCGCGTGGGAGGCGCTCGTCGCGTCCGGCGTCACCGTTCTGCCGCTGCCGGAATCGCTCGGCGGTGACGACCTGCAGATCGACGCGCTGGTCCCGTTGATGCAGCGGGCCGGGCACGACGCCGTCGTCGCACCGCTCATCGGAACCCTCGTGTCCGCACTGATGCTCGCGCGGTCGCCGGAGGCTAGTGCTCACGGTCGCTCCATCGCGGAGGGCGGCTGGCATGCCGTCGCGATCGGGGAGAACGGTCGTGCGCTCGGCGAACGACCCGCCGCGACCCTCACCGGAACGGTCGACGGTGCCCGCCTCGACGGCGTCAAGACCGGCGTCCTCGCCGCCGAGGGCGCCGCCGCGATCGTCGTCGCCGCCGACCGCGGCACCGTCATCGTCCCGGCCGACGCACCGGGTGTCACGATCACCCGCACCGCGTCGTCGTCCGGTCAGGGCGAGTACCGGGTGGTGTTCGACGCCGTCGAGATCCCGGTCGCCGACATCCTCGACCACGGCCCGCGTGCGGCGGTCGACGCCTACCGCGCGCTGCTCGCGGCCTACGCCGACGGCCTCGTCGCCGGCGCCATCGCCCGCACCGCGACGCACGTGTCGACCCGCGAGCAGTTCGGCAAGCCGATCGCCGCGTTCCAGGCCGTCGGCCAGCAGCTCGCCGACGTGTACGTGGTCTCGCGGACCATGAATCTGGTGGCGACCGCGGCCGCCTGGGATCTCGCCAACGGATCCGACGCGTCGGCCGACCTCGCGACCGCGATGTACTGGGTCTCCGCCGAACTCCCCGCCACCCTGCGCACCATGACGCACCTGCACGGCGGGATCGGCGTGGACGTCACGTACCCACTGCACCGGTACTTCTCGCTGGTCAAGGACTTCGCGCGCCTCGCAGGCGGTGCGCACCAGACCCTGGACGTCCTCGCCGACGAGACCGTCCCGACCGGACGGGAGGCCGCCGCATGTTCGTAGCGTTCACCGACGAGCAGATCGCACTCCGCGACGAGCTCCGCACCTACTTCGCCGGCCTCATCAGCCCCGACGAGGAGCGCACCATGCGCACCGAGCGGCACGGCCCCACCTACCGGAACGTCATCGCCCGCATGGGCGCGGACGGCTGGTTGGGCGTCGGCTGGCCGACCGAGTTCGGCGGCAAGGGCTTCGGCGAGATCGAGCAGCAGATCTTCACCAACGAGGCCGTCCGAGCCGACATCCCGCTGCCGTCGGTCACCCTGCAGACCGTGGGTCCCACCCTGCAGCGCTACGGCACCCAGGAGCAGAAGGACTTCTTCCTCCCGAAGATCCTCGAGGGCACCGTCCACTTCGCGATCGGCTACACCGAGCCCGACGCGGGCACCGACCTCGCGTCGCTCACCACGCGCGCGGTCGTCGACCCGGCGACCGGCGACTACATCGTCAACGGCCAGAAGATCTTCACCACCGGCGGCCACGACGCCGACTACATCTGGCTGGCCTGCCGCACGGATGCGGACGCCCCCAAGCACAAGGGCATCTCGATCCTCATCGTGGACACGAAGGATCCGGGCTTCACCTGGACGCCGATCATCACCGCCGACGGCGCCCACCACGTCAACGCCACCTACTACAACGACGTCCGCGTGCCCGCGAGCATGCGCGTGTGCGAGGAGGGCGACGGCTGGAAGCTGATCACCACGCAGCTCAACCACGAACGCGTCATGCTCGGGCCGTCGGGCCGCATCGGCGGACTCGAAGACCGCGTCCGCGCCTGGGCCACCGCCGCCCAGCACGAGGGCGCGCCCGTCATCGAGCACCAGCGCGTGCGTCGGCTGCTCGCCCAGATCGGCGCCTACGAACGGCTCAACGAACTGCTCAACTGGCAGGTCGCGTCGAACGGGGAGATCTCGATGGCCGACGCCGCCGCGACCAAGGTGTTCTCCACCGAACGACTGCAGGTGATCTACCGGCTGATCGACGACGTCGTCGGGCACTACGGCGACTTCTCCGACCCGGTGACCGCCGAGTTCGTCGACTGGCTCGACATGCAGGCCAAACGCAACGTCGTCATCACCTTCGGCGGCGGCGTCAACGAGGTCATGCGCGACATGATCGGCACGGCCGGGCTCGGCCTGCCCCGGATCAAGCGATAGGGGACCGGACATGACCCTCACACCCCAGTCCACGCCGGAGGAGATCCTCGCGGCCGCCGAGACCGTCAAGGCTCGCGGCGCCAGCGCCCCGCGCGCCGGCCGCGATCCCATCAACCAGCCGATGATCAACAACTGGTTGGAGGCGATGGAGGACGCCAACCCGATCTACGTCGACGACGACGCCGCCCGCGCCGCCGGGCACCCGGGCGTCGTCGCGCCGCCCGCCATGGCGCAGGTCTGGACCATGCGCGGCCTGCACGGCACGCGCACCGACGACGATCCGCTGGGCCTGGCCACGGAGCTCTTCGACGACGCCGGCTACACCTCGGTGGTCGCCACCAACTGCGACACCGTCTATCACCGCTACACCCGGCCGGGTGAGGAGGTGACCATCTCGTCGGAGCTGACCGACGTGGTGGGCCCCAAGCAGACCGCACTCGGCGAGGGCTGGTTCTTCACCACGCGCAACACCTGGCGGGTGCGGGCGAGCGGAGCGACGGGGGACGATGCAGGCGAGACGGTCGCCGAGATGGACTTCCGGATCCTCAAGTTCCGGCCCGCGGCTGCTGCGCCCGCTGAGGCCGAGTCCGCGTCGGCGTACGACGACCTCGATCCCACCAAGCTGATCCGGCCGTCCGCCTCCCGCGACACCCAGTTCTTCTGGGACGGCGTCGCCGCGCACGAACTGCGGATCCAGAAGCTCCCGGACGGCTCGCTCCATCACCCGCCGATCCCCGCGACGTGGACCGAGCGCGACGCCGACGGTCGGTTCCCCGGCACCGACTACGTCGTCGCCTCGGGCACCGGCACCGTCTACAGCTACGTCGTGCACCACGCCCCGCGCGTGCCCGGTCGCGAACTGCCGTTCGTCGTCGCGCTCGTGGAACTCGACGAGGGCGTCCGAATGCTCGGTCAGCTCCGCGGTGTGGACCCCGAGACCGTCGCCATCGGCCAGCCGGTCGAGGTGGAGTTCCTCGACTTCCCGGCCGACGACGACAACGACCAGCCCTGGCACCTGTACGCCTGGCGGGCGAAGGAGGCGAAGTGAGCACCACGAGTACCGAGGTGGGGACCATCGAGGTGGGGCAGGCCCTGCCACCGCTGGTGATCGACGCGACCCCGACGTTCGTCGTCGCGACCGCCCTGGCGACCCGCGACTTCCAGGACGTCCACCACGACCGCGACCTGGCCCACCAGAAGGGCTCCAAGGACATCTTCGTCAACATCCTGACGGACACGGGTCTGGTGGAGCGTTTCGTCACCGACTGGGCGGGCCCGCGCGCCCGGATCACCGGCATCAAGCTCAAGCTCGGCGTGCCCTGGTACGCCTACGACACCCTCACCTTCACCGGCGAGGTCACCGCGGTGGACGGGAGCGCGATCACCGTCGCGGTGACCGGCACCAACGCTCTCGGCAAGCATGTGATCTCCACGGTCACCTTCACCCGCGAGGAGGCGTGATGACCGACCGCACCCTGTCCGGGAAGGCGGCGATCGCCGGCATCGGCGCCACCGACTTCTCCAAGAACTCCGGCCGCAGCGAACTGCGACTGGCCGCCGAATGCGTCAACGCCGCGCTCGCCGACGCGGGTCTGACCGCCGCCGACGTCGACGGCCTGGTGACCTTCACGATGGACACCAACATGGAGATCGCCGTCGCCCGCGCCACCGGCATCCCCGAACTGAAGTACTTCTCGCGGATCCACTACGGCGGCGGGGCCGCTGCGTCGACCGTGCAGCAGGCGGCCATGGCCGTCGCGACCGGCGTGTGCGACGTCGTGGTCGCCTACCGCGCCTTCAACGAGCGGTCGGGGCATCGCTTCGGTCAGGTCAGCAAGGACGTCGCCAACCAGGCCAACTCCTCGGGCGCCGACAACGCCTTCTCGTATCCCCACGGCCTCTCGACGCCCGCTGGGTTCGTCGCGATGGTCGCGCAGCGCTACATGCACGAGTACGGCGCCACCAGCGAGGACTTCGGTCGCATCGCCGTCGTCGACCGCAAGCACGCCGCCGTGAACCCGAACGCCTTCTTCTACGGCAAGCCGATCACCCTCGAGGACCACCAGAACTCGCGGTACATCGCCGAGCCGCTGCATCTGCTGGACTGCTGTCAGGAGTCCGACGGCGGCGTGGCACTCGTCATCGTCTCGCCCGAACGCGCCAGGGACCTGAAGCAGAAGCCGGTCACGATCGCCGGCGCGGCGTCGGGCAGCGGTCGCGACCAGTTCATCATGACCAGCTACTACCGCGATGCGCTGCCGGAGCTGGAGGAGATGGGCCTGGTCGGGCGACAGCTGTACGCGCAGTCCGGGCTCGGGCCGTCGGACATCGACATGGCCGTCCTCTACGACCACTTCACGCCCTACACGCTGATCCAGCTCGAGGAGCTGGGCTTTTGTGAACGCGGCGAGGCGAAGGACTTCGTCTCCCAGCCCGGCGCATTGGAGGTCGGCGGCGCGCTGCCGCTGAACACGCACGGCGGCCAGCTCGGCGAGGCCTACATCCACGGGATGAACGGCATCGCCGAGGGCGTGCGCCAGCTGCGCGGCACCTCCGTCAACCAGGTCGACGGCGCCGAGCGCGTCCTCGTCACCGCGGGCGCCGGCGTGCCCACCTCCGGCCTCATCCTCACCGCCTGACCCACCACGTCCGACTCGTCGGCCCTCCCAAGGAGATCTAAGAAAGATGAAGTTCAACCTCGCAGACGTCTTCGAGACCGTCGCCGACGCCGTATCCGACCGCGTGGTCCTCACGTGGGAAGGCCAGGACATCACCTATGCCGAGCTGGATCGGCTGGCCAACCAGGTGGCGCACAACTTCGCCGCCCACGGTGTCGGCAAGGACGACAACGTCGCCCTGTACCTCAAGAACAGCGTCGAGCACGTCACCTCGCTGCTCGGCCTGATCAAGATCCGCGCGGTCCCGGTCAACGTCAACTACCGCTACACCGACGCCGAGCTGGAGTACATCTTCGACAACTCCGACTCCGCCGCCATCGTCGTCGAACTTCCCGAGCATCAGCGCAGCGTCGCCGAGCTCATGCCGAAACTGCCGGAGCTGCGCACCGTCTTCGTCCTCGGCGACGTGGTGGACGAGTTGACCGCCGCGGCCGCTGCGCTGGACGGTCGGACCGTCGAGATCGTCGATTTCAACGAGTTCCAGGGCCGGCCCACCGAGCGCGATTTCGAGGCCCGCACCGGTGAGGAGATCTACATGATCTACACCGGCGGCACCACCGGCTACCCGAAGGGCGTCATGTGGCAGCACGACGACTTCTTCCGCAAGCCGATCTCCGGCGGCAACCCGTACGGTCCGCCGCGCGCCGACCTCGCGGAGCTGGCCAAGGAAGTCCAGAACTTCCCGTCGATGTCGTTCCTCATCGCCGCGCCGCTGATGCACGGTGCCGCGTCGTACTCGCTGTTCACGTTCATCTCGCTGGGCAGTCGCCTGATCCTGGAGCGCGACTTCGACGCGGCCAAGATCATCCGCAACATCGGCCGCGACAAGACCCAGATGATCCTGATCGTCGGCGACGCCATGGGCATGCCGCTGGTCGACGAGATGGAGAAGCAGAAGGACACCGCAGACTTCTCCACCCTGTTCTCGGTCACCTCCGGCGGTGCGCTGTGGAGCCAGAGCTGCCGCGAACGGATGCTCGCGGTCAAGCCCGACCTGCTGCTGCGCGACAACTTCGGCGCCTCCGAGTCGGGCAACGACGGCGAGATCAAGATGGACGAGAACGGCAACCTGATGGTGCCGCCGACCGACCGCATGATGGTCGTCGACGAGAAGTTCGAGCGGATCACCGAGCCCAACCAGGTCGGGCACATCGCGCGCATCGGCAACATTCCGCTCGGCTACTACAAGGACCCGGAGAAGACCGCCCGCACGTTCCCGACACTGGAAGACGGCACGCGGATCTCGGTGCTCGGCGACATGGGCTACGTCCGCGAGGACGGCAGCATCATCTTCCTGGGCCGCGGCAGCCAGTGCATCAACACCGGCGGCGAGAAGGTCTATGCCGAAGAGGTCGAGGGTGCGCTGCACGCCCACCCGGCCGTCGCCGACGCGCTGGTCGTGCCCGCGCCGGATCCCAAGTACGGGCAGCGGGTCGCCGCCGTGATCTCGCTGAAGCCCGGGGCCGCCGAGCCGTCGCTGGAGGAGATCCAGGAGCACGCCCGCAAGACCCTCGCCCGCTACAAGGTGCCGCGCACCGTCGTCATCGTCGACGAAGTCAAGCGCAGCCCCGCGGGCAAGGCCGACTACAAGTGGGCCAAGGCTACGGCCGCCGACGGGGTCACCGTCTGACGGAGTCATCGACCGACTCTTCTGAAACCGCGCAACGTTGGCGCTTTTCGTCGCATCCAGTACGACGAAAAGCGCCAACGTGCGTCGTTTTCGGCTCGGTTCGCCGAGCCCGCCGCATCGGTATCTCGCGTCGCGACTCTTCGGGCGTTCGGTCGGTCTAGACTTCGATGACTTGTTCCCGACTGAACGGACAGACGATGAAATTCCGGGTTCTTCTGGCGGCTCCGCTGATCGCGGGCGTCGCACTCCTGTCGGCGTGCGGCGGCAGTGACGACAGCGGTTCGGCGGACAAATCCGACGCCGCGACTCAGACCTATCTGAAGGTCGTGAACTCGTCGGGCACGTCGTTCGCGAACGATGACGACGCAGTCGACGCAGGTAAGAAGGTCTGCTCCGACCTGAAGTCCGGGACCTCCATGCTCGACGTCACCAAGGATCTGGAGTCGAAGGCCGGCGGGCAACAGCAGGCGATGATGGTCGCCAGCGCGGCGATCGGCGCGTTCTGCCCCGATCAGCTGGACAAGGTCGGCGCGCCCCACAACTGAGCCCGCTTCTCACGGCAGTTCGGCGCGCTGCTGCAGGCCGCCGTCGCCGTCGAGTTCCACGACGGTGTCCAGCCCCAGTGTCTGCAGGAACGGATAGTCGTGGCTCACGACGATGAGGGCGCCGCGGTAGGCGTTGAGGGCCTCGGCGAGGTGCTCCACGCTGGCGACGTCCAGGTTGTTGGTGGGCTCATCGAGGATCAGCACCTGTGACGGCGGCTCCGCGAACAGCAGCTTGGCCAGGCAGACACGGAATCGTTCGCCGCCGGACAGGGTCGACACCGGGCGATCGACGGCGGCACCGCGCAGCAGCAGTCGCGCGAGGTGATTCCGGATCTGACCGGACTCGGCATCCGGTGCCACCGCATGCACGTTGTCGAGTGCGCTGGCGTCTTCGTCGAGGCCGTCCAACCGCTGCGGCAGGTAGCCCGCGCGGTCGGTGAGGAGCGTGCCGCCGATGTGGCCTGCGGTCGGCTCGGCACCGGTCACCATCTGTTCCAGAAGGGTGGTCTTGCCCGCGCCGTTGGGGCCGACGACCGCCACGCGTTCGGGCCCCTGCACGATCACCGTGCGGTCGCCGTCGGTGAACTCGGCGATCCGTCGGCTGCGCGGGACTGCGGGGTCGGGGAGTTCCAGACTGATGTGGTCGTCGTCCCGGAGGCGGGCGTCAGCGGCGTCGACCGCGGCCTGCGCGGCGTCGACCCGCTGGTCGAGCCCGGACCGCAGCGAGGCTGCCGAGTTCTGCGCGTTGTTCGCGCGCATCCCCTGAATGATCTTGGGGATGCCGCCGTCGCGCGCCGCCTTCTTCGCGGTGCGCTCCCGGCGAGCGAGCTTGGTCTCGGCCTCGACCCGCTGCCGCTTCTCGGTCTTCAAGGTCTGCTGGGCACTGCGTGCGGCCTGCGCGGCGGCGGCCTGCTCTTGCTCCAGGTGTGCCTTCCACTCGCTGTAGGGGCCGCCGAAGGTCTCGACCCGGCCGGCGTGCAGTTCGGCGGTGTGCTGCATCCGCTCCAGCAGTTCCAAGTCGTGGCTGACGACCACCAGAGTGCCCGGCCAGTCGTCGATCATCTCCGCGAGCCGTGCGCGGGTGGGGCGGTCCAGATTGTTGGTGGGTTCGTCGAGCAGGGTGACGGCAGTGCGCCGCAGGCGGAGGCCGGTGACCGCGACCAGCATTGCCTCGCCGCCGGAGAGTTCGGCGACGCTGCGATCGAGGTCCGCAGCAGAGAAACCGATGCGGCTCAACCCCTCGTCGGCGCGGGCCTCGATGTCCCAGTCGTCGCCGATCACGTCGAAGTGCTTCGGATCGGCGTCGCCGGACTCGATGGCCCGCAGCGCGGTCAGCACGTCGGCGATGCCGAGCAGATCGGCGACCGTGGCGGAGGCGGCGAGGGTCAGGTCCTGCGGCAGGTAACCGACGTCGCCCGCGACGTCGATCCGACCGGACGTCGGTGTGAGTCGCCCGGCGATCAGCTTGAGCAGCGTGGACTTTCCGGAGCCGTTGCGGCCGACGAGGCCGGTCCGGCCGGGGTTGAACGCGCCGTCGACGCCGGACAGCGCGATGCTGCCGTCGGGCCAGGCGAAGGAGACGTCGCGCAGAGTGATCGACGACGCGGAGGAACTGGAAGACATGGAGGAGGTCCTTCTACAGAGGAAGTCGTCGCGCGCTCAGACAGGCGCGACGGACTGTGGACAGACGGGTGCCGTGTGACGGCGTCAGATTCTGTCGACCTCGATCTCCACGTCGGCCACCCTACCTGACGTGACTCTGCGGGTGCACTCGAATATCGGTCGGGGCTCGGGCCGGTCAGTCCTTCTCCGATGCGACGGCCGCCGCATTCACCTTCGTCAGGACCGCGTGCAGTTCCTCCAGGAGAGGAAGGTCGCCACCGAGGGCGTCGACCACCTGGCCGGGGATCGCGAGGGCCTGGTTGCGCAGTTCGACGCCGGCGTCGGTGAGGTGGATCTCGACGCTGCGCTCGTCGGCTCCGCTGCGTCGTCGTTCGATGACGCCGTCGGCCTCAAGGCGCTTGAGCATGGGGGACAGGGTCGCCGAGTCGAGCTGCAGTAGCCGCCCGATCTCCTTCACCGGTAGGGGCGCGTGCTGCCAGAGGGTCAGCATCACCAGGTACTGCGGATGCGTGAGGCCGAGCGGTTCCAGGATCCGCCGATAGACGCGCAGCACTGAACGATTGGCGAGGGCGAGTGCGAAGCACACCTGACGTTCCAGCAGCAGCGGGTTTCCAGCGATCGCGGTCATGGCCCGATTCTACGACCGATCGAGTAGCGCGCGATTGAATCGTGCTGTAAGTTGCGTGATATTCAATCGCACGCGATTTATTTTCGAGAGGTTCGACGATGAGCGGTCGCCCGAATCCGATTCAGTGGGTCAGGTACGCCTACGGCCACACCCTGCCCGAGAGCAAACGGGAGTGGGTGCGCAACGATCTCACCGGCCCGATGGCCACCCCGCGGCACCTGATCCGCACGCAGTTCGCCTTCCTGCCGCTGTACCTGGCGATGTTCTTCGCCTTCGACGGTGCGGTGTGGATCCGGGCGCTGATGGTGCTGCTCGCGGTGCTGCTGGCGCTGATCTTCTCCGCCGCCTACATGGCACAGAATCGGGTGGTGCGGCTCCGCAAGCACGACCTCGGGTTCTCGCCGCTCACACAGCGACAGCGCGTTCAGGCCGACGCCGCGACCGAACGCTACCGCGAGATGTACGTGTCCCGTCGCGCCTGACGCCCCGGTGGTCGCGGGTCACGACGTCGCCAGAACACCGTTCTGCACCGTGAACCAGGCGTCGGGTGAGGTGCAGGTGATCGAATTGTTCGGCCGGGCGGTGCACGCGAGGTCGCCGAAGGTGAGTCGGCTGCCCGCGGGCAGATCGGGCGCCGCGGCGGGACCGCCCTCGACGATCGTCGGTTCGGTGCCCTCGTTGGTCAGCACGATCGCGTTCGGCTGTCCGTTGAAGACGTCGACGCTGATGGTCGGTGCGTCGGGCGGGAACGGCGCCGAGCAGGTGATGCGGGCGGTGAGGCCGTTCATCGCCGGGCTCAGGGAGCATTCGCGCAGGGGGTCGTGCGCATAGCTCCACCGGAAGGCGCCGGGGCTGCCTGCCACCGCGTACGCGGCGGGATCGGCCTCGGTGGCGGGCGTGGTCGGAGTGAGCGGTACCGAGGTGATGGTGATCGTCGACGTCCCGGCGGGCGACGGTGTCACCGCCGTGATGCCGGGAGGCGTGCTGGAATCGCTCGCCGGCTGAGCATCGGAACCGCACGCGACCAGCGCGCCGGCGGCGACGACAGCCAGTCCGGACACGGTCCAGAGCCTCTTCACGCCGTCCCCCTCCCGGAATCCCACTTGCCCGGATTCCTCCGCTTCGTTGTTCTGTCTGAGGTTACCCGCACGCTCGGACGAAATCGCCGTGCGTCCGTGATGGATCAGAGGTCGGCCAGTCGCGTTCGGATTGCCGCCCACCGGCGGTGGGCGCGCTGCTGGTGGGCGGTCATCGCCGCCCAGTGCTCGGCCAGGTCGGCGGTCGCGGACTCCTCGGCCACCAGACCCATGCGCGCCAGCAGACCGGCGTAGCCCCGCCGATACCAGCGGTCGATCAACGCTGCGGCCAGGTGCGGGACGTCGGCACCGCCCGGCAGCGGTCCGGGGCCGGACGGGGCGGCGATCTCCAGAATCACTCCGCGCAGCGCAGTCCGGGCGCGGGGATCGTCGATCCCCTCGGACAGCAGGGTCGGGGTCACCGGCAGGCCGTCGTCGACGCGGGCGGTGATCGCGGTGAAGAGGGTGTCGTGGATCGGCCGGAGGAACAGGCCGCTCGCGACGGGCAGATGATCGTCCGACCGCGGCCGGTCGGCGGGTGCGCCGACGATCGCCGTCACGGTCGCCGTCGTCATCGCGTCGGGCGCCCAGATCAGTGAGGTCAGGAACTCCAGCTCCAGGCGGATCGCGTCGTCGATGTCGTCGGGCGACGACGGCGTGCCCGGCGCGATCGACGTCTCTCCGACGTGCTCGTCCATCGATGGCTCCTCTACTGCTCGGACGGCATCACTTGGCGGGGCGCGAACCACCCGAGGCCGGCGGCGCCGACGACGAGGATCGATCCCAGGACCAGACAGGCCGACTGCAGAGGCGGAAGGAACGCGGCCTGCGCGCCGTCGACGATCTGCTGCGCCAGCGGGGCGGCGCTCGCGGGCAGGTGATCGGCCACCTCGACGGCGCCGACCAGCGAACTGCGGATGCCGTCGGACGCCTGCTGCGCGGCGTCGGGGGAGAAGGTCGCGATCTGCTGGTGGGCGAGGTCTGCGGTCGCGTCGATCCGTTTCTCGTATCCGGCGGCGAGAATGCTGCCTGCCAGGGCGATGCCGATGGCGGCGCCCAGTTCGCGGGCGGTGTCGTTGACCGCGGAGCCGACGCCCTGGTTCTCCAGCGGGGTGTTCGCCATGATCGCGGTGGTCGACGGTGCCGTCGCCAGACCGATGCCGACCGCGACCACGCCGAGCATCACACCGAGCTTCCAGTAGACGTCGGCGTCGACCAGGCCGATCGCCAGGATACCGATCCCGGCGGTCGCGATGCCGACCGCGAGGACGATCCGGAGGGAGTCGAAGCGGACCGCGACCCAGTTGCCGATCATCGCGAACGCGCCGACGCCGACGACCATCGGGAACAGGGCGATCGCCGACATGAGCGGGGAGTAGCCGAAGACCAGCTGCAGTTGCAGCAGGAGCAGGTAGAACACGCCGAACGACGCCAGGAACTGCAGCGCCACCGACAGCGACCCGGCCGCGAACGCGCGATTGCGGAACAGTCGGACGTCCAGGAGCGGCGAGGTGCGACGCAGCTCGATGAGCACGAACCCGACCGCCATCGCGACGCCGCCGACCAGGCAGACCAGGATGAGCGGATCGGTCCACCCGCGATGCGGCGCCTCCAGGAGTCCGAAGACGACGGCGGCGACCGCCGTCATCGAGGTCAGGGACCCGACGACGTCGAAGGCTCCGGGGTTCTCGTCCCGGGAGCTGCCGATCGTCGCGACGAGGACGAGCGTCGCGAGTGACGACGCCGCGAACGTGATGAACACCGAATGCCAGGTGAAGAAGTTGAGGAGGACTCCGGTGACGAAGAAGCCGAGGATGGCGCCCGCACCGGCGACACCCGCCCAGACGCTGATCGCGAGGGCGCGCTTCTCTCGGGGCACTCCCGCACTGATCAGCGAGAGCGTCGCGGGCATGATCATCGCGGCGCCCGCGCCCGCGACCAGACGAGTCAGAATGAGCTGGGTGGGGGTGTCGACCCACACCGCGGCGAGGGAGGCGACACCGAAGACCGCCAGACCGGCGAGCAGGACGGGCTTGCGTCCGATCCGGTCGCCGATCGCCCCCGCGGGCAGCAGCAGGGCCGCGAGAACCAGGGTGTAGCCGTCGATGATCCATGTCATCTGGCCGGTGGTGGCGTGGGTGGAGCGCGCGATGTCCGGGAGGGCGGTGTTGAGGGCGGCCATCGCTGCGACGACCAGGCTCACGGCGAGACACGAGACCAACACCAGCCAGGCGGTTCGAAGCGCGGGCATGTCCGCCGCGCGATCTTCACCTGGACTTCCCCCGACACGCACCATCAGTTCACAGCTTTCTTTTGTAACTTGTGACACATTAGTCACACGGACAACAGATCACTCTCGAGCGAAAGATGATCACCATGGCTTCCAACCAACTGACCGCCGGCCGATTGACCACAGGTCGCGTCACACCGTTGCAGCAGGGCCGAATCCACGTCTGGCGCATGCTTGCAATGCTCGCGATCCTGGTCGGCGTCTTCGCCGCACTGCTCCTGATAGTGGCAAGCGCGGTCTGATCAGCATTCTGATCAGACCGCGCTCGTCGCATTCGGAACTATCCCGCGTACTTCTCGATGACGTCGCCCACCGGGCCGAGGGCGTCGATCACATAGCCCTTGGCCTTGCCGCGCACGCTCTTGTACGGCTTCGCGAGCATCGCGGGAGCACTCTCGGCCTGACCGTCGGTCACGGCCAGCAGGGCCTCGGCCGCCGCGTCGTCGTTGGCCTTCAGATGCTCACCGAACGACGTGCCCGCGGGCTTGGAGTCCCACAGCGGTGAGAGCGCCGTCATGAAATCCGGCAGCATCTTGCTGGTGGCGACCTGCACGATGCCCGGCTTGAACTTCTGTGCCGCCTTGTACGCGGTCTTGATCGCAGTGCCCGACAGACCGGACTGCTTCTTCACCTCCGCGTCGATGACGTCGGCGAAATCGGAAGCCATGGCTTCCCGGTTGGCGTCGAGCAGGGGGACGAGCGAGGCGGTCATGCGGAGCCTTTCAGTCAGGAACGAGTGAAGACGACGTTGCCCAGAGCCGGAGCGTCGTCACGATCGACGACGGTGGTGGCCGCAAGCAGTCGGTCGCCATCCTCCCAGGCGCGCACGCGGAGCGTCTCACCGGGGAACACAACGCCCGCGAAGCTGACGCCGTACTCGGCCAACGCTGCCGTGTCGCCGCCGAACACCTCGTCGACGACGGCGCGCGCCACGCTGCCGTACGTGCACAGACCGTGCAGGATCGGGCGCGGGAAACCGGCGGCCGCCGCGAACGCCGGATCGCTGTGCAGCGGGTTGCGGTCGCCGCACAGGCGGTACAGCAGAGCCTGCCCGGGCTGTGTCGGGACCAGGATCTCGTGATCGGCGGCACGATCGGGCAGCACGACCTTCGTCGACGTGCCGCGGTCGCCGCCGAAGCCGCCCTCACCCTTGGCGAAGATCGACGACCGTGCCGTCCACAGCGGCTCGCCCGCCTCGTCGACGGTCACCGACTCCTGGATGACGACGGCGGCCGAGCCCTTGTCCTGCACCTCGGCGATGCGGGTGCGGGTGGTCGCGGTGCCGGATGCGGGCAGCGGCCGGTGCACCCGCACTTGCTGGGCGCCGTGCACCACCTTCGCCAGGTCGATGTCGACGCCCGGGAACTCCACCTTCGGCGCCTCCGTGGCGTGGAAAGTGGCGGCCACCGTCGCGAACGACGGCAGCACCTTGGGCTCGGCGTCGTGGACGTACTGCAGACCGACGGTGTCCATCGGGTCGTGCGCGCCGCCCACGGCGAGGTTGTAGAGGGCCACCTCCCGCGACGTCCACGAGAACGTGACTTCGCCGAGGTCGGCACCGACGGCGACGGAGGGATCGATGGGCATGAATCAAGCTCCTACCTGCGAGACATGGGCCTGCTTGGCCTTCTCGACGGTGTCGAGTGCGGCCAGGTAGCCGAAGACGATGGCCGGTCCGATGGTGGCACCGGGACCGGCGTAGGTGTGGCCCATCACCGGCGCGCTGGTATTGCCCGCGGCGTACAGGCCGGTGATGACGCTACCGTCTTCGCGCAGTGCGCGGCCCGCGATGTCGGTATTGATGCCGCCCTTGGTGCCGAGGTCGCCCGGCACCATCTTCACCGCGTAGAAGGGGGCCTTGTCGACCACGCCGAGGCTCGGGTTCGGCTTGTTGGTGATGTCGCCGTAGTAGTGGTCGTAGGCGCTGTCGCCGCGGTGGAAGTCGGCGTCGGTGCCGCTGCGCGCGAAGCCGTTGAACCGCTCGGTGGTGGCCTTCAGCTTGTCGGCGGGGAGTCCGGTCTTCTCCGCGAGTTCGTCGAGCGTCGCGGCCTTGACGACCACGCCCGACTTGAGCCAGCTCTTCGGCAGTGGCTGTCGGGCGGTGATGCCCGCGAACAGGTAGCGGTTGCGGCAACGCTGGTCGAAGATCAGCCAGCCGGGCACGTTCTCGCCCGGGCCGTCGCCCTGGCCGAAGGCGCCGCCGTACATCTGGTGAACGGCCTCGACGTACGGGAGCGACTCGTTCATGAACCGCTCGCCGCGGGTGTTCACGATGAACGTGCCGGGGACCGACCGCTCCGACAGCGCGAACCACGGACCCTTCGGGAGCGGGATGGTGGGACCCCACCACGCGTCGTCCATCAGGGAGACGCCCGCGCCCGCGGCGAGGGCCGCGTTGATGCCGTCGCCGGTGTTGGTCGGTGCGCCGGTGGTCCACTCGCTGCCGATCGGGGCGCGCTGATACTTGGCACGCATTTGCGGGTTGTGCTCGAATCCGCCGCTGCCCAGAATGACGCCGTAGCGCGATCGGAGTTCCGACGGCTTGCCGTCCACCTCGACGCGGACGCCGACCACCGCGTCGTTCTCGACGATCAGGTCGGTCAACGGCGTGTTCAGCCGGATGTCGACGCCGGCCCGGCGGCAGCCGATCAGCAGTTCGGCGGCCAGCGCGGCGCCCATCGCGATCATCTTCTTGCCGCGGCTGCGCGCCCAGAAGAAGCGGGCGCCCACCTTCGCCATGCGCAGCGGACCGCGCCAGTGACGCAGGCCGGTGTTGAGCCAGCGGTAGTCGGACTGCAGGACCACCATGTTCAGCGGGGCCTTGGTGTACTGCGGGTGCAGGGTGGCGAGGTCGTCGCCCAGCTCGCGGGCGTCGAAGGGCTTCGGCTCCACCGATCGGCCCATCGCACGACCGCCGGGCGCCTCCGGGTAGTAGTCGGAGTAGCCCTTCACCCATTCCAGGTTCAGCGGCGAGTGGGCGATCATGTAGTCGAGCGCCTCGGGGCCGCGGTCGATGTAGGTGTCGATCCGCTCGGCCGGTGCGTGCTCGCCGATGATCGCGTGCGCGTACTTGCGCGCCTCCTCGGGGGTGTCGACGACGCCGTCGCGCTTCAGCACCGAGTTGTTCGGGATCCAGACGCCGCCGCCCGACCGCGACGTGGAGCCGCCCCAGTACGGCGACTTCTCCACCAGCACCGTCTTGAGTCCCTTGCTCGCGGCGGTCAGCGCCGCGGCCAGTCCGGCTCCGCCCGCTCCGACGACGATGACATCGAATTCCTCGCTCATGACTTCCCTCCGGCTCAGCGTCGCGCGCCGCGCACAAAAATAGAACGTGTTTCAGAACAGCTTAAACTAGAACGTGTTCTCACTGAAAGTGGTACGGCTGCGGGCCGCGCGACGACGCAGATGTCGCCGGGAGACGCAGATGCGCTGATTTCACACACTTGCGTCTCCCGCAGACGGTTGCGTCGTCCCGGACGACGCAGATGTCGGCCGGAGACGCGGATGGTGTCCGGGGGAGACGCGAATGTTCCCACTGTCGTCGACTGTCCCCGAAACGGTGCTCTATTTACGAGCGGTCACCAACCAGCAGTGGTTGTCGTGCTGCAGCACGCCGTCCACCACGTGTGCCCGGATGGCGTCGCGGGCACGGCCCAGGAGTGCGAACCACGCGTCGTCGCCGAGTTGGGCGCGCAGCGCACCGCTGCTGGTGGCGCCGATGACGGCGAGTCGCTCGTCGACGCCGTCGGTGAGGCCGCCCGCGCCGTCGTCGCGCGAGTAGACGCTGGTGAAGGTGAAGTCCCGGACGTCGACCTCCGACCACCCGCCGCCCGTCAGGACGCGGCGGACGTGGTCGGGGTCGGCGAAGGCCATCGGCCCGGGTTCGCCCGGGCCGGGCTTGGTGGGCGGCGGATCGACGGCCGCGGCCAGCACGTCGGTGCCGAGTGTGAACATCAGATTGTCGGGTCGGGCCTGCCAGCACACGAATGTGAGGGTGGCGCCGTCGGCCGCGGCCCGATGGATGTTGGCGAACGCGGAGACCGGGTCGGGGAAGAACATGACACCGAACCGGGAGATCACCCGCGCGAAACCGGCACCGTCGGTCAACGCGCGGAGGTCGGCGACCCCGGCGTCGGCGACCAGTGTCCGGGCCTGCGGGACCCGGCGCGTGGCCACCTCGATCATGGCGGGGGAGATGTCGACGCCGACCGGCTGCGCGCCGACCTCCGCCACCGCCTCGAGCAATGCACCGGTACCGCACCCGACGTCGAGCACGATGCCGGCCGGATCGGCGGTCGCGATGATCGCCCCGGTCACGTCACGGAAGAGGTGATCGAAGATCGCGCCCTGCGACGCCCAACCCCCGCCCGCGGTGGCCCACGCCGGGCCGGCACCCTGCTCGGACACGTCGATCACATACCGGCGGGCGGCGAGGCGATGCAGATGGCGGCGCCCAGCGGATCCTTGATCGCGGCGAGAACGCCGTAGGGGGTGTCGTCCGGCGGCATCAGCACCGAGCCGCCGAGTTCCACGGCCTTCTCCAGGGCGGCGGGCACGTCGTCGACGGTGATGTAGACCTGCCAGAACGACGGGTGCCCCTCGCCGAGCATCGCCGCCGCGTCCATGATTCCGGCGTTGGCCTCGCCGCCGATCATCACCTGCGAGTACCCGCTCGGACCGTCGTCCGCGGCGGGGATCGCCTCCAACTCCCAGTCGAAGATCTTCGGGTAGAACGCGGTCGACGCCGCGTAGTCCATCGACATCTCGTCGAACCAGTACGGGGTGCCTGCGGTACCGCGCTCGATGAAGCCGGGGTGGGTGCCCGGCTGCCACGCGCCGAACGCGCCGCCCGCCGGATCGATGTAGACGGCCATCGTGCCCATGTCGCCGACCGGCATCGGCGGGACGATCACGGTGCCGCCGTTCGCGGCGACGGCTTCGGTGGTCGCGGCGGCGTCGTCGCTGCGGAAGTAGACGGCCCAGACGTTGGTGGGTTCGTTGTCCGAACCGGCCATCGGCATCAGACCGGCGACGCGGGCGCCGTTGGCCTGGAAGTTGCGGTAGCCGCCGAAGTCGGCCGACGGCTCCTCGGTGGACCAGCCGAACAGGGCGCCGTAGAACTCGGAGGCGCGATCGACGTCGCTCGACATGAGGTCGAACCAGATGGGTGCGCCGGGAGCGGCGGAGTAGTCGGGCACGGTGGTCTCGCTTTCGATGCTGAAGGATCGTGGAGAGGGAATGTCACGGTTGATGATCGTCGATGGACGATGCCTTGTCGACGGGAATCGTCCGGATCGCGGCGTCGATCATCGGCGGTGGAACCGCTCGCTGAGCTCGGGGTCGTCGAGGAACCACGGACGGTCGGTCGCGACGCCGTCGGTGGGTTCGGCGGGGGAGGTCAGCGCGACATCGGCAGCCCGCGCCGAGCGGTCGTCGTCGGCACGCCAGCGGGCGAACAGATACATCAGGAACGGCAGCCCGACCACGTCGCCGAGGACCCACAGGATCCCCGCGCCGACGGTCTGATCGGTGCGCGGCGACGGTCCCCAGTCCCGGAGCATCGCTTGCCTCACGACGGCGTCGAGAACCCAGCCTTGCCAGAGGACCACGCCGAGCACACCGTCGCCGAGCGTCTCCGCCGTCGCGATCACCAACGACAGTCCCGCGTGTCGATGGCGGGGCACCGGATCGGCCTGCAGCCTGGCGTAGAAGTACACCGTGCCGACCGCGACGAGCAGGGACTCCGTGGCGCGCTGCGCGACCGCCGACTCGACCGTCGCCGAATACCAGGGCGTGAGGAACAGCAGCCACGGGGTCACCAGCATCAACATCGAGGTCGCTAGGGGCGAGAGCAGCCACCGCGCGCCCCACGATCGCCCCGCGCGCAGGGCGGCGCGACGCAGTCGACGATGCGCGACGGCGACGGTCACGGGACGCCCCGCGGCCAGGAGGAACCCCGCGACCAGAGTCAGAAGGACGAAGCCGAGGGCGCGCACCCAGAACAGCACGTCGCCGTAGACCGCGATGAAACCGTTCGCCGTGAACCACCACGCGGCGCACCCCGCGACGAAGGCGGCACGGGTGCCGCGACCGACCCGACCACCGCGCGCGGCGGCCAGGTACGAGACGACGCAGACCAGACACAGCACGGTCGACACCGGGTCGAATCGCCATGAGGTGAGCGCCGTGTGAACGGTGAGTTCGGCCGGCGGCATAGCGCCATGGTTCCACCGCGAACGAGATCCGTCGAACGGCGTTGACCAGTGGTTTCGTGAGTACGGTCCGACGCCGGATCGCCAGTCGACGGATTAAGGGAACAGCAAGGCGCCGCGCGGAGACTGGAACGTTGCGCCGCGGTTTCACGCTGCGCCGGACCGTGAGATGAGGTGAGACGTGCGGCGTCGTCGCAGTGTGGCTCCGGTGCGGCCGACGGCCCGAGAGGTGGTTCAGGCCAGGGTCGCGGCCGGTGAGTACGTTCCCGAATGGCGGATCCCCGGTGCGGCGACGAGACATCGTCGAGGCCCGGCACGACAGCCCGTTCGACGGCAGTCGGCGGGGCTGAAGCTCGCGCGCGGTGTCGTCGCCGTCGCGTCGGTCGTCACGATCGCCGCGTCCGGACTGACCTGGGCCGGAACCCACCACCTGGTCGTCGGATTCACCGTGTCGAGCGCGCTCGGAGTCGACGCGCCGCACTCGACGGGCGGTGCCGAGAACATCCTGCTGATGGGCCTCGACACCCGCAAGGACCTGCACGGTCAGGACCTCCCGCCCGACATCCTCAAACAACTGCACGCCGGCGACAGCAGCAACGGCGGCTACAACACCAACACGATGATCCTGGTGCACATCCCCGCGGACCGGAAGAACATCGTGGCCTTCTCGATCCCGCGCGACGACCTCGTCGACGTCCAGGGGGTCGACGTGCCGCAGGCCAAGATCAAGGAGGCCTACGGTCGGAAGAAGGCCCTCACCGAGAACGAGTTGCAGGCGGCGGGCGTCACCGACCCGTCCGAACTGGAGACCCGCGGCCGCGAAGCGGGGCGGGCCGAGACCATCAAGACTGTCCGTGCGCTCACCGGCGTGCCGATCGACCGGTTCGCCGAGATCAGCCTCGTCGGCTTCTACGACCTCGCGTCGGCGCTCGGCGGGGTGAAGGTCTGCCTCAAGCACGCCGTCTCCGACGGCTACTCGGACGCTCACTTCTCAGCGGGGGAGCACACCCTGACACCGGCGCAGTCGGTCGCCTTCGTCCGACAGCGGCACGGGCTTCAGAACGGCGACCTCGATCGCACGCACCGCCAGCAGGCGTTCATGCTGTCGGCGCTCAATCAGCTGCGCGATGCCGGAACGTTCACCGACCTCGGCAAGATCACCGCCCTGGTCGACGCCGCGCAGCGCGACGTGGTGCTGTCGTCCGGATGGGATCTGGCGACCTGGGCGCAGGAGATGGGCACCGTGCCCGACCAACGGATCTCCTTCTCGACGCTCCCCGTGGTCCGCTACGACACGGTCGACGGTCAGGACGTCAACATCGTCGATCCGGCCGCGATCCGGGCGCGCGTCCAGCGGGCCTTCGGCATGCGGCCGTCGCCGGCTCGGAAGGTCGTGCCGGCGGCCACCGCGGCGTCCGCCACGGACGCCGCTTCGGCGACGGTCGTCGACGCGCCCGTGCCGGACTCCGGGAAGCCGGTCACCAGCGATTCCGGCGTGCCGTGCGTCAACTGACCCCGAGCGGTCGAGTCAGCGGAGGCTCACCAGTACCCGTCCGGGTCCACCTCGGGGGACTCGTCGGGCAGGATTCCCTCGGCGACGGCGTGGTCGATACTCGCCGACAGGCGCGGGCAGGTCGGGAGCAGGGCGGCGTTGCCCCCGCCGGCCCGGATCTCGGCGATCTGCGAGCACTGCGCCAGGGCGTCGTCGTTCCACTGCACGCTGGTGTGATGCGCGCCTGTCTTCTTCACCATCACCTTCGCCAGACAGGTGCGGCACTCCACTTCGCGGAGACCGCCGGTGAGGTAGTGCCGACGATCGCGAGCCGTGGCATCGGCGATCGCCGCAGCGCGGTCCGGGTCGTGCACCCACTGCGGGGCCTTGGCCCAGCCGGACCCCGCAGCGGCGTCGCGTTCGTCGGTGCGGGTCATCAGACCGATGCGCCCTCGTCGGAATCGGCCGAGGCCGCGGCGGCCTCTTCGGCGGCCTTCTTCTCGGCCTGGATCCGGAGGTTCTCCTGGATCTCCAGGTTCCAGGTCTCCTGGGCCTTGGCGGTGTCGATCTCGTACTCGTACCGGCCCGACATCTCCTCGGTGACGTCGGCGGCGTCGACGTAGAACTGCTCGTACCAGCGGCGGAGCTGGTAGACGGGGCCGTCCTCCTCTACGAGCAGCGGGTTGTCGATCCGGGTCTTGCGCTTCCAGATCGCGACGTCCTGCATGAAGCCGACCTCGACGCCCTTGGTGATGGTCTTGACCATGCCGTCGGTCTGCTCGGGCGAGAGTCCCTTCGGGATCTTCGCCATGACGCCGAACATCAGGACGAACGAGTTCGCGTCGATCGGGTAGTGGCAGTTGGTCAGGATGGTCTCGATGGAGTACTTGCCGTAGTACTGCACCATCGGATTCAGCATGTAGGACGGGCCGTAGTACGCGGCGATCGACTCGAGGCGGGTGTCGCCGTACGCGGTCGAGATGCCGACGTCGGGCCGTCCGTGGCTGTTCATGTACTGCGCGGCCGTCTCGCCTTCGAAGACGTTCTTGAAGTAGTCGGGCAGCGCGTAGTGCACGTAGAAGAAGTGCGCCATGTCGACCACGTTGTCGATGATCTCGCGGCAGTTGGAGCCCTCGATCACGATCTTGTTCCAGGTCCAACCGGTCCACTCGTCGCTCCCGAACTCGGCGAGTTCGGGGATCACGATGTCGTCCGACGGCGGGTTGCCCTCGGGATCGTTGTAGACGAAGACCTGGCCGTTGCGGACCATGGTCGGCCAGGTGCGGGTCTTGGCCAGCTTCGGGTGCCGCTTGGCGTAGGGGACCGAGGCGCAGCGGCCCTTGCCGTTCCACTCCCAGCCGTGGAACGCACACGCGACGTTGTCGCCCTTGACCGTGCCCATCGACAGGTCGGCGCCCATGTGTCGACAGAAGGCGTCGAGCGTGTGGACGTCGCCCTGGCGGTCGGCCCACACCACCAGCTTGGTGCCGAAGATCTCCAGCGAGTGCGTCTCGCCGTCGTTGTACTCGTCGACCAGGCCGATGCAGTGCCAACCGCGGGCGAAGCGGGTCGGGGGCGTGCCGGTGTCGATCTCCCGGATATCGGTGTCAACCATCGTGGACTCCTCGTTCGGTGTCTGCTTCGGGCGCATGCGCCCGTCTACTGACGATATTAGAACATGTTTCAACCTAAAATGAGAACGTGTTCTAGTTTTGAACGAGAACGTGTTCTAATGTTGGCATCGAGCGGATGACACGAACAGGAGAGACTCTCATGGCAGGACAGCGAAGCGAGGCCGCACAGCAGGTTCTCGACAAGATCGACGCGCTGCTTCCCGACCTCGCCCAGCGGGCGCAGTCGACGGAAGATGCACGACGGATCCCGGACGAGGTCGCGAGCCTGGTCCAGGCGACGGGCTTCTTCAAGCTGCTGCAGCCCGAGCAGTGGGGCGGTCTCCAGTCCGATCCCGTGACCTACTACGAGGCGGTCCGCCGACTCGCGACCGCGTGCGGGTCCACCGGCTGGGTCTCCGGCATCGTCGGCGTCCACAACTGGCACCTCGCGCTCTTCAGCCAGCAGGCGCAGGAAGACGTCTGGGGCGAAGACCCCGAGACCCGCATCTCGTCGTCGTACGCCCCGATGGGCATGGGCGAGGTGGTCGACGGCGGCTACAAGGTCAACGGATCGTGGGCATGGTCGTCGGGCTGCGAGATCGCGAAGTGGGTCGTGGTCGGCGGTCCGGTGATCAAGCACGGCAAGCCGGTCGACTTCGTCAGCTACCTGATCCCGCGCAGCGACTACAACATCAAGGACGTCTGGAACGTCGTCGGTCTGCGCGGTACCGGCTCCAACACGATCGAGGTCAAGGACGTCTTCGTCCCGTCGCACCGCGTGCTGAGCTTCCGTGCCATGAGCATGGGCACCGCGCCGGGCCTCGAGATCAACACCGCGCCGGTGTACAAGATGCCGTGGGGCACCATTCACCCGTCGGTGATCTCCGCGCCGATCGTCGGCATGGCGTACGGCGCCTACACCGCGCACGTCGAGCACCAGGGCAAGCGCGTCCGCGCCGCCTACGCCGGCGAGAAGTCCAAGGAGGACCCGTTCGCCAAGGTCCGCATCGCCGAGGCCGCCTCCGACATCGACGCCGCGTGGCGTCAGCTGTCGGGCAACCTGCAGGCCGAGTACGACCTCATCGTCGCCGGTGAGGAGGTGCCGATGGAACTGCGCCTGGCCGCCCGCCGCGACCAGGTCCGCGCGACCGGTCGCGCGATCGACGCCATCGACCTGCTCTTCGAGAACTCCGGCGCCCACGCCCTGGAGAACGGCACCCCGATCCAGCGCTTCTGGCGCGACGCCCACGCCGGCCGCGTCCACGCCGCCAACGACCCCGAGCGCGCCTACCAGGCGTTCGGCAACGGCGAGTTCGGGATCCCCATCGGCGACACGATGGTGTAGTGACGCGGAGCGGCAGGTCGAGCCGACTTCCGAGGCCGAAGGCCGAGGCGTCGGTCGAGACCACGTGACGCGGGCTGGGTAAGAAACAACGAACAAGGAACATCGAATTGACTGACGACCAGAGCCCCATCCGGTCTCTCGGCTACATGCGGATCGACGCCACCGACATGGACGCGTGGCGCGAGTACGGACTGAAGGTCCTCGGCATGGTGGAAGGAAGCGGCAGCATTCCGGAGGCCCTGTACCTGCGGATGGACGACTTCCCCGCCCGCCTGGTGATCGTGCCGTCCGACCGCGACCACCTCGCGGCGTCGGGCTGGGAGTGCGCGACAGCGGAGGGACTGCAGGAGGTCCGCGATCGCCTGACCGCTGCCGGCGTCGACTTCCGCGAGGGCACCGCCGAGGAGATCGCAGACCGTCGCGTCGCCGAGTTGATCGTCTTCGCCGACCCGGACGGCAACGTCCTGGAGGCCTTCCACGGGGTCGCACTGCAGCACCGACGCGTGGTGAGCCCGTACGGGCACACGTTCGTGACCGGCGAGCAGGGCCTCGGCCACGTGGTCCTGACCACCACCGACGATGCGAAGGCGCTCGCCTTCTACCGCGATGTCCTCGGCTTCCGTCTCCGCGACTCGATGCGGCTGCCGCCGCAGGTCGTCGGACGGCAGGAGGGGGAGGAGCCGGCATGGCTGCGCTTCTTCGGCTGCAACCCGCGTCACCACTCTCTGGCCTTCCTTCCGATCCCCAACCCGACCGGCATCGTGCACCTCATGGTGGAGGTCGAGAACTCCGACGACGTCGGCCTGGCCCACGACCGCGCCCTGCGTAAGAAGGTCAAGATGTCGGCGACGCTGGGCCGCCACGTCAACGACCTGATGCTGTCCTTCTACATGAAGACGCCCGGCGGCTTCGACATCGAATTCGGGTGCGAGGGACGCCAGGTGGACGACGATGACTGGGTGGCCCGCGAGTCGACGGCCGTCAGTCTGTGGGGTCACGACTTCACGATCGGCATGAAGTAACCACCGATGCTGACATCTGCGTCCCCCTGACGGCACTCCGAGGGCAAATAGCCCTCGGCAGGCCGTCAGGGGGACGCAAATATCGGTACACCCGAACTGAGCTCACGAGTAGGAGAGTCCGATGACTCCGCATTCCCCGTACGGCACCGACGAATTCGACTCCCGGCAGTTCCGGACCGCGATGGGCCAGTTCTGCACGGGCGTCACGGTGATCACCTCGCTCGACGGCGAGGGCGCCCCGGTGGGCTTCGCCTGCCAGTCGTTCTCGGCGCTGTCGCTGGACCCGCCGCTGGTCCTGTTCTGCCCCCAGAAGACCTCCCGCACCTGGCCGGTGATCGAGGCCAACGGCAAGTTCTGCGTCAACGTCCTCTCCAACCGCCAGCAGGACGTCAGTGCGACCTTCGGCGCGCCCGGCTCCGACAAGTTCAAGTCCATCAGGTGGGACGCGTCGCCCGCGGGGCTGCCGGTGCTGCGCAACAATCTCACCTGGGTCGAGTGCTCGGTGGAGAACGTCGTCGACGGCGGCGACCACTGGATCGTGGTCGGTCGTGCGCTCACCCTCGGCGAGGTCCTGCAGGACAAGCCGCTGCTGTTCTACCGCGGCGGCTACCTCTCGACCGAGCATCCTCGGGTGACGCCGGTGCAGGCCGAGCTCGAGAACTTCCTGACCTGGAACGGAGGAGACACGTGGCTGTAGGGGCCGATCTCGCGGGCGTCACCAAACCCTTCACGGACGCCATCGCCGAAGCGGAGGCACTGGTCCTGTCGGCGGAGTTCGCGGAGACCGACGCCGACCTCGCCGAAGGCCTCGACTACCTGGCAGGCGGCATCTCGTCGATCCTGCAGGTGGCGCGGGCCGGGGAGAAGTCGCACCCGTACTTCGTCACCTCCACCGGGCCCTACTCCAAGATGGGCCTCGACAACCCGGACACGATCTACTACCACGCCACGGTCGAGGCCGACGCCACCTATGTGGTGCGCGGCGTCCGCGGCACCACCTCCGACCTCGCCTTCCAGGTGCTGCGCGGCAACTACACGGCCGATGACGTCCCCGGCGGCGAGGTGGCCTTCGACGACCGCGAGATCCCCATCGCCGCCGACGGCACCTTCGAGATCACCTTCGGTCCCGAGAACCCCGACGCCCCCGCGGGCACCCACTTCGTCCTCGGCGAGGGCGCCACCATGCTCTCGGTCCGCGAGGTCTACAGCGACTGGGCCACCGAGGCGCGCGGCTCCATCAGCATCGAGCGGGTCGACGCCGTCGGGGTCCCGCCCGTCGAATTCACGACCGCCCGCATCGCCAAGCGGTACGCGATCGCCGCGAAGATGCTGACCTCCCGCGTCAAAACCTGGTTCAACTTCCCGAAGTGGTTCTACCTCGGGGAACCGGTCAACACCTTCACCGCGCCGCGCACCACGCCCGGCGGGCTCGCGACGCAGTACTCGTCGGTCGGCCACTTCGACCTCCCCGCGGGCACCGCGATGGTCGTCACCGTGCCGAAATCCGACGCCCCCTACCAGGGCTTCCAGCTCGGCAGCCTCTGGTACATCTCGCTCGACTACGTGAACCACCAGACGTCGCTCAATTCGGCGCAGGCCCAGGTTGATCCGGACGGCATGATCCGCATGGTCATCTCGGCCGACGATCCCGGCGTCGCCAACTGGGTCGAGACCACCGGCCGTCGCCGTGGGATCCTGCAGTTCCGGTGGCAGCGGACCGACGCCCCGATCACCCCGGAGCAGGGGCCGACCGCGGTGGTGGTCGACGCCGCCGACGTCCCCGCACACCTGCCCTTCTACGACCAGAACCGCATCGACGCCGCCGGCTGGGCCGAGCGGATCGCGGTGCGACAGCGCGCCTTCGCCCGCCGGATGCTCGGATAGGAGACGACCATGACAGGATTGCTCGACGGAAAAGTGGTCGTCGTCTCGGGCGTCGGCCCCGCCCTGGGACGGGCCGTGTGTCGGCGCTCCGCCGCCGAGGGCGCCCGCGTGGTGCTGGCCGCGCGAACCGCGTCGCGCCTCGACGAGATCGCAGGCCAGATCCGCGACGCCGGCGGTGAGGCGCTGACCGTGCCGACCGACATCACCGACGACGACGCCGTCGCCGCTCTCGTCGACCGCGCCGTCGGCGAGTACGGCCGCGTGGACGCCCTGGTCAACAACGCCTTCGCGCTGCCGTCGATGAAGCCGTTGGGCCGCACCGACTTCGATCAGGTGACCAGCGGCATCGACCTGACCGTCCTCGGCACGCTGCGCGTCATCAAGGCGTTCACGCCCGCGCTCACCGAGGCCAAGGGTTCCATCGTCAACATCAACTCGATGGTCATCCGGCACTCCGAGCCGCGGTACGGCAGCTACAAGATCGCCAAGAGCGCCCTGCTGGCGATGTCGCAGACCCTGGCGACCGAACTCGGCGACGCCGGGATCCGCGTCAACAGCGTGGCGCCCGGCTACATCTGGGACGACCAGCTCAAGTGGTACTTCGGTCAGGTCGCCGAGAAGTACGGCATCACCCCCGAGCAGGTGTACGAGCAGACGGCGTCGCGCAGCGACCTGAAGCGGCTGCCCGAACCCGACGAGATCGCCGACGCCGTCGTCTTCCTCGCCTCCGACATGGCCCGGGCCATCACCGGCCACACCCTCGACGTGAACTGCGGTGAATACCATGACTAGCGCACAGCGAACGTCCGTCGGCAGCATCGACGAGCTGCACGACGCCGCGACGCGGACCGTCGGCCTGTCGGACTTCGGCGACGACGACTACCGCGAGGGTCTGCAGGTCCTCCTCGATTCCTACGCCGCCACCGCCGAGCTGGAACCGCTGGGCAGCAAGATGTTCCGCTACTTCCTCAAAGGCGCGCTGATCGCCCGGCTGCTCAGTGAGGCAGGCTGGAAGGCGAACCCCGGCTGCGTCGAGACGCCGATCGAACGGCCGGTCTTCGTGACCGGACTGCCGCGCACCGGCACCACCGCGCTGCACCGACTGCTCGCCGCCGACCCCGCAAACCAGGGCCTGGAGATGTGGCTGACCGAGTTCCCGCAGCCGCGCCCGCCGCGCGACACCTGGGCCGCCAACCCCGTCTTCCAGCAGATCGACGCCGGACTGTCGCAGCATCACGTCGAGAACCCCGAGTTCATGGGTCTGCACTACATGGGTGCCGCCGAGGTGGAGGAGTGCTGGCAGCTGCTGCGGCAGTCGCTGATGTCGATCTCGTACGAGACCCTCGCGCACATCCCCGACTACTCCGCGTGGCTGTCGCAGCAGGACTGGACGCCCGCCTACGCGCGGCACAAGCGCAACCTGCAGCTCATCGGATCCAACGACGCCGACCGCCGCTGGGTGCTCAAGAATCCGAGCCACCTGTTCGCGCTCGACGCGATCATGGAGGTGTACCCGGACGCGATCATCGTGCAGACGCATCGCGCGCCGGAGACCATCATCGGATCCATGTGCAGCCTCGCCGAACAGGCGACCGCAGGTTACTCGCGGGCGTACACGCCGGAGCGGATCGGGCAGACGCAGTTGGACCTGTGGTCGCGCGGCCTGCGCGACTTCTCCGCGGCCCGGGCGAAGTACGACCCCGCCCAGTTCGTGGACATCGACTTCGCCGACCTGCGCGCCGATCCCTTCGCTGCGGTCGAGAAGGTCTATGACGCCGTCGGCACCCCGCTCTCCGACGAGGGGCGCGCCGCGATGGTCGCGCTCGACGAGGACTCCAAGTCCGGCGACCGCCGTCCCAAGCACACGTACGCCCTGGAGGACTACGGCCTCACCGCCGAGCAGGTGCGGGAGGCGTTCGCCTGACGCCTACCACTCCATCTCGCGCAGCGTCCGCTTCAGGATCTTGCCCGCGCCGGACATCGGGAGGGCGTCGACGAAGGCGACGGTCCGCGGGACCTTGTAGTTCGCGATCTGGTCGCGGCACGAGTCCCGGAGCTCGTCTGCGGTGACCTCGGCGCCGGGCGCCAGGACGACCACCGCGTGGACGCGTTCGCCCCAGGCGTCGTCGGGCACGCCGATCACGGCCACCTGCGCGACCGCCGGATGCTTGGCGAGGGCGTTCTCCACCTCGACGGAGTAGACGTTCTCGCCGCCGGTGATCACCATGTCCTTGATGCGGTCGGCGAGGAAGACGTACCCGGCGTCGTCCATCCGTCCGGCGTCGCCGGTGTGCATCCAGCCGCCGCGTAGAGCTTCTGCGGTCGCGTCCTCCTTGTTCCAGTAACCGGTCATCACGTGGTCCCCGCGGACCAGGATCTCGCCGACCTCGCCGCGCGGCACGTCGACGTCGTCCGGGCCGACGATCCGGATCTCCGAATGCACCGCCGGGCGGCCGCAGCTGCGACGCAGGGCGGGATCGTCGTGGTCGTCGGCGGTGAGGAGCGTGGCGACGGGCGCGACCTCGGTCATCCCGTACGCCTGCGTCAGTCGGGCTGACGGCAGCACTTTTCCGACCCGCTCCAGCAGCGCCTCGGAGATGGGCGACGCGCCGTACAGGATCCGGGACAGGCTCGAGAGGTCCGCGTTCTGCGCTTCGGGGGAGTCGACGAGCATCTGGATCATCGTCGGAACCAGCAGAGCGTCGGTGGCGCCGTGTTCGGCGATCGCGTCGACGACGCCCGCGGGGCTGAACGCCGGGATGATCAGGTGCGTCGCACGGGTGAGGCAGGCCAGATGCCAGGCGGCGAGGTCGGCGAGGTGGAACATCGGTGCGGCGTGGAGCAGGATGCCGCCGCGGTTCATCATGTCGGTGGTGACCTGTGAGCCCATCGCCGAGGTGAGGCACGAGCGGTGCGAGAGCATCACGCCCTTCGGCGCGCCGGTGGTGCCGCCCGTGTAGAAGATGCCGTACAGGTCGTCGCCGTGGCGTCGGGCGTCGTCGACCGGGTCGGCGTCCGCGATCAACTTCTCGTAGTCGAGCATTCCGTCGGGCAGCTCGCCCTCGCCGGTGAAGATCACCGAGCGGAGGTTCGGCGCGGCGTCTCGCAGTGCCGGGACGAGCGGGGCGAACGTGTCGTCGACCAGCAGGATGTCGGTCTGGCAGTCGACCAGCGAGTAGGCGATCTCCGCGGCACTCCAGCGGACGTTGACCGGGTTCACCACGCAGCCCGCCCACGGGACCGCGAGGAGGAACTCGTGGTAGCGGTCGCTGTTGAGGGAGACGATGCCGATCCGGTCGCCGGTCCGCGCGCCGAGCGACTGGAAGGCGCCGGCGAGGCGGGCCACGCGATCGTGGACCTCGGCAGCGGTGCGTCGGCGACCTCGGTACACGGTGACCACGTGCTCCGGCATCAGCTGGGCGGTCTGAGTCAGGGACTGGGTGATCTGCACGGGGACCTCCGGGAGTGAACGAGCGACTGTGTGATATGCGCTACAACTTAGATGACTATTGCATGTTATCTGGGCCTCGTGCAAGATATGTGAATATTCAGTCGTACAAACAATCACGGAGGTCGACATGAGTCGAACATTGGTCGCGGGCGTCGGCATGATCCCGTTCGCCACCCCGCGCAACGGCGCACCCTACGACGAGATGGCACCCGACGCGGTACGTCGCGCCCTCGCGGACGCGGGTGTGGAACTGCGCGACGTCCAGCAGGCCTACGCCGGCTACGTCTATGGCGACTCGACCAGTGGACAGCGTGCGCTGTACCAGGTCGGGACCACCGGAATCCCGATCATCAACGTCAACAACAACTGCTCCACCGGGTCGACGGCGCTGTTCCTGGCCCGTCAGGCCGTGGAGTCCGGCAGCGCGGACTGCGTCCTCGCTTTCGGGTTCGAGCAGATGGAGCGCGGTGCGCTGACGATGAAGTGGCCGGACCGGCCGAGTCCGTTCGTCGACTTCATGAAGATCGCCAACGAGCGCAATGGCGGCGCAAGTGACGCGCCGTTCGCCGCGCAGCTCTTCGGTGGCGCCGGAGCCGAGTATGCGGAGAAATACGGCATGGCGCCGGAGACCTTCGCCCAGATCTCGGTCAAGTCGCGCAAGCACGCCGCGAACAACCCGTTCGCCGTGTTCCGTGACCCGCTGACCGTCGAGGAGGTCATGGCGTCGCCGCAGATCTTCGGTCCGCTGACCCGACTCCAGTGCTGTCCGCCCACCTGTGGCGCGGCCGCCGCCGTCATCGTCAGCGAGGAGTTCGCCCGCAAGCGCGGCCTGCGCACCACCGTCGCGATCAGCGCCCAGGCGATGACCACAGACAACGATGCGACCTTCGACGGCAGCCTCGCCAATCTCGTCGGCGCCGACATGAGCCGTCGCGCCGCCGACCAGGTCTACGAGAAGGCGGGCGTCGCGCCGTCGGACATCCGTGTGGTCGAGTTGCACGACTGCTTCACCGCCAACGAGATCCTCTCGTACGAGGCACTGCGTCTGACACCGGACGGGACCGCCGAGAAGTTCATCCGCGACGGCGACAACACGTACGGCGGCGCCGTCGTCACCAACCCGTCCGGCGGTCTTCTCTCGAAGGGGCACCCCCTCGGTGCCAGCGGTCTGGCCCAGTGCGCGGAGCTGTCGTGGCAACTGCGCGGCGAGGCGGGCGACCGGCAGGTGGACGACGTCACCGTCGCCCTGCAGCACAACATCGGTCTCGGCGGCGCGGCCGTCGTCACCCTCTACGAGAAGGTGTCCTGATGCCGATCGACGCCGACGCCGCCAAGGCGCTCGAGTTCGACGAGTTCTCCGTCGACGTGGAACGCGGCCGCCTGAAGTTCTTCGCCCAGGCCATCGGGCAGACCGATCCGGTCTTCTCCGACCTCGACGCCGCGCAGGCCGCGGGACACCGTGACATTCCGGCGCCGCCGACCTTCCTGTTCAGCCTCGGACTGGAGGCCGCCGAACCGTTCGGTTACCTCGACGACCTCGGCATCGACCTCCGCTTCATCCTCCACGGCGGGCAGGAGTTCGACTATCGCGCGCCGATCTACGCCGGCGACACGATCACCCTGCGCGAGCGGATCGTCGACGTCTACAGCAAGCGCGGCGGCGGGCTGGAGTTCCTCGTGAAGCGCACCGAGTACCTGCGCGGGGAGGAACTGGTGGGGACCGCCACCTCCACGATCGTCGTCCGCCACCCGGAAGGAGCCGCCGCATGAGCGCACCCGCCCTGGCCGACGTC
Source organism: Gordonia phthalatica (assembly GCF_001305675.1). Taxonomy (NCBI): domain Bacteria; kingdom Bacillati; phylum Actinomycetota; class Actinomycetes; order Mycobacteriales; family Gordoniaceae; genus Gordonia; species Gordonia phthalatica. The sequence continues at coordinate 704,445 of NZ_CP011853.1, forward strand.
GCCGTCGGCGATCAGCTCCCCGACCTCGAGGTCGGCGAGATCACCCGCACCGTGCTGGCGCTGTTCGCCGGCGCGAGCGGCGACCACAATCCCATCCACATCGACCTCGACGTCGCCCGGTCGGCGGGCCTCGACGACGTCTTCGCGCACGGCATGCTGTCGATGGCGTACCTCGGTCGGCTGTTGACCGACTGGGTGCCTGTCGACCGGATCCGCAGCTACGCGGTGCGGTTCGCCGCCATCACTCCGGTGCACGCCACGCCGGTCTGCCGCGGCACCGTCACCGCTGTCGACGACGGCACCGCCACCCTCGACCTGTCGGTCTCCCTGCCCGACGGCACCGTGACCCTCGCGGGCAGCGCCGTCGTCGCACTCACCTGAATCCTCTTCCCGCACAACAGAAAGCTGAACTGTGAGCACCCTGCAGAACAAAGTCGCCATCGTCACCGGCTCCGGCCGCGGCATCGGTCGTGAGATCGCCCTGAAGCTCGCCTCCGACGGCGCCAAGGTGGTCGTCAACGACCTCGATCAAGAACCCGCCGAGCAGACCGTCGCCGACATCAAGGCCGCGGGCGGCGAAGCCGTCGCGTGCGCGGGCAGCGTCACCGCCGAGGGCTTCGCCGAACGCTTCGTGCAGACCGCTGTCGACACCTTCGGCGGTCTCGACATCATCGTCAACAACGCCGGGTACACCTGGGACTCGGTGATCCAGAAGATGACCGACGAGCAGTGGGACGCGATCCTCGACGTCCACCTCAAGGCGCCGTTCCAGATCCTGCGCGCCGCGCAGCCGGTGATCTCCGGTCTGGTGAAGGCCGAACGCGCCGAGGGGCGCGAGGTCCCGTGCCGCAAGGTCGTCAACATCGCGTCCATCGCCGGCCTCGGCGGCAACGCGGGCCAGGCCAACTACGCGGCCGCCAAGGCCGGCGTCACCGGACTCACCAAGACCATCTCCAAGGAGTGGGGTCGCTACAACGTCACCGCGAACACGGTCGCGTTCGGGCTCATCACCACCCGCCTCACCGAGGTCCCCGCCGGCGGCGACGGCAGCATCGAGATCGAGGGTCGCGAGCTCAAGGTGGGTGTCAACCCGCAACTGCTGGAGACCTTCGCCCAGCAGATCCCGCTCGGCCGCCCGGGCACCCCCGCCGAGGCCGCAGGCGCCGTCTACCTGCTGTGCCGTCCGGAGTCGGACTACGTCAGCGGACAGACGCTGGTGTGCGGCGGCGGATTCTCCTGATCTGAGAATGAGAGGATCGTGACCGTGAGTGGAACCGGAGTCACGCGGACACGACCGGCCAACCGACGAGAGTTGATCGTTGATGCGGCCACGATCCTCTATGCCGATCGCGGCTACGAGAACGTCGCGATGAGTCACGTCGCGGACGCCGTCGGAGTCCGACCGTCGGCGCTGTACCGTCACTTCGCGAACAAGGAGTCGCTGCTCGGCGAGGTCTTCGCCCGATACGTCCAGGCGCTCTGCGACGCCCTCGATGCGACGACACTCGACGGCGGTCGGTTCGACGGCGTCATCGACGTCGTCCTGGCGCGACGCCAGGCGGGCCGACTGTGGATCCGCGAGTCGCGCTTCCTGCCGCACGACGTGGTCGGACCGATCCGCGAGACCCTGCTGTCGCGAGTCGACCGCATCCTCGATGGTTCGACCGGCCCCGGCGTGCGCGTCCGGTCGACCGCCGTTCTCGGGGCGCTGTTCAGCGTGTCCACCCATTCGACGACGGCGGCGCACCCGCCGATGCGTGACCTGATGGTCGATCTCGTGGAGCGAGCCGCCACGGGGCCGGTCGCCGCACCGTCGTCCGAGCGCCCTTCCGGCACCGGCCTCCCGCGCATCACCAAACGCGAGCTCATCCTGTCGGCGGCCGTCGACCTCTTCGCACGGCGCACCTACGACGGCGTCGCGATGGACGACATCGCGGCGGCCGCCGATCTCGCGTCGTCGAGCCTGTACAACCACTTCGCGAGCAAGGGGGAGATCCTCGCGACGGCGCTGCACCGCGGCAACGGCTTCATTCAGATCTCGCTCGACGATGCGCTCGCCGTCGCGGCGTCACCCGAAGACGCATTGCGCGGGGCCGCTGCGGGCTATGCGACGTTCGCCGTCCGTCACCCGGCGCTGGTGCAGGCGATCGTGTCCGAGGTCGCCGAACTGCCCGAGCCCGATCGCGGAGTGCTCTTCGACGCCCAGCGCGGCTATGTCGACGAATGGGTGCATCTGTGCGAGCACCTCGACGCCGACCCGGCCGCTCGCCGCGTCGTCGTGCTGGCTGCGATCGCCGCGGTCAATGCGCTCGCCAACTCCGACGCGGTGGGGCCGACCGACATGGAGTTCGTCGCCGACTACGCGTACCGGATTCTGGGTCTCGACGCCGACTGAGCGTCGCCTCCATCACTGTGTGTCAGGCGAGGAATCAATACCACCTCCCGATGGTTGTACGAATAGAAATACCCAGTACAACCACTATGTGGAGGCAAGTGTCATGTCCGAGATCCCAGCAGCCGAACAATTCGCGGGCAAGGTCGTCGTCATCACCGGCGCGTCGGCAGGCATCGGCTCCGGCTTCGCGAAGCAGGCGGCGGCCTACGGCATGAAGCTGGTCCTGGCCGACATCGCCGAGGAGAAGCTCAACACCGTCGCCGAGGACCTCCGGGCGCAGGGCGTCGAGGTGGAGGCGGTCCGCACCGACGTCTCCGACCCGGCCTCGGTGGAGGCGCTCGCCGAGCGCGCGTACGACCGCTTCGGCGCCGTCGACATGCTCATCAACAACGCGGGCATCATGGCGATGGGCTTCTCGTGGGAGGTTCCCGCGGAGAAGTGGGACGCCGTGCTGCGCGTCAACATCGGCGGTTACGTCAACGGTCTGCGCGCCTTCGTCCCGCGCATGCTGGAGCAGGGGACCAAGGGCTGGATCCTGCAGGTCTCGTCGATCGGCGGCCTGTTCCCGAGTCCGCTGATGTCGCCGTACAGCGTCACCAAGTTCGGCACCCTCGCGCTCACCGAGTCGCTGCACTACGAGATGCAGATGCGTCAGGCACCCATCCAGGTGTCGGTGGTCCTGCCCGACTCGGTCAAGAGCGAGATCTTCTCCGCGGCAAAGGGGGAGAGCACACTGCCCGCCGCGGACGCCTTCAACGACGCCCTGCAGCAGCGCGCCGACACCATCGGCATCACACCCGAGGAGCACGCAGCCCGCGTCTTCGAGCAGGTGGCGCAGGGTCGCTACTGGGTCACCGCGCAGCCGGAGGCCGTCGACCAGGGCATCGTCCCGCGCGCCGAGATGATCCGCGACCGCGTCAACCCGGTCCTGAGCTTCGAGGTCTAGGCTCGCAGAATCGCCGAGTCGCACCACTTCCGGCTCCCGCACTCGGTCGCGACCGAGTGCGGGAGACAGAACTGGTGCGACTCGTCGGCAAGCGGCGCGGGAACTACAGCCCGTGCCGGTCCAGGAACTCAACGATCGCGGCCGCGAACACCTCGTTGTCGTCGCCGGCGACCATGTGCCCGGCGTCGCTGACGTCGGCGATCTCGGCGTGCGGCACCAGCTCTCGCATGTTCTCGATCCCCGCGTCGCTGACGACGTCCGACTTGCCGCCGCGCACCACCAGTGTGGGCGCGGTGACGTTCCTCGCGGCGGCCGCGAGGCGGGCCGGATCGGTGTGACGGCGCGGCTCGTCGCCCTGCCCGGACGTGATGAACGCCGGATCCCAGTGCCAGTACCAGCGGCCGTCGTCGTGGAGGCGGACGTTCTTCTTCAATCCCTCGAGGTTCTTCGGCCGTTTGCGTTCCGGGTTGTAGGCGGCGACGGCGTCGGCCACCTCATCGAGGTTCGCGAAGCCGTCGATGTGGTCGGTCATGAACGCCTTGATGCGGTCGATGCCCTTCTGCTCCACATTGACGACGACGTCGACCATCACCAGTGCGGCCGCGAGGTCGGGATCCTCGCCGAGGGTGCACAGGCCGGTGATGCCGCCGAGCGAGGCGCCGATGATGACCGGTCTGCGGGCGCGGTCGGTCAAGACGGTGCGGAGGTCGGCCACGAAGGCGTCCATCCCGTAGTCGCCGTCGGGCGCCCACTGGCTGTCGCCGTGGCCGCGGAGGTCGAGGGTGTAGACGTCGCGACCGCGCGCCGCGAGGGCTGCCGCCGTCCGGTCCCACGAATGCCGCGTCTGCCCGCCGCCGTGCAGCAGTAGGGCGGGGGTGACGTCGCGGGCGTCGCCGGTCCCGGGCCAGTGGTCGCCGCGGAGTGTGAGGCTTCCGCTGGAGACGGAGAAGGGCTGCGACGTGGAGGGAGCCATTCCTCCACTACTACACCGGCATTGCGCCGCCGGGGCATTGATGTCGGAATCGGTCCCGGTCTGCGGGAGGGTGATTGAACTCATCTGGTTTTCGGTATCCCGAAACTTTGATGGTCGGCTAACCTCAATCCATGTTGCAGCGGCCGCGAAATGGAGTGATCGCGCGAAGCGTAGGACTCCTGGGTCCCGCATTCGTGGCGTCGATCGCCTACGTGGATCCCGGCAACGTCGCCGCGAACATCACCGCCGGCGCCAAGTACGGCTACCTGCTGGTGTGGGTGCTGGTCGTCGCGAACGTGATGGCGGTGATGGTGCAGTACCAGTCGGCCAAACTCGGCGTCGTCACCGGAAAGACGCTGACGACGACGCTCGGCGAGAGGCTGTCGCGGCGCAGTCGGCTGCTCTTCTGGATGCAGGCCGAGCTCGTGGCGGGCGCGACCGACATCGCCGAGGTGATCGGTGGCGCCATCGCACTCAACCTGCTGTTCGGACTGCCGCTGCCGGTCGGCGGCGTGATCGTCGGCCTCGTCTCGATGCTGCTGTTGGCGCTGGCGAACCCGCAGCGACAACGTCAGTTCGAGCATGTGATCGTCGGGCTTCTGGCCGTCATCGTGATCGGCTTCCTCGCCGGCCTCGTCGTCAGTCCGCCCGACGCGGGCGGCGTGCTGAACGGGATGGTCCCGCGGTTCGACGGCACCGAGACCGTCCTCCTCGCGGCATCCATGCTCGGCGCCACCGTGATGCCGCACGCCATCTACCTGCATTCCTCACTGGTCATCGATCGGCACGGCCGCCCCGAGACCGAGCGGCGGACGCGACGACTCCTGTCCGCCACCCGCGTCGACGTGGTCGTCGCACTGGTGATCGCCGGAGCGGTCAACATCGCGCTGCTGGTCCTGGCCGCGACCAGCCTGTACGGCCGCGAGGGCACCGACAGCATCGAGGGAGCGCACGCGGCGGTCCGCGACGCACTCGGTCCGGTGGTGGCGACCGCCTTCGCGGTCGGCCTGCTGGCGTCCGGCATCGCGTCGACGTCGGTCGGCTCGTACGCGGGCGGGACCATCATGAACGGACTGGTGCGCAGGCAGATCCCGATGCTCATCCGACGATCGGTGACCCTGGTGCCCGCGGTGCTGATGCTCGCGATCGGAGTGAACCCGACGATGGCCCTGGTGATCTCGCAGGTGGTGCTGAGCTTCGGCATCCCGTTCGCGATCATTCCGCTGCGCCGCTACACCGCAGACAAGCGACTGATGGGTTCGTTCGCCGACAACCCGTGGCTGCGCTGGGGTTCGGCCGGCGCCGCGGTGGTGATCGTGGCCTTGAACGTCGCGTTGATCATGCTGACGGTGGCGGGTATCGGCGACTGATCGTCGCTCCGGATCTGCGTACCGAAAAGTGGCTCCAGTCCACTTTTGGATACGCAAATCGGTTGCGCCGCAGTGACACACTGACGTCGTGGACATCGGAGAACCGCGACATGTGTGAACAGTGCCTGACGGCACCGGTCTACTTCGGTCAGCCGCTCCCGGGGTGGACGTTGGCGCGTGCTCGGGCGGAGCATCCGAACTCCACCTGGCACCGGGGCGAGTGGGGGCTGATCCGCATCGACGATCCTGCGTTTCGCTGGCGGATCACCCCGACGCGGTCGCCGGATCACGGGATGCCCGAAGAGGAGGCCGACGCCTACTTCAACTCGTTGGATCCGGAGTCGCCGGAGCACCGCCGTTTGATGGTCTTCACCAGTGAGAGCTGGGCTGACTTCTCCGAGGCCTTCGAACGGTGCGATGCCGTCGACGGCTACGAACTCATCAAGGCGGCGGTCCAGGTCGGCTACGACGACTCCGAAGGATACGGATTCTCCCGGTGGCTCTTCGATTACCTCGGCGCGTACCTCGGCACGGCCACACCGGAGTACGACGACGCCGGCGATGCCTGGTACCGAGACAGGTTCGGGGCGGCATCGATCGACGGATCGATCGGTGCCGCCCCGCTGCCCGGCGAGCCGGGCCACGAATGACGATCCGTCCCGCTACACGACCACCCGCGCGAGCGCGTCGTGCGGCTGGCCGAAGAGCTGGGCGTCGGCCTGGGCGCGCTTGAAGTACAGGCCGATGTCGTGCTCCCAGGTGATGCCGATGCCGCCGTGCAGTTGAATCGCCTCGCCGGTCACCGCCATGTAGTTCTCGGAGCAGTAGACGTGGGCGGCGGCCGCCAACTCGGCGGCGTCGTCGCGACCCGTCACCAGGGCGTCGATCGCCGCTGCCGACATCGACCGCATGGCCTCCACCTTCACGTACATGTCGGCCATCGCGTGCTTGAGCGCTTGGAACGACGCCAGCGTGCGCCCGAACTGCTTGCGCGCCGAGGTGTACTCGACGGTGAGCGCCAGGGCGCGGGCCGCTCCGCCGACCTGCTCGGCCGACAGCATGGCCCACGCGAGCGTGCGGATGCGCTCGGCGATGTCCGGGGCGGACGCGATGGTCGTGGCGGGCACCTCGTCGAACGTCACGCGCGCCAGCGCACGGGTCGGATCGAGGACCGGCAGCGGGGTGACGGTGACGCCCTCGGCGTGTGCGTCCACCTCGTGCAGGGTGTGCGCGTCGGGGTTGTCCGGACGCCCGGCGATCACCAGGAAGACGTCGGCGGAGTCACCGTCGAGCACGTACTCGGCGGTGCCGCGCAACAGCCCGGCCTCGGCGGTGACGCCCGGTGCGGTCCAGCCGGGATTGCCGGCCCAGCAGAGACCGCCGATCTTCTCGCCCGACGCGAGGTCGGGGAGCAGTCGTGCAGAGGCCTCGTCGTCGCCGGCGGCCAGGACGGCACCGACAGCGAGGACGGCCGACGAGAACACCGGCACCGGAGACAGCGTGCCGCCGACCTCTTCGACGGCCAACGCGGTCTCGGCGAGGGTCGCGCCCGCGCCGTCGAACTCCTCGGGGACGGCGAGCGCGGCGACGCCGATCTCGGTGCAGAGCGTCTCCCACAGCGGCCGATCGATACGACCTTCCGTACGGGTCGCGGCGCGCACCGCGGCCGAGTCACTGCGACGCCTCAGCACGTCGCGAATCGACTCCGCCAGGGCCGCACGGTCTTCGGCGCTGATGGTCTCCGGCGTGCTCACAGCGTCTCCAGGATCAGGGCGCGATGCTGGGCGGGGGTGCCCCACGCCGAGACGAGCGCGCGCGTCTTGGTCAGGTACAGCGAGAGGTCGTGCTCGGCGGTGTAGCCGATCGCGCCCAGCACCTGCAGGCTGCGGCGCGACGCCAGGTAGGCGGCATCCGCAGCGGCGACCTTCGCGGCGGACACGTCGCGCGCGACGTTCGTGCCCTCCGGAGCGTTCCCGTCCAATCCGACGGCCGCGCCGTGCACCAGCGGTCGCGCCATCTCGACGGCGATCGCGACGTCGGCCAGGTGGTGCTTCACCGCCTGGTAGGAGCCGATGGCGCGGTTGAACTGCTTGCGGGCCTTGGCGTAGTCGGACGCGAGGTCGAGCATCGCCGAACCCAGACCGATGAGCTGCGCCGCGGTGGCGAGCGCGCCGAGCTGGGCGACGGCCGACTCGTCGGCCGAGCCGAGCGCTGCGCCCGCCTCGACGTCGGCGACGGTGCGCGTCGGATCCACCGAGGCGTGCTCGGCGACGACGGACGCGGAGCTCAGCGTGCCGTCGCGCAGCAGGTAGACGTCGGCGTCGGCCGGGGCGGCCGCGCGGTAGCCGGTCGCCGCGGCCGCGAGGGTGGCGGGACGACCGCCGAGCAGCGCTTCGAGGGCGTCGGAGGCACCGGCTGCCGCGAGCGCGGTCGGGACGGCGGCGAGGGTCTCGGCGACCGGACCGGGCAGCGCGATGCGTCCGATCTGCTCGGCCGCGACCACCATCTCGGTGGCACCCGCTCCGGAGCCGCCGAGCGCGTCGTCGACGATCAGGCCGGTGATGCCGGCCTCGGCGAGCTGTCGGTAGACGGTCAGGGCGGGGGCGTGGTCGCCCTCCGACCAGGCACGGGCGACGGCGCTGCCGCCGGCCTTCTCGCCGATCGCGGCGACGGTGTCGCGCAGGTCGGTGTGGATGTCGTTGAGGAGGAAGTCCATGTCTATCGGTCTCCGCGGGGCAGGCCGAGCAGTCGCTCGGCGATCACGTTGCGCTGAATCTCGTTGGTGCCCGCGTAGATCGGGCCGGACAGTGAGAAGAGGTAGCCGTCCATCCAGGGATCGTCGAGCTCGGCGTCGACGCCCTGCAGGTCGAGGGCGGTCTCGTGGGCGGCGATGTCCCACTGCGACCAGAACACCTTGTTGATCGACGACTCCATGCCCAGCTGTCCGCCGGCGGCCAGGCGGCTGACCGTCTGGTACGTCGAGAGTTCGTAGGCGCGGGCGCCGATCCAGGCGTCGGCGACGCCCTTGTCGGTGGCGGCGGTCGACGGCAGGTCGCCTGCTGACTTCCACAGCTTCACCAGGCGGTCGGTGGCGGCGAGGAATCGGCCGGGGGAGCGCAGCGAGAGGCCGCGCTCGTTCGCCGCGGTGCTCATCGCGACCTTCCAGCCGTTGTTGACGTCCCCGATGACACCGGAGTTCGCCGGGTCGGCGGGGTCGTCGGGCACGAAGACGTTCTCCAGGAACAGCTCCGCGAAGCCGGCCTCGCCGTCGAGCTGGGCGATCGGGCGGACGGTCACGCCCTCGGCCTTCAAATCGAACATGAAGTACGTGATCCCGCGGTGCCGCTGCGCCTCGGGGTCGGTCCGGAACAGCCCGAAGCCCCAATCGGCGAAGCTGGAGCGCGAGCTCCAGGTCTTCTGTCCGTTGAGGAGCCAGCCGCCCTCGGTGCGGGTGGCGGTGGATCGGAGCGACGCGAGGTCGGAGCCTGCCTCGGGCTCGCTCCACGCCTGGCCCCAGATGACCTCCGACCGCGCCATCTGCGGCATGATCCGGGCCAGCTGCTCGGGGCTCGCGTGCTCGAACAGAGTCGGTGCGAGGAGGAAGATGCCGTTCTGGCTCACGCGCCCGGGCGCACCCGAGCGGTAGTACTCCTCCTCGAAGATCAGCCAGTGCAGCAGCGGCTCGTCGCGGCCGCCGAACTCCACTGGCCAGCTCACCACGGACATGCGGTCGGCGGCCATCTCGGCCTCCCACTTGCGGTGGGCCTCAAAGCCTTCCGCGGTGTCCATGGAGGGAAGCGGCTCGGCCGGGACGTGCTCGGCCAACCAGGCGCGGATCTCCGCGCGGAACGCCTGTGCGGCGTCGTCGAACAACAGATCCATCAGGCCTGTCCCTTCTTCTGGGCGGCGTCGCGCATGCTGCGCGCGTCCATGCCGCCGAGCGAGTCGCCGGAGTCGGCGTCGTTCGCGGCGTGCGCGTAGTGGTGCCAGCCGAAGACCGAGTCCATGGCGTTGCGCATGCCCATCTGGTCTTCGCAGATGTTGACGGCCTTCTTGCTCAGGAACAGGCCCTGCATCGGCATCTCGGTCATCTGCGCGCAGATCTCGTCGACCTTGGCGCCCAGCTCCTCGCGCGGCACGACGTGGTTGACCATGCCCCAGTCCAGGGCCTGCGCGGCGGTGAACCGCTGGCCGGTGAACAGGATCTCCTTGGCGCGACGGGCCCCGAGGACGTAGGCGTGCGCGAAGTACTCGACGCCCGGGATGCCCATGCGGGCCACCGGATCGGAGAAGAACGCGTCGTCGGAGGCGACGATGAAGTCCGCGGCCCACGCCAGCATCAGGCCGCCCGCGATGCACGCGCCGTGCACCTGCGCGATCACCGGCTTCGGGATCTCCCGCCACCGGCGGCACATGCCCATGTAGACCTCGATCTCACGGGCCAGGCGCTGCCCGCTGTCGAGCGGCTGGTCGTCGCTGCGGGTGTGATCCCAGTGCAGCGTCGCGACGTTGGGGTAGAAGGTGTTGAAGTCGCGCTCGGGCGTGCCGATGTCGTGGCCGGCGGAGAAGTGCTTGCCGTTGCCGCGCAGCACGATCACCTTGACGTCGGCGTCGTCGACGGCCTTGCGGAACGCCGCGTCCAGCGAATACGTCATCACCGAGTTCTGCGCGTTGCGGAAGTCGGGACGGTTCAGGGTCACGTAGGCGACGGCGCCGTTGGTCTCATAGGCGATCGGCGACGTGTCGGGTCCGAGGTCGTCGGGCCCCAGCGGGGGAGGGATGACGGCGTTGCTCATACCTCCAGACTCTAACCTAGCAAGTGCTTGGTTGGTAGCCGACGGTCCGCTGGGTGGTCTTTTCGGAATCGGTCTCGCCGTCTTTGATGGTTCCTATTTGACGCGAAGTGTCACTCACGTCGAATAGGATCGACTGCTGACGGCCGTATCTGCTGTCGATGCAGGAGAAAGTGACATGGCCTACCGAACTCTGAAGTCGATCTTCCATCAGCATGATCGCGCTGGATTGGTTCGAGAGGAACGGGTTCGCAGAAACTCGCCCTCGGCCATCCACTGGGACCTTCTGATCGGTGACAGCTCGGCGTTCATGCTCGTCACCCGAGAAGTAGCCGTGCTGGTCGAACGGATCCTGACGCTCGAACCGAGGATCCGCCATCACTGGGATCGACTGCCGGGACGTGCACAATCCGACTATCTGGCTCAGATGATCGTCGACGAGGTTCAGGCCACCAACGAGATCGAACAGGTGCGGTCCACGCGCAAGGAGATCGGCGAGGCGCTGGAAGCCCTGCGTGCAGATGCGCCGATCGGAGGCAAGCGTTTCACGGAGATGGTTCGGCTCTACATGGGCATCGGGAACGCCGACGCGCGGGCACCGCAGACCCTCGACGACCTCCGAGGGGTGTATGACGCGGTGACAGCGGGTGAGGTCGGTGCGGATGCGGCTCCCGACAGTGCACGGTTTCGGACCGGGCCGGTGACCATCGAGTCGGGGACGAAGGTGGTCCATCGGGGAGTTGTTCCGGAGTCGGCGATCGACGAGGCGTTGACAGTGATGATGAGTCAGACACGGGACGTCGAGATTCCGCGGCTGCTCCGGGCCGTCGTCGCGCACTTCATCTTCGAGTTCGCGCATCCGTTCCACGACGGCAACGGCCGGACAGGTCGGTACCTGTTGGCGCTGGACCTTCGCGAGGTTCTGGCACCGTACTCGAGCTTGGCGTTGTCGGCGACGATCGCCGACAACAAGGATCGCTACTATCGGGCGTTCGCCGATGCCGAGGAGCCGTTGAATCGGGGAGACCTGACGGTCTTCGTGACGTCGATCTTGGAGATCATTGCGGAGGCCCAACACCGTCTGCTGACTGATCTTTCAGACCGGGCACAGAAGATCGAGGCGCTGAACGAGCGTATCGGTGACTTCGTGAGCGACGGCCCGCAAGACGGACTTGTATTCCACTCGGCGATCGGCAACCCGTTCGACCTGGCCGACATCGGTGATCTGCTGTTCATCCTGGGGCAGGCGTGGCTCTTCGACGTCAACCGGGCCATCAAACTGCAGTCGCTGGTGCGAACGACGGGGCGGTCGGTGCAGTTCATCAGGCCGCGAGTCCAGTCGCTGGTCGACGTGGGCCTCGTGGAGATCGTGACCCAGAAGCCGCTTCGATTCCGGATCACCCGCAGCGGCGCTGAGATCCTCGGGATCGGCGGGCAACCCGGCTGACGTCGAGTGCGACGCTGACTACCGCGCCCCCAGCACCATCCCGATCGGCGCGCTCACGATGAGGATCGTGAGGATCGCGAGGTAGGCGTACGCCAGGGTGTTGCGGAGCCGGATCAATCCGTGGCCGGCCCACCACGTCAGCGCCAAGACCAGGAGCAGCAGGACGGCGCCGACGTCGATGGTCACCGACGACGAGACGAGCGCGCCGACGATCACGACGGCGTTGGCGACCGCCCACCCGCTGAGCTGAACGATCTGGATCGGTGCGGGGACCGGGGTCGGCAGATTCTGCTGCGCGATCCCGATGATGATGAGCGCGACGCCGCCGACCAGCACCAGATACGCGGCGAGCCAGCTGCCCTTCTCCAGGCCGAGCGGTCCGGTGACGGCGGCCACCAGGCCTCCGGCGACGACGAGTGCGCCGCCGCCCGCGGTGTGGGCGTCGATGCCGATCTGGCGCGTGGTCACGGATGGTCTCCTTCGGTCAGCGAGGCGAAGCAGTGGTCGCCGTCGACGAAGGCGTCGAGTCCGGCCAGTGCCACGTCGGTGCTGTGGGTCGACAGCACCCCTTGCATGATGCCTCGATGGACCGCACACGTGATGCCGGGGCGCTCGCGGGCCAGCTCGAGGAAGGGGCAGCGGTTCAATCGGATGCCGTCGCACGCCTTCTCGGGAGCGAAGCCGAACTCGTCGAGCACGGTCACCAGATCGTCGGTCGGATCGGCGGACGCGGTGGCCCGCTCGCGACCCCACGTCCACCCGGCCTCCGCGGCCTGCTGTTCCGCACCCGGCAGTGCGGCCAGGGCCTTCACCAGCACGCCCGCGAGGAGTTCGTAGTTCCGCGGGCCCGACGGATCCATGGCCGGACGGGCCCGGTACAGCAGTCGGGGACGACCGCGACCGGACTGCTCGGCAGTCTCGGCGAGGACGAGCCCGTCGCCCTCCAGACCGCGCAGATGGAACCGGACGGTGGTCGCCGGGATGTCGCACGCGGCGGACAACTCGGCGACGGTCATCGCAGCTCCGGCGGCGCGGAGGGCGTCGAGGATCGTCGAACGCATCGGGTCAGACCCGTCGGGCCGTCAGTTCTCGCCCTGCGGCGGCTGCGAGGCGACGAGCGGGGCGTCGACGCCGGTCGGACCGATCTTCATGGCGCCGCCGGGCGAACCGAGCGGGGCGTCACGGCCGGGAAGCACCTTCTGGAAGAAGTCGGCGTTGTCGGTGGCGTAGGGAACCCATTCGTCCGGGAGGTCGTCCTCGTAGAAGATGGCTTCGACCGGGCAGACGGGTTCGCAGGCGCCGCAGTCGACGCACTCGTCGGGATGAATGTACAGGCTGCGTCCGCCCTCGTAGATGCAGTCGACGGGGCATTCCTCCACGCAGGCGCGGTCCATCACGTCGACGCAGGGCTGGGCGATCACATAGGTCATCGGATCATCGATTCGGGTTGAAGGGTTCGATGGTGAGCGACGGCTCGCGATGGGAGTGAACCGTCAGGTAGCTGAGGCCGTCGGGGCCCGCGGTGAACGACCGCAGCGAATGGTGCGGCAGCCACAGCAGATCGCCCGCGGTCACCGCGACGTCGTCTGCCTCGGTGCCGACCGTGCCCGAGCCGACGAGGATGTGGACCAGGACGTCCACCTCGCCGCCGCGATGGGTGCCGATGGAACGGCCCGGCGCCAGTCGGATCAGGTTGGAGTCGAGCCCGCGGTCGGGGAAGTCGAGCTTCCAGGCGACCTCGGTGGTCTCGACCTCGGCCCGCGTCCGTTCCGCGGTGTTGCCGAGGACTTGCGGAATCGCGTCCTCGGCAACGGGTTTCGCTCGCGGGCTCGGGGTGGCGTCGGACATGGGCCGTCCTCTCGATTTAAAACAATGGGCTGTTGTAAAAAATCTAGTCCCGTCGAGAGGTGGGCGGCAATGGTGTCTTTGGTCTCTACTCGCGCCGCGACTACCGCGGAGACGCGGCGGCGGCGCGATCGGCGATCGTGGCGAGATACTTCTCGAACTTCTTGGGGTCCAGCAGATCCGGCTCGGTGCCGGGTGACGATGCCAACGACGTCATGATGATCGTGAGGCCGACGTTGTTCCGGTTCACGTAGCCGGTGTACGTGTCGCCCGCACGCTGTCCCGTGTCGGCCATCCGGCCCACCTGGCGGAACACCGTGGCGCCGTCGACGGAGGTGCGGACCGGCGTGTATCGCAGGGTGAAGTCGTAGGCGCCCTCGGACGTCTCCTGCTTCGCGCACCGTCCCGACATGGCGGCCGAGGCCGCCCGAATGTCGATCGTCGGTTGGACGGCCATCTGCATCACCATCACGCCGGGCTCCAGGGTCGCGACCACCGCGTCGGAGTCGGTCGACTTCACCTGCGTCGCCTTGATGAGTCGGGCGCAGTACGGATCCTTCGGCAGCTTCTGCTTGGACGGGTCGATGTCTTTGAGCTTGTCCTGGGCGACGTGCTGGAACGTGGTGCCCGGCGGAAAATCGGCGGCGGTCAGGAGGTAGTCCCGCAGCGAGCTCGGCGTGTCGCTGGGCTGGATGTCGTCGGCGTCGGTCGCATCGCCGCCGCACGCCGTCGCGCCGAGCAGCGCCGCTCCCACGAGTACCGAGGCGGCCACGCGTCGCAGAGTTCTCATGTCGCTGAATCTAGCGGGGGTGACAGCCGAGGTCGTGCCGTCAAATGACGGTCGGCGCACCGAGTTCCGTCGATGCGCGCGCGGCGAAACGCTGCACGGTCTCGCCCAGAGTGGACAGTTCGGCAGCCGGCATCGTCCGGTCCGGTCGTGAGACCAGTGCGGCGACCACCGCGCCGTCTCCGTCGAAGATCGGGGCGCCGATGCTGACCGCGCCGACCTCTCCGACCAACTCGTCGGGGAGGTAGTCGATGGCCGACAGTTCGGAGACCAGGTCGGCCATCCGGGCGCGCAGCCCGGACGGCGCCCCGGCCAGGCCGTTGAGGGCGTCGATGATGGCGCGGTGGTCGTCGGTGATTCGCTCGATGGAGTAGCCGCGCTCGCGGATCGCGTCGAGCGCGGCGGTCAGGCGGGGTCGTTGGTCGTCGGGCGCGCCGGCCAGCCAGGTGTCGCGGGTCGAGGCATCGGCCCAGGCGACGAACTCGCGGCACAACGGCGGTCGTAGCGCCATTCGTCGAACCGGGGTCGACACGACGGTCGACGGTGGACCGGCATGATCGGTGACCGTGACGGCGTCGCCGTCGCGCTGGGCCAGGAAGGCGGGAGTGCCGGTCGCGTCGACCAGTGCCTGCAGGGCGGGGGCTGCGGCAGTGGCCACGATGTCGATCCGGGCGGCACGTCGGCTCGTCGCCAGAAACGACAGCCCGAGGGTGAAAGAATTGTCCGGGCGACGGGTCAGCCAGCCGAGGTCGCACAGTTGTGTCGCGACGGCGTGGGCGGTGCCTCGCGGGATGCCTGTCGACCGCACGATGTCGGCGAGGGTGAGGCCGGTGTCGGCGTGCTCGACGAGCAGCGACATCACCTGCACCACGCGACGCGTGGGCGGGGAGGATTGACGCTCCGTCCCGTCGTCGCTTACCGTGACTGTCATATTGCCAACATTAAGTGTCGGATATTCGACACGTCAAGGAGTGGTTGCGAGTGATCACCTCACCGGACGGAACAGGCTCCGTCGCGTCGGCCGGGACCGGACGACGCTACGACCTGACCACCCTCGAAGAACTCGAAGCGGAGTCGATCCACATCTTCCGTGAGGTCGCCGCGACCTTCGAGCACCCGGCGATGCTGTTCTCCGGCGGCAAGGACTCGGTGGTCATGTTCCACCTGGCGCAGAAGGCCTTCTGGCCGGCGCCGGTTCCGTTCCCGCTGATGCACATCGACACCGGTCACAACTTCGACGAGGTCATCGAGTTCCGCGACCGCGTGGTCGCCGAGACCGGCGTCCGACTGATCGTCGCGAGCGTGCAGGACGACATCGACGCCGGCCGCGTCGTCGAACAGACCGGCCCCGGCACCTCGCGCAACCGCCTGCAGACCACCACGCTGCTGCGCGGCATCTCCGAGAACCGGTTCGACGCGGTCTTCGGCGGTGCTCGCCGGGATGAGGAGAAGGCGCGCGCCAAGGAACGCTTCTTCAGCTTCCGCGACTCCTTCGGCGCGTGGGATCCGCGGAACCAGCGGCCCGAGGTGTGGAATCTGTACAACGGCCACTGCGCGCGCGGCGAGAACATCCGCGTCTTCCCGCTCAGCAACTGGACCGAGCTCGACATCTGGAACTACATCGCGCAGGAGGGCATCGAGCTTCCGTCGATCTACTACGCGCACGACCGCGAGGTGGTCCCGCGCGACGGCATGCTGCTGGCGAACACCCGTTTCCTGGAGACCTACCCGGGGGAGACCGCGCACGTGGAACGCGTGCGCTTCCGGACCGTCGGCGACGCCACCTGCACAGGCTGCGTCGAGAGCGACGCCGACACTGCGGAGAAGGTGATCGCCGAGGTCGCGACCACTCGCGTCACCGAGCGCGGCGCCACCCGCGCCGACGACCGCATCTCCGAAGCAGGCATGGAAGACCGCAAGAAGGAGGGCTACTTCTGATGAGCTCCGATACCGACACCGCCCCCGAGGTCGCCGCTCCCGACGTGGTCGCCCCTGCTGAACTGCTGCGCATCGCCACCGCGGGCAGCGTCGACGACGGCAAGTCGACCCTGATCGGTCGCCTGCTCTACGACTCCAAGTCGATCCTCACCGACCAGCTCGAAGCGATCGAACGGACCAGTGCCAAGCGCGGCGACGAGCACGCCGACCTCGCGCTCCTCACCGACGGCCTGCGCGCCGAACGCGAGCAGGGCATCACCATCGACGTCGCCTATCGCTACTTCGCGACGGCGACGCGGAAGTTCATCATCGCCGACTCGCCCGGCCACGTGCAGTACACGCGCAACATGGTCACCGGCGCGTCGACCGCCGACGTCGCGATCATCCTCATCGACGCGCGCAAGGGGGTCCTGGAGCAGACGCGTCGGCACGCCTTCCTGTCGTCGCTGTTGGGCATTCCGCACCTGACGGTCTGCATCAACAAGATGGACCTGGTGGACTACTCCGAGTCGCGGTTCGAGGAGATCCGCGACGAGGTGGTCGCGTTCGCGGCGAAGCTCAACGTCACCGACATCTCGTTCATCCCGATCTCGGCGCTCGTCGGCGACAACGTGGTGGAGCGCTCCGACGCGATGCCGTGGTACTCCGGTCGGCCGCTGCTGAGCCACCTGGAGAACGTCTACATCGCGTCCGACCGCAACCTGCGCGACGCGCGGTTCCCGGTCCAGTATGTGATCCGCCCGCAGCGCAGCGACGGTTTCGATCACCGCGCATTCGCGGGCACTGTCGCCGGCGGCACCTTCGCGGTCGGTGACAAGGTGGTCGCGCTGCCCGGTGGCTTCGGCACCACCGTCAAGGCCATCTGGGGTCCCGGTGGGGTCGAACTGACCGAGGCCTTCGCCTCGCAGGCCGTGTCCATCGCGCTGGACGACGAGATCGACATCGTCCGCGGCGACATGCTGGTCCGCCCCAACAACCGCCCGCACGTCGGCCGCGAGCTGGATGCGATGGTCTGCTGGTTCTCCGAGACCTCGCAACTCGCGCCCGGCAGCACCTACCGGATGCTGTGCGGCACCCGCGAGACCCGAGTTCGCGTCGACGGCCTCAACTATCGCCTCGATGTCAACACCCTGCACCGCGACGAGGGTGCGAAGGGGTTGGCGCTCAACGAGATCGGCCGTCTCTCGCTGCTCGCGCAGAAGCCGGTCATGTTCGACGAGTACCGCCGCAACCGCGCCACCGGCAGCTTCATCCTGATCGACGAGGCCACCAACGCCACCGTCGCCGCGGGCATGATCAGTGCACCCCTCGCGCGCGACACACAGGTGGTCTGGCAGTCGACGAAGGTGACCCGGGAGCACCGGTCGCACCGCGGAGCCACCCTGTGGCTCACCGGCCTGTCGGCGTCGGGGAAGTCGACCATCGCCATGGAACTGGAGCGACGCATCGTCGCCGAGGGACGGCCGGCGTACCTGCTCGACGGCGACAACCTGCGCCACGGCCTCAACAGCGACCTCGGTTTCAGTGACGACGACCGCCGCGAGAACATCCGCCGCACCGCCGAGGTGGCGTCGCTCTTCGCCGACTCGGGCGCCGTCGCGCTGGTGTCGCTGATCAGTCCGTTCGCCGCCGAACGGCAGCGGGCTCGCGAGATCCACGAGGCGTCCGGCCTGCCCTTCTACGAGATCTTCGTCGACACCCCACTTGAGGACTGCGAGTCCCGCGACCCCAAGGGGCTGTACGCGAAGGCCCGCGCGGGGGAGATTCCGCTGTTCACCGGCATCGACTCGCCGTACGAGCGGCCCGAGAACGCCGACCTGGTGATCCGTCCCGGCGACGGTTCGCCCGCTGAGGTGGCCGAGCGGATCCTTCGGGAGCTCGGGTTGTAGGTCTACTGGGGTGGTAGAGCTACTGGGGGCCGAACTGAAGCGCCATTCCTCCGCTGACGACGAGTAAGACGATCTGCGCCGCGAAGAAGCCGACGGACACGGCGGCGCTGCGGATTCGCCGGTGCACGGCCCAGCAGAGCCACGCGAGGGCCGTGACCCAGAGGACGATGCCGCCGATCGTGCTCAGCGTCGCGGCCCGGTCCGGCCACGCGGGATCGCCGCAGTCGGAGTAGCCGTCGCCGGGTCGGAAGCTGCAGTAGCTGTCGTCAAGAGTCGACAGCTTCGCGAATACGATGCCGATCAGCGGGAGCGGGATCTGAGCGATCAGCAGGGCGATCGAGATGTTTCGGTCCTTTGATGCCGACTGTGCATCGGGTTCGTGGGGCAACATCGGCATTCGCTGACTCTAACAACGTTGTCGGGCAGCGTCATTCGGCCGACTGGCTAGAGTGTCGGATCGTATGCGGCAGATTTGCGTATGAATAAGTGCCTCCAGGGTCGATTTCCATACGCAAATCACTCGAAAATGATTTCGATGGAACCGGACGGGCGTCTGGTGCGTCTAATTGTTGTGGGGGATACGGGAGAAGTCGCACAGTTCCTGGCGGATCATGACGGCGTCATCACGACGAAAGAGGCGTTGGCGTGCGGTTTGAGTCCGGCGCGGATCCGAGGCCGGGTGAACCGTGGCGAGTGGATCAGATTGGCGCACGGTCTTATGCGGTCCGCTTCTCATGAATTCAGCGAGAGGGCGATGGTGCGAGCAGTTGTTCTCGCGCACAACGGCATTGCCGACAGTACGACGGCCGCATGGTGGTTCGGAATGTTGTCAGAGCTGCCGGTGCCATTGACGCTGTCGTGTACGGGGAAGCCGTCGGTGGTCGACTGGCCGGTCGAGGTCCGAGTCAGTCGCCGTGGGCTCCGCGCGGACTGGGTGACCGAAGAACGCGGGCTGGCGGTGACGACGAAGCCGCTGACCGCGCTGATCGCGGCCGTGGAGCTCCCCGAAGGGACGACCTTCCTCGACCGCATGCTGCAGACCGGTCAGGTCGAGCTTCGAGACCTGCAGAAGGCTGTCGAGAGTGCGGCGGGAATGATGTCGATCAGCCCGTAGAAGTTCCAGCTCCAGTCACGTGGTCTCGACCGACGCCTCGGCTTCAGGCCTCGGAAGTCGGCTCGACCTGTCGCTCCGCTCCATTCGCCTGGCCGGAATACGGGGTCGTCGTCGAGATCTCCGGATGGGTCTACCACCGCGACTCGCGTCGTCACGGCAACGACCTCGCGAAGGCGAACTACTTGCAAGAGATCAAATGGTCCGAGCTGCAGTACGACTGGCACATGCTCAACGGTGACGGCGCCGCCTGCATGCAGCAGGTCATCGACAAGCTCAATTCACGGGGTGCAACCGGAATGTGAGGCACGGCGGAGGACTTGCGTAAGAATTCGTCGACTGGGGGTACATTTCCATACGCAAATCGCGATGGGCGCCGTCGTGAGAGGAACGGCCGAGACGACGGGTCAGCCTGTCTGCGAGGCTGAGGCCGCGAAGGTCGCTCCGAAGGCGATGACCGCGACGTGCAGGGCGAGGCAGGTCCTCGCGACGGGGGTACGTTGCTCCATCCAACGGCGGACTCCCGATCCGGCGAGTAATGCGGCGCACCGCTCATCGCAGCCCCGCCAACGCCGCGCGGACGTCCTCCCCGGTGATCGTCATGAGCGCAGCGTCGCTGAGTTCGCCGAGGTCGGCGTCGAGGGCGAGCCGGAGTTCGCGTTCCTCCTCGGCAGCCTCGATCAGGTTGCGCACGTAGCGGCCGTTGCCGGCGAGGTCGGACGCGCGGCGGCCGCCGTCGACGTCGTCGTACAGCTCGGTGAAGGCGTCCTCGAGGACCTCGGCCGCGTCGGCGGATAGGCGTGCGTCCCGGCGCTGGGCCATCGTCTCGGCGATCCGGATCAGTTCGCTCGGCGTGTACGACTCGAAGCGGATCCGGCGCGCGAACCGGGAGGCCAGTCCTTCGTTGGCGGCGAGGAGGCGGTCGATCTCGTCGTCGTAGCCGGCGATGATGACGACGAGCCGGTCGCGGTCGTTCTCCATCCGGGCCAGGAGGGTGTCGACGGCCTCGCGGCCGAAGGCGTCGCCGCCGGACAGTCCCTCCTGAATGAGCGTGTAGGCCTCGTCGATCAGCAGAACGCCGTCAAGGGCGGAATCGAGGACCGCGGAAGTCTTGGGCGCCGTGGATCCGAGGTGTTGGCCGACGAGGTCGCGGCGGCTCACCTCGACCACGGTGTCGGACTTCAGGAGCCCGAGCGCGCAGTAGAGGCGGGCGACGAGTCGCGCGACGGTGGTCTTGCCGGTTCCCGGCGGCCCGGTGAACGCGAGGTGCAGGCTGCGCGACTGTGTCCGCAGTCCCTTCTCGGCGCGGACCTGCGCGAGCGTGGCCGTGGCGCGCAGCCGTTCCACCTGCTCCTTCACAGCGCCGAGTCCGATCTGCGCGGACAACTCGTCGGTCACAGCGCGGACCGCGTCGTCGTCGGGCTGCGCGGTCGGAGGAGCAGAGGGTTCGGGGTCGTCGGCATCGACCGCCAGCCGGTAGGCGGGATTCGCGAGCGCTCGCTGCGCCTCCGACAGCCGCGGGTCCAGCGCGAAGGCTTCCTCCAGGCACGATCGGGCCGCCTCCTCGTCGCCCCGCGTGCGCAGCGCCATCCCGATCAGGAACAGCGCCTGGGGTCGAGCATTCTCGAGCGCAGAGTTGCGGACCGACTCCAGTCGACGGAGACCTTCGTCGAACAGACCGAGGTGGACGCATGCGGTGCCGGCGAGGAAATCGGTGGCGGCGCGCAGGACATCGTCGGGCCACGTGATGGATCCGACGACGTCGAGGACCACCCGCCAGTCCTGCTCCCGGAGCGACACCAGTGCGCGGCAGAAGACGACCGACGGGTCGGCCGAGGCGCCGAGCTGGTCCAACACGTCGACGGCGCCGACCGGGTCGCCGCCGACGAGCAAGGATGCGGCATACGCGGCGGCCGCGTCGACGGGACCGGTGATCGGCAGATCGATGAACATGCCGGTCGGCAGATGTCCCGCAAGGTAGCCGGGCGGGATCCCGAGGCGACGCTGGTCGACGCCGATGCTCGCCCGAGCGCGATAGAGGCCCAGCAGGCTGGGCCCGGACCGATCGCCTGCCGCCACCCGACCGAGCCAGGCGTCGCCCATCCCGGGTGCGATCTCCGAGGCCCGGACGAAGGCCCTCAGCGCCCGGTCGCGGTCGGGTGGCACGTCGCTGACCAGGACGCCGAGGGCGCTGAGCCCAGCCGTGAAGTACTCTCGAGCCGTCGGCGCCACGGCCGTCCCGCGCGCACCCGAATTACTGACATTCATCGTGATCCCCCTGAAACGCCTGCCGGTGTTTCGACCCTAGCGGGTACCGCATCGCATCACGTCGAAATCGGGCGAAGCGGGCGGCGGTGCAGCTCACCTGGCCGAATTCTCGGGCACCGGTCGCGCTGACATAGACTGTCTGGCGTGAGCGCCCAGGTCGATACCGTTTCCCACGCCGCCGATACCCCCGAGCTTCCGCAGCCCTATGCGGAACTCGGCCTCAAGGACGACGAATACGCCCGGATTCGCGAGATCCTGGGCCGTCGCCCCACCGACGCCGAACTGGCGATGTACTCGGTGATGTGGTCCGAGCACTGCAGCTACAAGTCGTCGAAGGTGCACCTGCGCTACTTCGGTGAGACCACCACCGACGAGATGCGCGCGGGCATGCTCGCGGGCATCGGCGAGAACGCCGGCGTCGTCGACGTGGGCGACGGCTGGGCCGTGACCTTCAAGGTGGAATCGCACAACCATCCGAGCTACGTGGAGCCCTACCAGGGCGCCGCGACCGGCGTCGGCGGCATCGTCCGCGACATCATGGCGATGGGTGCCCGCCCGATCGCAGTCATGGACCAGCTGCGCTTCGGCGCGGCCGACCACCCCGACACCCGTCGCGTGGTCGACGGCGTGGTCCGCGGCGTCGGCGGCTACGGCAACTCCCTCGGCCTGCCGAACGTCGGCGGCGAGACCGTCTTCGACGCCAGCTACCAGGGCAACCCCCTCGTGAACGCACTGTGCGCCGGCGTCCTCCGCGTCGAGGACCTGCACCTGGCGTTCGCGTCCGGCGCGGGAAACAAGATCATCCTGTTCGGCGCCCGCACCGGCCTCGACGGCATCGGTGGCGTCTCGGTCCTCGCGTCGGAGACCTTCGACGACGACGGCGGCCCCAGCCGCAAGAAGTTGCCGAGCGTCCAGGTGGGCGACCCGTTCACCGAGAAGGTGCTCATCGAGTGCTGCCTCGACCTCTACAAGGCGGGCATCGTCGTCGGCATCCAGGACCTGGGCGGCGCTGGCCTCTCGTGCGCCACCAGCGAGCTCGCGGCAGCGGGCGACGGCGGCATGCACATCGAGCTCGAGAAGGTGCCGATGCGCGCCGAGGGCATGACGCCCGCGGAGGTGCTCTCGTCGGAGTCGCAGGAGCGCATGTGCGCCGTCGTGAAGCCCGAGAACGTCGACGAGTTCATGGCCGTCTGCCGTAAGTGGGACGTCCTCGCCACCGTCATCGGTGAGGTCACCGACGGCGAGAACCTCGAGGTCACCTGGCACGGCGACACCGTCGTCGACGTTCCGCCGAAGACCGTCGCGCTGGAGGGTCCGGTCTACAACCGCCCCGTCGAGCGCCCGGACTGGCAGGACGAGGTCATCGCCTCCACCACCGCGGGCCTGAAGCGGCCGGAGACCTCCGACGAACTGCGCGAGACCTTCTTGAAGCTGCTCGCCAGCCCCGCGCTGTGCAGCCGCAAGTTCATCACCGAGCAGTACGACCGCTACGTCCGCGGCAACACGGTGCTCGCGGAGAACGCGGACTCCGGCGTCATCCGGATCGACGAGGAGACCGGCCGCGGCATCGCGATCGCCACCGACACCTCCGGCCGCTACGCGTTCTTGGACCCGTACACGGGCGCGCAGCTCGCGCTCGCCGAGGCCTACCGCAACGTGTCGGTCACCGGCGCCACCCCGCGCGCCGTCTCGAACTGTCTCAACTTCGGTTCGCCCGAGGACCCGGCCGTCATGTGGCAGTTCAGCCAGGCCGTCCGCGGCCTCGCCGACGGCTGCGCGCAGCTCGGCATCCCGGTCACCGGCGGCAACGTCAGCTTCTACAACCAGACCGGATCCACCGCGATCCTGCCGACGCCGGTCGTGGCCGTCCTCGGTGTGATCGACGACGTTCGCCGCCGTACGCCCACCGACATCGGCACCGAGCCCGGTGAGACGCTGATCCTCCTCGGCGACACCCGCGACGAGTTCGACGGCTCGATCTGGGCCCAGGTGGAGCACGACCACCTCGGCGGCGTGCCGCCGAAGGTCGACCTGGAGCGCGAGCGCCTGCTCGGCGAGATCCTGGTCGCGGCGTCGCGCGACGGCATGGTCTCGGCGGCGCACGACCTCTCCGAGGGCGGTCTCATCCAGGCCGTCGCGGAGGCCGCGCTCGCCGGCGAGACCGGCTGCCGGATCATCCTCCCGAAGGATGCCGATCCGTTCGTCACCCTGTTCTCCGAGTCCACCGGCCGCGTCCTCGTCGCCGTTCCGCGGACCGAGGAGTCGCGCTTCTCGTCGATGCTCGACGCCCGCGGTCTCCCGTGGACGCGCATCGGCGTCGTCGACCAGGGCAGCGACGCGGTGGAGGTCCAGGGCCACTTCGAGGTGAAGCTCGACGAACTGCGCGAGGTGCACGAGGGCACGCTGCCGACCCTGTTCGGCTGAGATTTTTGAGCGAGCACGAACCGACGGCGGCGGTGACGCGGAGAACTCCGCGCGCCGCCGTTCGTCATTCCTCGATGCGGATGGGATCGGCCGTCACCCGCATCATGCGCATCCTGCGGGTGGATCCGCCGGGGCTGGTGATCGGCACCCTGTTCTACATGTGGTCGCTGACCCCATCGCTCCTGCCGCGGCACTGGGCGTTTCAGGGCCTGATCGGCGGCATCACCGCCGCCACCGGCTATCTGGTCGGCGTGATCCTCGCGGCGATGGCCCGGCGCTGGCTGCTGCCGCAGCTGTCGTGGTGGCCGCTGCCGATCAAGGTCCGTCGCCTCATCCGAATCGGGCTGCCGCCGGCGTGCCTCGCCGCCTCGCTGATCACCCTGCTCTTCGCGGTCCGCTGGCAGACGGAGATCGCCGATCTGATGGGGGCCGACGCGCCGTCGTACCTCGGCTATCTGCGTGCGCCCGTGCTGTCGGCGGTCATCGCCGTCGCGATCGTCGGGACCTTCCGGATCCTCCGCGACATCGTCGGATTCGTCGCGCGCAAGCTGAACCGCGTCTTCCGGATCCCGAAGCGTGTCGCGGGTGTGCTGTCGCTGATCCTGATGCTGGTGGTGGTCTACGGCGTCATCGACGGCATCGCGATCCGCGGCAGCTATGCGGCGATGAACGCGATCTTCAGCGTGCAGAACGACAACACGCGCGACGGCGCCGAGAAGCCGACGCTGCCGGAGAAGTCGGGCAGCCCGGCGTCGCTGGTCCCGTGGGACAGCCTGGGTTTCGAGGGCCGCAACTTCGTGTCGGGCGGGGTCCGCGCCGATCGGCTCGCCGCGTTCAACGGCCGCCCCGCGAAGGAACCGATCCGCGTCTACGCGGGCATCGAGTCGGCCGACGGCGTGGACGCGCAGATGACGCTGATCGTCAACGAGTTGGAGCGGACCGGAGCCTTCGAGCGATCCACCCTCGTCATCATTCCGACCACCGGCACCGGTTGGGTGAACCCGACCGCGTCGCAGACCTTCGAACTGGTCGCCAACGGCGACAGCGCGCTGGTGGCCGCGCAGTACTCGTACCTGCCGAGCTGGGTGTCGTTTCTCGCCGACAAGGAGAAGGCCGCCGAGGCGGGGCGTCGGCTGGTCGACGCGGTCCATGACCGGTGGCTCACGAAACCGGCCGATCATCGACCGAAACTGTTCGTCTACGGCGAGAGCCTCGGTACGCAGGCGGGGGAGGGTGCGTTCGACGACCTGAACGCCATCCGCTCCACCGTCGACGGCGTGCTCTGGGTGGGGCCGCCGAACTCGAATCGACTGTGGCACACCCTCGTTGAACGTCGCGACCCCGGCACGCCGGAGGCCGAACCGACGTATGCGAACGGTCTCGTCGTTCGTTTCGCGAACGACGCCGAGGGCATCCGGCGGAATCCGGACGAGTGGATGTCGCCGCGCGTGCTGTACATCCAGCACCGGTCCGACCCGGTGGTCTGGTGGTCGCCGGATCTGCTGCTGCGCAAACCCGACTGGCTGTCGGAGCAGGCGGGCGGCGACCGCGCGCGGGCCATGCGCTGGTATCCCATCGTCACGTTCTGGCAGGTCAGCGCCGACCTCGGCAATGCGGCGGGCGTTCCCGACGGGCACGGGCACAACTACGGGACGGTGATCCTCGACGGCTGGATCGCCGTGACGCAGCCCGCGGGGTGGACCGACGCCGACACCGCGCGCATCCGGAACGCTCTCGCGGCGCTGCGCGGGTACGACGGTCCGGAGAAGTAGGTGAACGCGGAGCCGGATCGAGTGTCGACGGATCAGGTCCCGTGGGGGCATCTGCCGTGGTTCCTCCGGCATCGGATCGTGACGCCGCTGCTCGCGGTGGTCGGAGTCGCCGTCGTCTGCGCGGTGGTGTGGGTCGGTGATCCGACGACGCCGGGCGGCTTCCTGCCGCCGTGCCCCACCGCGGTGCTCCTGCACCTCGACTGTCCGGTCTGCGGATCCACACGCATGCTGTACGCGCTGCTGCACGGGGATCTCGGTGCGGCACTGCGCTACAACGCTCTCGGCGTGATGGTGACGGTGCTGCTGGTGATCGCGTTCGCGACGTACGTGGTCGGGTTGTGGCGCGGGCGACGGATTCGGACGTGGCTGAGCTGGCGATATACCCCGCTCGTGGCGGGGATCGTCGCGGCGGCGTGGTTCGTGGTCCGCGCCGTTCCGGTGGGGCCGTTCACGGGTCTCGCAGTGTGATCTCGGCCCTGTGACCGGGGGCTTCGTCGGTTGATCGGTCTAGGCCGGGCAGGCGAGCCGTCGGCCGCGGCGCTACTGTTCGAGGGTTGGTTCGTTGAGAGGAACGTGGAATGAGCAACCCCTATGGAGTTCCGGGGCAGGCTCCGGACGGCAGCCAGTACGGTGGGCAGCCGAATCCGGGCCAGCCGCAGTCGGGTGGTCAGTCTCCGCAGGGGCAGCCCCAGTACGGCCAGCAGCAGTACGGTCAGCCTCAGTACGGGCAGCAGTCGTATGGGCAGCCGCAGTACGGTCAGCAGCCGCAGTATGGTCAGCAGCCGCAGTATGGTCAGCCGTCGTACGGTCAGCCCCAGTACTCGCAGCCCCAATACGCCCAGCCGCAGTATGCGCAGCCCCAGTACGCCCAACCTCAGTACGCGCAACCGCAGTACGCCCAACCCCAGTACGGTGCGCCGCAGGCGACCAAAGGCTTCGTCGACATCGCGGGTGTCGGACGCGTCCAGGTCGCCGATCTCACCCAGCGGTTCCTGGCTCGGCTGATCGACAGCGTCGTCTACAGTCTCGTCCTCGGAGCCATCTTCGGTATCGCCTTCGCGACCGTCCTGGGTTCCGAGCCGGAGTGCACCGTCAGCGTCGCGGGCACCTACACCTGCTCGGGTGGCCCCAGCAGTGCCGGCCTCGGTGCGATGTTGCTGCTGACTGCTCTGGGCTTCGTCGTCGGCCTCCTCTACGAGTGGCTCATGGTCGGCCTGACCGGCGCGACCCTCGGCAAGATGGCGATGAAACTCAAGGTGGTCAACGAGACGACCGGTCAACCGATCGGCCTCGACAAGGCCTTCGTGCGACAGTTGATTCCGTTCGTGGGCAGCTTCCTCTGCTACATCGGGGCGATCATCGTGTACCTGTCGCCGAACTTCGATGACACCGGCCGCATGCAGGGCTGGCACGATAAGGCGGCGAACGATCTGGTGATCGTCACACAGCAGTAGTCAGTGGTCCGCATCGTCTG
Source organism: Gordonia phthalatica (assembly GCF_001305675.1). Classification (NCBI taxonomy): domain Bacteria; kingdom Bacillati; phylum Actinomycetota; class Actinomycetes; order Mycobacteriales; family Gordoniaceae; genus Gordonia; species Gordonia phthalatica. Next base: position 731,877 of record NZ_CP011853.1, read on the forward strand.
ATGCGGAGATCGCGGCGGGAAGAGGACGTGGAATGAGCAGCCCTCACGGGGGTCCCGTACAGGAGCCGAACGGCGAACTCGACGAGCAGGCGCAATACGCGCCGACTCAATTCGAGATCCCGAAGTACGGCTACTCGTCGACCGGGGACCCGACCGAGTTCGTGCAGCAGCCGGTGGATCAGGGCCCGTACGGGCAGGATCCGTTCGGCCAGGTTCCGTTCGGCGGGGCGCAGCATCCGGCGACGCAGCCGTACACGCAGCCCCAGTATTCACCGGCCGAGAACCTGCCACCCGAGTACCAGCAGACCGAGTACGGTCAGCCCGGGTACCTGCCGTCCGCGTACCCGCAGCCCGAGGTCCAGCCGTACTACGCGCCGGCGCCGTACACGGCCGCCCCGTACGGAGCGATGCCGGGCTACTCGGTGCCGACCGACGATTTCGTCGACATCGCGGGTGTCGGCCGGGTCCAGCCGGCGACCTTCCTGCAGCGTGCCCTCGCCCGCCTGATCGACAGTGTCGTCAACACAGCGCTGCTCGCTGTGGTGGTCGTCATCGGGGACAGAATCCTCCGGAACTCCGGGCCCGAGTGCGTCGCCGACGGCACGCGAACGAACGAAGAGTGCCTCCAAGAGGCGGTCGGTTACACCTTCAGTTGGATTTTTCTCATCATCGTCGTCGGGATGCTGTGCGGTGTGCTCTACGAGTGGCTGATGATCGGTCTCGCCGGTGCGACGCTCGGCAAGATGGCGATGCGATTGACCGTCGTCGACGAGGTGACCGGACGGCCGATCGGCCTCGGTGCCGCATTGATCCGACCGCTGATCCCGTTCCTCTCGTTCTTCATCTGCTTCCCGCTCGGCGTGCTCGTCGTCTACCTCTCGCCGGTCTTCGACGATTCGGATCAGCGGCGCGGCTGGCACGACAAGGCGGCGAAGGACATCGTCATCGTCAAGCAGTAGCGCGGCGGGCGGTCGTCACGCCTGCCGGGAGGCGACGTCGTCGAAGGCTCGTTCCGCATCCTCGGGGGGCGTGCCGTATCCGACCACGAGGGCGATGAGCGCGCTGCGGGCGACGAGGTCGTGCACCCCGGTGAGGTGCCCGGCGATCGAGAGCATCGCCAGTCCGTGCACCATGCTCCAGGTGGCGCCTGCACGGATCAGCAACTCGGTTTCGGCGTCGTCCGGGGTGACGCGTCGCAGTGCGTCGACCATCACCAGGAAGGCGGCCCGCCCACTGTTCGAGTCGGTCGGATTCCCGTGCTGCAGCAGCGATGTGCGCTTCGACGACGTCCAGTCCGGTGACGCGTACTGGAACATCAGTGTGTAGAGCCGCGGGTGCTCGGTGGCGAAGCGCAGGTAAGCCAGTCCCTGGCCGATCAGGTCGGCGACGGGATCGTCCGACGATCCGGCGGATCGCAGTGCGTCGGCGAACTCGACGAACCCGCGTTCGCAGACCTCGCCGGCCACCGCGCCGACGCTGCCGAACCGTGAGTACACGGCCATCGTCGACGTGTCCGCCTCCTTCGCGAGTCGGCGGACGGTGAGCGCCTCGACGCCCTCCTGCGTGATCAATCGGTACGCGGACTCGATCAGCATGGCGCGGACCGGATCCGGCGTCTCCCCTTTACGTGCACTCATAACAGCGTTATAGTCTCTTCATAACAGTGTTATAGCAACCGTGGAGGTGCCCGATGAACACGAACCGATTCCTCGAAGGCGAGTACGCGCCCGTCCGGACCGAACTCACCGAACACGACCTGCCGGTCACCGGCACACTGCCCGACTGGCTCGACGGTCGCTACCTCCGCAACGGGCCCAACCCGATCGCCGACGTCGACCCCGACACCTACAACTGGTTCACCGGCGACGGCATGGTCCACGGGATCCGCCTGTCCGGCGGGAAGGGGCTCTGGTACCGGAACCGCTGGGTCGACTCGCACCGCACCGACGTTCTGGGGCGGCCCGGGCCGCGCGAGGCGGGGCGGTCGTTCCTGCACGGTGCCGGCGCCAACACCAACGTCATCGGATTCCAGGGACGGACCCTCGCGCTCGTCGAGGCCGGGCTCGCCTGCGCCGAACTCTCCGACGAACTCGACACGCTCGACGTCTGCGACTTCGACGGCACTGTGCGAGGCGGCTTCACCGCCCATCCGATCGAGGACCCGACCACCGGGGAACTGCACGCGATCAGCTACCACTTCGGTCGCGGAGACAAGGTCCGCTACACCGTGATCGGCATCGACGGCCGTGCTCGCCGCGAGGTCGACATCACCGTCGGCGGCAGCCCGATGATGCACGCCTTCTCGCTCACCGAGAGCACCGTCGTCGTCTACGACCTCCCCGTCGTCTTCGACCCGCGGATCGCCGTCGCCTCCTCGGTTCCGCGCGCCGTCCGACCGCTTGCGCGACTGGCGATGACTGCCGCCGTCGGCCGGGTCCCGATGCCGCACGCGATGGCGGAGCGCCTGCCCCGATCTGGGGCCGGTTCACTGCCGTACAGCTGGAATCCGAAGTACCCGGCCCGAGTCGGGCTGATGCCGCGCGACGGCGACGATGCCGACGTCGTCTGGATCGACGTCGACCCGTGCTACGTCTATCACCCGCTGAATGCCCGCGACGTCGACGGCACGACCGTCGTCGACCTGGTGGTTCACGACCGGACCTTCGACCGCGACCACACCGGCCCCTCCGAGGGACGTCCGCACCTGGAACGGTGGACGCTGGACCCGGTACGTCGGATCTGTCGACGCGAACGACTCTGGGACGCGGCCGTCGAATTCCCGCGGATCGACGACCGCTTCGTCGGCCGTGATCACGGGTCCGGCTGGGTGGTCGGCGGCGAGGGCGACGAGCTCTTCGGGTCGCTGCTCGCACGCGTGAACGCCGACGGTTCCGAGCCGACGACGAGGCGGTTCGGCGACGGTGTCACGCTCGGCGAGTTCACCTTCGTGCCGCGGTCATCCGACGCCGCTCAGGGCGACGGCGTCGTGATGGGCCTGGTCACCGACCTCGCCGCGGACTCGACCCGGCTCGCGGTGCTCGACGCGCAGACCCTAGAGGACATCGCGTCGGTCGCGCTGCCGCAGCGCGTCCCCGCGGGGTTCCACGGGAACTGGAGCGGCTACACCGACCACGCGTGAACGGGCTCGCCCTCGTGCATCAGCGTCGCGTAGTCCTTGACCATGCCGCGCAGCGCCTGGTCGCGAGACTCGCCGGCGTTCTCGCGTGCCGCGACGGCCTTGCGCTGCCAGACCGACCCGGACTGCCTGGTGGCGCAGCGACCTTCGATGACGCCGAGGTAGCGGCGCTTGGCCTTCTCCGACACTCCGAACGCGGTGAGCCCGCGCTCGGCGAGGGGGAGCAGTCGGCGGAGCACCAGTTCGTCGGGGCGGACCCAGCCGATGTTCGGCCAGTACAGCTGCGCGCCGAAACCGAGGCGGGCGCCCGCGGCGAGGTTCTCCTCGGCGGCGTCGAACGACATCTGCGACCACAGCGGGAGGTCGCTCTCGACGAGACCCCGGACCAGACCGTAGTAGAACGCCGAATTTGCCATGATGTCGACGACGGTGGGCCCCGCAGGCAGGACCCGGTTCTCCACGCGCAGATGCGCCTGGCCGTCGACCACGTCGTACACCGGGCGGTTCCAGCGGTACACGGTGCCGTTGTGCAGGCGGAGCTCATCGAGTTCCGGGATGCGGCCGGCGTCGATCTCGGCGATCGGATCGATGTCGGTCGAGACGGGGAGCAGGGCCGGGAAGTAGCGGGTGTTCTCCTCGAAGAGGTCGAAGATGGTGTTGATCCAGCGTTCGCCGAACCACACGCGGGGTCTGACGCCCTGATTCTTCAGTTCCAGCGGGCGGGTGTCGGTGGCCTGCTCGAACACCGGGATCCGCGTCTCGTGCCAGAGCGCGCGGCCGTCGAGGAAGGGGGAGTTGCCCGCGATCGCGACCTGCACGCCGGAGATGGCCTGCGCGGCGTTCCAGTGCGCGGCGAACTCCTCCGGCGCCACCCTCAGGTGCAGCTGCAGCGACGTGCACGCGGCCTCGGGGAGGATCGATTCGCTGGTGGTCTTCCACCGCTCGGGGGTGCGACCGACCTCCAGCGGGACGCCGGTGATGTCCAACTCCAGCGCCTCGCCGCGGGCGGCGAAGATCTGCTCGTCGAGCAGGCTGTAGCGGGGATTGGTGGAGAGCCACTGGTGAGCGAAGTGCTCGTGGCGCAGAGTGGGGAGCATGCCGACCATCAGCAGGTGATTGCCGGTCGACGCCGCGCGCGACTCCGCGCGGTTCAGTGATGTCCGCAGCGACTGCTCCAGGCTGACGGTGTCGCCGCCGACGAAGGGCTGCGGTGCCACGTTGATCTCGATGTTGAACTGGCCCAGCTCGGTCTGGAAGTCCGGATCGGCGATCGCGTCCAGGACCGCGGTGTTCGCCATCGAGGGGGACGCGTCCTCGTCGATCAGATTCAGCTCCACCTCCATGCCGAGGAGCGGTTCCGGCGGCTTCCCGTGATCGGTGAAGAGCCCGTCAGCGAGCATGCGTGCGATGGCTTCGGTACCGCGCGAGACCTGGGATCGGAATCGAACGCGGTCTTCACCGCTGAACTGCTGTTGGCTCACGTCTGTGCCCATGCGGCAATCGTGCCGGACGCCGCGCCGTCGTGAAGCCGAACTCGCGTCATTCGCGGAAATCCGACGCCACTACTGTTGGTTCATGGCCCTCGAGATGACTGCGGATCTGCACACTCACACCATGTTCTCCGACGGGACCGACACACCCGCCGAGCTGCTGGCCGCAGCCCGCGCCGCCGGGCTGACCACCGTCGCGCTGACCGACCACGACACCGCCAAGGGGTGGGACGCGATGGCCGATGCGGTGTCGGCGGGCATGCGCGTGCTGCCCGGAGCGGAGTTCTCGACCAAGCATCCGAACGTCGACGGCGATCTGGTCACCGTGCACCTGCTCGGCTACCTCTTCGACCGCGACGACGCGGGCATCGTCGGCGAGTGGCAGCGGGTCAAGGACGACCGCGCCGGCCGCGGCGCGCGGATCGTGCAGAACCTCATCGACGACGGCTACCCGATCACGCTCGATCGCGTGCAGGAGATCGCGGGTCCCAGCAACATCGGACGCCCGCACATCGCCCGCGCGCTGATGGAGAAGGGCGTCGTCGGCTCGGTGTCCGAGGCGTTCGACGAACTCCTCCACGACGGCAGCCCCTACTACGCGTCACTGCGTTCGACGACCCTCGCCGAGGGCATCGCGATGGTGGTCGCGGCGGGCGGGGTGCCGGTGATCGCGCACTCGCGGGCGCGCGCCGCCGCGTCGGTCCTGACCGCCGAGGTCATCGAGTCGCTGGTGCCTCTCGGCCTCGCCGGCCTCGAGGTGCGCCACCCCGACCACGACGACGCCGCGCGTGCCGAGCTCGCCGACATCGCCGCGAACCTCGGACTGTTGCAGACCGGATCCAGCGACTACCACGGGACCAACAAGACCCTGCGGATCGGGCAGGAGCGGACGGCCGACGAGGTCGTCGAGCAGATCATCGACGCGGGAACCGTCGCGCCATTCGTCGGGTGAGCAGCTTATGCCGTACGTGCGGCCCAACATATGGGACGGAAATACGGCATAAGCGAGAACCGTCTGAGAACCACGAAGGAGGAGCGGTGGGACCGCGAGACAAGGCAGACCCGGCGCAGACTCGGGCGGCGGTGCTGGCCGTCGCAGACTGGTTGCGCGACGAGACCGTGCCTAAGCCGGGACGTGCGGCGTTGGCCGCCGCCGTCCGTCTGACGGCGCGGACCGTCGGACAGGACGCGCCCGGCAACGCGGTGGAGTTGCGGGTTCCGCCGTTCGTCGCGGTCCAGTGCATCGAGGGCGTGCGGCACACGCGCGGCACCCCGCCCAACGTCATCGAGATGGCACCGCGGGAGTGGCTGCTGCTGGCGACGGGGTTGCTCGACTTCGACGAGGCGGTCGCCGACCATCGCGTCAGCGTGTCCGGGCATCGCGCGGGCGATGTGGCCGACTACCTGCCGGTGGTCCCGCTCGGTGGTGTTGCTCACAGGCGGGCATCCGCGGGTGTTCATGAGCGTTCGGACGAGCACGAAGAATTTTCCGAAGGCGGATCGTAACCCGTAGACTGTGGTAACGGTACCGCCCGTCGAGCCCAGGAAATCGGAGCGACTCACTTGACCGAGAAGCTGACTCACCGTCCCAACCTGCTGAATCAGACCGGATGTGGCGGACCGTCGTACCCGAACGTGGATGCGGATCAGCCCGAGAACGAGCCGCGCGAAGAGTGCGGTGTGTTCGGTGTCTGGGCACCCGGCGAAGACGTTGCCAAGCTGACCTACTACGGCCTCTACGCGCTGCAGCATCGCGGCCAGGAGGCTGCGGGCATCTCGGTCGGCGACGGCTCGCAGGTCCTGGTATTCAAGGACCTGGGCCTGGTGAGCCAGGTCTTCGACGAGCAGACCCTCGCCTCCATGGTGGGGCATGTCGCCGTCGGCCACTGCCGCTACTCGACCACGGGTTCCACCACCTGGGAGAACTCGCAGCCGATCTTCCGCACCACCGCGACCGGCAGCGGCGTTGCGCTCGGCCACAACGGCAACCTGGTCAACACCGCCGAGCTGGCCGACCGCGCCCGTGAACTCGGCATCTACGGCACCGCGTCGAACAGTGCAGCCACCTCCGACTCCGACATCCTCGGCGCACTCCTGGCGCACGGTGCCGCGGACAAGAGCCTCGAGCAGTCGGCGATGGAGCTCCTGCCGACCGTCCGGGGCGCCTTCTGCCTCACCTTCCAGGACGAGACGACGCTGTACGCGGCGCGAGACCCGCACGGTGTCCGTCCGCTGTCGCTGGGTCGCCTGGACCGCGGCTGGGTGGTCGCGTCCGAGACCGCAGCCTTCGACATCGTCGGCGCCTCCTTCGTCCGCGACATCGAGCCGGGCGAACTCCTCGCCATCGACTCCGACGGTGTCCGCAGCCAGCGGTTCGCGGAGCCGACCCCCGCGGGCTGCGTCTTCGAGTACGTCTACCTGGCCCGTCCGGACAGCGTCATCAACGGCCGCTCCGTGCACTCGACGCGCGTCGAGATCGGCCGTCGCCTGGCCCGCGAACAGCCCGCCGAGGGCGATCTGGTGATCCCGGTCCCCGAGTCCGGCACGCCGGCCGCGGTCGGCTACGCCCAGGAATCGGGCATCCCCTACGGTCAGGGCCTGATGAAGAACGCGTACGTCGGACGCACCTTCATCCAGCCGTCGCAGACCATTCGCCAGCTGGGCATCCGCCTGAAGTTGAATCCCCTCAAGGAGGTGATTCGCGGCAAGCGCCTGGTGGTGGTCGACGACTCGATCGTCCGCGGCAACACCCAGCGCGCGCTGATCCGCATGCTCCGTGAGGCGGGTGCCGCCGAGGTGCACGTGCGTATCGCGTCGTCGCCGGTCAAGTGGCCGTGCTTCTACGGCATCGACTTCGCCTCGCCCGCCGAGCTGATCGCGAACGGCTCGGACTCCAAGGAGGCGATGGTCGAGAGCGTCCGACAGGCGATCGACGCCGACAGCCTCGGCTACATCACGATCGACGAGATGATCAACGCCACCGGCCAGGAGCGGTCGAGTCTGTGCGCCGCCTGCTTCGATGGCAAGTACCCGATCGAGCTCCCCAGGGAGACGACGATGGGCAAGGCCGTTCTCGAGAGCATGCTGAAGGGCACGAACGGGGTCGACCCGTTGACCGCGGCGAATGACAACGTCAGCGCCGTGATGCGACCCTGACCCACCCGTCGGGCTCCGGCGTCGTCCATTTCGTCGCCGTGCCCGGACCGACCGTGCACTCAGGTACCGTGAGTGCGTCCCACTGCCAGAACGGCTGATGTCAGCTGTCGAATTTCAGGAGAAACAAGAATATGACCGACGGGTCTGTCGACAAGCTGGCGGCCGGTGCATCGTATGCGGCCGCGGGCGTGGACATCGATGCGGGCGAGCGTGCCGTGGAACTCTTCGCGCCGCACGCCAAGCGCGCGACGCGACCCGAGGTCCTCGGCGGGCTCGGCGGTTTCGCCGGCCTGTTCTCGCTGAAGGGCGACTACCGTGAGCCGGTCCTGGCGGCGTCGAGCGACGGCGTCGGCACCAAGCTGGTGATCGCGCAGGCCATGAACAAGCACGACACCGTGGGCCGCGACCTGGTCGCCATGGTGGTCGACGATCTGGTGGTCTGCGGCGCTGAGCCGCTGTTCCTGCAGGACTACATCGCCATCGGCAAGGTGATCCCGGAGATGGTGGCGGACATCGTCAAGGGCATCGCCGACGGCTGCGTGGATGCCGGCTGCGCCCTGCTGGGCGGCGAGACCGCCGAGCACCCGGGCGTCATGGAGGACGGTCACTACGACATCTCCGCGACCGGCGTCGGCGTCGTCGAAGCCGATTCGATCCTCGGCCCCGACCGGGTCCGAGCGGGCGACGTGGTGATCGCGATGGGTTCGTCGGGGCTGCATTCGAACGGCTACTCGCTGGCTCGCAAGGTGCTGCTGGACTGGGGCCACATGGACCTGAACGGCCACGTGGAGGAGTTCGGCCGCACCCTCGGCGAGGAACTGCTGGAGCCGACCCGCATCTACGCGAAGGACTGCCTGGCGCTGGCCGCCGAGAGCGATGTCCGCACGTTTGCGCACGTGACCGGTGGCGGCCTGGCCGACAACCTGGGCCGCGTCCTGCCGAACGGTCTGACCGCGGAGCTGGAGCGCAGCACCTGGACCCCGGCCCCGATCTTCCAGTTGATCGCCCAGCGCGGCCGCGTGGAGCGCGCCGAGATGGAGCGCACCTTCAACATGGGCGTCGGCATGGTCGCGATCGTCTCCCCGGAGGACACCGACCGCGCTCAGGCGATCCTGACCGCCCGCCACGTCGACAACTGGGTGCTGGGCACGGTGAAGGCCGGCGAGGCCGGAGCCAAGGGCTCGGCCGTCCTGGTGGGAGACCACCCGAGGTTCTGACCGACTCTGGAGGTCGCGGCGAGCAATCGCCGCGGCCTTTTTGTCGTCTGCGGGTGGTGGTTTCGGCTCGCTTCGCGGGTCCTGAGCTCGTCGAAGGGCGCTCAACCAGCTGGTTCGCCGGACGAGGTGGCCTTCCCGCACCACTTGTCGGCGAGTCGCACCACCTCTGCTTCTCGCACTCGGTCGCGACCAAGTGCGGGAAACACAAGTGGTGCTACTGGTCGACAAATGGTGCGGCAACCCCTCTCCGGGTGCCGTCGGCCAGCCCGTCCGTCCATGCGCCGTCGACCGTGGGGCACTACTGCCAAAATCAGGCCGTCTGTGCCTCGCCGAGGGAAAACTAACTGCCGTCGGAGAGCCGCAGTCGGCCTGATTTCAGCGATATCGGCGGCTAGGCGTGTGTGATGAGTCCCTTTGCCTGTCTCTGCGGCCCACCGATCCAAGGCAGTGGACTTTTGCCACGCGGGCTGGAAGCAAAAACGCACAACGAGTGGGTGCGAGCGCGCGGTGTACGGACAACGGGTGGAGGGGCCGGATAAGTTGCTGCTGAGCTCTCCGCAGGGACGAGCCGCTAGGCGAGGAGCGAGGACTGCCGAAGCAGCAACTTATCCGGCCCCTCCACCCGCAGACCCAAACCGAACCGCACACAGGCAACACGAGAACCCCGGGTCCGAAGACACGGGGTTCTACGTGTTGTCAGGCGATCATGTCCGGCGCGGAGCGTCGTTCCCCGAACGGGGTGATGCCTGTACGAGTGGGTGAGGCGACAGCGCAGTCAGGCGCGTCGCCACTCCTCTTCACTGTTCCAGCTCTCCTCACTCGTGAATGAGTCATACGACTTGTCGGAGCCACCAGAGAGTTCACGCTGGAGACTGTCGAAGTCGGTATGAGGAGTGGAGTACTTCAGCTGACGAGCAACCTTCGTCTGCTTTGCCTTAGCCCGGCCGCGGCCCATATGGGACCCCCTCGCACAGTGACGGGGCGGCCATCGGTGTGGCGGCCCCGTTCTATTCGTTAATAGTTTTCGTACTGACAGTCTAGCGCGCAGTTCTCATTAAGTCCCATTGCAGCGACGGTCGACACGAAAACCGCTGGTGTCAGCGGTCTTCGTGTCGTCTGTTCGGGGCGGATTCAGCTGCGTCCGCGCAATCGATCGACGGCGGCGCGGCCGGGCGGGACCTGATCGTCGGGGGTGTAGAGGTCGGGGTCGATGCTCGCGGAGGTGGAGTTCTCGGGTGCTTCGGGGTCGCCGATGACGAGTTCGGCGTCGACCGGGATGTTCCGCTTCACGAGCGCGAGCGCGATCGGGCCGTACTCGAAGTGGTCGATGACGGTGCCGACGCGACCCACCTTGCGGCCGCCGGCGGTGACGTCGGCTCCGGTCTCGGGGCGGTACGACGCGCTGCCGTCGAGGTGCAGCAGGACGAGGCGGCGGGGCGGGCGGCCGAGGTTGGCGACGCGGGCCACGGTCTCCTGGCCGCGGTAGCAGCCCTTGTCGAGATGGACGGCGCCGCCCTGTTCGGGGCCGCCGATCCAGTCCACCTCGTGCGGGATGGTCCGTTCGTCGGTGTCGAGGTGCAGGCGTGGGCGCATGGCGCGGACGCGGAGCGCCTCGTAGGTCCACATGCCCGCGGGCTTGGCGCCGGCGTCGACGATCAGCTGCCACCACTCGCGGATGTCGGCGTCGGGGACCACCAGGTCGACGACGGGGGTCTCGCCGCGTTCGCCGAGCGGCGGCATGACGCGCCAGAAGCCGAGCGGCTCGTCGTCGTGCCGGAGTTCGGGGAGGTCGCCCGCCTGGTAGAGCCCGGCGTCGGCGGGGAGGCCGATGGCTTCGGCGATGGGGCCGGTCAGGACGTCGGGGCCGAGGAGGGTCAGGACCTTCATGTCGGGGCGGGCGGCGACGGTCACCTTGGCCCAGAAGACCATCTTGGTGAGGAAGTCGGTGAGGGCGGTGCCGCGGTCGGCTTCGGTGTCGACCCAGGTGGTGCCGTCGATGTCGGTGAGGACGAAGTGGTCCTCAACGCGGCCGTTGCCGTCGAGCGAGAGGTTCTCGGCGCTGTGCCGGTCGGCGAGATGGGTGAGGTGCTGGGTGGACACCGTGTGCAGCCAGGTGAGGCGTTCGTCGCCGGAGAGTTCGATGACGGCGCGGTCGGAGCGGTCGACGATCGCGGCGCGCCGCGTCGCGATGCGTTGCTCCCCGAGCGGGTCGCCGTAGTGCCAGGCGACGCCCGGACTCGGATCGCCTTCGGGAGTGGGGACAGCACCGGGATGGGACGCGAGGATCGCCGACGGAGACGTCATGTGTCCGAGTCTACGAGCCGCGCACGAGGGATGTGGCCGGGGTGGCTGCCCGCGGCGATCTCGATGCGCGGCTCGCTTCGCTCGCACGCTCACTCGATCAGCGTGGATGATCTCAGTCGATGACGGCGGCGGAGAACGTCGTCGGGTCGCCGAGGAACGGGCGGTGCGACGGCGGCTGGTTGCCTTCGATGTCGGTGATCTCGTGCTCCTGGGCCAGTTCGGCGCCGACGAGGATCTGGCCGGTCCGCTCCATCCGCTTCGGGTCGCGGGAGAGGGCGTCGATCACCCGGCCGGGGAACTCGACGGATTCGGCGGTGGCGACGAGGCCGTCGTACATGTCGGGGTCGGCGTTGAAGGCGGCCATGTTGACCTCGGTCTTGAGCAGACCCATCCAGAGCGAGACGACGGCGACGTCGAACGGCTTGAAGTCGACGGCCATGTCGTGCGCCATCTTGTCGACGGCGGCCTTGCCGGAGCCGTAGGCGGGGCCGTGCATGTAGCAGGTGCCGCCGAACGACGACGTGTTCACCACCAGGCCGCCGCCGGTCTCGGACAGGAGGGGTGCCGCGTAGTAAGTAGCGACGTAGGTGGAGCGCAGGCCGACGCCGTGCAGGTCCAGCAAGCCGAGGCCCTTCGTCCAGAACGGCCCCTTGTCGGTGAGGCCGGCTGGCAGGGCGATCGCGTTGTTGACGAGGATGTCGAGGCGACCGTGCTCGCTCCGGATGCGGTCGAACAGGGCCTCGACCTGGGCGTCGTCGTTGTGGTCGACGGCGACGGCGATCCCGGTGCCGCCGCGTGCGGTGATCTCCTCGGCGGTCTCGGTGATGGTGCCCGGCAGGGAGGTCTGGCCTGCCGCGGTGGTCCGGCCGGTCACGTAGACGGTGGTGCCGGGCTGGGCCAGCGCGAGTGCGATGCCCTTGCCCGCTCCGCGACTGGCTCCGGTCACGACGACGATGCGTTCTGTCTGTTCAGCAGTCATGCCTCATGGTGCTACACGGCTGCGCGCACATTCCGGGACTTGCTTCCCGCTGGGTGGAAGTCGTCTCAGGTCGTGACATCGTGGAGGCATGCAGCGTGTAGTGGTCGATGCCGCCGGTCGGGTCGTGGATCCCGACGTTCCGCTTCTGCACGCCGACGACCTCGGCGTCCTGCACGGCGACGGACTGTTCGAGACGATGCTGGTCTGGGACGGGCGGGTCTGCGGGACTGCACGACATCTGCGTCGTCTGGCATGGAGCGCCGAGCCGGCCGGACTGCCCGCGGTGGACGTCGACCACGTGGCGCGCCTGGTCGAGATCGCGGCGAGGGAGTGGACGTCGTCCGCGGAGGGTGCGCTTCGCGTCGTGTACACGGCGGGCCGGGAGGGCACTGCGGCGCCGACCCTCTACGTCTCGATCTCCGAGGTGCCGGAACGCGTCGAGGCCGCGCGGCGCGACGGCGTGCGGGCGGTGTCGTTGCCGTCGGCCTACCGGTCCGGGCTCGCAGCCCAGGCGCCCTGGCTGCTGGCCGGGGTCAAGTCCCTGAGCTACGCGTCGAACGTCGCCGCGTTGCGGCACGTGCAGGCCCTCGGGCTCGACGACGCCGTCTTCCTGTCCGTCGACGGCACGGTGCTGGAGGGGCCGCGCAGCTCGGTGGTCGCGGTGATCGGCGGCGCTCTCGTGACGCCGCGGCGCGACGACGGCATCCTGCCCGGCACCACGCAGGAGGCGGTCTTCGAGCTCGCGCAGCAGCGAGGGATCGCCTCGCGCGAGGAATCGTTGCACGTCAACGACCTGTACGACGCCGATGAGGTGTGGTTGCTGTCCTCGATCACCCTCGCCGCCCGGGTTCGGGAACTGGACGGGCGGGCACTGAACCAGACGAGTGTGGTGGGCGTCGCGGAGTTGGCGCGGGAGTCGGCAGCCTCATAGTTCGGAAATGGGTTGCCTCGGTCACGACCCCTTTACAGCGCAGGAAACACTACTACCGTATGTAGTAGTCCAGTGTTCGGTCGCTGAATCGAGGCCTGCTTGTGAACGTCGTCGACCTGTCCAGATGGCAGTTCGGTATCACCACCGTCTACCACTTCATTCTGGTCCCGCTCACCATTGGCCTCGCGCCGCTCATCGCGGTGATGCAGACCATCTGGCATCGCACGGGCAACGAGCAGTGGCTCCGTGCGACCAAATTCTTCGGCAAGATCTTCCTGATCAACTTCGCGCTCGGCGTCGCCACCGGCATCGTGCAGGAGTTCCAGTTCGGCATGAACTGGAGCGAGTACAGCCGCTTCGTCGCCGACGTCTTCGGCGCGCCCCTCGCGCTCGAGGGCCTGATGGCCTTCTTCCTGGAGTCCACGTTCATCGGCCTGTGGATGTTCGGCTGGGGTCGCCTGCCCAAACGGATTCACCTCGCGTGCATCTGGATGGTCGCGATCGGCGTCAACGTGTCGGCGTACTTCATCATCGTCGCGAACTCGTGGATGCAGCATCCGGTGGGCGTCGAATGGGACGCCGAACGCGACCGGCCGATGATGAACAACTTCATCGCAGTCATCACCAACAACACGACCCTCGTCGCGTTCCCGCACGTCATCCTGGGTGCGCTGCTGACGGCGTCGACCGTCGTCGCCGTGATCGGCCTCTGGTGGATGGCGCGCAACAGCTTCCGCGCGGCCAAGATCGAGGAGGCCGCCGAGACCGGCGACGAGTCGGTGATCCCGGAGACCAGCTCGCCGAGCCAAGTGGGCGCGTCGCCCGAACAGCTCCGGCACGACAACCAGACGCTCTGGCGACCTGTCGCGATCCTGGCGCTGTGGGTGGTCATGGGATCGGGTCTCGGCCTGTTCATCACCGGAGACATGCAGGCCCAGTTGATGTTCAAGCAGCAGCCGATGAAGATGGCCGCCGCCGAGTCGCTGTGCGAGTCCGAGACCGGTGCGCCGTTCTCCGTCCTGAGCATCGGGCGGCAGAACAACTGCGACAACATCGAGCACGTCATCGCCATCCCCAACATGCTCTCGTTCCTGGCCGACCACCGCTTCGACACCGAGGTCAAGGGCGTCAACGAACTGCAGAAGCAGTACCAGGACGCCCTCGGCATGCCCGGGCACAACTTCGCGCCGAACCTCTTCGTCACCTACTGGAGCTTCCGCGCCATGATCACCTGGGCGCTCGGCTCGGTGGTCGTGGCGGCCGGCGGGCTCTGGTTCCTGCGGCGTAAACGGAGCGACGTGCCGCGGTGGTTCGGGCGCCTCGCACTGTGGATGCTGCCCACGCCGTTCCTGGCGAACGCGTCCGGCTGGATCTTCACCGAGATGGGTCGACAGCCGTGGGTCGTCGTCCCGAACTGGGCGGATCCCGACGGCATGCCGTTGAAGGTCCACATGCTGGTGCAGGACGGTGTCTCCAATAACACCGCACCGATGGTGTGGACCACGCTCATCGGCTTCGCGCTGCTCTACGGCGCGCTGGGCGTGGTGTGGTTCTACCTGGAGCGGCGCTACGTGATCGAGGGCCCCGCCGACAAGGACTCCGCGGCCGTCGTCGCCAAGGACGACGACGCCGACGATTCCCCCGAACTCTCGTTCGCCTACTGAGGAGCTGACGATGACTCTTGAGAACGTCTGGTTCGTGATCATCGCGGTCATGTTCACCATGTACTTCGTGCTGGAGGGCTTCGACTTCGGCGTCGGGATGCTGATGACGCTGCCCGACAAGCACGACAGGCACGATCCTGCTCTGGCGGACAAACGGCGTCGCCTGCTCCTGAACACCATCGGCCCCGTGTGGGACGGCAACGAGGTCTGGCTCATCACCGGCGGCGCGGCGTTGTTCGCGGCGTTCGGCGGCTGGTACGCCACCATGTTCTCCGCCTTCTACCTGCCGCTGTTCCTGATCCTGATCGGGCTGATCGTGCGCGTGGTGGCGATCGAATGGCGCGGCAAGATCAACGACGTGAAGTGGCGCCGCTGGTGCGACGTCGGCATCGGTCTCGGCTCGTGGATCCCGGCGATCCTCTGGGGCGTCGCCTTCGCGAACGTCCTCCGCGGGCTGCCGATCGACGCCGACCACCAGTACACGGGCGGCTTCTTCAACCTGCTGAACCCGTACGCGCTGCTCGGCGGAGCGACCACGCTGCTCGCGTTCCTGACGCACGGCGCGGTCTTCGTCGCGCTCAAGACCAGTGGCGAGATGCGCGACGACGCGCAGAAGCGGGCCGCGATCCTCGCGGTGCCGACGGCGATCGTCGCCGCGGTGTTCCTGATCTGGACGCAGCTCGCCCACGGTCACGCGTGGACGTGGGGAGTGGTTGCGATCGCAGCGGTGGCCGCGGTCGGCATGGTGATCGCGACGTTCGCGCGTCGTGAGGGCTGGGCGTTCTTCGCCACGTGCATCGCCATTGCCGGCGTCGCCGTGATGCTCTTCGGCTCGCTGTTCCCGGACGTGATGCCCTCGACCACCGATCCCGCGTACACGCTGACCATCGCCAACACTTCGTCGAGCCACTACACCCTCGTCATCATGACCTGGGCCGCGGCCATCATGACGCCGGTCGTCGTCGGGTACCAGGCGTACAGCTACTGGGTGTTCCGCAAGCGACTGTCGGTGGAGAGCATTCCGGCATCCATCGGACTGCCGCTGCAGAACGTCGGGAAATGACCGCGACCGCCGCTCCGGCGACCGCGGAGGCGCGGCGACGACCGCCGCTGGATCCGCGGCTGCTGCGGGCGTCGCGGTCGGCCCGCAGGCACGTGATCCTGACATCGGTGTTCTCGGTCGGCACGGTGGTCGCGGTGATCGCCGCGGCCGTCGCACTGGCCGGACTGGTCGCCGAGATCATCACCGACTCGACCCGGCGGAGCTTCGCCGATCAGGCGGTCCACCTGACGGTGCTGGCCGTCGCACTGACCGCGCGGGCGGCGATGAGCTACCTCGCGGACCGGACCGGTCGTCGCGCCGCGCACGCGACGATCGATGAACTGCGGGTGGCGGCGCTCGACGCGCTGACCGATCCCACGACCACCAGCCCGCGTGACCTCCTGGGACAGCGCGAACGCGCGTTGACGGTGGTGCTCCGCGGCCTGGACCGGCTGTCGGACTACCTCTCCGGTTACCTGCCCGCGCTGCTGTCCACGGTGATCATCACGCCGATGGTCGTGGCCGCGGTGCTGTGGACCGACTGGATCTCCGGCGTGATCATCATCGTCACGATTCCGCTGATCCCGCTGTTCATGGTGCTGATCGGCCTGGTCACCCGTGATCGCACGCGCCGCAAACTCGACGCGATGAGCCACCAGAACGCCCAGCTCGTCGACCTGATGACCGGCCTGCCGACCCTGCGTGCACTCGGCCGCGCGCAGGGGCCGGCCGGGCAGGTCGCCGACCTCGGCGAACGCCTGCGCCGCACGACGATGAGCTCGCTGCGGATCGCCTTCCTCTCCGGAGCCGTCCTCGAACTGCTCGCGACCCTCAGCGTCGCGCTGGTCGCCGTCAGCATCGGCCTGCGCCTGGTCTTCGGCGAGATGAGCCTCTACTCGGGCGTCCTCGCCCTGGTCCTGGCTCCCGAGGCGTACCTGCCGCTGCGGCAGATCGGCGCCCAGTTCCACAACGCGGAGGACGGAGTCGCGGCGGCCGACGACGTGCTCGACGTGATCGACTCGCGGCACGATGAGTCACGTGGAACATCGCAGGTCACGGCACGTGGGGCTGTCATCTCGATCGACGACGTCGGCATCGCGGGTCGTGACGGCTGGGCGCCGCGCGGCCTCACTGCGACGATCCGTCCCGGCGAGCTCACCGTCCTGACCGGACCCAACGGGACCGGCAAGTCGACGGTCGTCGCCGCGATCCTCGGCCTGCACCGACCCGACGAGGGAACGATCCGCATCGGCGACGTCGACGTGCTCGATCTGGAGCCCGATCCCTACCGGAGTCAGATCGCCTGGCTGCCACAGCATCCCGCCATCGTGCCCGGAACCGTCGCCGAGAACCTCGCGCTGTTCGGAGGGCCCGCGGAGGGCGCACTGAACGACGCCGCCCGCGCCGCAGCGTTCGACGAGGTCCTCGCTGATCTGCCCAACGGCCTCGACACGATGCTGGGCGCGGGCGGCGCGGGACTGTCCGCGGGGCAGCGGCAGCGTCTCGCCCTGACGCGCACGCTCGCCTCGTCCGCGCCCCTGCTCCTGCTCGATGAGCCCACCGCCCACCTCGACGACGAGACCGCCGACCGCGTGCTCGCAGCCCTCGTCGCGCGGGCGCACGCGGGTGCGACGGTCGTGATGGTGTCGCACCGGCCCGCGACGCTCGCGGCGGCCGACCGGGTCGTCGATTTCGGGGAGGCGCTCCGGTGACACGCAGAGATCCGGTCCTCGCCGCGTTGGCGTTCACCGGCCTGCGATGGCGCGGCCTCGTCGTGCCGATCCTGCTCGGCGTCGCGGGCGCACTGTCGGCGCTCGGTCTCGCCGCGCTGTCGGCGTGGTTGATCACCCGCGCCTGGCAGATGCCGCCGGTGCTCTACCTGTCGGTGGCGGTGACCGCAGTCCGGGCGCTCGGCATCTCGCGCGGTGTGTTCCGCTACCTGGAACGCCTCGCGACGCACGACGTCGCCCTTCGCGCGATGGCCGACGCCCGCACCCGCGTCTACCGCGTACTATCGCAGGGCTCTCCCGGCTTCACCGTGGGCCTGCGCCAGTCGGAGCTCATGGCCCGCACCGCCGATGACGTCGACGAGATCGGCAACGCCCTGGTCCGCGGACTGATTCCGATGGCGGTCGGTGCGGTCACCTCCGTCGCGGCGGTCCTCATCATGGCGATGGTATCGGTGCCTGCCGCCGCGGTCTTGGCGGTCGCGTTGCTGGTCAGCGGCGTCCTGGCGCCGTGGTTGGCGGCACGCGGATCGTCCCGCCGGGTGGCCGACGCCGCCCAGGCACGCGAGGACGTGGCCGAGGCCGCCTCGTCGCTGCTGTGGCACGGGCCGGAACTGGCGGTGGCCGGCGCCCGCGAGCGGGTGCTGCGCGCGGTGTCGGCGGCGGATCGTCGCACCGAGCGTGCCGAGGACGCGGGCATGCGGTGGCAGGCCGCCGCGCAGGCCGTGACCCCGATCGCGATGGGCGTCAGTGTCCTCGCCGCTGCGATCATCGGCGTGCAACTGGCGTCCGGACTGTCCGGCTCGCTGATGGACGTCCCCACCGGTGACGGCATCACGCCGATGCTGCTGGGTGTCCTCCTGCTGCTGCCGCTGTCGTCGTTCGAGACCACCGCGCCGCTCGTCGAAGCGGGCATCGCGTGGGAGAGCGGGCGGCAGGCAGCGCGTCGGGTGATGACCCTGGTCGACGGCGCCCGCGCGGGCGGCGGGGCCGGGGACGATCCGGTGGTCGAGACCGCGCCGACGCGCCTGACCGCGGTCGATCTCGAGTGGGGCTGGGAGCACCCGCTGGGCGAGCCGCTCGATCTGGCGCTGGACCCCGGCTCACGCCAGGTGATCGTCGGCCCCAGCGGCGTCGGGAAGTCGACGCTCCTGATGACGATCGCCGGCCTCCTGCCTCCCTTGACCGGTGACGTGACCTGCGACGGGGCCGACCTGCGATCGTCGGTCTGCTACTTCCCCGACGACGCGCACGTCTTCTCGACGACGGTT
Organism: Gordonia phthalatica; assembly: GCF_001305675.1. Classification (NCBI taxonomy): domain Bacteria; kingdom Bacillati; phylum Actinomycetota; class Actinomycetes; order Mycobacteriales; family Gordoniaceae; genus Gordonia; species Gordonia phthalatica. Next base: position 750,794 of record NZ_CP011853.1, read on the forward strand.
CGCGAAAACCTGCGCGTGGCGCGCGGCGACGTCTCCGACGCCGAGATCGGCGTCGCGCTGAAGCAGGTCGGACTGGGGGAGTGGCTCGACGGTCTGCCGGGCGGTCTCGACGAGAAACTGGTCGGCGGATCGGCCGCGCTGTCGGGCGGTCAGCGACGTCGCCTGCTGCTCGCGCGGGCGTTGCTGCACCCCGCCCCGGTGGTCCTGCTCGACGAGCCGACCGAACATCTCGACGCTGCCGACGCGCAGCGCTTGATGGCGCTGATCTGCGGAGACCTGTTCGGCGACCGTACCGTCGTCGCGGTGACGCATCAGGACGTGTCGGGCGTGGACGTGCCGGTGCTGCGGCTGGGGTGACCCCCAGCGATCCGGGCGCGAAGCGGCGTCAGCCGATGACGCGACGGAGTTTCGCGGACAGCCGCGGCGTCAGTTCGCCCTCGGCGTCGACGCGCTCTTCCACGTAGGCGAGGTCGCCGTCGGGGACCAGACCGTAGAGGCGCTTGGCGCCGCCGGTGTGGGCGCCGGTCTCGGTGCGGATGGTGACGTCGGTGGTCAGATTCCACGACGTCTGGTTGAGAGGACGCCCGTAGTACAGCTCGATGGAGCCTTCGGCGTGCGTGAGCATGAGCTCGATGGTGTCGTCCTCGCTGATCCGCCAGAAACCGGATTCGCGGAGGTCGGGGCGCACGAACTCGCCCTGCTCGTCGAGCACCCACGAACGGGACTGCCAGACGAGGTAGTTGCCACCGTCGTGCGAGACGATGATCTGCTGACCGAACTGATAGTCGGTGCCGGTCAGCGGGTCGTGCCCTTCGCCCTGGCCCTCCCAGACGCCGACCAACGGCAGGAGTGCGAGCAGGCCGGAGTGAAGATCCGCGCCCTCGCGAAGGTTGGCCGTATCCGGAGGAACGGGGAGGTCGCCGACGGCTGCGAGGTTCTTGCCCGCAGTCTCCTGAGAGCGGAGCTCAGCGTCGGAGATCGCTTCGTTTCCGGAGCGGGTCATGACTCGTCGTTGACCAGTCGGTAGACGGTGTACAGCGCAAACCAGATGATCAGCAGGGATGCGGCTGCCAGCAGGATTTCAAAGAAGATGACCACGACGCTGATACTACAGCGCACCAGTGCCCTGATCGAAACGAGTCGGGCGAGTGAACGCTAGATCACAGGCTGTCTGCCCAACCGTCCCTGTTGAAATCTGAAGAGTATCAATCTCGGAAGAATGGGTAATTGCCAGTATGAATCCGAGGCCATAGCGTCGTAGGGGAACGAAACAACCTCTCACCTGCAGCTAGGAGTGAGCCGTGAGTGCCACTGTGTTCTGCGGCGACGCCGACGAGGCCGTCGCCGGGGTGTCCGACGGATCCACCGTGCTGGTCGGCGGGTTCGGCTTGGCCGGCATGCCCTTCGACCTGATCGACGCCCTCATCCGCCAGGGCGCCACGGATCTGACGATCGTCAGCAACAACGCGGGCAACGGCGATCACGGGCTGGCCGCGCTGCTGGCCGCCGGTCGCGTCCGCAAGATCCTGTGCTCCTTCCCCCGGCAGTCCGACTCGTGGGTCTTCGACGGTCTGTATCGGGAGGGGAAGATCGAGCTGGAGGTGGTTCCGCAGGGCAACCTCGCCGAGCGGATGCGTGCCGCAGGTGCAGGCATCGGCGCGTTCTACTCGCCGACCGCGGTCGGCACGCCGCTCGCTGAAGGCAAGGAGTCGCGCGTCATCGACGGCCGCACCTACCTGCTCGAATACCCGATCAAGGGCGACGTCGCGCTCATCGGAGCGCACCGCGCCGACCGTGCGGGCAACCTGGTCTACCGCAAGACCGCCCGCAACTTCGGACCCGTGATGGCTGCCGCCGCCGACACCACCGTCGTCCAGGTGGAGGAGGTGGTCGACGTCGGCACCCTGGATCCCGAAGCCGTCGTGACGCCCGGCATCTACGTCGACCGCGTCATCGCCACCCCGACCCGCCGATTCGCCGTGGAGGGCGCACGATGAACACTCAGATCACCCTCGCCGCCGATGCTGTCCGCGGCGGCGACCAGCCGCTCACCATGGACCAGCTGGCCGCCCGCATCGCCGCCGACATCCCCGTGGGTTCCTATGTGAACCTCGGCATCGGCCGTCCGACCCAGATCTCCGACCACCTCTCGCCCGACAGCGCCATTACCCTGCACACCGAGAACGGCATGCTCGGCATGGGGCCGCAGGCCCAGGGCGACGAGGTGGACCTCGACCTCACCAACGCGGGCAAGGTGCCGGTCACCGAGCTTCCGGGCGCGGCCTACTTCCATCACGCCGACTCCTTCGCGATGATGCGCGGCGGACACCTCGACGTCTGCGTCATGGGTGCCTTCCAGGTGTCCTACGACGGCGATCTCGCCAACTGGAGCACCGGTGCGCCCGACGCGATCCCGGCGGTCGGCGGCGCGATGGACCTGGCGATCGGCGCCAAACAGGTCTTCGTGATGATGACGCTGTTCGCCCGCAACGGCGACGCCAAGCTGGTGCCGTCGTGCCACTACCCGCTGACCGGCGTCTCCTGCGTCGACCGCGTCTACACCCCGGAGGCGATCATCGCCGTCGGCGCCGACGGAGCGCAGATCCTCGAGACCTTCGGCGAGGAGCCCGCGGAGTTGCTCGCTCGAATGGTCTGAGACCGCATCGGTTCCGCCCCCGCAGTGTCTACAGTCGGGGGCGGAACGGATCGGTGATCACTTGGAACTTCGACATCTCCGCTACTACGTCGCAGTCGCGGAGGAATGCCACTTCGGGCGTGCGGCACAGCGACTGCACATCGCGCAGCCGCCGCTCTCGCAGCAGATCAAACAGCTCGAGGAGGACCTCGGCGTCACCCTGCTGAACCGGTCCACCCGCAAGGTGGAGCTCACCGCTGCCGGTCAGCGCTACCTGGAGCGCGCCCGGGAGATCCTCGCGTCGGTCGACGCCGCCGGCGACGAGGCGAACCGCATCGCGGTCGGCGAGATCGGCCGCGTCTCCATCGGTTTCACCGGCTCGGCGACTTACCACCTGCTGCCCGCCATCGCCCGACGACTGCGCGCCGAACTGCCCGACATCGACCTCGACCTGCACGGCGAGATGCTGACGCCGCAGCAGGCCGAGGCGTTGCACAGCGGCGTCATAGACCTCGGCTTCCTGCGACCGCCCGTGCACGACCGCCAGCTGCGCTACGAGGTGGTCGGCACCGAGGCGATGATCGCAGTCGTGCCGCACACCCATCCGCTCGCGGCGCGGGCGTCCGTCGAGGTGGCCGATCTGGCCGGCGAGCAGTTCGTCTCCTACTCGGGCTTCAATCGATCGGTGGTCTTCCAGGTGGTGATCGACGCCTGCCAGCGGGCGGGCTTCACGCCGTCGATCCGTCACGAGGTCGGTGAGACCTCCACCCTCGTCTCCTTCGTTGCGGCCGGCCTCGGCGTCGCGCTGGTGCCGCAGTCGGTGCAGCAGCTGCAGATCGCGGGTGCGGTGTATGTGCCGCTCGCCGGAGATGCGCCGACCGTCGAACTGGCCATGGCGATGCGCGACGAGCCCCCGTCTCCGCACCTGGAACGTGTCCTGGCCTGCCTGTATACGGCCCTGCCGGAGATCGATCTCACCAGCCTCAGATAAAGATTCCTTTAGTCTTAATGCGGGTGTTTCTAATACTTCACTCCCACCCAATGGTGTGTGAAGATCATCTCAGTACGCAATGAGAATGCGCTACGCCACAGTGGAGGAGATGGGATGACCCCGTTCATGCACCAGGTGCAGGAGTTGCTCGACGGCGCGCCGGCGTCGTCGCCGCAGACCCTGCCGAGCGAAGAGGTGACCGTCGCGCATGCCGCCGACACCCAGGTCATCATCCGTTCGCTCGCCGAGCAGCTGGTCAGTGAGGCCAACGCGGTCCTCGCAGGCAGCGACGAGGCCGTCGGCGTGCTCGGCCTCACCGACGAGACCGGCACCGGCGCCCTCGCCTTCACCCTCGACTACGCCGACCGCACCGCCCGCATCGAGACCGTCGTCTCCGGGCACACCGCCACCGCGCAACTGGTGGTCCGCGGCGTCCCCACGTCCCGACGCCTGGCGGGTGAGGACGAGATGGCCGCGCTGGTCCTCGAACTCATCGCAGGCAACTGACCCAGCCCACCGAGCAGGAGATATCGATGCAATTCGAACTTCGCTACCAGACCATCGAACCGAAGCGACAGACCTACCAGAACATCATCAAGCGGTTCGGCGACGAGCCCGCCACCCGCTACCAGGAGGCCACCCTCGACATCGAGCCGCGGGAGAACTTCCACTACCGGCCCACCTGGACGCCCGACCACGAGCTGTACGACGCGAACTACAGCGCGCTCAAACTGACGGATCCGTACGTCTTCGCCGACCCGCGGCAGTACTACTACACGCCGTACGTCACCAACCGCGCCGCGTTGCACGACGAGTTCGGCAAGACCCTCTCGTACCTGGAGAACCGCGAACTCCTCGCCAAGATGCCCGAGGCCTGGACCCGCGTCGTGGCCGACGTCATCGTCCCGCTGCGCCACTACGAGGCGGGCGCCCAGCTGGTGAGCGTCGCCGGATCCCGATTCGCGTACGGCACGTCGCTGTCGCAGTGCGCCAGCTTCGCCGCGTTCGATCGCATCGGCAACGCGCAGATGCTGTCCCGCATCGGCATCGCCGCGGGTGTCGGCACCGTCGACGTCCTCAAGGGCGCCAAGGAGCAGTGGATGACCGGCGAGCACCTGCAGCCGCTGCGTCGCCTCGTCGAGGAGATCATGGTCGTGGACGACTGGGCCGAGGGCCTGCTCGCCATCGACGCCGTCGACAAGGTGCTGTACCCGGCCCTCTACAGCGGCCTCGACGACCGCGCGCTGCTCGGTGGTGCCGGCGCGTACAGCCTGGTTGCGCAGTACCTGACCACCTGGTTCGCCGACCAGCGCAAGTGGCTCGACGCCCTCGTCAAGGCCTGGCGCGCCGACGCCGAGCACGGCGAGGCCAACGCCGCGACCCTCGACCGCATCGACGTCGAATGGGGCGCCCGCGCCGCCGAAGCGATCGGAGCGCTGACCGCCGTCGTCGACGACGCCGTCGGAGCGGAGGTGTCGGCATGACGCGCGCGACCCGCCCCGTGGGCATCGACATGCAGGAGTCCGACGAGAACCGCGCCATCATCGCGGCCATCCGCGGCGACAACCCCGACATGGAGGTCCGCCGCCTGCCCGGCCTCGTGAAACTGTCGGCCCCCGGCCAGATCGTCATCAACCGCGAATCCGTGGAGGCCCACTTGGGCCGCGAATGGGAGACGGGCGAGTTCCAGCTCGCGATCGTCACCTACACCGGCAACTTCGCCGAATGGGACGACGACCAGATCGTCGTCGCCTGGGAACACTGACCGGACTGTTACGAGGAGACCATCACATGACCACCGCTCAGACCCCCAAGTCCTCGGCCCCCAAGCGCGCCAAGAAGCTGCCGCTCAAGCAGCGCTACTCGGCGCTGACCCGCGACCTCGACTGGGAGCCGTCGTACGTCGAGCATGAGAAGCTGTACCCGTACACCCGCTACGAGGGCATCAAGATCCACGACTGGGACGGTTGGGAGGATCCCTTCCGGTTGACCGTCGACGCGTATTACAAGTACCAGGCGGAGAAGGACAAGCGTCTGTACGCAGTCCTGGACGGCTTCGCTCAGAGCCAGGGGCACCTGACGGTGTCGGACGCGTCGTACCTGAACGCCATCAAGCTGTTCATCCAGGGCGTCACGCCGCTGGAGTACCAGGCGCACCGGCACTTCGCGTACCTCGCCCGCTACCTGGAGGGCCCGGCCCCGCGCTTCGCGGCCCTGTGCCAGAGCGTCGACGAGCTGCGGCACTGCCAGACGCAGGTCCACACCATCAGCAACTACAACAAGTACTACTCGGGCTTCCACTCGTGGTCGCAGATGCACGACCGCGTCTGGTACCTTTCGGTCCCGAAGTCGCTGTTCGACGACGCCATGACCGCCGGCCCGTTCGAGTTCCTGATCTCGATCTCCTTCAGCTTCGAGTACCTGCTGACCAACCTGCTGTTCGTGCCGTTCATGTCGGGTGCCAGCTTCAACGGCGACATGCCGACCATGAGCTTCGGGTTCTCCGCGCAGTCGGACGAGAGCCGCCACATGACGCTGGGCCTGGAGGCCATCAAGTTCCTGCTGGAGCAGGACGAGGACAACGTGCCGATCATCCAGGACTGGATCGACAAGTGGTTCTGGCGCGCGTACCGGATGTCGGCGCTGGTCGCCGGAATGATGGACTACATGCTCCCCAAGCCGGTGATGAGCTGGAAGGAGGCCTTCGAGCTGTACTTCGAGGAGCAGATGCTCGGCGGTCTGTTCCCGGACCTGGAGTTCTACGGCATCCGTCCGCCGCGCCACGTCGAGGACGCCATCGCGGAGAAGGACAAGCTCTCGCACGAGGTCTACAAGATCCTGCACAACTTCTCGTTCGCCGCGTCGTTCACCACGCAGGTCCCTACCGCGGAGCACACGGCGTGGCTGTCGGAGCAGTACGGCGAGACGTTCGACAAGCACTACGGCCCCAACTGGGACAAGCACCGGAAGATCGAGGCAGAGGGCGGTCGCGTCTTCTTCCAGGGGCTCCCGCAGCTGTGCCAGGTGTGTCAGGTGCCGATGGCGTTCACCGAGCGCGACGATCCGACGAAGATCTCGTTCCGGCACAGCGAGTACGAGGGCGAGACCTACCACACCTGCAGCGACGGCTGTCAGTGGATCTTTGAGCGCGAACCCGAGAAGTACGTCCAGGCGTGGCTGCCGGTGCACCAGATCTACCAGGGCAACTGCGGTGGGCCGACGGTCCCCGAGGTCCTCGAGTGGTACGGCATCCAGGAGGGCGACAACGGCGAGTACAAGGGGTCACCCGACTTCGTCTCCTGGCAGGAATGGCATCCCGACACCAAGCAGACCGAGAATCAGGAGGCGTGAGCGATGGCTGTCAAAGCGCTCTACGACTACAAGTACCCCGCGGCCGACCGCGCCGAGATCTTCGGCGAGGACCAGCTGCTGTACGTCCACTGGCTCGGCAACCCGCTGTTCTGTTCGGCGGCGTGCTTCCGTGCCCCGCAGGCGATGAGCTTCAGCGACTTCGTCGCCGAGATCGTGAACCCGTGGGCGGCGTCGGACCCGGACTTCGACCCGTCGTCGATCACCGGCTGGCAGCTCTTCGATGACGCGTTCGATCCGGGCGACGGATCGTCGTCGCTCAAGGATCTCGGCGTCGGGCACAAGGCGCTGCTGAAGTTCACGACGGCCTGAGGAGAAGGGGCCCTGCGATGACCGAAACCCACACCATCACCGTCGAGCCGCTCGGCACGGAACTGCAGTGCCGGGAGGACCAGTCGATTCTGGACGCCTGCCTGCGCAACGGCGTCTGGCTCCCGCACGCCTGCACGCACGGGACCTGCGGGACCTGCAAGGCGGAGGTGCTCGAGGGCGCCATCGACTACGGCGACGCGTCGCCCTACGCACTCCTGGAGAGCGAACGCGCGGAGGGCGCCGCGCTGATGTGCGTGGCCACGCCGCGCGAGGACGTGGTCATCGAGGGCGACGTGGAGATCGAGGAGGGGATCACGATGTATCCCGTCCGCGACTTCAGCGGGACTGTCGAAGTGCTCGACGAGATCGCGCCCGACGTCCGGCGGTTGATCGTGAAGCTCGACGAGCCGATGGACTTCAACGCCGGCCAGTACGTGCAGCTCAACCTGCCCGACGGCGACAATCGGCCGTACTCGATCGCGAGTGCGCCGCACGAGCGCGACCGGGTGGAACTGCACATCAAGCGGACCGAGAACGGTGTCGCGACCGCGGGCTGGGTGTTCGACGGGCTGGCTGTCGGAGACGCGGTGACGCTGTCGGGTCCGTACGGGAAGTTCTACTTCCGGCCCGGGCGTGAGAAGCCGCTGCTGCTCCTCGGCAGCGGCACCGGCCTCGCCCCGCTGGTGTCGATCCTCAAGACCGTCATGGCGATCGAGGACGACGAGGACGGCGACGGCTGGGAGCACGAGGTGGTGATGTACCACGGCGTCGCCCTGGAGAACGGACTCTACGACCGCCAGTGGTTCCAGGACATCGCCGACGAGCGCGATTGGTTCACCTACCGCCCCGCCGTCTCCCGTGAGGAGTGCGACGGCAGGCAGGGCCGCGTCCCCGCGCTGCTGGCCGAGGACTTCCCCCGCGCCGGCGGCAACGTCGCCTACATCTGCGGCAACCCCGCCATGGTCGAGGACACCATGCGTGCCCTCATGAAGGCCCGCCTCTTCCCCCGCGACATCTACCGCGAGGACTTCTTCGACGCCGCCGACCGCGCCAACGGCGCCCACGTCGTCCGCAGCCCGCTGATCAAGCGGTAGTGGGTCCGCGTAGTTCGCCGGTAGCCGCGTAGCTCGCCGTCAGAAGCTGGACTCAGAACCAAGCTTCTGACGGCGAACTACGCGGATAGGAGAGTGACGCCGAAGATCGGAAGGCGTTTGCTCAGATAGGGGATCAGCGTTCGGTTGCGCAGCCGTTCCCAGCCCCACCGAACGACGCCGAGGTCCAGGTCGCGGAGCTGATTCTCGCGTTCCTTCTCTCGGATGACCACCTCGGCGACGGTCTCACCGGGTCGCAACTCCTCTCGGAGGTACTTGCCGTAGCCGTCGAACTCGCCGACGGCGCGGCCCTCCCAGTCGTAGTCGCAGATCGCGAGATGCCCGTTCTCGATGTGGTATTCCGACTGGAGGAGCGGGATCTGGACGTGGGCCTCGATCATCTGGGCTCGACCCCACGACTCTCCGGGATTGTCGGACAGACCGTCGGCGAACTGCAGGGCGTGACGGGCTCTCGCCGCACCGCGTCGAGGGACGCTGAGTCGTTGTTCCAGCTCTTCGCGAGGGACTCCCATTCGGAGAGCGCTGTCGAGGACAGCGAGAATCTTCGCGAAGTCGGTTTCGTGCAGAGCCATGTCGACGGCGGTGCGTGCGGGACTCGTGACGCGGAGTCCGTCGAGGTCGATGACGTCGGCGTCGTCGAGCCTGCTGGCGTGGATGATCTTGGACGGAAAGATGTTGCCGCCGCTGTTGCGGCCGGTGGTGATGTGGACGGCCTTCCGACTCGGCATCAGCAAACCCAAGTCGAGGAGCGCGGCCGCGGACTGGTGGCTGACGGCTCGCACCTCCTCCTTGGCTCGCGCGAGTCCGACGGCCGCGGCGAGTGACCGCCGCCGGTAGCGTTCGCGGAAGGCGTCGCCGGGGTCGGTCGGGAGGTCGAAGGTCGGCGAGTATGCGCCTCTGGCCACCACCTCGATGTGCTTGTCTTTGAGTGCTTTCGCGATCTGCACGTCGGAGACCCCGGAGTCCAGGGCGTCTTTGCGCCAGATGATGCCGTGTGCGTCCATTCCCTGCATACCAATTAGACGCGGGTGCGATCGGATCGGTTCCACCGCCGCGAGTCGGGCGTGTCTCCGACCTATCCGCGTAACTCGCCGTCAGAAGCGGGGTTCAGAACCCAGCTTCTGACGGCGAATTACGCGGATCCCGGCGAACTACGCGGACGCGTGGGAGGTCAGGCGGCGACGGCGCGTTCGCACTCCCAGCCGTCGGGCGTCGTGCCGTCGGCGAGGAAGTCTCGGAGGAAGGCTTGGGAGTCGTCGTCCATGTCGGCGTCGAGGTGCGGGTAGATGATCGGCTCCTCCTTGCCGTTGTGGTCGGCGAGGAGTTCGAGCATCGCCTGGCAGGCGGCGACGGCCTCGCCGCGCTTGGGCTCCTGGTCGACGTCGGCGTCTGCCAAGCGCTCGTCGAGGGCGGCCATCTGGCGCCACATCTGGCCGTGCTCGTTGAGCATCACCATGATCGGCATCATCAGCGGGCCGTTGCGGAGCTGCGGGAACACCAGCTCCTCCTCCAGATAGATGTGGCGGCGAAGGGCCTCCATCGACCCGACCAGCGGTGCGGCCCACTCCTGAACCGATCCGGCGGGCGACGCGGCAACGAACTTCTCGATGCCCTCGTCGATCGCACGATGCTCGACGGTGAGGATCTCGGCGAGAGTGGCTTGTTCTGACATGACATCCTTTCCCGCGTCCGACACGGGCGCTATGTCCACGCTACTACTGCGCGTCGTTGAGTCGCCGTGGTCCGGGGAGACGACAGCGGAGACGACAAGACCCCGGCCCGCCTCAATTGGCAGACCGGGGCCCGTTCTCACCCGGAATCAACCGGGGGTGGTGCTACTTCGCGACGGTGACGTCCTGGTTGTGGACGCCGGGTCCCTCGGGGGAGACCTGCACGTCACCGTTGCCCTGAGCGCTCAGCGCGCGGAGGGTCCAGGTGCCGGGAGCGGCGAAGAAACGGAAGTCGCCGGTGGCCGACGCGACGACCTCGGCGGTGAACTCGCCGGTGCCGTCGAGCAGACGCACGAACGCGCCGGCGACGGGGTTGCCCGAGCCGTCGAGAACCTGACCGGTCAGAACGGTCTCCTTCTCGGTGTCAACGCCTGCGGGAAGGGTCTGACCCTGCTTGGGGGCTGCGCACATGTCGTTAGTCCTCTCAGAGATCTAGGGAAGCGCTCAGCGCTCGATGGGGGCGCCGACGAGGGAGCCGTACTCGACCCAGCTGCCGTCGTAGTTCTTGACGTTCTTCTTGCCGAGCAGCTCCTGCAGCACGAACCAGGTGTGGCTCGAGCGCTCGCCGATGCGGCAGTACGCGATGGTCTCCTTGGAGTCGTCGAAGCCCTGCTCCGCGTACAGCGCGGTGAGTTCGTCGTCCGACTTGAAGGTGCCGTCCTCGTTGGCGGCCTTGGACCACGGGATGTTCAGTGCGCTCGGCACGTGGCCGCGGCCCTGAGCCTGCTCCTGCGGAAGGTGAGCCGGAGCGGCGATCTTGCCCGAGAACTCGTCGGGGCTGCGGACGTCGATCAGGTTCTTGGAACCGATGGAGTCGATGACCTCGTCGCGGAAGGCGCGGATCGAGTTGTCGGCGGCCTGCGCCTTGTAGGTGGTGGCCTCACGCTGCACGGCGTCGCCGTTCAGGGGGCGACCGTCGAGCTCCCACTTCTTGCGGCCGCCGTCGAGCAGGCGGACGTCCTTGTGGCCGTAGATCTTGAAGTACCAGTAGGCGTACGCGGCGAACCAGTTGTTGTTGCCGCCGTACAGAACGACGGTGTCGTCGTTCGAGACACCGCGCTCGCTCAGCAGCGCCGAGAACCGGTCGGCGTCGAGGAAGTCGCGACGCAGGCCGTCCTGCAGGTCCTTCTTCCAGTCGAGGCGGATGGCGCCCGGGATGTGGTTGGTGTCGTAGATCGAGGTGTCCTCATCGACCTCGACGAACACGACGGAGTCGGTGTTGAGGTTCTCTTCAGCCCAGTCAGCGCTGACGAGCACATCGGAGCGTGCCATTTTCGGTTCCTTTCAAGAGATCGCCGCGCGGGCAGCGAAAGTCATTCGACTACAGAAGGGTTCTCGCGAACCTGCGAGAGAGGTTGAGTGCCCGGTGGTCGTACGTCTGCGACGGGACGATCGAGATGCCGCTGAGATCGTCAGCCACGCATCCCGGCGGATACGTTCACCGGTTTAGCGACAGCGTCCGGCGGCGACTCGACAGAGGTCGATCGCCAGTCGGCGTGTGAGCATCAGCTCACGTCGTTGCTGCATGAAATCGACACTACAACGAGAATTCAGGGTCGGCCGGGGAGCGGTTTCGCGTAGTCGATCGGACGGACCGCGACCGGACCGGTCTCGCCGACGGCGACGAGGTCGCTTCCCCTGCTCAGGGCTTGTATAGCGGTGGCTCCCCAGGCCATCTGCATGCGGGGGAGGACGGCTGAGAAGGCTTTTAATACCGCTGAGCGAAACTCCGCGGGGACGTCCGCGGAGTAGTGCTCCTCAGGCCCGTCGTAGAACCCGGTGGCCTCCACATGCACGCGGCCGTCGACGACGAATACGCGAGCGCTGACGCTGACCTTGACCTTCGGCGCGGTGTACGCGGCGGCCGACGGCGGGTAGCCGTTCTGCGTCGCAGGCGAACCCGGCAGCGGGACGGTGCCGCTCAGCATGATGCCGTCTGTGCGCTCCAGCAGGCCGTCGCCCGGACCGCCGCCGCCAGCCTTGTCCTCGGGCGCGGGCGTGTTGATGTAGAGGTCGACGATGTTCATCAGCCGACCGAGCGTCGGCGAATCGATCCGCGTCTCCACCCGCATCGACGACGCCTGCAACACCGTCTCGGGGCCCACGGCGCCGGTGTTCCCGATCCGGGCGTCCTGCAGTCGGGCGTCGACCGTCGACCGGCACGGGTAGCTGCCCGAACAGCCCTCGATCGGAATGCCCTCGGCACTGATCAGGATGGAGTCGAACTCGCCGGAACTGCGGTGGGGCAGGAACGGGAAGCCGCTCATCAAGACGTCGGGCTCGAATTCGACGCCGGGTGAGGCCTGCACGGCCTGCGCCAATCGGTGCTCGGCGCGGGAGCCGGCGAAGTCGTCGACCACCAGCGCCACCACCGCGGCGATCACGACGACGACAGCGATCCACGCGGCCGCGCGCAGGGCTCGGCGGGGCGCGGGCTTCGGGGTGTCGTCAGAGGTCGCGTGCATCGGCGCTATTCTGTCATCTGACAACCGGGTGCTGCGACCAGCGTCGATCGACAGCCCACAACGCAGGGGCGTGGCAAGGACACGCCCCAAGGCCACGACGAGATCGGAGTGGTGTGTGGACCTGCTGCTGTTGACTGAAGAACCGACCGCCGATGTCGCCCTGGGATCCCTCTCCCTGCTGTCCCATCGGGTCGAGATCCTGCCCGCCGACACCTCTTCCCTGGTGCGGTTGGGGCAACCCGCCGTGATCCTGGTGGATGCGCGCGCCGACCTGGCCGCCGCGCGCACTTTCTGCCGCCTGGTCTCCGACACCGATACCGCGCCGGTCATCGCGATCGTCGGCGAGGGCGGACTGGTGGCGGTGAACGGGGACTGGGGGATCGATGACTTCGTCCTGCCCGGCACCGGTCCCGGCGAGCTGGACGCCCGCCTGCGGATGGCGGTGGCGCGCGTCGCCCTGCACGTGGATCAACCCGCTGACAAGGTGACGCTGGGCGAACTCGTCATCGACGAGTCCACGTACACCGCGCGCCTGCGCGGCCGGCCGATCGATCTGACCTACAAGGAGTTCGAACTCCTTAAGTTCCTGGCGCAGAACGCCGGCCGCGTCTACACCCGCGCGCAGCTCCTCCACGAGGTCTGGGGCTACGACTACTTCGGCGGCACCCGCACCGTCGACGTCCACGTCCGACGGCTCCGCGCCAAGCTCGGCAGCGACCACGAGTCGCTGATCGGGACGGTCCGCAACGTGGGCTACAAGGCCGTGAAGCCGCCGCGTCGTCCGGCCGGCGACGGCGCTGCCGCCGAACCCGCGACCCGGAGCGCCGCGGCCGATACATTGGGAGACGATGAATGAGCAGACCTCCCTCCGTGTGATCACCGGCCCCCTCGACGCGTCGGACGTGGCCGCGGCCCACAGTCTCTGCGAGCGCGCCGAACGGGTCGACGGCGTGCCGCCGCTCGCCGAACAGGCACGCCTGGCCATCGACGCCGGGAGCGGCGCCGACCTCCACCTCCGCAGCGAGCACGGCTACGCCAACGTGATCGCGGCGCGCGACGGGGGAGCGGCGATGGTCGAGGCCGTCGTGGACCCCGATCATCGCGGTCGCGGTGAAGGTCGTGCGCTGATCGACGCCGCGCTCACCGCCGCGCAGCAGGTGCCGGGATCGGAGGCTCCGCAGGTGTGGGCGCACGGCGATCTCCCCGCGGCCGCCGCCGTCGCCGAGGCGCTGGGACTGGAACGCGCCCGCGAACTGCTGCAGCTCCGTCGCCCGGTGGCACAGTCGCTGCCCGACCTTCCGCAGCGCGACGACGTGGTCCTCCGCACCTACGCGGGCTCGGCCGACGACGCCGAGATCCTGCGCGTCAACAACGACGCCTTCTCCTGGCATCCCGAGCAGGGCGGGTGGACGCTGCGAGACATCGCCGAGCGCACCGGATCGAACTGGTTCGACCCGGCCGGCCTGTTCCTCGCGTTCGACGCAGACGATCCCGACACACTCCTCGGCTTCCACTGGACCAAGATCCACCGCTTCGACACCGGTGCCGCGCCGCTCGGCGAGGTCTACATCGTCGGCGTCGACTCCGGGTCGCAGGGGCGCGGGCTCGGCGCACTCCTGGCGCTCGCCGGCCTGCACTACATGGCGCAGCTCCGCGTCGACGGTCGCACGCTCGACGAGGTGGAGCTGTACGTGGAGGGCGACAACACCGCGGCGCTGCACACGTACTCGAAGCTCGGTTTCACCCGCTACACGGCGGACATCGCGTACCGGCGTCAGTAGCCCGCGGCCGAGCCGAAACCGTTCGGCTCGGCCGAGTACTCGCCGCCGCGGCGATTCATCTGCGAGATCCCGCGGCGTCCATCAACCGTTCATCTTCCCGTCCGGACTGTTACCCGCGGGGTAACCCTTCGGTCGCCTTTCGCTAACCGGGTGTCGATAGCTTCGGCTCGTTACCTGATCAATCGAAAGGCGCCCGACTCCCATGAGCGTGTCCCCGAAGCTCTTCCGCACCGCAGGTTCCGCAGCCGCGGGCCTGGCCGCAGTCTCCCTCGTCCTCACCGCTTGCGGTGGTGGCGGCGACGCAGCCGGCACCATCACCGGCGAAGGCTCCACCGCCCAGCAGAAGGCCGTCGAGCAGTTCGCGAAGGTCCTGACCGACAACGACGGCGCGGTCCTCGATTACACCGGCTCCGGCTCCGGCGACGGCGTGAAGAAGTTCCTCGCGGGCGACGTCGACTTCGCCGGCTCGGACTCGCCGCTCAAGGAGAAGGAAGTCGCCGACGCCAAGACCCGCTGCGGCGGCAACGACGCATGGCACCTGCCGCTCGTCGCCGGCCCCGTCGCCGTCGCCTTCAACATCCCGGGTGTGGAGAAGCTGAACCTGGACGCCCCGGCCCTCGCGAAGATCTTCGACTCCAAGATCTCCAAGTGGGACGACGCCGCCATCAAGAAGCTGAACCCGGGCGCCAAGCTGCCGTCGACCGACATCGTTCCGGTGCACCGCAGCGACAGCTCCGGCACCACCGACAACTTCACGCGCTACCTGAACACCGCGGCTCCCACCGAGTGGCCGTACGAGCACTCCAAGGAGTGGACCGGCCACGGCGGTTCGGGTGCGTCCAAGTCGACCGGTGTCGGCGACACCGTGAAGAAGACCGAGGGCTCCATCACCTACGTCGAGTGGGGCTTCGCCACCGAGAACAACCTGAGCGTCGCCGCCCTCGACTTCGGCGCGGGCGCCACCGAGCTGACCGCCGCCACCGCGGGCAAGGCGCTCGACGCCGCCAAGTTCGTCAAGTCGGACAGCAAGGACCTCGTCGTCGACACCAAGGCGCTCTACAGCCTCAAGCAGGCCGGTGCGTACCCGCTGGTCCTGACGACCTACGAGATCGTCTGCTCCACCGGCTACCAGGACGCCGAGGTCTCGAAGAACCTGAAGGCCGCGTTCACCACCATTCTCGACAAGGGTCAGGACGGCCTCGACAAGCTCGGCTACGTGCCGCTGCCTGACGCCTTCAAGACCAAGCTGCGCGGAACGATCGACGCGCTGTGACCCGCTCGGACACTCCCGTGAACCCTCGCACCAGACGTGACGAGGACCCGGCCGTGTCCGAGACGCCGGTAGTCGACGCGGCCGCGTCGACGACGGCGACCAGTCAGCGAGGACCGGCAGCCGGGCCGGGCACGAGTGATCGTGCCCGCTCGGCTGTTTCGCGTGTCGGGGACCGCGTCATGGGCACCCTCGCAACTGGCTCGGGCCTGCTGGTCTCGCTCGTCATCGGTCTGATCGCACTGTTCCTGCTGATCCAGGCGGTGCCGGCGCTGGCGAAGAACACCGCCAACTTCTTCACGTACACCGGCAGCTGGGTGGTCTCGGGCACGCAGCTCGAGTTCGGCATCCCGCAGCAGTTCTATGCGACGGTGCTGGTCTCGGTGATCGCCTTGCTGATCGCGATGCCCGTCGCACTCGGCATCGCCCTGTTCGTCACCGAGTACGCACCCAAGCGCCTCGCGGCGCCGATCGCGTACGTGGTGGACCTGCTGGCCGCCGTGCCGTCGATCGTCTACGGCCTGTGGGGCATCCTGGTGCTGGGTCCGGCCATGGTCGGCGTCAACAACTGGCTCGTGGACAATCTCGGTTTCCTACCGTTCTTCAGCACGCCCGACAACGTGGCGAACATGTCGACCGGTGGCACTCTCTTGACCGCGGGCATCGTCCTCGCAGTCATGATCCTGCCGGTCATCACCGCCGTCACCCGCGAGGTCTTCGCGCAGACGCCGCGCGCCCACCGGGAGGCCGCGCTCGCGCTCGGCGCCACCCAGTGGGAAGTGGTGCGCTACGCGGTCCTGCCGTTCGGGTTCTCCGGCTACATCAGCGGTTCGATGCTCGGCCTCGGCCGCGCACTCGGTGAGACGATGGCGCTGCTGCTCATCATCTCCACCGTCGGGCCGATCAACTTCAACCTGATGGAGAGCGGCCAGACCTTCGCGACCGTGATCGCGAACAACGCCGCCGAGTTCGACTCACCGCTCAAGACCGGTGCCTACATCTCGGCCGGCCTGGTGCTGTTCGCCCTCACCTTCCTCGTCAACGCCGCGGCGCGCAGCGTGATCGCGCGTCGGGCCAAGTGGCGGGAGAGAAGACAGTGACAACAACAGACATGGAACTGACAACCCTCTCGCCCCGCCGCAAGGTCACCGACAACGTGGTCCGCGGCGCGGTCACCGCGTCGGTGGCCCTCGCGATCCTGCCGCTCGGCTGGCTGGTCTACACCCTCGTCGCCCGCGGTATCGGTCCGATCCTGAACCCCGACTGGTGGCTGCGGTCCGAGCGCTTCGGCGGTGCGGCCAACGCCATCGTCGGCACCCTGATGCAGACGGCCATCGCAGCCGCCGTGGCCATCCCGCTCGGTGTGCTCGTCGCCATCTACCTCGTCGAATACGCCGACACCAGCAGGCGTCGGGGCGAGCGGAGCGACGGGAGATTCACGCTCGTCCGCATCACCACGTTCATGGTGGACGTCCTCTCGGGCGTGCCGTCGATCGTCGCCGCACTGTTCATCTACGCGGTCTGGCGGACGACGCTCGACATGCCGCGCTCCGGCTTCGCCGTCGCCCTGGCCCTGGTGCTCCTGATGGTGCCGCTGGTGGTGCGCGCCACCGAGGAGATGCTGAAGATCGTCCCGCAGGATCTCCGCGAGGCGTCGTACGCCCTCGGCGTCCCGAAGTGGAAGACGATCGTCCGGATCGTCCTGCCGACCGCGATGTCGGGCATCATCACGGGCATCATGCTGGCCGTCGCCCGCGTGATGGGCGAGTCGGCGCCGGTTCTGATCCTGGTCGGTGCCAGCCGAGCGATGAACTACAACCCGTTCATCGGCAACCAGGAATCGCTGCCGCTGATGATGCTGCAGGAATACAACAAGGGGCCGGGCGGCTACGAGACCGTGTGGGGCGCCGCCCTGACCCTGGTGATCGCCGTCGCGATCGTGTACGTGCTCGCGCGGATCCTTTCCCGATTCACCGGGCCCCGAATGGAGAGAGACTAGAGCCATGGCAAAGAGCCTGACCATTGAGGACCTGAACGTCTTCTACGGCGACTTCCACGCAGTCAAGGACGTGTCGCTGAAGATCGCACCGAAGTCGGTGACCGCGTTCATCGGCCCGTCCGGCTGCGGCAAGTCGACCGTTCTGCGCACCCTGAACCGCATGCACGAGGTGACGCCCGGCGCGTACACCACCGGCTCGGTGAAGCTCGACGGCCTCGACCTCTACGGCAAGAACGTCGACCCGGTCGGTGTTCGCACCACCGTCGGCATGGTGTTCCAGCGGGCCAATCCGTTCCCGACCATGTCGATCCGCGACAACGTGGTGGCCGGTCTGAAGCTGTCGGGCGTGCGCGACAAGGCCAAGCTCGACGAGGTGGCCGAGGCCAGCCTCCGCGGTGCCAACCTGTGGAACGAGGTCAAGGACCGTCTCGACAAGCCGGGCGGTGGCCTCTCCGGCGGCCAGCAGCAGCGACTGTGCATCGCCCGCGCGATCGCGGTCTCACCGCAGGTCCTCCTGATGGACGAGCCGTGCTCGGCGCTCGATCCGATCTCGACGCTCGCCATCGAGGACCTGGTCGCCGAGCTGAAGAGCAGCTACACGATCGTCATCGTCACGCACAACATGCAGCAGGCGGCGCGCGTCAGCGACCAGACCGCCTTCTTCAACCTCTCCGCCGCGGGCAAGCCCGGCGAGCTGGTCGAGGTGGGCGCGACGTCCGACGTGTTCTCGAACCCTGTCCGCAAGGAGACCGAGGACTACATCTCGGGCCGTTTCGGCTGATCTGTCGGCGTCGCCACCTGTGGCGACGCCGTTGCAACCCCGGTCGTGCACGGCACGATCGGGGTTGCCTTTATGGTGGACGATGACTGACTGCGCGGACGACCGTTCGCGATCGATCGATTGACTTCGGGGTGATATGGTCCGGCTCTCAGTAGAACAGCGACGCGAACTGGCGATCGACGCGACGATGCGCGTGATCGCTCGCGACGGTGTCGAGGCCGCCACCACCCGACGCATCGCGCAGGAGGCCAAGGTCGGTCAGTCGAGCCTGTTCTACGCGTTCACCTCTCGTGACGAGCTCCTCGCGGCCGTCGTCGAGCACGGGATCGCGCAGGAGTTGGCCGCCATGGACAGCTGGTTGCGTCAGGCTTCGGCGATGTTCACCGCCTCCCAGATGAGCATCGCCGACGTGCTGAGCACGGCCTTCCAGGCCTTCGCCGACGATCTCGTCGCCAACCGCGACCGCGAGCATGCCCTCGTCGAACTGGCGCTCTACGCACGGCGCACCGAGGGGCTCGAGCACCTGGGGGAGAAGCTCTACGGCGGCTACTACGAGATGATCGCCGGTCTGCTGACCTCGGCCTCCGAGGCCACCGGTGTCACCTGGACGCAGACGCCGGAGTTTCTCGCGCGCATCGTGCTCGCGATGACCGACGGCATGACGCTGAACTACTTGAGCACCGGGGACCGCGCGGTGGTGGACCAGATCGTCGCCGGCGGCGTGCAGCTGCTGCTGGGGTACGTCTCCGCGGGCTGAGCGACTAGTGTCCGGCGCAGGACACTAGCTGGCCTCGAGCAACTGCTCGGGCGTTTTGCCGGTGGCCTGGAAGACCACGCGGCGGGCGATCAGAACGGCGTGGTCGGCGAAGCGCTCGTAATAGCGGCCCAGGAGAGTCACGTCGACGGCGGCGGCGACGCCGTGCTCCCACTCGCGGTCCATCATCACGGTGAACAGGTGGCGGTGGAGGTCGTCCATCGCGTCGTCGTCGTCCATCAGGGTTAAAGCGTCGTGGTAGTCCTGGTTCTGCAGGACGCGCCGCGCGTTGTGCGCCAGCTCGACGGCCAGGCGGCCCATCTCCTCGAAGTAGCCCGCGACCTCTTCGGGCAGCACCTTGGCGGGATGGCGTCGTCGCGCCACCTTGGCGACGTGGAGGGCGAGGGCGCCCATGCGGTCGATCTCGGACACCAGTTGGAAGCCGCTCACCACCGAGCGGAGATCGCCGGCCACCGGGGCCTGCAGGGCCAGCAGTTGGAAGGCCTGGTCCTCGGCCTCACCGGACTTGTCGGCCACGGCGTCGTGATCGGAGATCACCTTCTCGGCCAGCTCGAGATCGGCCTCGAGTAGTGCCTGGGTGGCCTGAGCCATCGCCGTTCCGACCTCATCGACCATGTCGCCGAGAGTCTGATTCAGTGCAGCCATCTGCTCCTGATACGCGTCACGCATAGAGTCCACCTTACGTAAGGCAATTCGCGCACTCCGGTGTCCACGATGAAGACATCATGAACTCTTGGCGCTTTCGGATGTATCGCAGGCGACGCCGCTGCTACGAGCAGGTGGTGTCGCCGGCGTTGGTGACCGAGAGGTCGTTGGGCAGGTTGCTGTTGTCGACGTTCGCGGGCAGCTGCTGAACGTGCAGCACCGTCCCCGCGTCGGGGGCGGAGGTCATGGTCTCGACACCGCCGAAGTCGGAGCCGAGGATCACCGCGACGCCCACCTTCACGGTGTTGTCCTGCTGGATCTTGGCGCCGGGGAACATCGCGGCGACGGTCGCGGCGGAGTCCTGTTCGCCCGGACCGTACCGGACGACGGTGTCGGTGCGCTTCTCCGACGAGTCCGCCACACCCGAGACATCGATGCCCTGGCGGGCGAGTTCCTCCATGACGGTGCCCGCGAGGCCCTTCTCGGCCGTGCCGTTCAGCACGCGAACGCTGGTGTTCGACAAGTACTGCGCCGTCAGGTCGGACTTCGGGGCCGCGGGCTTCGGCTTGGCCGGTGCCGTCGACGTGGACTTCGGCTTGCTCTTCTTCTCGCCGGGCAGCGGCTTGTCGTCGATGATCGCGTTGAAGATGGCATCGATGTCGTCGGTGCGCGGGATCTCGTTGTTCTCGCCGTCTGTGGTGGTGCCCGCGGTCGGGATCGTCAGGAACGTGACGCGGCCCGCGTCCATGCCCTGCATCGACTCGGCCAGATCGATCAGCGACGCGGTGTCGACGTTGTCGACGGTGCTGTACTTGATGAACGTGCTGATCATCTTGTTCAGCTTCGACGGGTTCGAGAGGACGTCGCCCGACAGGGTGGCGCGCAGCAGCGACGACATGAACAACTGCTGGCGCTTGATGCGTCCGTAGTCGCCGTTGCCCTCCACCGAGATGTGGCGGGCGCGGACGTAGTTGAGAGCCTGCCGACCGGTCAGCTTCTTGTGTCCGGCCTTGCGGAGGATGGTGCCGAGCTCGTAGTCGTACAGCGGGACCGTCGAGCACACCTGGACGCCGCCGACCGCGCGCACCACGTGCTCGAAGCCGGAGAAGTCCATGGCGATGAAGTGGTTGATGTTGAGGCCGCTGATCTCGGTGAGCGTCTTGACCAGGCAGTCGGGGCCGCCGTCGGCGTAGACGCTGTTCAGTTTGACGCCGTCGGCGGCGGGCAGGTCGCCGCTGTAGGTGCGTTCGGTGTTGTCCCAGTCCTTGCACTCGGGCCGGCTCACAGCGAGGTCGCGTGGCCACGACACGGCGACCACACGGCTGCGGTCTGCGGGGATGTTCACCAGAATCACCGTGTCGGAGCGGGTGCCCTCGACGGAGTCGGCATCACCGGCACCGACCTTCGCGTTCTTGCCCGAACGACTGTCGGTGCCGACGATCAGGTAGGTCTCGTCGCCGTTCTGGTCGCCCGGCTTGCGGATGCTCGCGTTCTCGGGATCGATGGCCTGAACGACGTTCCACGCGCCGTCGACGGTCCGCAGCATGTTCCATGCGTAGCCGGTGCCGACCAACGACAACAGACAGGCCAGGCCGAGCAGGATGCGGCCGGTGTTGGTCGCGATCTTGCGGGTCCGATGCCGGTCGGTGGCGCTGCGTCGCGTCGCGCGGATCTGGCTGAGAGCCGCGGTCAGATCGGGGGTCTGCTGCAGTCGCCCCCGACGTTTACGCGGTGCGTCGTCGGTGGGCTCGGCGGCGGGGATCTCAGCGACCGGTGCCTTGGGCTTGGGCATGTCCTCGGCGGACGCGTCCGAGGTGGGCGCCTCGGGTGTCGCCGGTTCCGGAGGCCGCGGTGCGGACTGCGCGGCCTTCGCGCGTTGGGCCTCCGCGGCCATCGCAGCGGGGCTGCGCGTGACGCGGGTCTCCGCAGCGCGGCGTGCGGGAGGCGTCGCGGGCCGTTGACCACGCGACTCCTCGGAGAGGCGGGCCGCGGTGGCGGTGTCCGACAGGTCGACGGCCGGCTGATCGGTGACCGGAGGAATCGCCGTCGTCACCTCGTTGGAGGCGGGGGTCTCCGGCCGACGGGGTGCGGGCGGCCGCTGGGCCGGTGGCCGGGTGCCCCGCGGTTGGGGGCGACGCGGCGGCAGCGGCTGCGGGTTCGCGTGATGCGAGGTCTGCGGGGCATCGGTCTCGTCGACGCCCATCTGCTCCATGAGCTGGCGGACCGTCAACCGTCCGCGGGGACGGACATAACCTTCGCGGGACGACGGCTCCCGCAGGCCTTCGGCGCGCGGGGTGGGCGGCGTGCCTTCGGGCGGGCCGCCTGCCTCGCCGAAGCGGGCGCGGAAGTCGTACGCTCCGGACCGGCCGGCGCGACGTGACCGCCGCGCGGGCGTGTCGTCGCTGGGCTCGGAAGAACCGGGGCGGTCAGAACTCACAGTGCTTCTTTCTCGGTGTCGGGGCGGTCCGCGGCGTCGACGGAGGGTTCGACTGGTGAGCCGCGTGCTGCGCACATATTAATGGGAGCACCTGAGAAGTCTCTGCGGCGCGGCCGGTCGAGCGTGCGTCAGCCTCCGGAATGCATGATTTCGGCGCCCTCGGGGACGGTGTCGTCTTCGGGGTCGTCGAGCCAGCCCTCGGGCAGCGCGACCGATGCGGGTGAGCCCTGTCGGCCACGCGGACCGTGGGCGTCGTCCGGGAACGGCGTGTCCGACGGCAGGGTGGAGATCAGTTCTCGCAGGTCGTCAAGGGTTTTCACCAGGGCGAGCGAGGAACGCAGATCCGACCCGGCCGGGAAGCCACGCAGATACCAGGCGATGTGCTTGCGCATCTCGCGCATGCCCTTCATCTCTCCGTGGTGAGCCGAGAGCAGTTCACCGTGGCGAATCATGATCTCGCCCACTTCTCCGAGATTCGGGGGTACGGGGGCCTCCACACCGCGTAGGCGGGCCGACAATTCGGCGAACAGCCAGGGGCGGCCCAGGCAGCCGCGGCCGACCACGATGCCGTCGCACCCGGTCTGCTCCATCATTCGGACGGCGTCGTCGGCCTCGAAGATGTCTCCGTTACCGAGCACCGGGACGCTGGTCACGTGTTCCTTGAGGCGGGCGATCTCGTCCCACACCGCGGTGCCCGAATACCGCTGCGATGCGGTCCGGGCATGCAGGGCGACGGCCTGCGCGCCCTCCTCCGCCGCGATCCGGCCGGCGTCGAGGTGCGTGTGGTGCTCGTCGTCGATGCCGATGCGGAACTTGACGGTGACCGGGATGTCGGTGCCCTCCGTCGCGCGGACGGCGGCGGCGACGATGTTCCGGAACAGGCGACGCTTGTACGGGATCGCGGAGCCGCCGCCCCTGCGGGTGACCTTGGGGACCGGGCAGCCGAAGTTCATGTCGATGTGGTCGGCGAGGTTCTCGTCGACGATCATCTTCGCGGCCTGATAGGTGTACTCCGGATCCACGGTGTACAGCTGCATCGACCGCGGCGTCTCGCTGGGGTCGAAGGCCGTCATGTGCATCGTGACCGGGTGCCGCTCCACCAGGGCGCGGGCGGTGACCATCTCACAGACGTACAGGCCGGAGACGGTGCCGGTGCGGGCCATCTCCAGTTCGCGGCAGAGGACGCGGAATGCGACGTTGGTGACGCCGGCCATCGGGGCGAGGACCACCGGGCTGTTCAGCTCGATGGAGCCGATCCGCAGGGCGGGTTCAGCGGTCTGCTGTCCGGAAGGTGACGTCCGGGCGAGCGAAGCGACGGGAAATGACTTCGCACCGGCGTCTTCGGGGTTCCCCGAAGACGCCGGTGCGGTCAGAGCGACAGTACTCAGGACGCTTGCTTCTCACGCTTGGCGGCCTCGCGGGCCAACGAACGGTCGCGCATCTCCTCGAAGCGGGTCGCGTCGGCGTCGAGCTGTTCGAGGAACGCGGCGAGCTCCTCGCGCGTCTTCTCGCCCTCGGGGCCGAAGTCGGTGCGCTCGAAGACCTTCCACTTGCGCAGGACCGGGTTGACGACCTCTTCCAGGTGCTGGCGGAGGTCGTAGATGCCGTGCTTGGCCATCAGGACGCCGTGGCGACGGAAGTTCGGCATGCCCGCGCCCGGCATCTGGAAGTTGGTGACGATGTCGGTCACCGCGCGCAGCGTCTGGTCGGGGGAGAGGTCCATGCCCGCACCGCAGATGTTGCGGTAGAAGATCATGTGCAGGTTCTCGTCGGCCGCGATGCGCTGCAGCATCTTGTCGGCGATCGGGTCGTTGCAGGCCTTGCCGGTGTTGCGGTGGCTGACGCGGGTCGCGAGCTCCTGGAAGGTCACGTACGCGACCGAGTGCAGGAGGCCCACCTCTTCGCCGTTGGCCTTCATCTCTTCGGCGCGGTCGGCTGCGGCGAGCATCGGGTCGTACCCGTTGGTCATGTGGATCATGCGGGCCTGCTCGAGGGCGACCGGGTCGACGCCGCGGGTCACGACCAGGTAGTCGCGCATCGCGATGCCGTGGCGGTCCTCCTCAGCGGTCCAGCGACCGACCCAGTGGCCCCACGCCGAGTCCATCGAGAAGTTCTCGGCGATCACGCGGTGGTACGAGGGCAGATTGTCCTCGGTCAGCAGGTTGGTGATCATCGCGGCCTTGGCGACCTCGTCGAGCTGCGAATCGGCCGGATCGTAATCCGTGCCGCCCAGCGCCGCGTAGTTCTTGCCCTCGTCCCACGGAACGTAGTCGTGGGGGTTCCAGTCGCGAGCCGTCTTGAGGTGACGATTGACGTTGGCCTCGGCGGTCGGCTCGAGTTCCCGAAGGAGCTCCAGTTGTGTGAGTTGACGTGCCATCGGTGTTCCTCTGGTCGGGTACGGGGTCGTCTCAGGTGTCGGCCGGGTTGCCTGCTCGACACGCCCGACATGCGCATTCACTCCCAGGCTACGTCACGCGCAAGGCTCTCCCCAAGTCTTACGACGTGGCGCGCGGCCCGGAAACGGAGTGCTCCACGTCCTCTAATGTCGCCTGCCAGGGCCGGTGACGTTAACAGATTCCGAGGGTGGGTTACGTCACCGTAGGTTACTTTCCGGTCGGGGTGAGGGCGGCGAGTTCGGGTGGGGTACGAACTCCAGGCGTGCTGTCATGGCGCGACGGGGGTGATGGTTCCGTCGGGTGAGAGTTCGACGATCTGACCGTCGTCGTCCATGTAGACCGCGCGTGCACGCCTCGCACAGCCACCACAAATTACGCGGTTATCGCCCCTTTTTTCTAAGGCCGACGGCTATACGCGTTGGTAGTGCGAGCGTCAGTCGTCACCCAGGACGGGCTCGGTCGGAAACGGCAGGTTGTTCCACGGCGAGTGGCGGGAGTCCATGAACGGACGGACCCACTCGATGGTCTGGACCACCTGCTTGCCGAAGGTGTCGGGGTAGGTGACGATCCGGCCGGCGGCCACGCTCAGCCCGTACGACCGCCACGACGAATGGTTGACGAGCGCACGGTCGCGGGCGGCCAGGGCGACGTTGCGAACCACGTGCGGTCCGCCCCATCCCACCGCGAGCCCCCACTTGGCCACGTTGCAGACGCGGACGAGGTCGTAGCCGTCGAGTGCCTCCACCTCTTCGTCGGCGGCGAGCAGACGCGCCCTGCGGAGGGTGTCCTCCGCGGCGTGAATGTCGGGGATCGACGCGACCAATGCCTCTGCCCACCCGGCGGGGGCCTCCAGACGCTGGGCCTCTGCCGCCAACTCCTGCGACCAGGTGGCGTCGTCGAGCACGCGGACGTCGCGCCGCTGCTTGGCAGCGGTACGCACCTTGGCGGCGTGATAAGCGAGGCTGTTGCCGTACATGCCGTCGAGCAGTCCGCCCAGCACCTCCATCCAGTACTCCTCGGTGGAGATGCCCCAGTCTCTGGTCAGGGGTTGCTTCGGGTCGTAGCCCCAGTCTCCGAGATGGGTCAGCGAGTTCCACTCTGCTCCGTTGGCGGCGGCCATCGGCCCGGACAGGGAGAGCCCCTGAGCGACCGGTCCGTACAGCGTTCCCTCCGGGTCCACCGGGAGGACGTGCTCGGAGTAGTCGCGGTCGATGGCCGCGGCGATCTGCTCGGGGGAGTCGCCCGAGACCAGGCCGACCTTGTCGCGCAACTTGTCGAAGAGTGCCATCGGTTCAGTCCTTGCTCAGTACAGGGGTGGTCGGGAACGGCAGGTTGTTCCAGGGGGAGTGGCGGGAGTCGAGGATCGGCCGCACCGACTCGATCGAGTTGATGACCTGGCGACCCCACGTGTCGGGATAGGTGACGATGCGGCCGGCACAGAAGCTGAGCGCGTACGACCGCCACGACGAGTGATTAGTCAGCATGCTGTCGCGGCAGAGCAGGGCGACCCGCTCCACGACCCACGGTTCACCGAAACCTGCGATCACACCCCAGCGGGCCATCGCGGAGGCCCGGGCGAGGTCGTAGCCGGTGATCGCCTCCACCTCTTCGTCCGCCGCGAGCAGACGAGCCTGCCGAAGAACGTCCTCGGCCGCGCGGATGCCCGGGATGGTCGCGATCAGCGCATCGGCTCGGGCGGTCGCATTGTCGTACTCCGCCGATGCGGCGACGATGTCTTGCGTCCACGTGGCGTCGTCGAGAACGCCGAGATCGCGTCGCCGTCTGCCTTCGGTGCGCACATCGGCGGCCAGCATCGCCGCGACAGCGCCGTAGTCGAACGACACGAGTTCGTTCAGCACCGCCATCCAGCGTTCAGAGTCCGTGATCCGCCAGTTGGCCTCGAGGCCGTGTCGAGTGCTCTCGACGTCGTCGGCGCCGATACCGGTCAACGAGTTCCACTGCATGCCGCTGTCCATCGTGATCGGACAGGCCAACGACAGTCCCTGCGCCAGCGCCCCGTACAGCGGGCCCTCCGGATCCACCGGCAGTACGTAGTCGGTGTAGTCGCGGTTGATCGCCTCGGCGATCAGCGCGGGGTCGTCGTCCGGCCACGGGGCGTCGTCATCCTCGTGGCGGGGGCGACGACGTCGGGCTCGGTGGGCTTGTCGCGCCGGAACTTGTCACGAAGTGCCATGTGTCGGTTCCTCGCGATCAGAAGTCGAAGTCGGTGCCGGTCGGGAACTCGAGGTTCCGCCACGGGCTGTCGAGCGCGGTCAGCAGACTCGCGACATGAGGGAGAGCGCCGTCGAAGCCTGCGCGGGGGTCGTCGTCGTTCAGGGCCGAGCCGACGATGACCGACGCCGCGAACTCGTTCCAGCCGATGAAGTATCGGGTGGCGACGTCACGCGCGGCGAGCAGCGTCTGCCGGACGGCGGCGTAGTCGCCGTAACCGGAGTACGCGCCCCACCGGGCGACGGTGACCGCCCACGAGATCCGGTAGCCGAAGATGTCGCGGACCTTGATGCCCGGCTCCAGGAGTCCCACGTCGGCGATCCAGCCGTCGATCTCGTCCACGGTGCTGATGATGCGGTCGACGGTGTCGTGCGCATCGGGCGTCTGATCGTCCCCGGCCAGCCAACGGTGCATCTCGTCGCGCCACAGTCCGGTGGTGACGACCTCACCGCTGCGCATCATCTCGGCGCGGAAGCCGAGGACCAGGTCGATGTCGCCGCCGTCCGGATTCAGGGCGTCGCCGACCGTCGAAGTCCAGTCGTCCGTGCTGTTGACACCCTGCTGGGCCAGGAAGACACGCGCCGAATACGGCGTCGCGTCGTCGATCGTCAGCGAGTTCCACGCCTGGCCCTGTTCGACGCGGGCCGCGGCACCGAGTGCGAGTGCTTGCGCGACCTCGTCGTACAGGGGGCCGTCGGGGTGCACCGGGATGGTCGACGACGCGAAGGCGCGGAGTTGCTGCGCCGACCCGGCCAGCGGGAGCTGCGCGGGTGCGATGTGGAGGCGGTCCACGGTCAGTTCCGGCCCGGGAACGGAATGTTGGCCCACGGGCTCATCGGGTTCGCCAACAGCGCCTTCACGGTGTGCGCCGGTTCGACGTAGTGGGAGTCGGTCGGGTAGCCGCCGAACAGGACCGACGATGCTGCGACGTACGCGGCGCCGAACGACGCCCACGTCCGATAGCTGGTGATGCCCGACGCGTTATGGCCGAGGGCGTTGATCATCTGCGACACGGTGTTCGGGTCGGCGAATCCCATCCGCGCACCCGCGTGGACCAGGTACGCGGCGCTGACGAGGTCGTGGGCGAACATCGTGACGAGCCGCTCGCCGGGCGGCAGGAGGCCGTCGTTCGCGAGCTGCTCCTCGACGTAGTACGACTTCACCGCCAACCGCACCACCAGGTCCGTGTTCTCCTCGGTCCATCCGGAACGCTCGCCGTGCGCATAGACGGCGGCGACCCAGTCGTCGAGATCCAGGTAGGCGCTTCCGCGCTTCTCCAACTCCTCGTCGCGGATGTCGAGGGCGGTCTCGGCGGGCTTAGATCGGATGCGCTCACCGCGGATCAGGCCGTCGGTGACGTGCAGCCACGAGTCGGCGCTGTTGACCTGCCACTCCCTCGCCAGGTGCAGCTTCTCCTCGACGGTCACCTGCACCCCGCCGCCGGGGACCTCGGGACTGTTCCAATGCAGCCCGAGTTTCGCGGCGACCGGGGCGCTCATCGCGAGCACCGACGCCTGCGGTCCGTGTGCCGGGCCGTGCGGCGATGTGAGGATCGGAACGTCGAATCCGGATGTCTCTTGGGTCCCCTCCCCGTCGAGGATCGACTGTGCGCGTTCGTGGTGACCCTAGCGCAGCGGTCCGACGGGGTCGTTCGGGGCGAGGACGGACGAGATCGACGCGCTACCTTCGCCCGAACATCGCGCCCGTCGTCTCCATCCACTTCCGGGCAGCGTCGTCGAGCGTCCCGAGCTCGGCGGCGCGGTCGCACCAGCGGCGGGCCATCGCGCCGAACTCCATCGGGTTGTAGACGTCCTCCTCGCAGCTCCACAGGCCGTCACCCGCATACGTGAGGATCGTGATGTTGGTGGCGGTGAAGACGGAGCCGTCGCCGGGGTCGCGCATCGGATTGTCGATCTCGCAGATCACCCGTCCGGTCGTCGGGTCGGCCACGTGCCACAGCGCCGGATACTCCGCCATGTGGCTGCCGGGGAAGGCGTGCATCGTCTTCTTGACCCACGCGCGGATCTCCTCGCGACCGGAGAACCGGCCGTACGCGTGCTCGATGTAGTCGGCGTCCACCGTGAACTGGTCGGCCCACCGATCCCAGTCGCCGCTGATCGCGACTCCGGCGGTCGTCGTCTGAAACTGCGCGAACGCTTCGCCTAATTCCTGTGTCGAGAACCGTGTCGTCATGCGGCCCGATGGTAGGTGCGGAGTCCCGGTTCGGGGCCGTGTTCAGGAAGGACGACGCGACGGTGACGTCATTCGGCGGGGATAGGCGGGTTCGGCCGATCGCCCCGGGCCCCGGTAGCATTCGGCCCGAACGGCAGCAACCAGGTGAAACGGCAGGGGCATGTTCGGTATCGGGGACGAGATCGCGGGCTACCGCATCGAGAAGGTGCTGGGCGCAGGGGGCATGGGTGAGGTCTACAAGGCCGCGCACCCGCGCCTGCCGCGCCACGACGCGATCAAGGTGCTGCGCTCGGCACACGGCGGAGATCCGGTGGTGCGTCAGCGTTTTGAGCGCGAAGCGGACTTGATGGCGCCGCTGGCGCATCCGAATCTGGTGCGCGTGTACGACCGCGGCGCCTTCGACGACGTCCTGTGGATCGCCATGGAGATGGTGCCGGGCACCGACGCGTCGAAGCTCGCGAAGAACTCGCCCGCCGGGCTGGATCCCCGGCTGGTGGTCAACATCGTCAACGGTGTGGCCGCCGGCCTGGACACCGCTCACCGGCACGGCGTGCTGCACCGCGACATCAAACCCGCGAACATTCTGATCACCCCCGGGCCCGATCCGGTGATGCCCGACGCGGTCAAGGTCACCGACTTCGGCATCGCCCAGGCACTCGGCGAGGCCGGTGCGGCACTCACCAGCACCGGCACCACCGTCGGGACGATGCGGTACTGCTCGCCGGAGCAGATCGACGGTCGCGGGGTCGATGGTCGCAGCGACGTCTACTCGCTGGCTGCCACGACGTTCGAACTCCTGACCGGCAATGCGCCCTATGACTCGAACAGCCTGCAGGGGCTGATGACCGCGCATCTGTTCGCCGAGCCGCCGCGCGCGTCGGAGCGGACGCGGTCGTTGCCGTCGGCCGTCGACGAGGTGCTGGCCGCTGGACTGGCGAAGGATCCGGCTGCCCGCCCGGCCACCGCGACCGCCTTCGCGCACGCGTTGTATACGGCGTTCACCAGCGGAACCGTCAATCTGCCGCCGAGCGGCCAGATGTTCGCGAACACGCCGGGTGCACCGATCGCCGGTCCGCAGCGGACGCAACGCCCCACTACGCCGGCACCGTCGCAGCCCTTCGCGGCAGCCTCGACGACGACGCCGTCGCCCTGGTACCGGAAGGTGCCGGTGGTCGCGTCGCTCGCGGTGGTCGCCGCCCTGATCCTCGGTGTCGGCAGTGCGATGGTGTGGAACTCGGTCGGCGGTCTCTCCACCCCCGACCAGCCGGATGCGAAGGTGACCGCGGCGGGTGTCGAACTCTCCTGGAAACTGGTCTCCGGTGCTGAGAACTATCTGGTGAAGCAGGACGACACCGTCATTGCGGTGACGACGGATCCGTCGTACGTCCTGCAGTCGCCGCTGCCGGGCAAGCACAGCTACTCGATCGCCGCACGGTCCACCTCGAGCGACGGTTCCGGGTTCTCGCCGGCCGCGGACCTGGCCGTCACCTCGACGTGGGGCGAGTTTCTCGACATCGCCAAGCTGTACCCCGACCTGATCCCCAGCACGCCGGTCAACACGAGCGGCTACGACGCGCTGTGGTGCAGAGGTCTCGGACTGTATCCGGTCGCGGAGCCGAAATCGGCGTCGCGAGTCATTGTGTGCGACAAGCTCGACGACGCGAAGAAGCGGGTGTACTCGGTCGCGATCTACGCCTACCCCACGGCGCAGAATGCGCGTATCGGCTCGTACCGGGACTCCCTGACGGACTCTAAGACCGTTTTCAACTTCGAATCCGCGCAGGGCACCGAGGGCATGTTGAAGTTCGGCACGCTGGACGGCAACGCGACCGCGGTGTTCACGAGCGACTCGAGCCAGGAGAAGGGCAAGGCGCTGACGTTCATCGAGGTCTCGGTGGACGGGGCCAAGGACCCGGCCGCCGCACGCACGATCATGGAAAGGCTGCCGTTCTGATGTCGACGCCGATGACCACCGCAGGTCGGACAGGAATCCCGACCAAGACGATCGCCATCATCGCCGTCGTCGCAGTTCTGGTGCTGCTCGCTTCGCTGTTCGCAGTTCGCTCGATGGTGGGGAGTTCCACTCCCGATGCGCCGTCGGGGCTGAGTGTGTCGTACGAGGACGGCAAGGTCAAGGCGGTCTGGAACACCGTTTCCGGGGCCGACGAATACGTCCTGGTCCGCGACGACAGCACCGTCGCCTACTCCGGCTCCGAGTCGAAGGCAGAGGATCTGACGGCGACGGCCGGTGAGCACACCTATCGGGTTCGTGCCGCGAACTCGGGCCGCTGGTCGGCGGAGAGCGCGGAGACCAAAGTTGCGGTCCTCACCGGGTGGGGACAGCTGACCCAGTTCGTCACCCAGTTCCCTGATCTGCTGCCGAAGACGCCGGACGCCGAGGGCTGGCAGGGGATCACCTGCCGATCGATGGTTCGAGCACTGCTCATCGAGCGGGGCCCGTCGGATCACGGCTCGGGGGATCCCCTCGTCCGGGCTCGGATGCACTGCTTCACGTCTGACATCTCGCTGCAGCCGATGTGGATGACCTCCAAGAACGCGGTGGACCAGTTGATGTCCGAGGTGTCGAAGGACGACTCGCCGGAGTCGATCAGCTGGCGATACGGCACCGGATACGTCGTCGAGTCTGCGCGCACCATCTATCTGCGGTTCAGCGACCGCGACGACCTGGTCATCAATCTGTCACTGAAGGCAGGTGGAAAGAAGGAGCTGCTCGACCTCGCCAACTCGATGCCGCTGGAGAAGTAGGGCCGCCCGCGTCAGCCGGCCGCTCCTACGACAGCCCGCTGATCCGGCCGCCGGTGATCATCGCCAACAGATTCGCGATCTGTTCAGCGTGCTCGCGGCTGTAGGCGTCGACGTCGAAACTCAGTTCCACCGTCCACGGTTCCAGCACTTCGCGGTCGCGGGAGGGCCAGCCGGCATCGATCCCTTCGACGAGGGTTCCGGTCTGTGCGGCGGCCATCCAGGCCTCACGGCACGACGGGTCGGCGTAGTTCCGTTCCGGTTGTGCGGGCACCGGTTCGGCGGGGGCAGAGACTGCCTGTAGGCATGTCGGATGCTGCGAACGGAAGTCCGACGGTGCATCAGCCGTGTACCCGCAGCGGGTGCAGGTGAGCGTCACGACCGCCGGTCCCGCATGTGCGGACACCGGCCGCGGGAGGCGCGGGTCGTTCCGGTTGACGAGCTGCCCGAAGTCGGAGCCCTCGGCGAGAACCGCGTCGACCTCCCACGGCGTCAGGTACCAACTGGCGGGTGGGAGGCCTCGGTCGCGGACGACGCCGCCGGACGCAGCGACGCGCTGCGCGATGTAGGTGACCTTCCACTGAGGTTCCGCAGCCCACTCGGGGTCGACGTCGGAGTTCACCGGATGATCCTCTCTGTACCTACATGCGCGGGTGGTCGACCCGAACGGGAACTACCCGCGGTGTGCGCCGCTCTGGACCGGCTTCTCGGCGGCGGCGTGCTTCGGCGCCTGCTGCGGCCACTCGACCTGCAGTCCGCGGACCACGTCGCCGGCGAGTTCGGTCGCGGCGACGACACCATCGTTGATCGCCTTCTCGGCGGCGGGAGCGCCGGCGCCGAGGGCCTTGATCGGGCCCTGCGCCTGCTCGGCGGTCCAGCCGACCTTGGTGGCGCCGACGGTCATCTTGACGTCGCCGCGCTCGGTGACGACGTAGTCGACCGGCGGCAGTCCCGCGCGGGCGGCGGACTTCTGATCCAGACGGAGTTCGAACTGGTTGGGGCCGGTCTCGGCCTCCTCCGTCGGCGCCTCCGGCTGCGGATCGGTCCGCGGCAGGCCCTTCGGGGGAGCGGCGTTGCCCTTGTCTCCCGAGCCGAGAGCCCAGCCCGCGACGCCACCGATCAGACCGGCGACGACGGCGGTGCCCGCTCCTGCGACCAGGCCGGCTCCGACGGCGACACCGGCACCGATCGCGGCGCCGGCGGCGATGTTGAGGGGAGTGACACCGGGGACCGTGGAGCCGATCACGGCACCGAGCGGAATCGCGACCGCGCCGACGACGATGGTCGTCGCGGTGAAGGCGACCGCGCCGCCGATGGCGCCGGCACCCGCGGCACCCATGACGATCGCGGCGGCCTGGCGGGACGCCTCATCCTCCTCTGCCATGCCCATCGAGATCAGCCCGTTGGCGATCTGCTGTTCGGTGTACGCGGCCCAGCCGTTGGCCCAGTCGATGTACCCGGCCTTGTTCGGGAAGTTCGGGATGTCCTTGTTCTTCATCTCGAAGTTGCCGATGCGCAGGGTCTTCGGCTTCGGCGCGATGCGCTTGACCTTCGGTGCAGACGGATCAGGTGCGTGGATGACACGCGGCGTCGGATCGTAATCGCTGTTGTACGACGGCGGCGTACTGGTCCAACCGTCCTGCGGAGCGGCGGGGGCGGCGGGCAGGCCGCCGGGGCCCGGAGCCGACGACGGCGGCTGCGGAGCGGGCTGCGGCGCCGGAGCCGGAGCGGGAGCCTGCGGTGTGATGCCGCCCTGCTGGCGATCGCCCTGGCCGCCCTCGCCGAATCCGTCCTGTTGCGGTGCGGGGTTCTCACCGCCACCGCCGATACCGCCCTGCTGCGGCGCGGCGAACACTTCACCGGTACCTGCGACGGCGCCGAATGCGACCGACGTCGCCACGAGGGCGGCGAGGCCCGCGTGCGTCAACGGCCGGCCGTGCGAGCGGTGCGTGTCTGTCGTCGGATTCATGAACTCGGGTCCCCTTGTTGCTCAGTGACTGGGAAGTCGTGACCTGCCCGGTCGGGCAGCTGGATGGTGTGTCGGTGTCAGTCGACGGCCGTGTTCGACACGATCAACCACCTGCCGTTGTCGTCGGTGGTCTGGATCAATTGGTGGAAGGTGACCCGGTCGCCGCCCGGCGCCGGGTCGAACTGGGCGAGGTCGGTCCGGTACAGGCCGCCCCCGAGCTCGGTGATGGTCAGGCAGTGCGTCGTCTGCTTCGGCAGGGCGTCGATGGCCTTCTGCAGGTTCTCGATCGACGGGATCACGGCCTGCTGTGCGGCAGGCAGCACGAACTCGCTGACCGCATTCGCATCGCGCTTGTTGTAGTACGCGTAGTTGAACGCCTTGATGACCTCGGGGCCGCTGCCGGTTCCGCCGGCGTCGCGTCCCGTGGTGACCTTGCCGTCCACCTTGGACGGGCAGATCTCGTCGACCGGGGCCGACACGGGAGGCTTGGGCGTCGAAGCGATCGGAGTCGACGAGTCGTCGTCGCCCGCGAAGATCCAGAAGGAACCGCCGATGATCGCACCCAGCACCACGACGCATGCGGCGGCGATCAGCGCGAACCGGCGATTCTTCCGGCGGGTCTTGGGGGCGAACGCATCCGAGGGGAGCACCGTGTAATCGGACGGTGCGGCCCCCGCCGCAGGTCGCTGCGCCGTCGGGAGATCGCCGCTGACCGGCAGATACGCCACCGTCTCGGCGCCGTAGTCGATGCCGTCCTCGACGACGGGGATCTCCTGGGTGTCGTCGTCGGCGAGGAAGAAGTCGTCGCCGTCGGGCCTGCGCGAATCGGTCACCGCCGAACCTCAGCTGCCGTCGACGACGGGGCCTCCGTCATGGAGAGCACGGGACGAGAGGTGCAGGTGGCTCGTGACATCCGATGTTCCTCCCTGACTCGGACCGGCTGATCCGACCGGTATTGCTGCTGTGAACCCATCTGCGTGTTACGTCGAGTTCCGGAAAGGGATCCTAGCCGGGTAGCGTCGGCCTCCCAATTCAGCGACGCGACGACGTGACGCTTCACACCTGCGGGACTTGCGGTCCTTGCTGCGGCGCCTGCATCGGGACTCCCTGCGGTTGCGCCTGCATCGGTGCGCCGGGCATCGGGGCACCCTGCGGCGGCATCCCGCCGAACGGGCCGCCGTAGTAGGCGGGCGGCGGCTGGATCGCGAACGGCTGAACCATGGTCGCGGCCAACTCGAGGAACGCCGACCGGGTGGCAGGCTTCATTTCGTTGAGATCGATGAAACCGCCGATGGCGAGATGCTCGTCGTACGGAATGATCTGCACTGCGCGCGTGCGACCGAGGAAGTACTCCCGCAGCATGTTGACGTCGACGGGCGCGTTCCGGGTCTTCGACGCCGCGATGACGACGACGGTCTCGCGGGCGATCTGCTCGTAGCCGTGGGCGACGAGCCAGTCGAGCGTCGCGACCGCGCTCTGTGCGCCGTCCAACGCGGGCGAGGTGACCAGGACCAGAGCGGTCGCCGACTTCATGACACCCGCCATCGCGGACTGCACGAGTCCGGTGCCGCAGTCGGTCAGGATCATGTTGTAGTGGTTCTCGAGGATCTCGATGACCTGCAGGTACTCGTCCTCGGTGAACGCCTCCGAGATCGCCGGATCCCGCTCGGACGCCAGCACCTCCAGCCGGGACGGTGCCTGGCTGGTGTGCTTGCGGACGTCCATGTAGCGCTCCAGGTGCTCGTCCTGGAGGAGGTCGCGGACCGTCGACGCCGTCTGCGCGGGGATGCGACGCGCCAGGGTGCCGAGGTCGGGATTGGCGTCGACGGCGATCACGCGGTCGCCGCGCAGCGACGCGAGAGCCGAACCGAGGCCGACGGTGACCGTCGTCTTGCCGACGCCGCCCTTCAACGACAGCACCGCCACGCGGAAGTCGTTGCGGATCGGTTGGCGCACGCGATCGGCGAGCTGCGCGATCTCATCCTTCTTCCGAGTGCCGCCGAAGGCCACGAAGTTGTTGGCGAAGCCCTGCAGCGACCGGCGCCAGCCGGGCCGGGATGCGGGTGCCGGTGCCTGCGGGGCCTGACCGTAACCCTGCGGTGCGTATCCCTGGGGCGGGACGCCCTGCGGGTAGCCCTGCTGCGGCTGCTGCTGCCCGTCGACCGGCCCGTAGGCGGGGGCCTGCATCCCTGGGTTCGGCATCACCGGCGCCTGCATGCCTGCGGCCGGCATTCCGGCGGGCGGAGTGAAACCGGACTGCGGGTCGGTGTGGCCGTACGGGACGTCCGGCTGAGGCTGGTAGGGCGGCTGCGCGTGCTGCGGCTGGTAGCCGTACGGGGCCTGAGCTGCAGGATCGGAGACGTAGGCCTCCGCCGGCGCGGCCGGTGCGTCCTGCTGGGGGTATCCGAACTGCGGGTCGACGACCGGGTCGGGCTGGTCGACCGTGGCCCAGGCGGGGGGATGAGTGGAGTTCTCGTTCACTGTTGAAGCCTTTCGAAGAGTTCTGGACCGGGTCGGGATTCACCGGTGCGGGGCAGGTGGGTGGCGGCTATTCGCGGCGGGCGGAGTGCGGGAAGCCCTCGGCGACGGTCGCCGCGAGCTCCATGAACGCCTGACGGGTCTTCTTGTGCATCAGGTCGAGCTCCACCTCGGCGCCCTCGGCGAGGTGCGCGTCGAAGGGGATCTGGTGCACCGCCCGGGTGCGGGCGCGGAAGTGTTGGGCCAACTGATCGACGTCCACCGACTCGGAGGTGCTCCGCGACGAGCAGACGACCACGACCGCCGACTTCGCGAGCTCCCCGTAACCGTGCGCCGACAGCCACTCGAGGGTCGCCGTGGCGCTGCGTGCGCCGTCGATCGCGGGCGAGGTGACCAGCACCAGTGCGTGCGCGTAGCCGAGGACTCCATTCATCGCGGAGTGGCTCAGTCCGGTGCCGCAGTCGGTGAGGATGATGTTGTAGTGGCGACGGAGGATCTCCATCACCCGGCGGTAGTCGGCCTCGCTGAACGCTTCGGCCCGGGCCGGATCCCGCTCGGACGACAGGACTTCCAGTCGGTGCGGTGCCTGCGAGGTGTGGGCGCGGACGTCCGCGTACCGCGTCACCGACCGGTCGGCGATCAGATCGCGGACGGTGGACTTCGTCTCCTGCTGCACCCGCTGCGCCAGCGTCCCCAGGTCGGGGTTGGCGTCGACGGCGATCACGCGGTCGCCGCGCGTCGAGGCGAGCATCGCGCCCAGGCCGATCGTCGTGGTGGTCTTGCCGACGCCGCCCTTGAGGGACAGCACCGCGATTCGATAGTCGCCGCGGATCGGTTGCCGCACAGCGCGAACCAGTTCGGCGTGTCTGATGTCGGCAGGGGAGTCCCCGAGATTCAGCGTGCCGCCGGAGGCCTTGAACACCGCGCGACGCCATCCGCGGGCCGGCGGATGCTTGGCGCGGCGGAGTAGAGCTGCCTCGTCGACGGCACCCGGATCCGGCTCCGAGGGATCAGGCCGCTGTGTCGGCTGCTGAGGTGGCTGCGGGGCCGGGGGCCGCTGCGGTGGAAATGGCGGCATCGGCGCCAGAGGTGCCTGATATGATGGCTCCTCCGGTTCGTCGTCGCCCATGTCGAGCCACGACGGATTCTCCTGCGGTTGGTTCATCCCCGATTTCCTTGCCCCGTCACCGCGACCTGGATCTGCGCGCCGGCGTCCCCGAGTCCCGGTGGTGTCTCGGGTCGATCGGACCCGAGACTCGTACGACGTCTCCCGCAAAGGGAACATCCACGTATTCGGGCGAAACCTACCACGCCGTGGCCGACTCGGCCTAAATGCGTAGGGCTCACTGCGGGGCGTCCTCCTCGTCGTCGTGCGGTGCTCACCAGCATTGATAACAGTGCGCGGAGGGGGCGTCGTCGGCTGTCTGAATGGGCCGATTCGGGCGACGAAAGAGCCGCGACCGAACACCTGAGTGCCGTCGCGGCCGGCAGGTCGGGCGGGGCCGCACCATCTGTCGGCGAGTCGCACCACTTGTGGTTCCCGCACTTGGTCGCGACCGAGTGCCAGAAGCAGAGGTGGTGCGACTCGCCGACAAGTGGTGCGAGGAAGGCCGTCTCGTCCGGCGAACCAGTGGGGCGGTCAGCGACGCGCGGCCTCCCCCGGCGGCCGAATGCACGGCGACTAGGCTTCGAGTTCGACCCGCACGTCGGACCCGTCGGGTGTGGTCGTCACGCGAAGGCTGACAGTGAAGCCGCGGTGGTCGTGGACGGTGATGTCGCGGTTGCTCGGGTGCGGGCCGGGAGCCGGGGTCGGAGGAATGAAACCGCGTTCCTCGGTCAACCGGAGGACGCAGTCTCGCCACTGGTCGATCACGGCGTCCGTCGCGCCGTCCTTCCAGCGTTTGACGTCGTAGCGCCACGGCGGACCCTGGGTAGAGCGGACGGGAACGCTGTGCGACATCCCCATTCGCCCATCGTCTCCCCGTTGAGCGAGGCCAGCGGGACGCTTCCGTCGACGGCGTCGAGGTGGGCGTTCAGGATTCGTTCCACCTCGGTCTTCGACATGGTGATGGCGTCGACGTCCTCGCCGTCGCTGAAGCAACCACCGAGGGCCAGAGTGGGGACGGCGATCAGTGCCGCGGTGGCGCGGCGCGCCGTGGAGGTGATCACAGTCGCCCACAGTAAAGGCAGGGCGCGGTGGCGGAGGCCATGCCGATTCGGTGTCGTCCGAGCGAATGGCCCGACTTCGGGAGATGACGGGTCCGCGTGAGAAGGTGGAAGCCGAAGTACGAGCATGACCGTAGTCGGGGGAGAGGTTTTCGTGCGCAAGAGTCTGATCGCAGCTGCCGGGGCGGCAGTGCTGCTGGTGGTCGTATTGATACTGACGTTGGCCGGAGCCATCCTCCCGTCGGTGGAGGGCACCGCTCGACCCAACGAGGCGACACGTGCACTCAGCGACCTGAACAAGGCGTCGACGGCCCTCGCCGACGCGCCGGGTGCCGAGTACGACGGCCTCATCACCATCTCCACCACGTCGGGATCGGTGAAGGTGCGGGTCACCGGCCTGACCGTGACCGCCGCAGGCGACGTGCAGGGCAAGGTCCAGCAGGGGAGCGACGGGCAGGCGGACTGGCTGCAGATCGGCGACAAGACCTACGCCAAGGGCGGCGACACCTTCTGGAAGAACCACCCGATCTCGAAGCAGCCCAAGAGCGTCACGATGGCCACACCGCCCGCGGACCAGTGGGTCTCGGTCCCCGAATCGTTCCTGGGCATCGACCTGCGTGCCGCCCTCCGGCCGGCACGCCTCGGCCTCAACCTGAGCCAGCAGGACACCGCGCTCGGCGACACCGATCTGCAGGGCCAGTCGGTCGGCCTGATCGGCGAGACCCCCGACAAGCGTGTCGCCACCGGCAAGGATCCGATCGGCGTCTCCGAGATCGACGTGGAGGAGAACGACGGCGGCATCGAAGGCAGCCGACGGTTCCAGGCGGGCTCGCTGACCGTCGGCGTCAACGAGGCGGGCGACGTCGTCGCCCTCCGCGGGCCGCTCGGCAAGGGCTACGGCGGCGACACCATGAAGGTGGAGGCCGACCTGACCGTGCAGAAACTCAACGGCGACGCGGTGCGCGGCGCGTACTCGACCATCAAGAGCAGCCTGCAGGGCGCCAAGATCGGAGCCACCGACGTCACGATCGGTGATCCGACCGGCGACCTCACCTGCAACCGCGGCGGTGACTGCGTCATCAGCTACGACGTCAGCAACACCTCGCCGAGCCTGACCCGCGGCACCGCCTCGGTCAAGATGGACACCTCGTTCAAGAAGGGCGACAAGGAGTTCGCGACGTGCACCGTCACCGTCGCCGTCCCCCTGAACGGTCGGAGCAACCTCACCTGCCGGACCCCGTTCGGGGCGCCGGCCGACGTCAACTCGGGTACCCGCTTCACGGTGACCGTGAACGGCGAGATCGACGACGCAGCCCTGACCGCGGCGCTCGAGCAGGGGCAGAAGGTGGCGGACTCGGCCACCGGCTGGACGCCGACCGCGCCGAAGGCCCTGACCGCTGCGCGCGAATACAACCGTCAGGTGGCGGTCGCGCCGTCGAACTACGTCTACAAGGTGGGCGCGTACGGCTTCGACGGTCGCGAACGTGACGGCACGCTTCTGCTGGTCCACGGGCCCGGATACGAGTCGCACGTCCTGCCCGACGGAACCATGGATCCCGCCTGGAAGGGCACCGAGGAACTGCTGACACAGGCCCGCGACGCCCGCTCGGCTGCCGGCGACAAGCCGGTGCGCATGGTGTTCGACGAGCCTCGCGTCGCAGATGCGGTGCGCGCCTTGCTGATCGCGAACAACATCGAGCGGGTGGAAGTGGTGGCCGCGGTCCTGTGAACCGCTGATCGGGACATAGGTACTGACACACTCGATCCGCCCTGATGTTGCGGCGTGCGCCGATCTGGCTTACCGTGCGGAGCATCACACCAACCGACAAGCCCCGGGAGGCGCTGGCTCGTGCCGGATCTAACTCAAGTCCAACTACTCACCGAACTGGAGCCTGCAGCGGAAGCCGAACTCAATCGGCATCTGTCGCTCGCCAGGGAATGGCACCCGCACGACTACGTCCCGTGGGACGAGGGTCGCAACTTCGCGGCGATGGGCGGCGATGACTGGGATCCGGAGCAGTCGCGCCTGAACCCGGTCGCCAAGGCGGCGATGACGCTGAACCTCCTCACCGAGGACAACCTGCCGTCGTACCACCGCGAGATCACCGAGTACTTCTCGCCCGACGGCGCTTGGGGCACCTGGGTCGGCCGCTGGACCGCCGAGGAGAACCGGCACGCCATCGTGATGCGCGACTACCTAGTCGTCACCCGCGGCGTGGACCCGGTGGCCCTGGAGAACGATCGCATGGTCAACATGACCAAGGGCGCGCACTCCGACGACCTGTCCGGCCTGCTGCGCGGCGTCGCCTACGTCGCCGTCCAGGAGCTCGGCACCCGCGTCAGCCACCGCAACACCGGCAAGGCGTGCAACGACCCGATCGCCGACAAGATGCTGCAGCGCATCGCGGCCGACGAGAACCTGCACATGATCTTCTACCGCAACATCTGTGCCGCCGCGCTCGACCTGGCGCCCGACCAGGCGATGGAGGCCATCACCAGCGTCGTCACCAACTTCGACATGCCCGGCATCGGCATGCCGAACTTCCGCAAGATGAGTCTGCTGATGGCCAAGCACGGCATCTACGACGCCCGCCAGCACCTGGACGACGTCCTCTGGCCCATCATGCGCAAGTGGAAGATCTTCGAGCGCACCGACTTCACCGGCCGCGGCGAGGCCGCCCGCGACGAGCTCGCCGCCTTCCTGGAGAAGTCCGAGGTCGACGCCAAGCGGTTCGAGGAGCAGCGTGATCGCTTCCTCGCCCGCGAAGCCGCCCGCAAGGAGCTCGCCAGCGCCTGACGCACCGGCCTGTTCGACGAGCCCCCGCCATCGGCGGGGGCTCGTCGCGTTGCGCCCTCCCACCTCGGTGGCGGCCGTCACAACGCTAGTGTGAACCGAGCACGACTAATAGAACACGTTCGCAGGTGCGGCGAGTCGCGTCGCACCGAGGAGAAGGGTCGCCGAACATGCAGAGGTTGAGCGGACTGGACGCGTCGTTCCTGTACCTGGAGACCCCGTCTCAGGTGATGAACGTCGCCGCGATCCTGGTCTTGGATCCGTCGACCATCCCCGGCGGCTACTCGTTCTCGTCGCTGCGCATCGAGATGGACCGACGCGTCCGCGGCCTGCCGGTGCTGCGCCGCAAGCTGGCCGACTCCATGACCAACGTCGCTCACCCGGTGTGGGTGGAGGACGACGACTTCAACATCGAGCGACACGTCCACCATGTCGCCATCCCCGCACCCGGCACCATCGAGGAGGTGGCGCAGATGTGCGGGCACTTCGTCAGCCAGGTGCTCGACCGCAAGAAGCCGCTGTGGGACATGTGGGTGCTCGAAGGCATGACCGACGGCAAGGTGGCGCTGGTCCTGCGGATGCACCACGCGTGCGTCGACGGTGCGACCGTCGCGGAGATCCTCGGCGAGCTCGCGACCGCGTCGCCCGAACCGCCGGCTCTGAACGCCGATCGGGTGCAGGAGAGCGCCGGCGGGGCGTCCCGTTCGGACATCGCTGTCGGCGGCGCCGTGAACTACTTCCTGCAGCGCCCCATCGCGCTCGCGAAGCTGATTCCCAAGACGCTGCCCGTGCCCGTCGAATGGATCAAGCGCGCGCGCTCCGGCGACGGCATGCCCGCACCCTTCCTGGCGCCGCGGACCCGCTTCAACGCTCCGCTCACCACCCGCCGCAGCCTGGCCTTCGCCCAGTTGCCGTTCGACGACGTCAAGCGCGTCAAGGACCACTTCGGCGTCAAAGTGAACGGTGTCGTCCTCGCCATGGCGGGCGGCGCCCTGCGCGACTACCTGGAGGCGCGCGGCGATCTCCCCGAGGAACCGCTCGTCGGCCTGGTGCCGGTGTCGGTTCGTGGTGCCGTTGAGAACGATCTGATCGTCGAGGGCACCAACAAGGTGACCGGCATGTTCACCCGACTGCCCACCTCCGTCGCCGACCCGGTGGAGCGGATCCGGCTCGCGGGCAAGTACGCCGATCAGGCCAAGGGGCACCACCAGGGGATCGACGCGAACATCCTGCGCGGCTACGCCGAGTTCGCTCCCGGCAACCTGATGGGATCGCTGATGCGGCTCTACACCGACCGCCACCTCTCGGGGCTGCACCCGCCGGTGTTCAACGCGATCATCTCCAACGTCGCCGGCCCCAACCAACCGATGTACATGCTCGGCACCCGCGTCGACGCGGTGTACCCGATGGGGCCGATCTTTCACGGACTCGGACTCAACATCACCGTCATGTCCGTCGACGGGAAACTGAACGTCGGACTGCTGTCGTGCCCGGACATCGCGGCCGACCTGTGGGACCTGGTGCGCGGCTTCGGAACTCAACTCGATGCGCTGGTCGCCGCCGTCGATGCCGACCTGGAGTCCGAGAAGCAGGCCGACGAGGACTCCGGCGAGTAGCCGGCCCGCCTGATCGGCGAATCCGGGCCGTCGCACGAATCCGTGCGGGTAGTTTTCGAGACAAGACGTTCGAGAGCAGGAGGCCAGCATGGAATTCGACGACGTGATCCGGACGACGTTCGCCGCCCGAGAATTCACTTCCGACCCCGTTCCCGACGAGGTGCTCTGGCAGATCCTCGACACCGCGCGCTTCGCGCCCAGCGGCGGCAACCGGCAGGGCGGCCATGTGATCGTGGTGCGCGACGACGCCGTCAAAGCGCAGATCGCCGAACTGAGCAAGCCGGCCGCCCGACGGTATCTGGCGCAGCGCCGTGCCGGTGAGGCCCCCTGGAACACGGTGCACGACAGCACGATCACCGACGACGACCTCGCCGCCGTCCGCGGCCTCGACAAGTTCGTCGCGCCGATCGCCGAGGCGCCCGTGCTGCTCGTGGTGACCGTCGACCTGTCGGTGGTGGCCGCGATGGACTCCGAACTCGATCGGGTCGGCATCGTCGGCGGCGCATCCGTCTATCCGTTGGTCTGGAACATCCTGACGGCAGCGCGCTCGTACGGGTTCGGCGGCACCATCACGACGATGGCCTCCGCGCAGGAGCCCGGCATGCAGGAGCTCCTCGGTGTTCCCGAACCGAACGCGATCGCCGCCGTCCTCCCGATCGGCCGTCCCGTCAAGCAGTTGACCAAACTGCGGCGCGAGTCGGTGTCGGATTTCGTCACGATGGAACGGTTCGACGGTGAGCCCCTCGGCGGCGCGCCCGGGGACGAGTCGGGGGAGTAGGAGTAGCTGCGAGCCGGCGAACCCGACCACTCTGCCCCGCTGCCGTCGCGGCGTCGATCCATTGGACGACGTGAAGAGGGGACCGCCGT
Source organism: Gordonia phthalatica (assembly GCF_001305675.1). Classification (NCBI taxonomy): domain Bacteria; kingdom Bacillati; phylum Actinomycetota; class Actinomycetes; order Mycobacteriales; family Gordoniaceae; genus Gordonia; species Gordonia phthalatica. Next base: position 794,570 of record NZ_CP011853.1, read on the forward strand.
ACGGTGAGGACTCGGCGTCGGGAGGAGCACTGTGGTGCAGGAGAGTGCGGTTGAAACGGACCGGTTCACGCTGGGGGCAGGCGCAACCCTGCGGATCCTGTGCGTGGCGGTTCCGGTGCTGCTGGTGGTCGCCCAAGCCGGAATCGTCACGATCCTCGCGTCGTGGCTGACGTGGTGTCTGGTCGCCATCGTGCTCGGCATCCAGCCGACGTGGGACGAGGGGTACCGACTCGATCGGCCGCGCTCGGAATCGGCACTGATCTACGGCGCGTGGTTCCTGGGATTCGTGCTGTTGGTCCTCGGATTGAGCACCGTCCTCGCGTTGACGGCGATCGGCGACTTCTTCAGTGCACTGGCGTTATTCCTCGTCTACGCCTTCCCGGCAGTTCTGGTCGCGGTCGTGATCTACGCGATCTGCCGGGTGCTCGCGAGGTGGTCGGCGCGGCGGCATGCGCGCCATGGTGACCCGACGAGTGAGGACGTCGACGACGGTTTCGACGACGGCGCAGAGTGGTTCGGGTGAGTATGCGGTCGCGATCGGCGTGCGACCCGGGGCGGCGGTTTCGATGCGCGTCCTTCGCTTCGCTCCGGGTGCTTACTCAGGCCGGCGGGGACCCAGCTCGGCGTGCGGTGGCCTCGATACTCGAACGATGCTCGCAAGCTCGCAGCGTCGAACCCGACCATCCTGGGGAGGTCGTCACTCCGGGTGAAGCTCCCGCAGCCAGGCGCCGGAGGGGGCGTCGGAGGGGGAGCGCCAGTCGCCTCGCGGCGAAAGCGACGCCGAACCGATCTTCGGGCCGTTCGGCATCGCGGTGCGCTTGAACTGCTGCGACATGAAGCGCTTCAGGAACACGGTGAGCCACTTGTCGATGGTCGCGTCGTCGTACTCGTGACGCTCGCCGTCGCTCATCATGTCCGACCACGCGCCGCGCGACTTGTCGCCCCACGCCTGCTGCGCCAGATACGCGATCTTGCTGGGGCGGTGGCCGAAACGGGTGAGGTAGTAGAGGAAGAAGTCGTGCAGCTCGTACGGGCCGACGGTGTCCTCAGTGCTCTGGATGTTGCCGTCGGCGTCGGCCGGGACCAACTCGGGGGAGATGACGTCGTCGAGGATCTCCTGCAGCGTCGCGCTGGTCTCCGCCGGGTAGTGCGCGGTCGCGATCTTCCAGCGGATCAGGTGCTGGATCAACGACTTCGGGACACTGCCGTTCACGTTGTAGTGCGACATCTGATCGCCGACACCGTAGGTGCACCAGCCGAGCGCGAGCTCCGACAGGTCGCCGGTGCCGAGCACGATGCCGCCCAGGTGATTGGCGAGGCGGAACAGGTGCGACGTCCGCTCGCCGGCCTGCACGTTCTCGAACGTCACGTCGTACACCGGCTCACCCTTGGCGAACGGATGATCGAGGTCGGCGAGCATCTGCATGCACGACGGCCGGATGTCTAGCTCGTTGCCGGTGACGCCGAGCGAGTCCATCAGCACGTGACTGCGCGCCAGGGTGGCGCCGCCGGTCGCGAAGCCGGGCATCGTGTACGCGTGGATATTGGTGCGCGGCAGGCCGATCGCGTCGAACGCCTGGATGGCGACCAACAGTGCGAGGGTGGAGTCCAGGCCGCCGGAGACGCCGAGGACGATCTTGTCGATCCCCGTGGACCGCAGTCGCTGGACGAGACCCTGCACCTGGATGTCGAGGACCTCGCGGCACCGTTCGTCACGGTCGGCGGCACCGGTCGGGACGAACGGGAACCGTGCGACGGCGCGACGCAGGCCGTCGGTCTCCTCGGGCACACCGAGAGTGAACGAGACGCGGCGCATGTCGCGGGCGCGGTCGGCGAAGTCGCCGACCTGGTCGCGCAGGCTGATCATCCGGGCCCGCTCCTGGCGGAGGCGGTCCAGATCTACGTCGCTGACGACCAGCTGCGGCTCCATCGAGAAGCCCTGACTGCGGGCCAGCAGCGTGCCGTTCTCGGCGATCAGCGCGTCGCCGTCCCACGCGAGATCGGTGGTCGACTCGCCGAACCCGGCTGACACGTACAGCTGCGCGGCGACGCAGCGCGCGGAGTGTCCAGTCACCAGCGATCGGCGATAGGACTGCTTCCCGACGGTCACCGGGCTGCCCGACAGGTTCAGCAGCACCGTGGCACCGGCGAACGACGCCCACGTGCTCGGCGGGATCGCGACCCAACCGTCCTCGCAGACCTCGGCGTGGATGCGGAGGCCGGGGAGGTCGTCGGCCTCGAAGATCAGGTCCGCGCCGAACGGGACGCGCTGCCCGGCGATGACGACGGTGTCGCGGACGGCGTCGCGCGCGGCCGCGAAATACCGCTGCTCGTAGAACTCCCGGTAGTTGGGCACGTACGACTTCGGCGCCACGCCCAGCACGCGGCCGCCGTGGATCAGGATCGCGCAGTTGAACAGGGCGTCGTCGACCCGCAGCGGGGCGCCGACCGCGACGACCGGCGTCAGATCGGCGGTCGCGTCGATCACCGACGTCAGGGCGGCCTCCACCTCGTCGAGCAGAGCATCCTGCTGGACCAGATCGTCGACGCTGTACCCGCACAGACCGAGTTCGGGGAAGGCGACCACGGCCACCGCGTCGCGGTGCGCGCGCTGGATCAGCTCGATGGTGCGCGACGCGTTCTGCCGCGGATCGGCGAGAGCGACCTGGGGGACGGCGGCGGCGAGACGGGCGAAGCCGTGTGAGTAGAGCGACACCCCCTCAGGCTAATCGGTGAACTCGTGTCACGATGGAGGTGAGTCGGCGTCGACCGGCTCGCCTCTTCTGCGAAGTCGTCAAGGTCAGGTGTTTGCGCATGTCCAAGTTGGTGGTCCGGTCCTCCGCGTTCGCGGCAGTGGTTGCGGTCGTCGCACTGATGACGGGGCTGTTCGCCGGCCCCGCGTCGGCGCACTCGGCGCTCATCGGCTCGAGCCCGGAGCAGGGCGCCAAGATCGCGACGGCTCCCGATCGCGTGGTCCTGACTTTCAACGAGGACATCAAGGCGGCCTACGCGACCCTCGTCGTGGTGGGTCCCGACGGCAACTACTGGCAGAAGGGCGATCCGGCGGTCGCGGGCGCCGAGGTGTCCGTGCCGCTGCAGGGCCTGGGCCAGGCCGGCGAATACAAGATCAACTACCGCGTCACCTCTGCGGACGGGCACCCCATCGAGGGCCAGGTGAGCTTCGAGCTCACCGCCGCGAGTGACGGTCAGCCGGGTCAGAAGGCCGACGACTGGCAGCCCGAGAGCGATCACGGCGTCAAGGCGTGGATGTTCATCGTCGGCGGCGTCGTGGTGGTCCTGCTGATCGCCGGCGCGCTGGCGTTGATGGTCGCCAAGCGCCGCCGCTGACCGGTGCCCTCCGACGTCGTGCGCCTGCGCGCCGTCCTGCTCGCTGCGGCCGCGGTGCTGGTCGTGGTCGGTGTCGTGGCCGGTCAGATCCTGGCGACGCCGGAGATGTCGTCGTGGGCGGGCGCGGTGAACCTCAGCGCGGTGTCGCTGCTGGTGGGGCTGGGCGCGTTGCCGCTGCTCGGCGTCACCGCCACGGTCCCCTGGATCGCTGCGACCGCAGGCGTGTGGGGCGCCGCGAGCCTGGTCGGCGGCTGGTTGCAGGTGGCCGAGCGGACGGGGGAGTCGCTGTTCGACGTCGGCCTCGGAGCCTTCGCCGCCGGTGTCGAGACCGGGCTCCCCGGGCTGGTCGGGGTGCTGGGCGCGCTCGCGGTGCTTGGCTGGTGCTTCGCGGCGACGCGGGCCGATCCGCCGATGCTGCTGGTCGCGGTGATCGCGGCGCTCGGCGTGTTGGCGGTGTCCGTGACCGGGCACGGCACCGAATCCGCGTGGATTCCCGTGGTCCTCGGCGTGCATGCGCTGTGCGCCGCATGGTGGGCGGGGACAATCGGTGCGCTGGTCGGGACCGTCCGCGGTAGACGCGGGTGGGCGCGGGCGCTGCCGGAGTTCTCGCGCCGGGCGCTTCCGGCGGTCGTGGCGTTGACAGTGACCGGGGTGGTCGCGGCGGTCGTGCAGATCGGTGTGGGCCCGCAGCTCTGGGACACCGGGTACGGGCGCGTGCTGTTGGCGAAGAGTGTGCTGCTGGTGGTCCTGATCGGTGTCGCCGCGTGGCAGCGGAGGTCGTGGGTACCACGTGCGCAGCGCCACGGCGTCACCGAACGCGAGTCGATCGTCCGAGCGGGCGGCGAACTGCTGATTCTGGCAGTGGTGCTGGGCCTCGCGGCCGGGCTGGCGACGACCGCGGCGGTCTGACAAGAACTTTGGCGACATCTTGCCGCTCAGAGCGGCAAGATGTCGCCAAATGTCTTGGGACGCCAGGCCGAGGGTCGAGCACCCCCCGAATCGGCTACTGTCCCCAGGGCTCCAGCAGGGTGTCGAGGATCCCGACACTGTTGCCGAGGCCGCTGATGTGGCTCTGGCCCTCCAACTTGTGGAGCTCGGCGTCCGGGAGCAGACCGACCATGTGCTGGCCGTGCGAGAACGGGATGATGTTGTCCTTGTCGCCGTGCCACCAGTGCACGTGGGCCTGCACGTCGCCGATACGGAAGCCCCAGTCGCGGACGAACAGCTTCAGATCGGCGAACGGAGCCTCCATCCGGCGGCTGCCGCCGTGCAGGAGATCGTCGAGGAACATCGCGCGGAACTCCGGGCGCGACAGCAGTTCGCGGTCGGCCTCGGGGGACAGGCGACCGTAGATGCTGATGGCGGGATCGGCGATCGGTCGAGCGAAGCCGAGCGCCGTGCTCAACGCCGACCCGATCGGGTGACCGGCCACGTTGAGCAGGGGCACCGCGTACTGCGCGAGCTGCACGGCGCCGCCGTGGATGCCGTCCGGGCCGTTGATCGGGGCCACGCCGCCGACCACGCCGGTCGACACCACACGGTCGGGGAGGAAGTGGGAGACGGCCAGGGTGTACGGACCGCCGCCCGACAGGCCGACCACGGAGAAGCGGTCGATGCCCAGGGTGTCGAGGACCACCTGGAAGTCGATCGCGAAATCGGCGATCGAGTCGTAGCCGTGGACGGTGGACGAGCCGACGCCGGGCCGGTCGAGACCAATCAGTCGGATGCCGCGAAGCTCGGCGTACTCACGCGCCTCGGGCGGGATCTGGCGACGTGCGCCGGGGGTGCCGTGCAGCCAGATGATGGCGGGGCCGTCGTGGGTGCCGAACTCGGAGAAGCCCATCCGGCGGCGGCGTTTGTCGCCGACGGCGATGGAGCCCTCGAGCTTGGGACGATCAATCGGAATCACCTGGCGGAGTATGTCAGATCAGGGCCGTTTCGGCGAGATGCATCGGCCATTTCGTCTAAGAGAACCCTGTGAGCAGGCACTTCTCGGGCGTTCGCAGTGTAGTTTGGTGTCGTGTCTGCGCTGAGTTCTCGTTTCGCGACCGTGCGTCGCGGCATCGGTCATGCTGTCCACCCGTGCCCGGTCTCCGGACTGCCCACGGGACGACGACTCGACCTGCCGGGTCGCGGACAGACCTACATCACCGACTCCGGGAAGGCCGACGGCCCCGTCGTCTTCCTCCTGCACTCGGTCAGCACCACCGGTCTGCTCTGCTGGTATCCGGTGATTCCGCTGTTGGAACGAGACTTCCGCGTCATCACGATGGACCACCGCCTCCATGGCCGCGGGATCGCGTCCGACACCTTCGAACTCGACGACTGCGCCGACGACGTGGTGGCCGTCGCTGATGCCCTCGGCATCGACTCGTTCATCGCCGCCGGTTTCTCGATGGGCGGCGGCATCGCGCAGCTGGCGTGGCAGCGGCATCAGAGCCGCGTGGCCGGCCTGGTCCTGTGCTCCACCGGCCCGTACTTCTCGAGCATCGATCCGGACCGTCTGCTGCTGGAGCAGCGGATCGGACGGGCCCTGACCGTCGTCGACCGGATTCTGCCGACCCCGTCCGAGCGCGCCCTCGACAATTCGTCCGGGAACGCGGTGCGGTGGGCCCTGGCACAGATGGCGTCCACGCCGCTCGGCTTGCAGGGCGCCTTCGCCGAGGCGATGGCGCGGTTCGACTCCCGCGACTGGCTCGGGGACATCACCGCGCCGACCGCCGTCGTCGTCTCGACTCATGACAAGATCGTGCAGCCCGAACGTCAGCAGCTGCTGGTGGACGGCATCCCCGGCGCGCAGCGCTTCGACGTCGCCGGCGGCCACGCGTGCTGCGTGATCGGCGCCGAGAAGTTCGTTCCCGAGTTCACCGCCGCAGTCCGCTCGGTGAGCCGCAGCGCGCTGGCAGTTTAGGCCGGCTTCGACGGCCACCACATCCGGTCGCCGAGCACGGCGATGGTCGCCGGGACCAGCACCGACCGGACGACGAGGATGTCGAGGAGCAGCCCGAGCCCGATGGTGAAGCCGATCTGGACCAGGTTGAACGTGGTGCCCGCCATGAGCGCGAACATGGTGATCGCGAAGACCAGCCCGGCGGTGGTGATGACGCTGCCGGTGCTGCCGAAGCCGCGGATTACTCCGGACTTCAGGCCCCGGCCGACGGACTCCTCGCGGATCCGGGACGCGAACAGCATGCTGTAGTCGGCGCCGACCGCGATCAACGCCATGCCCGCGACGGGTGCGACGGACCAGTCGAGCGGGATCCCGGTCAGGTGCTGCCAGACCAGGGTGCTGATGCCCATCACCGCCGCGAACGAGAGCAGGACCGTCGCGACCAGCACCAGTGGTGCGACGATGCTGCGCAGCAGGATCATCAGCACCAGCGTCACGGCGAGGACGGCGGCAAGACCGAAGACGAGGAGGTCGCGCCGGAGCTGATCGTCCATGTCGGCCGACAGCGACGCCAAGCCGGTGTTGGAGACCTCCGCGTTCGACAGTCCGGTGCCTGCGAGTGCGGCCGTCGCGGCGGGGGCGAGCTGCCGGCTCGCGGCGAGCGCCTCCGGACTGTACGGATTCACCTTCCAGGTCACCATCATCCGTGCGGTGTGCCCGTTCGGTGAGATGAGGAGCTTGCCGCCCTCCACCATCCGCGGGTTCGTCATCGCCTCGGGCGGCAGGTAGAAGCCGCGGCCGGGACCGTCGGACGTCGCCGCACTCATGGCTCCGAGATAGTCGGTGGCCTGCTTGAGGCCGGCGTGCAACTTGTCGGTGAGCTCGGTGATCTGCGCGGTGCCGTCCTTGACCTGATGCAGGCCGTCGGACAGCTGGTCGATGCCCGCCGAGAGCTCGCCGACGCCGGAGCGCAGGCGTTGCAGGTCGGCGCGGACCTGATCGGGGGTGCGGCCGTCGAGCTGGGCCAGCAGACCGCGGAGCCGGTCGAGGAGTCCGCGCAGGGCGACGGCCGAGCGGGCCGCACGGTCGGCGGCCTCGCCGGGCACAGCAGCCGCGGCGCGCAACTGGGTCAGGGTGCGCCGGGCTTGGCCGCCGGTGCTGCGGTCGAGCTGGTCGAAGGCGATGCGGGCCGCGGCGCACCGCGGATCCGCGGTGCATGCGGCGGTGCTGCGGCGGGGCAGGAGCGGGCCGAAGATCTGATCGAACGTGGCGATGGCCGGCTGCGCGGCCGACGCGGCCGAGCGCAGGTCGGCGAGGATGGGACCGACCGCGTCGAGGCTGGTCCGCAGGGTGGCAGTGGCGTCGGTCAGATCGGACCGACCGCCGCTCGCCGCGGCGACGACGGCTTCGGCGGCGTCGAGGGAGTCCAGGACGCCTTCGGCCATCGTCACCACCTGGTCGGTGCCCGCGACGAGTTCGGGCATCCGGCGGGAGGCCTCGTCGGCGCCGTCGGAGAGCTGGTCGACACCGGTGGCCAGACGCACCAGGTCGGGGCGCGAATCGCCGAGCTGCCTCCCTGCGCCGTCGAGCTCCTTCCCGACTCGGCCGGGCACGTAGCCGGCGACCGATTCGACGAGGGGGCGGCCATCGGGACGGGTGATGGAGCGGACGGAGTCGACGGTGTCGAGTCGGGCCACGGCGTCGGCCGCGAGTTCCAGGGCGGCCAGGTCGGCGGTGTTGCGGAGGTCGTGGTCGGCGCGGACGATCAGGTACTCGGTGGCGACGGCGTTGACGCCGTAGTGGTCGTAGACCTCGTCGTACCCGCGGGTGGATTCGTTGGCGTGCACGAACATCGACGACTCGTCCCAGTTGGTCTGGTGGCCCAGGAGCAGGGCGGCGCAACTGACGAGGAAGACCAGCGAAGCCGCGGCGTAGACGCCCGCGCGGCGCATGATGGTCGCGCCGCGGTGACGCCACCGACGCTCGGTGGACGGGCTGGGTTCGGCGAGACCGCGTCGTCCCAGGAGCGACAGCAGGGCGGGCGGCAGTGTCAACGCGAGGGCCAGCACGGTGAGGATGGCGATGGCCGTCGGCGGGCCGGCGGTGCGGAACATGCCGATCTTCGTGAAGATCATGGAGCCCGAGGCGACGGCGATGGTGAGGGCCGACGCGACGAGGATCGGTGCGGTGCGACCGCTTGCTGCGGCGACGGCGTCGCCCACGGGCAGGTCGCGACGACGGCCCTCGTGGTAGGCGGCGAGGGTGAAGATCGCGTAGTCGGTGACGGCGCCGAGCACCAGTGCCGTCATGATCGCGATGGTGAAGTTGGAAATGGAGATCCAGCCGTGGCCGCCGAGGAACGACGCGATCGGGCGTGCGATCGCCAGGCCCAGCGCCAGGGTGATCAGCGGGACCGCCGCTGTCGACACCTTGCGATACACGGCGAAGACGATCACCGAGATCAGCAGGATCGATACCACGGTGATGATGAGCAGGGAGAAGTCGATCGCGGAGAACAGGTCGGCGAGCGTCGCAGTGGGGCCGGTGTAGAAGGTCTGCAGGCCGGCGGGCGGCTTCGCAGCGTCGATCTCTGCGCGGATGCCCTGGGCGGCGTGGTGGGCGCGGGTGGAGCCGACCGATCCCTCGGCGGCGATCAGCAGGTGCACCGCCTTCCCGTCAGGACTGACGGCCGACTCCCGCGTCACCGGCTTTCCGTAGAAGTCGATCAGGTAGGCGATGTCGTCGCTTTTGGTGAGGCGGTCCACCAGGCGGCCGTAGTAGGCCCGGTCCTGCGGGCCGAAGCCCTTCTCGTCGACCAGGACCACGCTGCTGACGGCGTTCGACGGCGGGACGCCGAAGTCGTGCGCCATCTGCTCGAGGTGCTGGTTGGCGGGCAGCGACGACGGTAGGAAGTCGGCGGAGGTCTTCGACACCGTGACCTCGAGCTGGGGGACGGCGACGTTCAGTCCCGCCGCCAGCACGATCCAGAATCCCAGGATCCACCAGGCATGCCGATGCGCGAAACGTCCGACGCCGGTAAATGTCCGGCTGGTTCCGTGAGCCATCGCTCCTCCTCGATTCCGGCGCCGGAGCCCCGGCGCAATAGGTGTAACCATAAGTTGCATAGAACGATTGGTCTACGGTGATGCTCGGCACATTGAAAGTCGCGACGATCTGCCGAGGCCGTGCATGTGGCGCAGGTCGGTTCGCGTAGACTTCCTGAAGTCGCGCTCCGCGTGGCATGCCCCTATAGCTCAGTTGGTAGAGCTACGGACTTTTAATCCGCAGGTCGTAGGTTCGAGCCCTACTGGGGGCACAGTGAAAGGCCGGGCCGGGGATGGGTTCCCCGGTCTGGCCTTTTGTCTGGAGCAGATGGCGCGGATCGAGCCGGCTGGACTGCCCTAGGCTTGTCGAGTGCCGCCTGCGAGCGCAGCGAGCACGCGGCGTATCGCGACGACCGTGAGTTTCGCTGGGGCGCAGTGGTTTTCGCCGGTCGCTACCCAGCCCGCGGCACGAGGTCTCGATACTCGTCGAGCGCTCGCAAGCTCGCGTCGGCGAACTCGACCACCCTGGGGAATGGCCGCCCGCCTGACATATTGCCGACGAACCTCGCTCAGAGGGACGAAATTTGCGCTACGCCTCCGCGGGCAGGCCCTCGAGGCGGCGGACGATGTCGCGGGCGCCGAGGTATTCCTGCCAGGCCTCCGGAAGCATCTCGGAGACGGCGGCGAACTCGAAGACGTACAGCATCACCGCCAGGCGGGCGCCGTCGTCCATGCCGGCCTTCGCGGCGACGATCGCGGCGAAGATCTGCAGCACGACGGTCAGTACGAGGGCGACGGCGAGGTTGGAGGCGTCGAGGTCGGACAGTTTGATCTGCCAGACGTTCAGCATCGAGATGTGCTTGCGGATCTTGGGGCGGTCGTCGAGTTGCAGGACCTCCACCTGGTGCTCGAACTCGTCGTTGAGCTTCCGGTTCAGTCGCAGGGTTCGTCGGGTGGACATCGCGTAGACCAGCAGGATCACGACCGCCATCGCGAGGGCTGCGAGGAAGATCGGGAAGCTCAATGCGGCGAGGAAGACCAGCGTTCCGATGAAGGCACCGACCGCGGCGACGATCATGGGAAGGCCGTGCTCGACGAAGTCGAGAGCCTCGCGGAGCATGTTCAGCCGGGCGGACTTGGTCGAGAGATCGGCGTCGGCCGAGTAGCTGTCAGCGCTCAACTGCTCGTAGATCCGCGCGTACCGGCGGACGTCGAGCAGACGTCGAACCGTCGCGAGCGCGGCGGTCGCGAGGCCGACGATGCCGAGGGTGATCAACCCGCGGTATGAGCCGTCGAGGTAGTCGTCGATCGCGAGGCCGATCAGAAACGGAGCGAAGACGGCGCCGACCGCCTCGGCGGCCATCATGAGCACCGACGTGCCGATCAGCGCGCGGTGTCCGCCGAATGTTGACCACATGCGAACAAGCGTAGAGGGCAAGTCGGACAACCGAACCCGGGTTCGGAAGGCCTGTCACACCGGGATTCGCGCACCGAGCACGACGAGCTGCTCCCGCGGCAGGCTGAAGTGGTGACTCGCGTTTGGGGGTAATGCAATCTTCGTCCCCGTGATGTCGGCTGCCGGGCATATTGTCGGCGAATCGTGCTCAGGGGGACGAAGATTGCATCGCTGCCGGTCATGCGGGGCCTCGATACACGTCGAGCGCTCGCAAGCTCGCGTCGGCGAACTCGCCCAGCCTGGGACGAAACTACGACAGCCCGAGCGGCTGCCGGAGGACGCAGTCGAATTGGTCTTGGCGCAGCTCACACCGGGATCCGCGCGCCGAGTACGACGAGCTGCTCCCGCGGCAGGCTGAAGTGGTCGCTGGCGTCGGACGCCACGTGGCTGCTCGCGAGGAACACCCGCTTGCGCCAGGTGGGCAGGCCGGGCTCGTCGCTCAGGCGCATCTCCACGGTCGAGAGGAAATAGGTGGCGCCGTCGAGGTCGACGCCGGCGGGCAGGTCGCGGTAGCGGGCGAGAGTCGCGGGGATGTCGGGCGACTCGGCGTAACCGAACCGGATGGTGAGACCGTCGATGCCGGGGTTGTCGTCGCCGAGATCGCGCTTCACGAAGCGGTCGGCGTCGTCGATCCGCGGAACGGTCGCCACTTGAACGGCGACGATCAGCACGTGACGATGGCGGACCCGGTTGTGCTCCACATTGGAGCGGAACGCCAGCGGTGCCGACTTCGGGTCGCGGTTGAGGAACACGGCCGTGCCGTCGACGGTCTCGATGCCCTGCCTGGACCGGAGAGAGACGAGGAAATCGGGGAGCGGACCCTCGAGCGTGCTGCGCCGCGCGCCGACGAACAGTCGCCCTCGACGCCAGGTCGTCATGACGATGAACGCGGCGAGCGCCATCACCATCGGCAGCCACGCGCCGTGCACGAACTTGGTGATGTTGGCGCCGAAGAACAGCAGGTCGACGGTCAGCAGGATCAGAGCGCTCGGCACCAGCGCCCACCACGGGGCGTGCCAGCGGTGCCGCGCGACGACGAAGAACAGGACCGTGGTGATGGCGATGGTGCCGGTGACCGCCATGCCGTAGGCGTACGCGAGGGCGTCGGAGCTGCGGAACGCGAAGACCAGGGTGATGACCGAGACCATCAGGAACCAGTTGAGCCACGGCACGTACACCTGCCCGTACTGGCGGTCGGACGTGTGGACCAGCCGTAGGCGCGGCATGTAGCCGAGCTGCGCCGCCTGCGCCGCGACCGAGAACGCTCCCGAGATGACGGCCTGCGCGGCGATGACCGTCGCCATCGTGGTCAGCACGACGAGCGGGATCTGCGCCCAATCCGGGCTGAGAAGGAAGAACGGGGCGCTGAGGTTCGACGGGTCGTGCACCACCAGCGCACCCTGCCCGAGGTAGCAGAGCGTCAGCGCCGGCGCGACGATGAACAGCCATGCGACCGAGATCGGCTGTCGACCGAAGTGGCCCATGTCGGCGTACAGGGCTTCGGCGCCGGTCACCGCCAGCACGACCGCCGCGAGCGCGAAGAACGCGATGTGGAAATGGCCCGTCACGAACGTGAACGCGTACATCGGTGACAGTGCGCGCAGAATCCCCGGCTCGGTGGTGATCCCGCGGATCCCGAGGATGCTGATCACCGCGAACCACAGCACCATCACCGGACCGAAGAACCGGCCCACCCGGCCACTGCCGAACTTCTGCGCCAGGAACAGGACGAACACGATGGCCGCAGTCAGCGGCACCACCCACGAGTGCAGCGCCGGATCGACCACCTTCAGACCCTCGACGGCGGAGAGGACGGAAATAGCCGGGGTGATGATGCTGTCGCCCAGGAACAGGGCGGCGCCGAGGACTCCGAGCCCGGCGAGGATGCCGAACACGCGTGGGTTGATCTCGGTGATCCACCGCTTCAGAAGGGTCATCAGCGCGAGGATGCCGCCCTCGCCGTCGTTGTCGGCGCGCATCGCGAGGAGGACATAGGTGACGGTCACGATGATCATCACCGACCAGAAGATCAGAGAGACGACGCCGTACACGTTGTCGACCGTCGGGGCGATCGGGTGGGGGTCGTGCGGATCGAAGACCGTCTGGACGGTGTAGATCGGGCTGGTGCCGAGGTCGCCGAAGACCACGCCGAGGGCGCCGACGACGAGGGCCGCGCGGAGCGGGTGCGCGACCGTCGGCGTCGCACTGATGTCTGAGGACATTCACCGGAGATTACGCCCGGATCCCGACGCCCGTCGGACGTCGCGGCCGAGCGGTGCTCCGTACCCCGGGTTAATCACCGGAAAACAAGGGGTGAGCAGCGGATTTGTGTTCTTGCGCAGTGATCGCATAGAGTTTGTCTCGCTCCCAACGAGGAACACCGGCCCCCTTCGTCTAGCGGCCTAGGACGCCGCCCTTTCAAGGCGGTAGCGCGGGTTCGAATCCCGTAGGGGGTACGCACCGAAGATCTGCTAAGGTCTTCGAGGCACACAACAGAATATGGCCCTGTGGCGCAGTTGGTTAGCGCGCCGCCCTGTCACGGCGGAGGTCGCGGGTTCGAGTCCCGTCAGGGTCGCTTTGGTTTCGGTTTTACCGATGCCTTCGGCCAGGTAGCTCAGTTGGTACGAGCGTCCGCCTGAAAAGCGGAAGGTCGTCGGTTCGATCCCGACTCTGGCCACATTCTGGAAAGAAGCCCACCGAGAAATCGGTGGGCTTCTTTTGTTTCTGGAGGTGGGGCGACGCGCTCGGCTCGCCCTCAACCAGCGGGAGGGGCTCCGCTCCACCGCTCAACCGACGGCGGGACGGTCGTGAGTCGGCCGACAGCGCTTCCTCCGCGTAATCTATGGGTTCAGTTAGTTGTTCTCGCCGCGCTGTGTAAGGGTTTTCGGTGAGGAAGTCGCAGGACGAGGAGGGGCGATGGCCAACGACGGGACGCCGCAGGCGGACGAGCCAGGGCTGAACGTTGTCGACAACGTCGTCGATCGTGGATACACAGTCGAACGACTGGTGGAGAACCCGGTCGAGACGGTGATCGATAAGCCGGTCACGTTGGAACGGATCGTCGAGCGGCTGGTGGTCAACACCGTCGACACCATCATCGACAAGCCGGCCACCGTGTCGCGCCTGGTGGAGAAGCCGGTCGTGACCGTCGTCGACGAGATCGCCGACAAGCCGGTCAGCGTCACCCGCATCGTCGAACGACCCGTCGTCACCGTCGAAGACGAGATCGCCGACAAGCCCGTCAACCTCCACCGCCTGGTCGAGAAGCCCGTCGTCACCGTGATCGACGACATCGTCGAGAAGCCGGTCGACGTCCCGCGCATGGTGGAGGAAGTCGCCGTCACCTTCGTCGACGACTTCGTCGAGAAGCCCGTCGAACTGCCGCGCATCGTCGAGAAGCCGGTCGTCACCGTCGTCGACAAGATCGTCGAGAAGCCTGTCGAACTCCCGCGCATGGTGGAGCACCCGGTCGTCACGGTCTCCGACAAGATCGTCGAGAAGCCTGTCGAGATCTCTCGCCTGGTGGAGAAGCCCGCGGTCACGGTGGTCGACGACATCGTCGAGAAGCCCGTCGAGATCTCCCGCGCCGTCGAGAAGCCCGTCGTGACGGTGGTCGACGAGATCGTCGAGAAGCCCGTCGAGGTGCCGCGCGTCGTCGAGAAGCCGATCGTCACCGTGCACGACGACATCGTCGACACCGAGATCGAGATCCGCCGCCTGGTGGAGAAGCCGGTCGTCACCGTCCTGGACGACATCGTCGACAAGCCGATCGAGATCCAGCGACTCATCGAGAAGCTGCTGGTGACGGTGGTCGACGAGATCGTCGAGCGGCCCACCGAAGTCTCCCGCATGGTGGAGAAACTGCTCGTCGAGATCACCGACGACGTGGTAGAGAAGCCCATCAGCATCGAGCGCATGGTGGAGAAGCCGATCGTCACCATCGTCGACAAGGTGGTGGAGATCCCCGTCGAATCGATCGTCGAGAAGGTGATCGAGAAGCCCGTCGAGAAGATCGTCGAGGTGATCCGCGAGGTCCCCGTCGAGAAGATCGTCGAGAAGGAGATCGAGGTCCCCGTCGAGAAGATCGTCTATAAGCCTGTCGAAAAGGTTGTGGAGAAGGTCGTCGAGGGCGACGAGGACTCGGCCACCGAGACGGTGGTCGAGAAGGAGATCGAGATCCCGGTCGAGAAGATCGTCTACAAGACGGTCGAGAAGGTCGTGGAGAAGGAAGTCGAGCTCGTTCACGAGAAGGCCTCCATCAAGGAGGTCCCGGTGGAGCGCGAGGTGGTGGTCGAGCAGATCGTCGACAAGCCCATCGAACGCCCCGTCGACCATGTCATCGAGCGCGTCGTGGAAGTCCCGAACGTCGTCGAGAAGGTCATCGAGAAGGACGTCGACCGCGAGGTGGAGCGGGTCGTCGAGATCCCGAACGTCACCGAGAAACTGGTCGAGAAGAACGTCGACCACGTGGTGGAGCGGATCGTCGAGAAGCCGAACGTCGTCGAGAAGATCGTCGAGAAGCCGGTGGAGCACGTCATCGAGCGCGTGGTCGAGAAGCCCGAGCTGATCGAGGAGATCGTCGAGAAGCCGGTGGAGCACACCGTGCAGCGCACCGTCGAGGTCCCGAACGTCGTCGAGGAAGTCGTCGAGAAGTCGGTCGACCACGTGGTCGAGAAGGTCGTCGAGGTCCCGCACGTGATCGAGCACGTGGTGGACAAGCCGGTGGACCGCGTGGTGGAGCGGGTCGTCGAGATCCCCAACGTCGTCGAAGAAGTGGTGGAGAAGTCCGTCGACCACACCGTCACGCGCATCGTCGAGACGCCGAACATGGTCGAGGAGATCGTCGAGACCCCGATTGACCACACGGTCGAGAAGATCGTCGAGGTCCCGAACGTGATCGAGCAGGTCATCGAGAAGCCCGTCGACCGGGTGGTGGAGCGCACCGTCGAGGTCCCGAACATCGTCGACAAGATCGTCGAGAAGCCGATCGACCGGGTGGTGGAGCGCATCATCGAGCGACCGAACGTGGTCGAGAAGGTGGTTGAGCAGCCCGTCGACCGGATCGTCGAGCGCATCGTCGAGGTCCCCAACGTGGTCGAGAAGGTGGTCGACAAGCCGGTCGAGCACATCGTCGAGAAGATCGTCGAACGCCCGGAGATCGTCGAGAAGGTGGTGGAGCAGGAAGTCCGCCGCGAGTTCGACAAGAACGTGCAGACCCCGGTCCTCATCGAGAACGTCATCGAGAAGCGCGTCGACCACGTGGTGGAGCGCATCGTCGAGAAGCCGGTGGAGCACATCATCGAGAAGGTGATCGAGAAGCCGGTCTACGTCGAGGTGGAGAAGATCGTCGAGAAGCCGATCGAGCAGATCGTCGTCGTCGAGAAGCCGGTGATCGTGCGGCGCGTGGTGGAGAAGGAAGTCGAGACCTACATCGACGAGGTGCCCGACGAGGTCCGCGCAGTGACGCACGACCAGCCCGCCGCGGAACCCTCCGAGGGAGCCCGCGCGCAGTTCCTGTCGTCGGAGACCGACGACAGCAAGCACTCGTGGATCAACCGGGAGACCGGAGAGCATCCGGGCGACGGCTTCGCCGGCTCGGACTCGGAGGCGACGCTCCCGCGGCCCCATGTGGATCCGTCGTACCAGGTGCGGAAGGCCCGTCACCGCAGCGAGGACTGAGACGTCTCAGCCGGCGGCGGGTCGCAGAGTCGACCATCGACTCTCCCGCGCCGGGCCCGACCGACAGTAGGAAGCGGCCGGCCCGCGACTCTAGAGTGGACCCATGAAAGCTGTGGTGTGTCACGAGGGTTCGCTCGACGTCCAGGAAGTCCAGATGCCGGAGCCGGGACCCGGCCATGTCCTGATCAAGGTGCTGCGCGCCGGGATCTGCGGCTCCGACCTGCATGCACGCGTGCACGGCGATGTCGCCGCCGACATCGGGCAGAAGGTCGGCTACGACAACTTCATGCGACCGTCGCAGAGCGTGGTGATGGGGCACGAGTTCGTCGGCGAGGTGGTCTCGTACGGTCCCAAGTGCCGTAAGCGCTGGAAGCCGGGGACCTCGGTGGTGGCTCTGCCGATCATCCGCCACGACGACGAGGTGGAGATGGTGGGCCTGTCCGCGCAGGCTCCCGGCGCCTACGCCGAGTACATGGTGGTCCAGGAGGACCTCGCGATGCCGGTCCCGGAGGGGCTCCGTCCTGAACTCGCCGCCCTGACCGAGCCGCTCGCCGTCGCCCATCATGCGGTGCGACGCGGCGACGTGAGCAAGCGCGACGTCGCGGTGGTCGTGGGCTGCGGGCCGATCGGCCTCGCGGTGATCCTCATGCTCAAGGCCGTGGGCGTGAAGACGGTCGTCGCGAGCGACCTGTCGGCGCTGCGGCGCGACCTGGCCCGCGAGTGCGGCGCCGACATCGTCGTCGACCCAGCGGTCGACAGCCCGTGGGATGTGACACCCGCGCAGGACAAGTACTTCACCCGCGTCGGCGACCTGTTCTCGGTGGCCTTCGACGCCATGCACGCTCTGCAGTTCGTCCCGGGCGTCCCGTGGTGGTCGCTGATGGGCGTCGCGGACAAGTTGGCGCTGACCCCGAGCGGCCCCGTGGTCTTCGAATGCGTCGGCGTGCCCGGCATGATCGACGACCTGGTGACCGGCGCGCCGTTCCGGTCGCGCGTGGTGGTGGTCGGCGTGTGCATGGAGCCCGACACCTTCCAGCCGGCGATGGCGGGCAACAAGGAGATCGACCTGCGGTTCGTCTTCGGCTACGACCCGGCGGAGTTCCGCAACACGCTGCACATGATCGCCCGCGGCAAGGTGCGGCCCGAGCCGCTGCTGACCGGGACCGTGGGCCTGGGCGGCACGGCGGCGGCCTTCGACGCGCTGGGCTCGGCGCAGCACCACGCCAAGGTGCTCATCGACCCGCAGAGCGACGTCGTGGAGGTGTGATCGGAAGGGGAGCGGTGCTGCAGGTCGTGTGAAGGTCGTCACATCGGGAAGCAAGCGGACCGCGGTCCGGTTATGCTTCATGTGTGGCGCTGAACGTGCCGACGAAAACTTCACAAGCCCTTCCGAATCACCTCTTCAAGGAGAACAGCATGACTGCAGCAACCCTCGTCCCCACCGAGCTGACCGCCGGCACCTGGAACATCGATCCGGTCCACTCGACCATCGGCTTCTCGGTCCGTCACCTCATGGTCTCGAAGGTCCGCGGCACGTTCGACACCTTCTCGGGCGCCATCGAGATCGCCGAGGACGGCACCCCCTCGGTGAAGGCCGAGATCGACGTGACCTCGATCAACACCCGCAACGAGCAGCGTGACGGCCACATCAAGTCGGCCGACTTCTTCGACGCCGAGAAGTTCCCGACCGCCACCTTCGTCTCGACCGGCGTCGTCGCCAAGGGCGACGACTACGAGCTCACCGGCGACTTCACCCTCAAGGGCATCACCAAGCCGGTGACCCTGAAGATGGAGTTCAACGGCGTCAACCCGGGCATGGGCCACGGCCCCGTCGCCGGCTTCGAGGCCACCACCGTCATCAACCGCAAGGACTTCGGCATCGACATCGAGATGCCCCTCGAGACCGGCGGCACCGTGGTCGGCGACAAGATCTCGCTGACCTTCGAGATCGAAGCGGGTCTCGCAGCCTGATCGCTCCTCCTCATCGCCTCCCGGTTGTTGGGTAATCTCAGTGGGATTCCAACGGCCGGGAGGTGATCTGTTTGCGTACTGAGACACGCGCGGAACTCCACCGTTTCGCGGACTGGGTGGATCGCCGGCTGAAGGTCGCCTATTTCGGCGGCCGACTGGTCGACGGCGGCAGTGAACGTCTCGCCTCGGAGTGGCGCGACATGGACGTGGCTCTGCGCCGCGGGATCGTCGCCCGGGCGTTGATGCTCGGCGGCACGATCGTCGGCGGCGCCAAGATCCTGATCAGCATCGAGACCTTCGTCGCGGTGATGCTCGCGTTCAGCGGGGGCGAGCTCACCCTCCACGCGGGCAACGGCGACCCCGGCATGATCGCGGTGATCCTCTCGACCATCGTCGGTCTGGTGGTCAGCATCGTCATCTCGCTGCTGTTCCTGCGGCCGCAGATGGACTGGTTCGTGACCGGCGACGTCGCCGACGACGAACGCCGCCGCAAGATCCAAGTGATACCGATGCGGGTGGCGCAGGCCGACGTCTGCGGCTGGCTCGCCGCCTACGTCGTGTACGTGATCCTCTCCGGAGCGGCCCAGACCTTTCTGCTGGCGATGCTCGTCGCCTTCCTGTTCGCCGCCGTCACCTCCGCGTGCCTGAACTACATGTTCATCGAGAGCGCCGTCCGGCCGCTGGTGGTCCTGGCGCTCGGCGGCCGTGCGATGGCCGACGTGATGCACGGCGTCCGCGAACGGATGCTCGTGATCTGGGTGGTGTCGTCGGCGGTGCCGATGCTCGGCATGCTCTCGATCATCGTCGGCCGCGCCATGAACATCGTGCCGGGCGTGCTCGACGACCACTTCGACTGGCCGATCGCCTTCCTCGCGTTCATCGCGCTGGCCTCCGGCGGCCGCGTGGTGGGGCTGGTGGGCCGTGCGTTCCGTGATCCGCTCACCGAGATGACCGAGGTCGTCAAAGCTGCCGGCGAGGGCGACCTGACCCGCCGCGTCGCGGTGTACGACTCGTCGGAGATCGGTGTCCTGCAGGACGGTTTCAACAGCATGCTCGAGGGTCTGGAGGAACGCGACCGCATGCGCGAGATCTTCTCCCGTCACGTCGGCGTCGGCGTCGCCGACCTGGCCCTGGAGCACGGCGGGGAACTCGTCGGAGCCAACTCCGACGTGGCCGTCATCTTCGTCGACATCACCGGTTCGACGTCGTTCGCGGCGCACCGCGACCCGCGGGAGACGGCGGTGGTCCTGAACGCCTTCTTCTCGATCGTCGCCGAGGTGGTGGAGCAGCACGGCGGCTTCATCAACAAGTTCGAGGGCGACGCCGCACTGATGATCTTCGGTGCGCCCGCACCCCTGGACAACGCAGCCCAGTCCGCGTTGGCCGCGGCCCGAGCCCTGGGCGAGGCGCTCGGCGAGAAGCTGCCCCTGGAGTGGGGGATGGGCGTCTCGTACGGGCAGGTCTTCGCAGGCAACATCGGTGCACGGACCCGCTACGAGTACACCGTCATCGGTGATCCGGTCAACGAGAGCGCCCGCCTGTCCGACCGGGCCAAGGAGGGGCACTCGCCGATCCTCGCCAGCGGGCAGACGGTCGACGCGGCTGATGCCGATGAGACGGCGCGGTGGCGTCGCGTCGACCGGATCACCCTCCGCGGACGGCCGGAGGCCACCGAGGTCTTCGCGCCGCGCGAACTCCTGGTCCCGGCCCAGCCGCCGTCGCTGGGTAGTGTGCTCTCCGAACTGGTGAAGTTCGGCAAGCCACGAGAGCGGACCGCGCGGTCCGCACCGAAGGAGCACTGACGATGAGTGGATGGTCGCCCGACCGCATTCCCGACCAGCACGGTCGCCGGTTCGTGATCACCGGTGCCAACAGCGGCCTCGGCGCCGAGACGGCCGCCGTCCTCGCCGCGCGCGGTGCCCGGGTGACCCTCGCGTGCCGGAACCTCGAGAAGGCGGCCGTCGTCGCCGATCGGATCGGTTCGGCCGCCACCGTCGCCCACCTGGATCTGGCGGACCTCTCTTCGGTCCGCGAGTTCGCCGGCACCGTCGACGCCGTGGACGTCCTCATCAACAACGCCGGCGTGATGGCGCTGCCGTTGCGGCGGACCGCCGACGGCTTCGAGATGCAGATGGGCACCAACCATCTCGGGCACTTCGCGCTCACCGGGCTGCTGCTGCCGAAGCTGACCGAGCGGGTGGTGACGCTCTCGTCGCTGGCGCACCTGGGTGGCAGCGTCCGCGTCGACGACCTGAACTGGGAACGGCGACGCTACAACCGGTGGGCCGCCTACGGGGACTCGAAGCTCGCCAACCTGGTCTTCGCGCAAGAGTTGGCGCGTCGGATCACGGCCGCCGGTTCGAGCCTGCGGTCGGTCGTCGCCCACCCCGGCTACGCCGCGACCGAACTGATGGGTCACTCGGAGACGCCGGTCGACTATCTGATGAAGGCCGGTGCGCTGCTTCGCGTCGGGCAGCCCGCCGACCAGGGGGCGCTGCCGTCGCTGTACGCCGCGACCGCGGACGTTCCCAACGGCAGTTACTGGGGACCGAGCCTGGTGCTGCGCGGCGGGCCGTCTCCGGCGCGCTACCGCTCGATCGTCGACGACCAGTCGGTCCGCGACAAGCTGTGGGCGGTGTCGGAGAAGCTGACCGGCGTCACCGTCGACGTGCCCGCCTGACAAGTTGACTGATTTCCGGTGATCAGAAGGTTGACGTCGGCAGTTCGCCGGACGACGCGGCCTTCCCCGCACCACTTGTCGGCGAGTCGCACCACTTGTGTTTCTCGCACTCGGTCGCGACTGAGTGCGGGAAACACAAGTGGTGCCACTGGTCGACAGATGGTGCCGCAACCTCTCTCCTGCAGGACTCAGGGATAGTCACCGAACTCCGTGCGGCCGGAACTGGATGCTGATCCGCGGGCCCGCGCCCGGCGACTTCGGCACGGCGTGATCCCACGTTCGCTGGCAGCTCCCGCCCATGACCAGCAGGTCGCCCGAGCCGAGCACGAACTTGCGCGACGGACCGCCGCCGCGCGGACGCAGCAGCAGGGTGCGCGGCGAGCCGAGCGACACGATCCCGATCAGGGTGTCGCAGTCCCGGCCGCGACCGATCCGGTCGCCGTGCCAGGCGACGCTGTCGGCGCCGTCGCGGTACAGTGCCAGCCCCGACGTGGCGAAACCTTCGGGCAGGTCGGCTCGATAATGACTGCTCAGCGCGTCGCGCGCGACGCCGATCAGCGGGTGCGGCAGCGGGGCGTTCTGGTCGTAGAACGAGAGCAGACGGGGGACGTCGAGCATCCGCTCGTACATCTGTCGGCGCTCGGCACGCCACGGGACGTCGGCGCGGAGAGCGTCGAACAGTGGGAGTGAGCCGGTGATCCAGCCGGGGCGGACGTCGACCCACGCGCCATCGGTCAGCTCGTGCCGGACGACACCCGAGCGCAGCGGCGCGAGAGCGGGCGCGTCGGTGGACACGGCGTCGAACAGCGATGCCTGCACCCCGGTGGTCATGCTCCGAGAATACCGGATGATCGAACGTGTGTTCTAGAGTTTGGACGCCGGCTAACTATGTCGCTCGTTCAGACGACATCCCGGGTGACGGACAACACCTGGGAGGAGACCGTGAAACTCACTCGAATCGCAGCGACCGTCGCGGGCGTCGGAGCGCTCGCCGCCGTCGGAGTGCCCGGCGCCGCGGAGGCACGGCCGGTCTCGTCGCAGTACGTCGCGCAGCACTGCATCGGACTGAGTCCGAACGTCGTCGACATCCCGTACAACGGCGGCGTCCGGGTAGACCAGGACGGTCCCGGAAAGTTCGCCGCGTTCTGGGGTAGTGCCAGCCTCTTCGGCTACACCACGGACGGCACCCTGAACTGGCACAACCTCCGCACCGGCCAGAAGGGGCGGGTGCCGGTGACGATCGCGCACAATCTGAGCGGCAACTCGTACGTCGCTGAGGTCGACTCCGGTGCCGGTCCGGTGCGGATCACGACGACCGGCCTCAACCGCGGCCTCCTCACGTTCGGTGCACCGCGCTGTAGCGGCGTCGCGAACATCCGCTGACGACCGCCGGGCGGCGTGTGCGAATCTGGATGCATGCCACTCGTCGATCGCATGCGCCCGTTCACGTCCACCATCTTCGCGGAGATGTCGGCGCTGGCCGTGAAGCACGACGCGATCAATCTCGGTCAGGGTTTCCCGGACACCGACGGTCCCGCGTCGATGCTCGCTGCGGCCGTCGATGCGATCAACAGCGGCGACAACCAGTACCCGCCGGGCATCGGAATCCCCGAGCTGCGGCACGCGGTCGCCGAGCACGAGCGCGAGCAGTACGGCATCGACCTGGACCCGGACACCCAGGTCCTGGTGACCGTCGGCGCCACCGAGGCCATCTCGGGAGCTCTGCTCGGGCTGGTGGAGCCGGGCCGCGAAGTGGTGATGATCGAGCCGTACTACGACGCGTACGCCGCCTGCATCGCGCTCGCGGGAGGTGTTCGCAAGACGGTGCCGCTGGTGCCCGACGGCGACGGCTTCGTCTTGGACCGTGACGCCCTCGCGGCAGCATTCGGCCCGAACACCGCGGCGGTGCTGATCAATTCGCCGCACAATCCCACCGGGACGGTCCTGGGCGACGACGACCTCGCCGAGGTCGCTCGCCTCGCCGCCGAGCACGACGTCGTCGTGATCACCGACGAGGTGTACGAGCACCTGCTCTTCGACGGCCGCACCCAGCACTCGATCGCCACCCTGCCCGGCATGGCCGAGCGCACGCTCCGGATCTCCAGCGCCGCCAAGACCTTCAGCTGCACCGGCTGGAAGGTCGGGTGGGTCACCGGCCCCGCCGAGCTCGTCGCCGCGGCCCGTGCCGCCAAGCAGTTCCTCTCGTACGTGGGCAGCGGCCCGTTCCAGCCGGCTGTCGCGCACGCCCTGCGGAACGAGATGGAGTGGGTGCGGGGCAACGCCCAGCAACTCGAACGCAAGCGCACGGTGCTGTCCGACGCCCTGCGCTCGGCGGGCTTCGGCGTCCACCGCAGCGAGGCCGGCTACTTCGTCTGCGCGGATCCGCGTCCGCTCGGCTACATCGACGGTGCCGCCTTCTGCCGCGAGCTCCCGGAGAAGGTCGGCGTTGCCGCGGTCCCCGTCAGGGCCTTCGTCGACGACACCGCGACCTGGGGCCATCTGGTCCGCTTCGCGTTCTGCAAACGCGACGAGGTGATCGCCGAGGCCGCGGAGCGGTTGCGTCGGCTGGGCTGAGCGAATCCCTCGACCCGACCAGCGTGGGGCGCTACGGCAGCTCGGGGCCCACGATGTCGTCGGCGTCGACGATCCGGTAGGCGTAGCCCTGCTCGGCGAGGAAGCGCTGACGGTGGGCGGCGTAGTCAGCGTCCAGGCTGTCGCGGGAGACCACGGAGTAGAAGTGCGCCTGGCCGCCGTCGGCCTTCGGGCGCAGCAGACGGCCGAGGCGCTGGGCCTCCTCCTGCCGGGATCCGAAGGTGCCGGACACCTGCACGGCGACGGACGCCTCGGGCAGGTCGATGGAGAAGTTGGCGACCTTCGACACCACGAGGGTCTGCAGTTCTCCGCGACGGAAGGCGTCGAAGAGCTTCTCGCGCTCCGCATTCCGCGTCGATCCCTGGATGACGGGCGCGTCGAGCTCGCGGCCCAGCTCCTCGAGCTGGTCGATGTAGGCGCCGATGATGAGCGTCTGCGACCCCTGATGCCGCTCCAGGATGGAGCGCACCACGCGGACCTTGGAATGGGCCGTCGAGCAGAGCTTGTACTTCAGCTCCGGCTCGGCGACGGCGTACTGCAGGCGTTCCTCGTCGGTCATCGTCACGCGGACCTCGATGCACTCCGCGGGAGCGATCCAGCCCTGCGCCTCGATGTCCTTCCATGGGGCGTCGTACCGCTTAGGGCCGATCAGGCTGAAGACGTCGCCCTCGCGGCCGTCCTCGCGGACCAGGGTGGCGGTGAGGCCGAGGCGTCGGCGCGACTGCAGGTCGGCGGTCATCCGGAAGACCGGGGCGGGCAGCAGATGCACCTCGTCGTAGATGATGAGGCCCCAGTCGCGGGAGTCGAAGAGGTCGAGGTTCTTGTAGACGCCCTTCGACTTGCGGGTCATCACCTGATAGGTGGCGATGGTGACCGGGCGGATCTCCTTGCGCTCACCGGAGTACTCGCCGATCTCCTCCTCGGTGAGGGTGGTGCGCGCGATCAGCTCGCGCTTCCACTGACGCCCGGCGACCGTGTTGGTGACCAGGATCAGCGTGGTGGCGGCGGCCTTGGCCATCGCGGCCGCACCGACCATCGTCTTCCCCGCACCGCACGGCAGCACGACGACGCCGGACCCGCCCGCCCAGAACGAGTCGGCCGCGAGCTCCTGGTAGTCGCGCAGCTCCCAGTCGTCCTGCTCCAGCGCGATCGGATGCGCCTCGCCGTCGACGTACCCGGCGAGATCCTCGGCGGGCCAGCCCACCTTCAGCAGGATCTGCTTCAGGCGACCGCGCTCGGACGGATGCACGACCACCGTGTCGTCGTCGATCCGCGCACCCAGCATCGGCGCGACCTTCTTGTGCCGGAGGATCTCCTCGAGCACGGCGCGGTCCAGACTCACCAGGGTGAGGCCGTGCGCGGGGCTCTTGACCAGTTGCAGCCGGCCGAAGCGGCCCATGGTGTCGACGATGTCCACCAGCAGCGGCTGCGGCACCGGGAACCGGGAGTGGGTGACCAGGGCGTCCACCACCTGCTCGGCGTCGTGCCCGGCGGCGCGCGCGTTCCACAGGGCCAGCGGCGTGACTCGATAGGTGTGGACGTGCTCGGGCGCGCGTTCCAGTTCGGCGAACGGCGCGATGGCCGCGCGGGCGGCGGCCGCCCCCGGATGGTCCACCTCCAGCAGGAGGGTCTTGTCCGATTGCACGATGAGCGGTCCGTCAGTCACCCGTCCATTGTCCAGGTCGGACGCGGTCGCGGCCAGTCAGCCCCGGCCGGAAGGCCCGCAGGTCACAGCACTTCGACGCGGGTGATGCGGTGGAGGGGGAAGTGGAGGCCCTCCACGCCGCCGTCCTCGTCGGCCACCAGCTGTCCGGCCGCCAGTGAACGCGCGTGCAGCACATGGCGGCTGGCCGAGCCCTGCGCGTCCACGTAGCCGATCCGCAGTCGTCGACCGGTTCGCAGCGCGAGCTGGATGAGCGCGGAGACGGTCTCGCCCGCGGCACCCGAGGCGGTCGCCGAGACCGGCCCGGCCGCGCGGTCGGCGGTCCGCATCCGTGAGACCACCGCGTGCGCCTGCCCGGGGCCGATGCCCGAGCGACGCGGTGTGGGACCGGCCCCGTGCGTGCGCGTCGGGACGCGGACGCCGCGACTGCGCAGGTCGATCAGAGCGCCCGACGAGTCCTCGCCTGCCGGCGCGAAACCCGCCTCGCGAAGGCGGTCCACCACTTCGCGGAACGGTGCGACGGAGACCGCGACCGTCGGTGCCAGCGCACGGAGGGAGAGGTCGGCGGCGGCCTCGCTCTGCAGCACCTCGGTCAGGGTCGCGGTGTCGTCGCACCGGATGAACGACGCGGCGACGCCCACGCGCAGGCGGCCGTGCCGTCGAGCGACGTCCTCGATCAGATAGGTCAGAGACTGGGGGACCGGCGTGTGCGAGTGCTCGGCGAGGAAGGCGCCGATCTCGGTGCTGCTCCGGCCGGTGTCGAGGGCGCGCCGCACGCTGTCCTCGGTGACGCGGTACATCGACGCGGCACCGCCGGACTCCAGGTCGGCCAGCAGCCGCAGCCGGTCGGCGGTGTCGGGCTGCAGGGGGCCGGGGACCATGACGGTGAGGTCGGCCTGCACCAGGAAGTAGTCGATCAGCTCCGGGAGGGCGGCCTCCATCGCTGCGAGGACGTCGGTCGGCGCCTCATCGTCGACGGGTGCGGCCAACAGCGCGCGGCCGGCGGTCGTGAGCGAACCGTGCGCCACGAGTCCGAGCTCGGTGGCCTCCCGGAGGGTCTCGGCCACCGTGTGCCGGGTCATGCGCCGCAACTGCCGCGGATGCCGCCAGCCGAGGGCCGCCACCAGGGCGTCGACCGATACCGGGTGCGCGGGTTCGGCGTCGAGCAGCGGGCTCAGGACGGCGCGGCGGGAGGCCGCGGCGGTCGCGTCGTAGAGCTCGGACGACAACGCCGCCAGGGTGTTGCCGTCGCGGTCGGTGCCGCCGATCTGCCAGGGGCGGCGGGGCAGCTGCAGCCAGGCGCGCGCCATGCCCAGCCAGCGCTGTTCCGTGGGGTGGTGCGCCCACGCGTCGACGGCGGTGGTGGGAGCGAAGACATCGTCGGCGGTGTAGTCGAGGTCCGAGAGGTCGGGGACGCCGCCGTCGAGCAGCCGTTGCCGCGCGAGGAGTTCGACGAGCAGTCCGACGCGGGGCACCGACAGCGCGGTGGTCTTCGCGAGCCGACGGAGCTCGCGGATGCCGAGGCCACCGGAGCGCAGCAGGGCGGCGGGCGCGGCGCCGAGCGCCTCGATCAGGTCGCCGGCGTGCCGGAGCAGTTCCAGCGCTTCACCGGCGCCCGCGGCGTCGACGGTGTCGGCGTCGAACCGCCCGGGGACGTCCGGATCGGTGAGGGCAGGCGGTCGTAGGGAGGCGGTGAGCAGCGGCGGCTGGTCGCGGAGGATCTGACCCACCTGCGGCGGCAGCTCGACGGTCTGCTCGTCGACCCGCGCCAGCAAGCCGAGAGAGATGAGAGTGGGCACCGGGGCCGACGGGTCGGCGTCCGGTGCGGCGTCGCGGCTGCGGCCGAGGGCGGGCCCTTGGGCGAGCGTCGCGAGCAGTTCACGGGGACGATCGCCTGCGCCGTCGACGCGGGCGCGGATCTCATCGGGTGTCAGGGAGGCCATCGGACCGAGCAGGTGGTTGGCGCGCCAGGGGAGCGCGGTGGGCAGGTGCGCGCCGCCCAACCAGTGCGTGTGCCTGCCGCGTTTGAGCGGTCCGGTGCCCCACAGGAGGCCCGCGGCGACGAGCGCGTCGAGGCGGGCGTCGACGTCCGCGCGGAGGGCGCGCTTGCCGAGGCGGGCGACCACCTCGTCGCGACCGATGGGACCGAGCAGTTCCTTGCGTTCACCGATCTCGGCGGCGGCATCGAGGAAGGTCTCGAGTACGGCGACGGAGAGCAGATCGAGGTTCTCGCCCGCCAGGGAGATCGACGCCGCGGACAGTGCACGAGCTGCGAGGACACCGGTGCCGCGGGGAGGAGGAGACGCGAGATCGGGCCGGGCGATCAGCAGGTCCGCGAGGGCGTCGTCGGACCGCGTGCTCAGGTCGTCGGCCAGACCGCGCAGCGGCAGGTCTGGGCTCATTCGGCCAACTTTACCGCTGGTGAGGCGGGCATGGCACAATGAGGCCGTGGCTAAGAAGACTGGATATGTGGACAACGGCTGGCCGACCGAGATCGGTGATCAGCACGCGGTGACCGAACTCGTCGCGCACCTCGCCGGAGCGCTTTCGCCGTTCGGCGACACCGAGTTCCCGAAGCCGGTGGACGACCTGCCTTACATTCACGCGAAGACCGTCGTCAACCGCTGATCTGAACGACGCTCTGACCGGCCGGACCGTGAGGTCCGGCCGGTTTTCGTGTCTATGGGGAGAGTCGGCGCGCGCGGAGACGAACTCTGCACCATGACCCGACCTCGCATACGCGAAGACCCCCGCCGGAGCGGGGGTCTTCGTCGTCAGATCAGAGTGCTCAGACTCAGAGGAGGTTGAGCAGGCCCTTGTTCTGGTTGTACAGCTTGAGCTGATCGGGGCTCAGGTTGAAGCCCGAGTTCTTCGCAGCGGTCCAGGCGTTCTTCACGGCCGGGTTCACGTTCTTGTTGTTGACCGCGTCGTCGACCTGGCTCTTGGCCTCATCGGAGGTCTTGGCGTCCGAGGTCTTCGGAGCCGGCGACTCCTGCTGCTTCGGAGCCAGCGGGTTGGCCGGAGCGGTCTTCGGCGCGGTGCGCTGGGTGGGGCCCGAGAGGACGCCGCCGCAGGTGGGCCATGCGCCGTTGCCCTGGGTCGCCAGGACGCGCTCGCCGATGGCGATCTGCTGCTCGCGGGTGGCCTGGTCGGCGCTCGGAGCGTACTGGGTGCCGCCGTGGGCCGCCCAGGTGCTCGGGCTGAACTGCAGGCCGCCCTGGTAGCCGTTGCCGGTGTTGATGGCCCAGTTGCCGCCGGACTCGCACTGTGCAACCTGGTTCCACTCGGCGTCCGTTGCGGCCGAAGCGTGGCCTGCGCCCAGGAGGGTGACTCCTGCGCCGCCGCCGATGATGCCGGCGGTGACTGCGATCTTGGCGAAAGTCTTGGTATTGGTCGTCTGCTTGGCGTGACGTCCGGACATAGAAGTTCTTTCCTCTCTCCACGCGCCTACGAGGTGAGCTGTCGGGTTCGAGCGAGAGGTGCTCGGCCCCGCTGGCATCACTGGATGTGACGCTGTCGGGACTTAACCCCAAGGCCGTTCGACGAGTCGATCGGCCGGTTCCTCAAGGGATGTTGGGTCCCCCGTCCTCGCTCCTGAAACTGCATTTGAGGTTGCTCCACCGGCGGAAGCGAGGCTGGGCGCGACCGGTGGAACAGTTCTTCGGGTGATCGCCGGGTCGACGACCGTCATGAACACTACGTCGTTCGAACGGCTGGGTCACCCGTTGCTTCAGACTCGGTTAACGCGCGGGTAGCACTGCGATTCGGACGAAATCACGTCGGCGCTGTTCAGGCCCATGACCCCCATCCCGTGTCCGGTTCGTTATCGATCTGTTATGTGAATAAGATCACACCGCAACTGAGACGTCGGCCACTCAAATCTGGGCGCGACGAGCCTCGAGCGCGCGGAAGCTGCTCGCGTGGAAGACCAGGGGGTCGACGGTGGGATCGCAGCGCAGCGACTCGATCGCCAGCAGCACGACGAAGTGGTCGCCCGCGGGGATCTCGGAGAACACCGTGCAGGCCAGGTGGGCCGTGGCGCCGGGAACGAAGACGGCACCAGACTCGTCGAAGATCGGATGGATGTCGGTGAACCGTTCCTCCGTCGGGCCCGCCAGGCGACGGCAGAGCTCGCCCTGGTGGGCGGCGAAGACGCTGACGCCGACGGTGCCGGGCGCCTTGAGGCTCGGCCACGTCGCCGAGCCGTTGCGCACGCACACCGACACCAGCGGCGGATCGAGCGAGACCGTGGTGAACGCGCTGGCCGACATGCCGATCGGCGCGCCGGCGTCGTCGCGGCGGCACACGGCCACCACTCCGGACGGGAAGCAGCTGAAGGCGCGTTTCAGCGCCGACTGGTCGGTGACCGGGCTCAGAGGGCGGTCCGCGCCCATCGAGGTGGTCATCGACTGCGCCGCCCGGACAGGAGCGCGGCGACCACTCCGACGAGCAGACTCACCGGGGCGCACATCGCGAGGATGTAGAGGATGGCGACCGGCGCGGTCCCGGACTGCCGGACCGCGGGGATCAGCAGCGCGAGAGCGGCGATCATGCCGAGTCCGAAGACGACGACCACCACCGGGAGCAAGCGGGAGGGCTTCTGGGTCTGCATGGCATCCACGGTAGTCGTGGCGCTACCATGAGCAGTAGCGCGCCTCTGCTCGGACTGCCATCGGGCCAGGCGCTTTTGTATGTGGCAGACGACCTCAGTTGAAGGTGATCGCGGTGCCGAGCGGCCGGGTGAAATGGTACGACTCCGAGAAGGGTTTCGGATTCCTGTCGCAGCCTGACGGAGAAGACGTCTACGTGCGCGCCAATGTGCTGCCCGAGGGCGTCTCCGAGTTGAAGGTCGGGCAGAAGGTGGAGTTCGACATGGCGGCCGGTCGACGCGGCCCGCAGGCGCTGCGCGTCTCCGTGCTGGAGCCCGCGCCGAGCGTCGCCCGCAACACTCGCGAAAATGCTCGCCGTGACCGCGACCGCGATGCGAAGCGGCCGTCGCCCGACGAGCTGCACGGCATGGTCGCCGACCTCATCACCCTGCTCGAGAGCAAGGTGCAGCCGGGCCTGCGCAACGGCCGCTACCCGGACCGCAAGACCGCACAGCTGATCTCCGAAGTGGTGCGCGGCGTGACCCGCGAGCTCGATCGCTGACACCGTTCAGGAACGTGGAACGCCCCCGCCGATCGTGAGGATCGGCGGGGGCGTTCCGCTGTGAGGGATCAGTCGCCCTGCGTGCCGTCGAGCGGAGTCTTGTTCGGGATGTCGAAGCCGACCGGCAGCGTTCGGACCGAGAAGACGCCGCGGAACGGGAAGTCGCCCTCGTCGGTGGCCTCCTTCTGACCCGGCGCGGGCAGCTGGACCGCCGAGACCACCGACACCTCGATGCCGATCAGCACTCGGTCCGGCGTGCTCTTCAAGACCTGGGTGGACTTCTCGTCGGGCAGGTGGATCCACTGGACGCGTTCCAGTCCGCGCGGAGTCGCGAACTCGGCCAGCAACGCCCACGGGCTGCTCGAGATCTCCTCGGGCACCGACACCCAGGTCTCGTCTCCGATGCGGACGGGGTGGTCGACGGTGCGAATGACGGGCGTGCCGTCGGCGTTCAACTGAAGGTTGCGGCAGTCGGTCAACTTCTCCGAGCACCAGAACGACGGCTCCACCTGCGCGAGGCCGTCCTCGGCGGTCAGCGCGACCGTCGGGAGCGGCTTCTCGTGACCGCGGACCAGCAGTGCCGTCGCACCGGCGATGATCACGAGCGCGGCGACCACCACCGCTCCGATGATCGCGAGGGCCTTCTTGTCTCCCGGTTGCAGCACGTCTGAACTCGTCTCTCCGTTGGGGCTATCCGCGCGGTCGCGGCTGAGTGGGCATCTGGATGGGCATGGTGGGTGAGGCGTGGTCGGGGCGGCGACCGCCGACACCCGGAACCAGGGTGGCACCGCGACTGGTCAGGACGGTCTGCGCCAGACCGATGCCGAGCAGCACGGTCACGACGGTGAAGCCGATCCACAGTTCGGTGGGCAGCAGGACGCCGAGTGCCGCACCGAGCACCCAGCACAGCTGTAGAACGGTCTCCGAGATCCCGAAGGCCGAGGCGCGGGATTCGTCGGGGAGATCGTCCTGGATGCTCGAATCCATGCAGACCTTCGCGATGGCGCTGGTCGCGGAGCCGATGAACGCGGCGATCACCATGAACAGCAGCTGGCCGAACAGAGCGGCCAGGAGTGCACCGACGAAGGTCGCGGCGGTGGACAAAACGATGATCCGCGTCGGATGCTTCAACTCGATGCGGGTGCCGACGCCGTTACCGAGCGCGTTGCCGACACCGGCGGCGGCACCGACCGCGCCCAGCAGCAGGAGCTGCGCCCAGCCGGAGCTGTCGTCGGTCTGCTGCGCCTTCGCGTAGAACGCGGCGTACAGGGTCATGAAGCCGGTGAGGATGCGGATGGTGCCGTTGCCCCACAGCCCGGTCACGACGGCCTTGCCGAGTGGCTGACGCATCTTGGCGGCCAACCGCTTGGGCAGACTCTGCCCCGACGGCGCGACGGTCTCGGTGTCGGGTCCGCCACGGTAGGTGATGGTGGTCGGGACCTCGCCCTCGGTGACCTCCACCCACGACGGGATCCGCATGCAGTAGAAGGCGCCGACACCGGCTGCAAGCACCAGGAACACCATGGCCCCGGGGAAGTGCAGGCCCTTGCCGAGCGCCAATTCCAGGGCGCCGGCGATGCCGCCGCCGACGATGGTGCCGGCGAGCAGGCCGAACGTGGTGAGGCGGGAGTTGACGCGGACCAGGTCGATCGAGGGCGGCAGCACGCGCGGCGCGACAGCCGATTTGAGGACGCCGAAGGATTTCGACAGCACCATCAGACCCAGCGCGCACGGGTACAGCACGTACGGCGAGTACTCGATCTGCTGGGTGTCGGCGTTGAAGTCGAAGTTGACGATGATCAGCAGGCCCAGCACGGCGCGCAGGGCGAAGGTGCTCGCCATCGCGATGCGCCGGCCGTTCTGCAGTTTGTCGAGCAGCGGACCGATGAGCGGTGCGATCAGCGCGAACGGTGCGATCGTCAAGGCGAGGTACAGCCCGACGCTGACCTTGGAGTCGGCGGTGGCGGCCGCGAAGAACAGGGTGTTCGCGAGGGCGACGGCCATGGCGGCGTCGACCGTGTTGTTCGCGATCACCGGCAGCGTCAGGGCGGTGAGCCCCGACCGGTCGGCGCCGTCGGCGATGGCTGCGCGATGGACCATCTTGACGCCGCGCTCGGTGAAGTACTTGGACCGGCGCGCCATCACGCGCACCACCGTCACCTTCTCCGGCGGCACGTACTCCGCGTCCGGAACCCGCTGATCGCCGCTCGGCGCGTCGATCCGGGTGGTCGGCTCCTCGAGCGGATCGTGCTGCGGATCGAGCGGCGGCAGATGCGGATTGTGGGTGCGCGGCGGCAGATAGCCGTTGCTCGCCGGTCGCTGCCGGGGATCGAACGGCCGTGTGGGGACACGTGGGCGCGGGTCGGCGGGGTAGTTCGCCTGACCGGGGTGCGGCGCAGGGCGCCGCGGTCGGCGCGGAGGCTGCTGCCGACCGCCGTCGCTGGGACGGCCGCTACCGGGTGGACGAGGATTCACGACATCAATTGTTCCCTATCGCACCGACAGAGATCGGATGAGGCGCGCACCGAGGATTCGTCTGGACGACGAACCGACCCCAAAACCATCGATAATGGTCCCTGACGTGCATTCCGGGCGGCCGCTATTGCACACTGGAAGGGTGAGTGTTGCAATCGACAGCGGTGCCCCGGCGAACAGTGCGCTGGTGGATGCCGTCGACTTCGCGCGTGACGCGCTGGTCGCCGACGGCGAGGTTCCAGGTGAGCATCTGGGCGCCCGTGCTGAAGGCGACTATGCCGCCACCCACTACTTCGCCGCGCAGGTTCCCGGCTATCGGGGCTGGCAGTGGTGCGTCGTCGTGGCGGGTGCGCCGGACTCGGCCGGCTTGACCGTCAGCGAGACGGTGCTGCTCCCCGGAGACGACGCCCTCCTCGCGCCGCAATGGGTGCCGTGGGTGGACCGCGTTGCCCCCGGCGACCTGGGGCCCGGCGACATGCTCGCCGCCCCCGAGGACGATCCGCGACTGGTCTCGGGTCAGATCGACACCCTCGATGTGGACCCGGTCGACCGCGACCAGGTGGGCCAGGTGGCTGCCGAAATCGGCCTGGGACGCAAGCGACTCCTCTCCTTCGACGGCCGCGCCGACGCCGCGCAGCGCTGGTACGACGGCGAATACGGGCCCGCCTCGCCGATGGCGCGCAACGCCCGGCACTCGTGCGGCACCTGCGGCTTCTACCTGCCGATCGCCGGTGCCCTGCACGGCGCGTTCGGCGTGTGCGCCAACGAGTTGGCCGCTGACGGTCGTGCCGTCTCCGCCGACTACGGCTGCGGCGCCCACTCCGACGTCCGCGTGGCGGGCGGCGAAGGCAGCCCCGCGTACGACGCCTACGACGACGGCGCCGTCGAGGTCGTGACGATCGTGAAGCCCGCCGACGCGTCGTCGTCGGCAGCCGATGCCCCCGCAGAAGGCTGACCTGCCCGATCCCTTCGGCACCGCCGCCCTCCGCGCGGCGACGCTCGACGGCTGGATCGCGTCGCCGACCCGGCTCGCCGAGGACGCCGCCGCGGAAGCGGAACTCCGCGAGATCGGCTACCGCGACCGACTGTTCACCGAACTCTGCGCCAACGCCGCCGATGCGGCCAGTGCCGCCGGGATCGTCGGACACGTGGCGATCTGTGCCGACGGGGCCGCCGTCCGCGTCGCGAACACCGGCGCCCCGCTGACCGCCGACGGCGTCCGCTCCCTGACCGCGCTGCGCGTCTCCCCGAAACGCGCCGACCCGGAGACCGGCACCGTCGGCCGCTTCGGCATGGGGTTCCGCGCCACCTCCCTGGCCTCCCGCGTCGTCGTGGCCTCGCGCAGCGGCTCCATCGAGTTCGACGCGGCCCGGTCCCGCGCGGCCGTCGCCGAGCGTCTGCCCAGCGCCGCGACCGTCCCCGCGCAACGGCTCGCGTGGCCGTCGTCCGCGGTTCCCGCCGACGGCTACGACACCGAGGTGACCCTCGACGTCGCCGACTCGGACGTCGCGGCCGCCCTCGTCGCCGAGGCCGCCGAGCAGGCCCCCGACCTGCTGCTGGAACTGGAATCGATCGACCGCATCGAGGTGGACGGCCGGGCCTTCGCCCGCCGCGTCGACGGTGACGAGGTGATCGTGACCGCCGACGGCGCGGAGTGCGCGCGCTGGCTGCAGGCCCGATCGGCGACCACCCGCTGGCTGGTTCCGCTCCGTGACGGACGAGTGCTCCCGCTGGAGCGCGATGTTCTGCGCAGCCCCACCGCCACCGACATCGAGACCACCCTGCCCGCGCGGCTCATCGCCCGGCTGCCGCTGACGCCCGATCGCCGCGAACTGCACCCCGCGGCCGACGTCGCCGCGGCCGCTGACGGCTACCCGGAACTCGTCGCCCTGGTGCCCGACGACCAGAAGCAGGCGCTGATCCCCGCGCCGGCCCTCGCCGCGGGCCGCGTGGACGCCCTGCTCCGCGATGCCGTCCGCGACCGGCTCGCCGCGGCGCAGTGGGTGCCGTCAGCGACGGGGGAGGCGCTTGCACCGACGCGCACCTGGGTGTTCCCTGGTCTCACCCCGGACCTCGGCGCGATCCTCGGCGACCTTCTGGAACCCCTCGCGCACCCCGACGTCAGCGACCGGGTGACGGCATCGCTGCTGGTGGGACTCGGTGCCCGGCAGCTCGGTCTGGCCGACCTCGCGGAACTGCTCGCGGGAACCGAGAAGCCGCCTTCGTGGTGGGCCGACCTCTACGCGGCCCTGGAGGGCGCCGTCGTCGACAGCCGCGATGCGGAGGAACTCGGAACCCTGCCGGTCCCGCGCGCCGACGGCCGCATGCACGTCGGCGCCCGCGGCCTGTTCTTGATCGAGGGGCTCGACGCGGTCGACGACCCGCCCGCCCCGACCTGGGTGCCGACTCTCGCCCCCGCCGCCTACAGTCCGCTGCTCGACCGGCTCGGCCTGACCCGCATCACGCCGAGCGAGGCCCTCGACCATCCCGGACTCCTCGGTGAACTGGAGGCCGCCGACGACCACCGCGACCTCGCCGACATCGTCCTGCGCCTGCTGTCGCTGCCCGACGCCGCACCGGCGCCGTCGTCACTCGGTGTCCTGGAACTGCGCGGCACCGACGGCGACGACTGGCCCGCCGACGAACTCCTGCTGCCCGACAGCCCGCTCGCCGCGTCCTGGTCGACGATTCGCCCTTCGGCACCGTCGCCGCAGAGGTCGTCGACCGGTACGGCACCGACGCGCTCCGTCGGCTCGGCGTCGGTTGGGGCTTCTCGGTGGTGCACGACCCGGCGCCCGTCGCACCCGACCACGACCTGCCCGACGAGGACGCCTGGTGGGACTCCCACGAGGTCCCGCCCGACGAGCTCACCGCGATCCGCGATCTCGACCTCGTCGACCCGGACCGCTGGCCTGCCGCCCTGACGCTGCTGGCGACCGACGAATCCACCGCACCGCTCCTCGCCGGCGGATACACCCGCTGGTGGCTGCGGCGTTACGCCGAGATCGACGGCGTCCCGCTGCGGCAGCACCGCGCCGTCGACGACCCGGCCCTCCGCGGTCTCTTCGACGCTGTCGAGGGTCCCGACGCAGCCGTCCCACTGCTCGCCGGTGCGACTCCCGACGACGCCGAGGACGCTGAAGCCTGGCTGGCCGCCCTCGCCGACGATCGCCGCGACATCGCGCCCGGTGTCGCCGCCCGCGCCCACGCCGCCCTGCTCGCCGGCCTGCGCGGGGGACTGTTCACCGTCGCCGACGTGACGCCGCCGGACCGCGCACGGACCCTGACCGGCGGCACCACCGCTGATCCGATCGTCGTCGACGCCCCGTGGTGGACGTCCGTGCTGCCCGCCGACGCCGCGGTTGTGCCCGGTCTGCCCCCGACTCCCGCCGACGCGGCGCTGCTGGCCGACCTGCTGGATGCGACCACCGCCGCCGACCGCTACCACGCGCTGCCCGACCCCGACGGCGATCCCGCGGACCCGGATGCCCGCGACGCCGTCGCGCTCCTGGCCGCGACCGGACTCGTGGCACCGCGGGAGATCCGGCTGCACGACGACCTGCACGTCACCCTCACCGACGGCGACACCTCGACGCGCCATCGGGTTCCGCTGTGGGTCGCCGCCGACGGCACCGTCCACCTGACCCGCCGCGACCGCCGCTGACGGTACGGTGAAGTGCGCGGCGAAACGGATCCGCGCCGACGGACCTTCGGGTGGGAGGGCAGGCAGTGCAGCAGTTCCCGATCGACGATCGCATCACCGACTGGGTGGTCGAGTCACGACACGAACCGCTGACCTCCGTCATGCACATGGTGACCGCCATGGGCGACACCCTGCCGCTCACCCTCGTCGTGATCGGCGTCTTCGTGGTCGCCTGGCTCTCGAACCGCATCGACCTCGCCTCGATGATCGTCGTCGGCAGCCTCAGCGGCTACATCCTGATGATGATCCTGAAACTGCTGTTCTCCCGCGACCGGCCGCCGGTGGAGGACCGGCTGATCGACGTCGGCGGAGCCGCCTTTCCCTCGGGGCACGCCATGCTCAGCACCGTCGTGTACGGGTTGACGGCGGTCGTCGCCTTCCGCGTGTTCCCCCGTGTCCGGGAACGGGCGGTGGCACTGGTCTGGCTGCCGATCCTGGTCCTGCTGATCGGCGTCAGCCGCGTGTACCTGGGCGTGCACTGGGCGTCGGACGTGCTGTTCGGCTGGCTGTTCGGCCTCATCTGGCTCGCGGTCTGCCTGTTCGGACACGCGCAGATCGTCCGTAGACCGGCACTGCTGCGGATGGGGACCAAACACGCGACGGGTCGACCCGGGCAGCCGAGCAGCCCCGCGGATCAGGGGACGTCGAGCCCTTCCTGAGCGCCGCGCGAGCCACGGCGGACCGCGGCCTTCTGCACCAGCACGATGGTGGTGCCGAGGACCCCGACGCCCAACCCGACCAGGCAGATCGTGAGGGCGCTGTCGGGGCCGACGTCGGTGAGCCAGACGATGAGGGTGGCCGCCGCCCAGATCAGCATTCCGATGACGATGACCGGTTCGGGCGCCCGGAGTTTTGCGGGGAGCTCGGGGATCTGGGACACGTCAGGCATGCGTACAGGGTAGCTTTCGCTGGGGTGGCGCATCGTCGTCGGCGGCGTCGCGCAACAATTGTTCTCGACTTCTGACAGGCGAAAGCGAAGGACTTGCCGATGACCGACCCGGTCGACACCGATTCGCAGGAGGCGAGCAGCCCCGAACCGACTCCGATCAGCGAGGAGTCGTCGAGCAGCGGCGGAGTGCTGGACAGGTACTTCAAGCTGAAGGAGCGGCGGACGTCCGTCGGCCGCGAGGTGCGCGGCGGACTGGTCACCTTCTTCACGATGGCGTACATCGTCGTCCTGACCCCGATCATCATCGGCGGCGTTCCCGGCGAGCCGATGAACGCCGACAAGTTCGGCGACGTGCTGCCGATGCTGCAGGTCTCCGCGGTGGTCGCGCTGGTCGCCGGCGTCATGTCGATCGTCTTCGGCATGGTCGCCAATTATCCGTTCGGCATCGCCGCGGGCCTCGGCATCAGCAGCCTGCTGGCCGTGACGATCGCGCCGCAGATGTCGTGGCCGCAGGCCATGGGCCTGGTGATCGTCAACGGCATCATCATCGTCCTGCTCGGTCTCACCGGCGTGCGCACCGCCGTCTTCAACGCAGTCCCGCCGGAACTGAAGTCGGCGATCGCCGCAGGCATCGGTGCGTTCATCGCCTTCATCGGGCTGATCAACGCCGGTTTCGTCACCAAGCCCGCCGCCGCGGGCGCCCCGCCTGTGCAGCTCGGCGACGACGGCTCCATCGCGACCGTCCCCACCCTGATCTTCGTCATCGGCGTCCTGCTGATGGGTGTGCTCGTGGTGAAGAAGGTGCCCGGCGGTCTGCTGCTCGGCATCGTCGTCATGACCGTCGTCTCGATCATCGTCGAGAGCATCATGCACCTGGGCAAGGCGTCCGACGGCCACGGCGGCTGGGCCATGAACATCCCGCAGCTGCCCGACGGCGTCGGTGGCCTCCCCGACCTCAGCCTGGTCGGCAAGGTGGACGTGTTCGGCGCCTTCACCTCTGATGGCGTCGGCGTCCTGATCGCCTCGATCTTCGTCTTCACGCTGCTGCTGTCGAACTTCTTCGACGCCATGGGCACCATGACCGGCCTCGGCAAGGAGGGCGGCCTCACCGACGAGCAGGGCAACCTGCCGGGCATCGGCCGCGCACTGGTCGTGGAGGGCACCGGCGCCATCGTCGGCGGTGCGGCCGCCTCGTCGTCGGCCACCGTGCTCGTCGAGTCGTCGGCCGGCATCGCCGAGGGTGCGCGCACCGGTCTGGCGAACATCGTCACCGGCGTCCTGTTCCTGGCCGCCATGTTCTTCACCCCGCTCTACAGCGTGGTGCCGATGGAGGCCGTCTCACCCGCCCTGGTGATCGTCGGTGCATTGATGATGGGCCAGATCCGCGACATCGACTTCAGCAAGTTCGAGTTCGCGCTCCCGTCGTTCCTCACCATCGTCGCGATGCCGTTCACGTACTCCATCGCCAACGGCATCGGCGTCGGCTTCATCAGCTGGGCCGTCATGGCCGTGGCCCGGGGCGACCGCAAGAGCATGCACCCGCTGCTGTTCATCGTCGCGGCCCTGTTCATCGCCTACTTCGCGCGAGGACCGATCTCGAACCTGGTGGGGTAGCGACCCGGCGAGACTCCCCCGGTCTCGACCGACCCCTCGGCCTTCGGCCTCGGAAGTCGGCTCGACTCGACACTCCGCGTCAGAAGAACGTCCCCGAGAACGGTGCGACGTCGACGGCGAGCATCGCGCCCAGCAGCGCCACATCGTCGTCGGCGCCGTCGATTCGGCCGGCGGCCGCCATCTGGCGGACGGTGATTCCGCCGAGGTACAGGCTCGACAGCGCGGCGATGTCGATGGCGAGGTGCGCGTCGTCGTCGGTCCGGGCGGCGGTCGCGGTGCCGTCGTCGGCGACGGTCAGGCGGTAGCGTCCGCCGCGGTCGCCGAAGCCGTCGGCGATGTCGAGGACCAAGTCGCCCGGGGCAGCGTACGTGCGCAGCTCCAGCGCTTTCACGACGTCGAGGATCGACAGCCACAGCTCGTCCGACCGGCCCTGCACCTCGACGGCGCGCGCGTTGCGCAGCTTCAGCGGCAGGGGATCGTCGACCGGGATCGACGCCTTCACCGCGGACACGAGATCGAGGCCGGTGAGGACGCGCCACAGGTCGGTGTGGGCCTGCGGCGTGGCCGCCACGAAGTCGCCGACCAGGGCGGTCTTGTCGCGGGCGTCGATCCGGTACGCGGCGTAGCCGTCGGCGTGCAGCAGGTAGTGCAGGCCGCTGGTCTGCGAGTTCCGGCGGAAACTGCGGTCGGCCATGATCGACGGCCACCAGGTGTCGGGACGGGTGATGGCACCGGTGCGACCGGCGGCCCAGCGGGCGTGGACGGCGGGGACGTGCTTGGCGATCTGCTCCTGGTTGCCGTAGCGGACGCGGGAGTCCGCGGGGGCCGGCGTGCGGAAGTCCGCGGCCGGCGGCTCCACCCGGATCTGGTGCGAGAAGGCGGCCGGACCGAATCCGAAGCGCTCGTAGATGCCGCCCTCGGAGGCGGTGAGGGTGGCGAACGGGAGGTCGTGCGCGCGCCACGTGCGGTACTGCTCGGTCAGCATCCGGCGCAGCAGTCCGCGTCGACGATGCGTCGCCGACACCGACACCCACGACAGTCCCGCCGTGGTCGCGATGCCGCCGCCGGGGACCGTCACCGGCACCGGGAAGTACAGGGATACGGCGACGATCGGCTGCCCGTCGGAGGCGGTGTCGCGGATGACGACGGTGTCGCCCTCGCCCGCACGGTTGCGGAACTCGATCATCTCGTCGCCGGGCAGCGGCTTCGGCAGCGCGAAGGCGCGGGCGTCGATGGCGAGGATCTCGGGCCAGTCCGTTCCCCGTGGCCGCTCCAGGGAGAGCGGGTCGTTGGATTCGGGCTCAGAGATCGAAGTGCTCACCCGTCCAGTGTGCCAAAGCTCACGGCGGTCGATGCAGTGCATGCGGAGCTGCGACGATGTGAAACCGTTGACGGGTGAACGTCCCGGATGCAGCGCAGTACGACGGCCTGGCCGTGACCGTCATCGACATCGACGATCCTGCGGATCCCCGGGTCGACGACTTCCGCGACCTCAGCAACGTGGACCGACGCCCCGACGTCGCCGTCCGCACCGACGGTGCCGTCGGGAAGGGCCTGGTGATCGCGGAGGGCGTGTTCGTGACGCAGCGGATGATCGCCTCCCGGTTCACCCCGCACGCGTTCTTCGGCGTCGACCGCCGGATCGGGGAACTGGCCGCGGACCTCGCCGACCCGTCGCTGGCCGGGGTCCCGTTCTACCGGGCCTCCCGCGCCGTGATGGCCGAGACCGTCGGATTCCACCTGAACCGCGGCGTGCTGGCGGCCGCGCATCGGCCGGCGGAGCTGTCGGTGGCCGAGGTGATCGCCGATGCTCGGACCGTGGTGGTCCTCGAGGGCGTCAACGACCACGAGAACATCGGAAGCATCTTCCGCAACGCGGCCGGGCTCGGCGTCGACGCCGTGATCTTCGGCGCGCACTGCTCTGATCCGCTCTACCGTCGCTGTGTTCGCGTCTCGATGGGGCACGCCCTGCTGGTGCCGTTCGCGAAGTCCGACGACTGGCCCGGGGACCTGGACGTGCTGCGCACGGAGGGCTTCACGACCGTCGCGCTGACGCCGGGAGAGGGGAGCGTCCCGCTCGCCGGTGCCGTCACCGGCGGCAAGGTGGCCTTCCTCGTCGGCGCCGAGGGGCCGGGGCTCACCGAGGAGACGATGCAGCGCTGCGACGTCCGCGCCCGCATCCCGATGTCGCGCGGGACGGACTCGCTGAACGTCGCGACCGCCGCCGCCGTCGCCTTCTACGAGCGGATCTCGCGGTCGGAGTGAGCCGGGGACGCCCGGCCGCGTGAGGGGGTGCTACCCGCGCGCAAACTTCGTCCCCGTGAGCGGCCGCCGCTGACGATATGCCCGGCAGCAGGCCTCAGGGGGACGAAGTCTGCGACGGTTCGTCGAGCAATCGGACTCGAGCTGCCTACAACCGCCCGCGGAAGCCGAAGTACCGGGAGATCGGGCC
Organism: Gordonia phthalatica; assembly: GCF_001305675.1. Classification (NCBI taxonomy): domain Bacteria; kingdom Bacillati; phylum Actinomycetota; class Actinomycetes; order Mycobacteriales; family Gordoniaceae; genus Gordonia; species Gordonia phthalatica. Next base: position 836,177 of record NZ_CP011853.1, read on the forward strand.
GGGAGTGCGTTCCTGCTGAGCGTCGGTCTGATCGCCCGTCTCGGCGTCGAATGTTGCGGCCGGCGCGACGACCCGCTCGATCGGTTCGGTCTCCTCGGCACCGGCTTCGGGAGTGGCGACCTCGGGGACATCGGCGGCGTCGCCGGTCAAGGGCACTGACGATTCGACGAACTGGTCGCGGCCGTCGTCGGGGCCGACGCGGTACACGGTGACCGGAATCCGTGCCGGGTCGAGCGAGGGCTCGGACTCGCGGAAACCGAAGCCGAACCACTCTCGGTTGGCCGCGTCGGCGAGAGCGCCGGGATGGAAGGGGAGTGCGAGCGGGTCGTCGCCCGCGTCGGGCTGAGGGTGCTCACCGGCCCAGTACGGGCCTTCGAACGGGTGGGGGAGTCCGGCGTCGATCTTGATCGATGTCGAGGTCCCGGCGAACGCTCGATGCAGGTCACCGTCGTCCCAGCGGGCGAAGCAGCCGATGTCGGCGCCGGGATCCACCGAGATCAGGGCCCAGGTGTGTCCGACGCCGAGGTCCGCGAGGTACGCCGTCAGCTCGTTGGGATCGGCGGTCCGCAGGCTGTGCCCGGCCAGGACCGCCAGTGAGCCGAAGTGCGCGGCGAAGACGCGGTTGTCGGCGCCGCCGACGGCCGCCCCGAGGTCGGAGGTGCCGATCGCGGTGATCTCCGTGTTGGCGAACGCCTTCTCGATGAACGACGTGGTCTGGGCGGGGTCGATGGAGACGCCCGAACGCAGTTCGGCGGCCGGGTCGTCGCAGTCGACGAACCACAGCACAGAAATATTCGGCAGCACCGAGCCTCCAGATCGTTTCATTCGTTCGGGTGACTGCGGACGCCGAGCAGGACGTCCTCCCACGCCGGGACCGTCGGGGTCGCGCGCTTGCCGCGGTGCCGCGGGGTGGTCGACTCCTTCTCCGCGGGCTTCGTCGGCGCCTGGACTTCGGTGTCGTCGTCGTATCGGAGGTCGAGGACCTCGGACAGGCCCTGTCCGCGTCGACGCTGCTGGTCGGTCACGTCGTCGGCGTTCACCGTCACGAACTCGTGGCCGTCGTCGGACACCTCGCGGGTCGGGGGCTCCGGCACGGGCAGCGGTTCCGGTGCGGCGGGTACGACGGTGGGCCTGCGGTACGACCGTGCCAGGTCGGGCTCGGTGAGCTCGACGGCGAGGTCGTCCATCGGGTCGGTGGTGCCGCCGTGCGATCCGAGGGTGAACCGCCAGTGCGCGTAGACGTCCTCGTCGGGGTCGGGCGCCACCTGCACCACCCACTGGCCGGATTCGGTGCGCCAGGCATCCCACACCGCGTTCTGGGGTGTGCTGCCGCGCAGGACCAGGCATTCGGCGACCAGTTCACCGAGTGTCCACGACGTCGGGCCGTCGATGCCCATGGGATGCGAGGCCCGGGCCAGTTCGGCGGCGCGGCTGCGTTCCAGGATCACCGGGTGCGCGAACCGGTTGATCTTGTCCTCGGAGACGCCGGTCGCCTCGGCGAGCTCGGCGACCGTGGCGCCGGCGCGAACGCGGGCCTGGATCTCTCGCGGGGTCAGCGTGCGGACCGCGGCGACTTCGGCCGGGGCGGGCTTCGCGGGAGGAGCCTCGGTCGGAACCGACTCGAGTGGCGCGGACTCCGTGGATTCGTCGGTGGACTCGACGGCCGGCTCGTCCGACGCGGAATCGTGCGCGTCGTCCGTGGGGTCTTCGGGGGGATCGGCGACGTCGGCGACCGGCTCGGGCGGATGGATGAGGGTGCGCAGCATCGAGTCGATCGGGATCTGAAACTCTTCGCCGGACTCCAGGTCCATGACGATGATGTGCGTGCCGTCCGCATCGGAGCGATCAGCGTGCAGCTCGCGCATCGACTCCTCCTCCGGTCACCAGGTACGCGGACATTGGTTCAACCCTAATGAATTCATCGCCCGAACGCTGGATGGACACGCGGTGAATCGCACGTCGAGCCAGGTGTTTTGCCTGTCGTGCGGGATATGCGGCACTGAGACACCGCTGCCCGCCGAACGGATCGGCGGGCAGCGGTGGGTGACTCAGGGGGGCGATCAGAGGCGCTCGACGATGTAGTCGATGCACTGCGTCAGCTTCGTGATGTCCTCCGGCTCGACGGCCGGGAACATGCCGATGCGCAGCTGATTGCGGCCCAGCTTGCGGTACGGCTCGGTGTCGACGACGCCGTTGGCGCGCAGCGTCTTGGCGACGACTGCCGCGTCGACCGAGTCGGCGAAGTCGATGGTGCCGACCACCTGGCTGCGGTGCGCCTCGTCGGCGAACGGCGACGCGAACTCGCTGGCCTCGGCCCAGTTGTACAGGCGCGAGCTGGAGTCGGCGGTGCGGCCGGTGCAGAAGTCCAGGCCGCCGTTCGAGTTCATCCACTCGATCTGGTTGGCGAACAGCAGCAGCGAGGCGAGCGCCGGGGTGTTGTAGGTCTGGTTCTTGGCGCTGTTGTCGACTACGGTCGGCAGCGACAGGAACTCGGGGCACCAGCGGCCCGACTCCTTGATCTCGGCGATGCGGGCCAGGGCGGCCGGGCTCACGATGGCGACGTAGAGGCCGCCGTCGGAGGCGAAGCTCTTCTGCGGTGCGAAGTAGTAGACGTCGGTCTGCGCGATGTCGACGGGCAGGCCGCCCGCGCCCGAGGTGGCGTCGATGGCGATGAGGGCGTCACCGGCGGCTTCGGGACGCAGGACCGGGACGGCCACACCGGTGGAGGTCTCGTTCTGCGCCCAACCGATGAGGTCCACGCCCTCGACGTCGGCGGCGGTCAGCGCGGCCGGATCGGGTGCCGTTCCGGGATCGGTCGAGATGACCTTCGGATCCTGCAGGAAGGGAGCCTTCTTGGAGACCGTCGCGAACTTCGACGAGAACTCGCCGTAGGTCAGGTTCAGGGCGCGCTCGCGGATCAGGCCGAACGACGCGGCGTCCCAGAAGGCGGTGGTGCCGCCGTTGGAGATCAGGACCTCGTAGCCCTCGGGCAGCGAGAACAGCTGGGACAGGCCGGAACGGATGTCGCCGACGACGTTCTTGACCGGCGCCTGACGGTGGCTGGTGCCGAACACCGACGCACCGGTGTCGACCAGCGACTGCAGCTGCTCGGGGCGGACCTTGGAGGGGCCGCAGCCGAAGCGGCCGTCTGAGGGAAGGAGTTCGGCGGGCAGCGTGATTGCAGTATCGGTCATGTCGTCGATTCTAAAACAGTGCTGGTGGGCGGTGCGCGCCGCCAGTCGATCACGTGGGGCGGCTCACGCGGGCAGGGACTTCACGATCGCGATCAGCGAGTCGAGGAAGGCCTCCTCGCCGAACGTGTTGACCTTCCAGAACACCGCCTGGCTGCCACCCGAGGTGATCGCCGACAGGAAGTTGCGCTCGCCGACGCGCTGCCGTTGAGGATTCCCGCGTGCAGACGGCCCAGGACGTCGTCGAAATCTCCGTTGATGACCGTCTCGTACTTCGCCGTGCAGTGATCATGACGGGTGTCCGGGACTCCGTCATTCAGTGGAGGGAGTCAGCAGGTCGCCCGCTCGTCGGTGACCGTCGTCGCTTGCGCCGCGATGTCGCCGGCGACGGCGCGGTCGACGCGCATCACGCGGGCGAACCACTGGATCAGCGGGCCGACGCCGAACGCGTACAGCACTGTGCCGACGCCGAAGGTGCCGCCGAGGAAGAAACCGATCACCACGACCGCCACCTCCAGGACGGTGCGGACCACCCGGACCGACCACCCGGTGCGGGCGACGAGGCCGGTCATCAGGCCGTCGCGCGGGCCGGGACCCAGGCGGGCGCCGATGTAGAGGGCTGTCGCGAAGGCGTTGACGACGATGCCTGCCAGCATCATCGGGATCGCGACGAGCAGCTTCGGGTGGTCGGGGAGGAATCGGCTGACGGCGTCGAACGCCAGGCCGATGACGATCACGTTCGCGACGGTGCCGAAGCCGGGTCGCTGCCGGATCGGCAGCCACAGCAGGAGCACGACGGCGCCGACGATGATCGTGACGGTGCCGACCGACAGACCGACGTGCTCGGCCAGGCCCTGGTGCAGCACGTCCCACGGGATGTTGCCCAGCCCGGCGTGCAGGATCATCGCCATCGAGACGCCGTAGAGGACCAGGCCGACGCCGAGCGCCAGAAGTCGTGTGAACATGCTTCCACTGTGGCGAAAACTGGTACTGGAATCCATAGCCAGTTGTGAAACACTGGACTCATGGTGACTCCGACCGGCGTGATCGGTGCCGCAGCTCTCGCCCGACATCTCGGTGCCTGGCGCCCAGCGGGACCGCAGCCCTCGTATCGGGCGCTGGCCGACGCCCTGCGCGTCTTGGTTCTGGACGGCCGCGTCCCCGTCGGCACCGGCCTGCCGAGCGAACGCACCCTTGCCGCGGCGCTCGACGTCTCGCGCACCACCGTCGCGGGCGCGTACGCCGCGCTCCGCGAGAGCGGGCACCTGTTGTCCCGTCAGGGTGCGCGCAGCGTCCTGCGGCTCCCGGTCCAGGTGCCCGCCGAACCCGTCGATCTCGGGGCAGAGGGCGACATGATCAAGCTGAACATCGCGGCCCCCGCCGCCCCGGTGCAGATCGTGCACGACGGCTACCGGCACGCGCTCGAGTGTGCGCCCGGGTATCTCACCGGCTCGGGCCTGTACCCGAACGGACTCCGCGCCCTCACCGAGACCATCGCCGACCGCTACACCGAACGCGGCCTGCCGACGACCGCCGATCAGATCCTGGTGACGTCCGGCGCCCAGCACGCGCTGCGGCTGGTGCTGGACATCCGCGTCTCACCCGGCGACCGCGTTCTGCTGGAGCAGCCCACCCACCACGGCACCATCCTCGCGCTGGCCCGCCACCGCGCCCGCGCCGTCACCATCGGCCTGCACCCCGAGCACGGATGGGACCTCGACCAGCTGGAATCGACGGTGCGGCTGCAGCGGCCCGCGCTGATCTTCGTCATCCCCGACTTCCACAACCCGACCGGACTCCTGCTCGACGAGGCCGGTCGCATCCGCCTCGGGGAGATCTCGGCCCGCTACCGGGTGCCGGTGGTGGTCGACGAGACGATGGTGGAACTGGGACTCGACGTCGCCGCGCCGCCCCCGGTGGCGGCGTTCGCTCCGCGCGGCGCGGAGATCATCACCCTCGGTTCGGCGAGCAAGACGGTGTGGCCCGGTCTGCGGGTCGGGTGGATCCGCGTCGACGGCCGACCCGACACCTACGCGCTGGCCCGGTACGAGTCGGACCTCGGCGGCGCGGTGTTCGAACAGTTCGCCGCGCAGTACGCGCTCAGCCACCTCGACGACTTCCTGCCGGCCCGGCGCGACGCCCTCCGCCTGCAGCGGGCCGTCGCACTGGAGGCCGTCGACGAGCACCTGCCCGGAGCCGTCCCGGTCCGCGGGGTCGGCGGCCTGTGCCTGTGGGTGTGCCTGCCGCGACCGGTCGCCACCGCCACGGCGGCCGCCGCGGCCGAGCTCGGCGTGCGGCTGATCCCCGGCGGCTCGTTCGGCCCGCACGGTGGCTTCGACAGCCACCTCCGCATCCCGTACACGCTCGACCCCGAGACCCTGGCGGCCGGGATCGACCTCGTCGGACAGGCCTACCGCCGAGCGATCGGCGACGAACCGTGCACGCGGCCCGCCGACGCCCAGGCACTGCCGGATCGGCTGGTGGTGTGAGCGAAAGTAATATGCAGGACGTGAAAAAGCTGGTAGACCTGCCCAGTATGCGAGTCGGATACGGTGCCGCAGACGGGGACGATGCGGCCGGCGCCGACGGATTGGCGGCCAACCTCGATCCGTCGTGGCTGATCGGCGATCCGCCGTGGCTCGGCCTGTTCGAAGCGTGGCTGGCGGAGGCCGTCGTCGCGCGGATCCCCGAACCGAACGCCATGGTGGTCGGCACCGTCGACGCCGACGGACTGCCCGGCACCCGCACCGTCCTGTGCAAGGGCGCCGACGAGCGCGGCATCGTCTTCTTCACCGGCTACCACTCGCAGAAGGGGCGGGCCTTCGACGCGCACCCCTACGCGTCGGCGACCTTTCCGTGGATCGCCCTGGAACGTCAAGTCCACATCCGCGGCCGCGTCGTCAAGGTGACGCCCGAGGAGACGGCAGCCTACTGGCACTCCCGCCCGCGCGGGTCGCAGCTCTCGGGCTACACGTCCGCGCAGTCGCAGCCGATCGGGTCGCGCGCCGAGTTGGAGGCCGCCGCCGCAGCCACCGCCGAGCGCTTCGGCGGACGCGACTCCGACGAGCCGGTGCCGGTCCCGGACGACTGGGGCGGCTACCGCATCGAGCCGGAGGTCGTCGAGTTCTGGCAGGGTCGCGCCAATCGGCTGCACAACCGGGCCCGCGCGGTGCGCACCGCCGACGGCTGGACTCTGGAACGGCTCCAGCCCTAGGCCCCCACCGACGCCACCGTCCACGGCCGCAACAGCCCACGACGGCCCTCACGAAGGCACCCATGTCTCGACGCATTCTGGCCGACACGCGGCCGCTGCAGAACGTCTATTTCCGGCGTCTGTGGACCGCCAACATCGTCACCGTCATCGGTGCGCAGTTGACGATCGTCGCGGTCCCCGCCCAGATCTACGCGATCACCGGCAGCTCCGCCTACGTCGGTCTGTCCGGCGTCTTCGGCCTGGTCCCGCTGGTCGTGTTCGGCCTGTGGGGCGGTGCGCTCGCCGACACCTTCGACCGCCGCCGCATCCTGATGGTCACCACCGTCGGCCTCATCCTCACCTCGGCCGCTTTCTGGCTGCAGGCGGCGCTGGACGTGAACAACGTGTGGCTGCTGCTGTCGATCTTCGCCGTCCAGCAGGCCTTCTTCGCCGTCAACCAGCCCACCCGGACCGCGGTGCTGCCGCGCATCCTGCCGCTGGAACGACTGCCCGCCGCCAACTCCCTGAACATGACGGTGATGCAGGCCGGCGCCATCGCCGGACCGCTGGTCGGCGGTGCCCTGATCCCGATCCTCGGCTTCTCGACGCTGTACCTGGTCGACTCCATCTGTCTGTTCGCGACGCTGTGGGCCGTCGTCACCCTGCCTCCGCTGCCACCCGAACACGAGGAGGGCGTCGCGCCGCCGACCGCCGGTTTCCGGTCGGTGATCGACGGCCTCATCTACCTGAAGGGGCACAAGGTGCTCCTGATGTCGTTCGTCGTCGACCTCATCGCGATGATCTTCGGCATGCCGCGCGCCCTGTTCCCGCAGATCGCGCACGAGAGCTTCGGCGGCCCCACCGACGGCGGCGTCGCCTTCGCCATCCTGTTCATCGCGATCCCGCTCGGCGCGGTGGTCGGCGGCGTCTTCTCCGGCTGGGTGTCGAACGTGGAGCGGCAGGGCCGCGCCGTGGTGATCTGCATCCTGATCTGGGGCGCGTCGATCGCTGTCGCCGGCGCCGTCCTCGTGTTCGCGCGCGGCACCATCCTGCCGATCCTGCCGATCGTCGTCTTCGCGATGATGGTCGGCGGCGCCGCCGACATGGCCTCGGCCGCGTTCCGCCAGACCATGCTGCAGTCGGCGGGCAGCGACGATGTCCGCGGTCGCCTTCAAGGCGTGTTCATCGTGGTGGTCGCGGGCGGTCCGCGCATCGCCGACGTGACCCACGGTGCGACGGCCGCGGTGGCCGGGACCGCGGTCACCGTGGCCGGCGGCGGCATCCTGGTGGTGATCCTGACTGTCGTGGCGGCGCTGGCCGTGCCGGTGTTCTGGCGCTACCGGGCGGCGATCGACAACTAGTGCCCTAGGCCGTGTTGGATGAGTCCCTTTGCCTGTCTCGGCGGCCCGATGAACGCCTGGCTGCGTTGTCGTCGGTCGACATAGCTACCGCTATGCCTCCCTCCTCCGCCTTGCCAGCCGTCCATCGGATCCACCGATCCAAGGCAGTGGACTTTCGCAACACGGCCTAGGCTCCTCAGTCGCGCGGAGGGCGCCGGATCGGTTCGGTGCGCAGCTCGGTGCCGAGCTCAGGCAGGTCCGTCGAGGGCGCGTCGAGCGGTGCCGTGTCCGTGTGGGGTGGATCGTTCGGCGGCTCGTCGAGCGGATTGCGGAAGGTGACGGCGATCTTCTGGAAGCCCTTCAGCCGCTGCATCTGCGCGTACCGGGTGTAGGCGGCGACGTCGCCCGACAGCAGGTGCACGTTGTCGGTGAACTCGGTGAGCAGCGACCGCGGATACAGGCGGTCGACGCGGACGGCGTCGATCTCCAGGCACACCACGATCAGCACCGCGGCCAGGTAGAGGAAGGCGATCAGACCGAGGACCACCGCGAACACACCGGTCACGTCGCGGCTGCGGGCCACGACGCGGGTGATGTAGACGGCGCCGAAGACCTGCAGGCCCTGCCAGCCCAGGGCGGCGAGCACGGCGCCGGGCAGCACGTCGCGGACCCGGACCGGTCGTGCGGTCCCGTGGCGGAAGAGGACGACGAAGACGGCGGTTCCGAGCAACACGCCGACGTAGGGGGAGAGGGTCTGCCAGCCGTCACCGAGGTGGGTCGCCGCGATGTTGATGCCGACCAGGATGATCAGGGCCAGCCCGATCGAGACCAGCAGCGCGGCACCGCGGAGGCGGACCGTGATCGGGTTGGGGCGGGAGTTCCTGGGCACGCCCCAGATGGTGTTCATCGCGTTCTGCGTCGCGACCGAGACACCGAGGGCACCGTAGGCCGCGCCGACCAGACCGACGACGACGGTGGTGGTCCCACCTGTCAGACCTTCGGGGTCGTGGAGTTGGCTGCCGATGACCGGGATCTGTTCGAACGCGGTGTTGAGGATCTGGTCCTTCAACGCCGTGTTGTTCTGCAGCAGCCAGCCGAGGATGGTCGTGAACAGCAGCAGCAGCGGGAACAGCGAGACGAAGGCGTAGTACGTGATCAGTGCTGCGAGGTAGCCGCCCTGATCGTCGACGTACTTGTAGATCACCGCGAGCGGGAAACCGGCCTTCGGGTGGCGACGCTGGAAATCGTCGAAGGACGCGGCGAACGACACCGAGAACCCCCTCGTCGACTCGAAGAACTACCACCGGCGGATGTCAAGGAAAGACCTTACGGGGTCGGCGATTCCAGATCGCGCAAGAAGCCGGTGATCGCGTCGTTCACGGTCGCGGGCGCTTCCATCTGGACGAAGTGCCCGGCGCCGGGGACGACGAGCGTCGACCGCAGGCCGGGGACCAGGTCGGCCATCGTGGCGAGTGCCGCGCGGCCCATCATCGTCAGGACCGGATCCTGCGCGCCGGCGATGAAGGCGGTCGGGACGGTGATCGGCAGGTCGTGGGTGTCGACGGTCTGCTCCCACACCAGGTCCTCGGCGCGGTACCAGTTGAGCCCGCCGGTGAACCCGGTGCGGGCGAACTCGTCGACGTACCGGTCGAACTCCTCGGCGCTGAGCCACGACCACGGCAGCGGCGGTGCCGCGGGCAGCACGTCCAGGTACCCGTTGCCCTCCGACGGGTGCTGCCAGCAGGAGAGATAGTCGCCGGCGCCGCCGAGCGCGTGGAAGATCTTCGCGAGGAACTCGTCCGGATTCGCGTCGAGTTCCGCGTCGGCGACTCCAGGCGTCTGGAAGTAGTGGAAGTGGATGAAATGCTTTGCCGCCATGTGCGCGAACCCTGCCGACGGGCGGATCGGCGACCGCGGGAGGCGCGGGACGCTGAACTGGATCAGTGCGCGCACACGATCGGGCGCCAGGGTCGGCAGATCCCAGGTGAGGTGTGCGCCGAAGTCGTGACCGCCGAACACCGCGCGGTCGAGGCCGAGCGTGTCGAGCAGTCCGACGAGGTCGGCGACGGTGTGCGTGCGGTCGTAGAGTCGCGAGTCCGACGGCGCATCGGTCCCGCCGTAGCCGCGCATGTCCGGCGCGATCACCCGGTAGCCGGCCTCGGCCAGCGCACTCATCTGATGGCGCCAGCTGAACCCGAGGCCGGGGAAGCCGTGGCAAAGGACGATCGGTTCGCCGTCGCCCTGCTCGGTGATCGACATGGTGATGTCGCGGAGGTCGACGGTGCGGTGAGTGAGCGGCTGCACGCCGACCACCCTCGCATGAGGCCGCACGGTGCGGCGCGCATTCAGAGGAGACGTCCCGCTATCGCTCCTCGTTGCTCTGCCACGGCAGGTTGGCGCGGCGGGCGGCAGTGACGGGGCAGTAGTGGATCGGGTTGTCGCGCTCGACGCCCGACGGCAGGTTTCGCGCCGGCGTCTCCAAGAGCGGGGCGTCGGCCGGGACACGGCCGGCGACGCGGTCGACGGCGTCGCGCGGTCGCGGGTGCTTCTCGTAGCGGGCGGGCACCAGGTTCATGACGAGGTTCACGACCTTGCCGAAGCGCTCGAAGCGCCGCTGGTCGGCGTCGGTCCACGACAGTTCCATCATTTCGCGGATCGGCTCGTCGTAGAGGCCGGTGGTGATCCACATGAACAGCCGTCCGACCACGGCGACCTGCCTGCGCCACAGCCACGTCGGCATCCAGCCCCGCATCCACGGCGGCGGCGGGAGCTGGGTGATGTCCAGGACGGTGCGGACGGCGGCGTGGTCGCGGAGCACGTGGCGACACATGTGGTCCCAGTACTCGAGGAATTCCTCGTAGGTGTCGGGACACGGTCGCATGCTGACGCCGTACTGGGCGTACCAGGCGCGGGACTCGTCGAACAGGGCGCGCTTGTCGGCCTCGCTGATCGGCGGACCGAAGGCCTCGGCGCATCGGATGTTGCCGTACCAGAAGGTGGCGTGCGCCCAGTAGAAGACGTCGGGGTCGAGGGCGTGGTAGCGCTCGCCGTTCTCCATCGTCCCCTTGATGGTGAGGTGGTAGTCGCGCACTTCTCGTCCGGTCGCGGGCGTCTGGTCGAAGACGACGCCGCTGATCGGATACAGCGAACGCATCAGCCGCTCCCAGCGTTCGCCGAAGAAGTCGGAGTGGTCCCAGACGCCGGCGGCGAGCTTCGGGTGCATGTTCTGCATGGAGCCCGACCACAGCCCCATGAGCATTCCGCGCCAGCTCCCGAAGTACTTCCACGTCACCGAGTCGGGGCCGGGAGCGGGAAGGTGTGGGGCCTTCGCGACCGTCTCTACCTGCGTCATGAGACGAACCTATGTAAGTCGTCTCAGTCTGTCAATCGGTCTGAGTCAGCGGAGGCGCAGCCGGACGACGTCGCCCGCGGTCAATTGCGCTGCGCGCCAGACCGACTCCGGATTCAAGACCGCGACCACCGGGTAGCCGCCCGTCACCGGGTGGTCGGCCAGGAAGATCACCGGCTGACCGCTCGGCGGGATCTGCACGCCGCCCAACGGGACGCCTTCGCTGCGCAGCTCGGGGAGGTCGTCGCGGTGGCGGGGGAGGGGGGCGGCGTCGGTCCGGTCGAGGCGCAGGCCCACCCGGTTGCTCGCCGGCGTCACCGTCCACCGGCCGACGGCGAGGACGCCGACGTCGACCAGGCGATCGTCGCGCGGACCGGGGTCGGCGATCAGATCCACGAGGTCGGGAACCGCCCCGGCCGGTGCGAACGTGGTGGCGGGCCAGACGTCGGCGTCGGTGCCGACCGCCAGGACGTCACCGTTCCGCAGCGGCGCCGGACCCAGCCCGGACAACGTGTCGGTGGAGCGGGAGTCGAGTTCCGCGGGGGCGTCAAAACCCCCGCGGACCGCGACGTAGTTCCGGCAGCCGCGCGGCGGGGTGGACACCTCGATCAGGTCGCCGTCGGACACGGGCACCGCGCCGTGGCTGCCGACGTCTTTGCCGCCCACCCGCACCCGGACGGCGGGGCCGGTGACGGCGATCAGCAGTCGGCCCGTCGCGCGCGCCGACCACCCGCCGAGGGTCACCTCGACGGCCGCAGCGCCCTCCGCGTTACCGACGAGGCGGTTGGCCTGCCGGAGTGCGGGCAGGTCGGCGGCGCCCGACCGCGGCACCCCGAGGTGCGCGAAGCCGGGGCGGCCGAGGTCCTGGAATGTGGCCAGCGGTCCGGTGCTCACCACGGTGAGCGACGCGCTCACGACGCGGCCTCGGCGACGAACCGGACCGTGGTTCCCGCGGCGAGCAGAGCGGGCGGTCGTGCGGTGCTGTCCCACATCGTCGCCTCGGTGCGACCGAGGAGAAACCATCCGCCCGGACTGCTCCGCGGATACACGGCGCTGTACCCGGCGGCCACGGCCACCGAACCGGCGGGCACCGAGGGGCGCGACTGCGAACGGCGGGTGATCCGTTGAAACATCTCACAGTCTTCGGGCTTGCTCGACGGGTCCGGAATGAGGTAGCCGAAGCCGGGCGCGAAGCCCATGAACTGCACCCGCCACAGGACCGCCTGATGCGCTTCGATCAGCCGCTCCGGGGACACGTCCAACAGGGTCGCGGCCTCACTCAGATCGGCGCCGTCGTACACCGTCGACAGCGTCAGATCGGGCGTCGGCGCCGCCGGTGATTCAGGTTCGGATGTGCTTGCCGCGCCGGAGAACTCACGGCGCGCCGCATGGACGATGCGGAACACGGCGAGCTGGTCCAGTCCGGCTCCCGGCAGCGCCTCGACGAGGATCGTCTCCGCCGCGGGTACCACGTCGCACGCGGGCAGGCGGCCGTCGTCGACCGCGGCCCGCAGCGCCCGTGCGCACAGCTGCGCCTCAGGCTCCGGCGACGCTCCGGCGCTGAAGTCAAGGAGGATCCCGTCGCTTCCCGCTGGTAGCTCTCGCATGTCATCAACCTACCGACATGTGAGTAAGCTGAGGACGCAACGATCGTCGCGGGCGCCGAGTAGGGACCCTCATGCGGCGTCATGGTCGAACCACGACTAGGTTGTTACGCAGCAACTGCTCACGCGCGAGTTAATAAGGGGTTTGTGTGTCCGTTGACAATGACGTGACCGAACAGACGACAGGGAAGTTCACCTACCCGGGTGGCGAGATCGACCTGCCGATCCTGAAGGCCGCAGAGGGAAGCGACTCGGTCGCGCTGGGCTCTTTCCTCGCGAAGACCGGGTTGACCACGTTCGACGGAGGCTTCGTCAACACTGCGGCCACCAAGTCGGCGATCACCTACATCGACGGCGACGCGGGGATCCTGCGTTACCGCGGGTACCCGATCGATCAGCTGGCGTCGAACTCGACCTTCATCGAGGTCAGCTACCTCCTGATCTACGGCGAGCTGCCGACTCCGGCTCAGCTCGACGACTTCACCAACCGCATCCAGCGCCACACGCTGCTGCACGAGGACCTCAAGCGGTTCTTCGACGGCTTCCCGCGGAACGCGCACCCGATGCCGGTGGTCTCGAGCGCCGTCAACGCGCTGAGCGCCTACTACCAGGACTCGCTCGATCCCAAGGATCCCGAGCAGGTCGAACTGGCCACCATCCGCCTTCTCGCGAAGCTGCCGACCATCGCGGCCTACGCGTACAAGAAGTCGCAGGGCCAGCCGTTCCTGTACCCGGACAACTCGCTGAGCCTGGTCGAGAACTTCCTGCGCATGACCTTCGGCTTCCCGGCCGAGCCGTACGAGGTGAACCCCGACGTCGCCAAGGCGCTCGACATGCTGTTCATCCTGCACGCGGACCACGAGCAGAACTGCTCCACCTCCACCGTGCGCCTCGTCGGCTCGTCGCAGGCCAACCTCTTCACGTCCATCTCGGGCGGCATCAACGCGCTCTGGGGTCCGCTGCACGGCGGCGCCAACCAGGCCGTCCTGGAGATGCTCGACGAGATCCGCGCTTCCGGTGGCGACACCAAGGCCTTCATGAACAAGGTCAAGAACAAGGAAGACGGCGTGAAGCTCATGGGCTTCGGTCACCGCGTCTACAAGAACTACGATCCGCGTGCCGCGATCGTCAAGCAGACCGCTGACAAGATCCTCGAGACCCTCGGCGTGCAGGACGACCTGCTCGAGATCGCCAAGGGCCTGGAGGAGGTCGCCCTCAGCGACGACTACTTCATCGAGCGTCGCCTGTACCCGAACGTCGACTTCTACACCGGCGTCATCTACCGCGCGATGGGCTTCCCGACCCGCATGTTCACCGTGCTGTTCGCCCTCGGACGCCTGCCCGGTTGGATCGCGCACTGGCGCGAGATGCACGCCGACCCGACCACCAAGATCGGCCGCCCGCGCCAGCTGTACACCGGCTACACCGAGCGTCCGTACACCCAGATGGGGGATCGCTGACCATGAGCAAGCCCGAAGTCGAGTTCCCGGAGGGACCGGCCCCGTCGTCGCTCGAGGTCACCGACCTGGTGATCGGTGACGGCCCGGAGGCGCAGCACGGCGGCACCGTCGACGTGCACTACGTCGGTGTCGAGTTCGAGTCCGGCGAGGAGTTCGACTCGTCGTGGGACCGCGGCCAGTCCGCGCGCTTCCCGCTCGACGCGTTGATCCCCGGCTGGCAGGAGGGCATCCCCGGCATGAAGGTGGGCGGTCGTCGTCGCCTCGTCGTGCCGCCGGAGCTGGCCTACGGTCCGGCCGGCGCCGGCCACCGGCTGTCGGGCAAGACCCTGATCTTCGTGATCGACCTGCTCGGCGTCTGATCGCACAGATTCTCATGACAACACCCGCGTCGCATGTGTGGCGCGGGTGTTGCCGTCTCTGCTCACCGAAACCGCTTCATCGACAGGAGTACAGCGAATGACATTCACCGCCATGGTCGCCCGTGAGAACGACGGAGCCGTCACCCTCACCCGCGAAGAGGTCGGCGAGAACTTCCTGCCCGACGGTGACGTGACCATCCGCGTCGAGTACTCCAGCATCAACTACAAGGACGCGCTCGCGGTGACCCCGCGCGGCGGCGTGGTCCGCGACTACCCGATCATCCCCGGCATCGACATCGCCGGCGTCGTCGAGCGGTCGTCGTCCGACGACTTCGCCGTCGGCGACGCGGTGATCGCCCACGGGCACGACATCGGTACCGCCCGGCACGGCGGTTACGCGGAACTGGCGCGGGTGTCCGCCGACCAGGTGGTCAAGCTCGGCACCCTGAGCACTCGCGAGGCCGCCGCCATCGGCACCGCGGGATTCACTGCGGCCATGAGCGTTCAGGCCATCCTGAACGGCGGTTACCGTCCGTCCGACGGCCCGATCCTCGTCACCGGGGCCAGCGGCGGCGTCGGCACCGTCAGCATCGACCTGCTCAGCAAGTTCGGCTTCGAGGTGGTGGCCTCCAGCGGTAAGGCCGAGGCTGCCGAGTTGCTGACCGGACTGGGCGCCTCCTCGGTGATCGGCCGCCTGCCCGAGGATCCCGAAGCGAAGATCCGGCCGCTCGGCAAGCAGCAGTGGTCCGCCGCCGTCGACTGCGTCGGTGGCCGCACCCTGGCCTACGTGCTGTCGAGCGTGAACTACGGCGGCACCGTGGCCGCCAGCGGCCTCACCGGCGGTGCGGGGCTCGACACCACCGTGATGCCGTTCATCCTCCGCGGTGTGACCCTCGCGGGCATCGACTCGGTGCAGAAGAACATTGACTTCCGCCGTGACCTCTGGCACCGGCTGGAAGCCGAGTTCCGTCCGCAGCATCTGGATCGACTCATTCACGAGATCGGCCTCGACGACCTCCCGGAGACCCTCCAGACCATCCTCGCCGGCCGCGCGATCGGTCGGGGAGTCGTGAAGATCTAGAACTCTCCAGAACGATTGCGACATTGAGCCGCTCAGAGCGGCTCAATGTCGCACTTTCTTCCGAGTCCGTCCCACCCGACCCGAGACGGGACCTTCGGCCCGCGATAGCATGCCCGCATGATTGTGAGTACCGCCACTGGAAACGTCACGACCATCGAACTCGCCCGCGAGGAGAAGCGGAACGCCCTCAACGAGGAGATGGTCGAAGGTCTCTCGAAGGCCTTCACCAAGGCGGTGAAGGACGGCGCGCGGGTGATCGTCCTGACCGGCCGCGGCAAGGTGTTCAGCGCAGGCGCGGACCTCTCCGGCCCCGTGTACGACGAGGCCTTCCTGGATCAGCTCGTCGCGCTCATCAAGCAGATCGAGTCCACTCCGGTCCCGGTGATCGCGGCGCTGAACGGCGCTGCGCTCGGCGCGGGTCTGCAACTCGCGATGGCCGCGGACCTGCGGGTCATGGTGCCGACCGCCCTCGCGGGCATCCCGGCCGCGAAGATCGGCGTCGCCATCGACGAGTGGACCATCCGTCGCCTGACGTCGCTCGTCGGCACCGGTCTGGCGCGCGGCATGCTGATCGGCTGCGACCCGCTGACCGCCGAGAAGGCCGAGGCACTCGGCTTCGCGAACCGGATCGGCGACCTGGCCGTCGCGCAGGAGTGGGCCGCCCAGATCGCGCTGCTGGCGCCGCTCACGCTGCGTCACTACAAGCTGGTCTTCACCGGCGACGGCGCTCGTGACGAGGCGCCCGCCGACCGCACGGAGGCGATGCGCGCAGCGTGGCTCTCCGACGACGTGCAGGAGGCGCGCGCCGCGCGCGTCGAGAAGCGCGCACCGGTGTTCACCGGACAGTAATCGCTCCCGAATCAGCGGTGTTCCCCCCCCTTATAGTGACGAGGAACACCGCTGTCGCGGGCCGCGGTGATCGCCACTCGGCGTCGTTCCTCCGATACGCCCCGAACATTGGCATTGATATGGTGACGGCGTTCGAGCCGGACTCTTCCGGCAAATCGTCTCATGACTCGGGGGATTTCGATGAAGAAGTATGGATTGGTCGCGCTGTCGGCCGCAGCGGTGATGGCGTTGAGTGGTTGTGGATCGGACGCGCCGTCGACCAGTGATACGCCTGTCGCCAAGGCGACATCGGTGGCGATGGCCTGCGACATGCTCGGCAAGGCGGTCAGTGACTTCTCGCGACCGGCCCAGGCCTGGGTGTTCCAGAAGCCGATCGGCGAGGACCCGGGGACCAGCGACAAGGACACCGTCCTGAAGATGATCGACGATTCCGATGCCGGGCAGGCGGAGGTCAAGGCGATCGCGCTGCGCATCTGGGACCTCGCTCCCAAGATGGAGTCCGCTGTGGAAGCGAAGGACGACGCACTGGCTCAGCAGATCATGAACGACGCCAAGAAGCCGCACGACGAGTTCATCGCCCGCTGCTCGAAGGAATCGGATTGGGGATCCAAGTCGTCCATCGTCAGTCTGCGCGGAACCCTCGACAGCAAGCCTGGCGACTACTCGGTTCCGTCTGCGCCCGCGTCCGCCCCGACGTCGTCTGCCGCGCCGACGTCCTCGAAGGCCCCGAAGCCGTTCACGCCGACCAAGCTCGGCACCACGGTGAAGCTTGGTGAGCCGGTGTCGTTGGAGTTCACCTACCAGGGCCAGAAGGGGCAGGCGGAGTTCACGGTGACCGGGGTTCGCACGGCGACCTCGGATGATCTGAAGTCGATCAGCGAGGAAGCTCGCGCGAAGGCGAAGACCTTCGTCTTCGTCGAGGCGACCGCGAAGTACCCGAAGGACTTCGATGTGACGAAGATGTCGTCGATGGCTAGCCCGACGGATCTCTATCCTCGTTACGAGGTCGCGGCGACCGACGGATCGACCGGCAGTCACCTCACCGTGATCGGCTCGTTCAAACCGTGTGAAGACGACAAGTCCAGCGGCTTGGAGGTCAAATTCTGCAGCGCATACGGTTTCGCCGCGCCGGATGCGAAGGTCTCCGAGGTTCGGATGATCGAGGCGAACTCCGAGGGTCCGAAGTCGGACGGACCGCTGTTCATCTGGAAGAAGTAGCGTCCCCGCTCGTTGAGCGCCTCCGCTGGTTGGCCGCTGGGCGAGCGGAGCGTTCAGGCGCCCAGGGTCTGGCGGAGGTAGGGGTTGGCGAAGGTCCGCTGGGGGTCGAAGCGGTCGCGGACGGCGAGGAAGTCGTCGAACCGCGGATAAACGCTGCGGAGGTAGTCGGCGTCGCGGGTGTGCATCTTTCCCCAGTGCGGACGACCGCCGTGCGCGGTCATGACGTCCTCGACGTCGCGGAAATAGGACTGCGCGTCGAGGGTGTCGTCGCGGTGGTAGCGGTGCACGGCGACGTACCCCGACGCACGACCGCTCGCGGTCGACAGCATCAGCTCGTCGGCGGCCGCGGCCCGGACCTCGACGGGGAAGCTCACCCGATGGCGGCGACGGTCGATGACGGTGCGCAGCTCGCGCAGCGCGTCGGGCACGGCGTCGAGGGGGAGTGCATACTCCATCTCCCGGAACCGGACGTCGCGGTTCGAGATGAAGATCTTGTCCGACCGGTCGGTGTACGTGCGCGCCGACAGCACGCGGCCGGACACCTGGTTGATGGTCGGCACCAGCCGCGGCTGCTTGGCGGAGAGGGTGCACAGCAGCCGGAAGGCGCTGTTCGACAGCAGTTCGTCGTCGATGTAGCGGCGGACCTTCCCGGGGCCGTTCGACGGTGTCGACGCGGGTAGCCGGGTGTTGGTCTTGGTGAGGGTGCAGGTGGTGTGCGGGAACCAGTAGAACTCGTAGTGGTCGACGGTCGCCACCTTGTCGAGGAAGCCGTCGATGGTCTCGTCGGCGTCGCCGGGGGCCTCGACGGCCTCGATCGCGAAGGCGTCCACCAACTGCAGGGTGATGTCGGTGAGGATGCCGAGCGCACCGAGGCCGAGCGCCGCGGCCTCCAGATCCGGATCGTCCTCGTCGACGATGCGGACCTGTCCGGTGCCGTCGACCAGGGTGACGCCGCGGATCTGCGTCGAGATGCCGCCGAAGGCCCCACCCGTGCCGTGCGTGCCGGTGGACGTGGCGCCCGAGATGGTCTGCCGGTCGATGTCGCCGAGGTTGGTCATCGCCAGACCGAGCGGCTCCACCAGCGCCGGGATCTGATGCAGCGGCGTGCCCGCGCCGAGCGTGATGCGTTTGGCGTCGAGGTCGACGTCGCGGACGCCGCGGAACCCCGACATGTCGACTTGGACGCCGGGTGCGACCGCGATCTCGGAGAAGCTGTGGCCCGAGCCGACCGCTTTCACGGTGTCGCCGCGCTCGGCGGCGGCCGCGACGTCGGCCGCCAACGCCTCGGTGCTCTGCGGCACGATCAGCCTGCTCGGGGTGCACGACGCGGTGCCGCCCCAGTTGCGCCAGGTTGCGGACCCGGTCATAGGAAACACCTTCCCTCTCCTCGGTAGGTCGGAACCACGTCGACCACGTCGGCGCCGCCGTCGTCGTTCCGGCGGATCAGCGCGACGCGCTCGGTGCGTTCGGCGGGCTCGCCGGACTTGGTGTGCCGGAACCAGACGCGATCGCCGACGCGCAGGTCGCGCGCTGCGGCGCCGACGAGCGGGGTCTGCACCTCGCCCGCCGCCTCGGTGCCCACGTACTCCAGACCCTCGGGCCACACGGGTTTCGGCAGCCGGTCGTCGGCGGGCGGCCCGGACGCGATCCAGCCGCCGCCTGCACAGGTGACGATGCCGTCGGCGGGGTGACGCAGCACGTCGAGGCCGAAGGCCATCGCGGGTGCGGGCCGAAAGTGCCGGTAGGTGTCGAACAGATGCCCGCCGAAGAACCCGGACCCGGCGGCGATGTCGGTGACCGACGCGTCCTTGGCGGTCTCCTCCAACGATCCGGTGCCGCCGGCGTTGACGAACTCGAGGTCGGCGATCTCGCGGAGTGCGGCGATCACCTTGCCGCGGCGGTGCCGGATCTCGGCCATGGACGCGAGCTGGATGGCGTTGACCGCCGTGTTCATTGCGAGCTTGCCCGGCGCGGCGTTGCCGACCCCCGCCACCTGCGCCTCGTACGACATCACGCCGACCAGCGTGAAGCCGTCGCGCGCGGCGATGGTCCGGGCGAGCTCGACGGCCTGCTCCCGGGTGTGGATCGGTGAGCGGCGCACGCCGAGGTGGACCCGACCTCCCGCGGCGCGGAGGGAGGCGTCGAGGTCGATCGCGACGCGGACGGACGGACGCTGCGCGGGCGGAAGCACGGTGTCGACGAGGTCGAGCTGGGCTGCGTCGTCGACCAGGAGGGTGACTCGGCGGCAGGCGAGGTCGTCGGCCAGCAGGGTGGCGAGGGCGTCGCGTTTGACGGTCGGATAGCCGAGGAGGACGTCGGCGACGCCGGACTCGGTGGCGAGCCAGTGGGCTTCGGCGACGTCGTAGGCCAGGACACCGGCGAAGCCGAGGCGATCCAGGATCTGCTCGATGATCGACCGCACGCGCAGCGATTTGGAGGCGACGCGGATCGGGACGCCGGACGCGCGACGGTGCAGGTCGGCGATGTTGTGGTCGAGCAGGTCCAGGTCCAGCGCGAGGACGGGGGAGTCGAGGTCCGCGCGGCGGACGGCGTCGTCCAGCGCGGCCCAGTCGGGCGTCGCGCGCCAGCTCGGGGCGGTGTCTGTCACGGGTGCTCCGTCCTTCTCTCAGCAAAGTTGATCGAACGATCAACTGTGAATGACTCCAGCATAGGGCATACCCGGATGGAAATGTGTCTCGGACCACTCTTGCACGGTGACTACGCTGGTCGAGTGACCTTCAAAGCGCCAGCCCTGCGTCTGACCCGGCCCGCACCTCTGCTCGCGATGGGCGCCTCCGCCGAGGCGATCGCGGAGACGACGGTCGGCTCGCCGTACCGGGTCGACGGAACGTTCGCGAACCTCGACTCGTCCTCGGTGCTGGAGGGCCCTGGCTTGGACACCGCCGTCGACATGCTTCGTCGACCGGGCAAGCCGACCAACGCGATCCCGGTCCTCACGCCGACCTTCGCCGCGGAACCGGGAGACCTCGTGGTCACCTGGCTCGGTCACGCGAGCACGGTCGTCGACCTCGACGGCGTCCGCATCCTCACCGACCCGGTGTTGTCGGCGCGCTGCTCGCCGTCGCAGTTGGTCGGGCCCAAGCGGATGCACCGAGCGCCGGTGGCCGCGAGCGACCTTCCGCCGGTCGACGTCGTGCTGATCAGCCACGACCACTACGACCACCTCGACACCCCGACGATCATCACCCTCGCCGCGACGCAGCCCGAGGCGCTCTTCGTCGTCCCGATCGGCGTCGACGCGCACCTGCGGGCGTGGGGCGTCGACGCCTCACGCATCCGGACCGCCGACTGGTTCGACGACGTCACGCTGACCGTCCGCGGCACGACGATCGGCTTCCACGCGGTCCCCGCCCGGCACTTCTCCGGTCGCGGCCTGTCCCGGAATCTGACGCAGTGGGTCAGCTGGGCGATCGTCGGCCCGCACCACCGGGTCTTCTTCTCCGGCGACACCGGCTTCACGGACTCCTACGCTCGCACAGGCGACGACCACGGGCCCTTCGACGTCAGCCTCATCGCCATCGGCGCCTACGACCCCGCCTGGCACGACATCCACCTCAACCCCGAAGAGGGCGTCGCCGTGCACCGGATGCTCAACGGCGCCGAGCGCGGCGCGCTGCTGGTGCCGATCCACTGGGGTACTTTCAACCTGGCGCGCCACTCCTGGGCGGATCCGGTGCGCCGCCTGACCGCGGAAGCGGAGAGCGCCGGCGTCGAGATCTGCATCCCCCGACCCGGGGCGACGCTGCACTCGGACAGCCGCACGGGCACCGCCTTCTTCGACTCGACCTGGTGGGAGCGAACCGCATGACGACCTCGACGACGACGGGCCGCGACCCCGGCCTCACCGCGGCGGAGGTCGCCGAGCGCACCGCCGCGGGCCAGGCCAACGTCACCCCCGACAAGTCCGGGCGGTCGGTGGCCGACATCGTCAAGGCCAACGTCTTCACCCGCATCAACGCGATCCTCGGCGTGCTGTTCGCGATCGTCGCGTCCACCGGCTCGTTCATCAACGGACTGTTCGGTCTGCTGATCATCGCCAACAGCGGCATCGGCATCATCCAGGAGGTCCGCGCCAAGAAGACGCTCGACCGCCTCGCGATCGTGGGCCAGACCCGGCCCGTCGTCCGGCGCGACGGCGTCTCCGCCGAGATCCCCGCCGCCGAGGTGGTGCTCGGCGACCTCATCGAGCTGGGTCCCGGCGACCAGGTGATCGTCGACGGCGAGACGGTCGAATCCGAGTCGCTCGACATGGACGAGTCGCTGCTCACCGGCGAGGCCGACGCCGTCGACAAGGCGATCGGCGACGAGATCATGTCCGGCAGCTTCGTTGTCGCCGGTTCCGGCACCTACCGCGCCACCAAGGTGGGCGCCGACTCGTACGCCAACAAGCTCGCCGCCGAGGCCTCCAAGTTCACCCTCGTCTCCTCAGAACTGCGGTCGGGTATCGACCAGATCCTCAAGGTCATCACCTGGCTGCTGATCCCGGCCGGCATCCTCACCATCGTCAACCAGCTCTTCATCAGCCAGAACGGACTGCGCACGGCGCTGCTCGGGATGGTCGCGGCACTGGTCCCGATGGTGCCCGAGGGCCTCGTTCTGATGACGTCGATCGCGTTCGCCGTCGGCGTCGTCCGACTCGGCCAACGCCAGTGCCTGGTCAACGAGCTCCCCGCGATCGAGGGCCTGGCCCGCGTCGATGTGGTCTGCACCGACAAGACCGGCACCCTCACCGAGAACGGCATGCGGCTGTCGGAGCTGCGGATCGTGACAGCGGATTCCGAGGATGCCGCCGTGCAGGCGCACGTGGAGCAGGCGCTCGCGTCGATCGCCGCGCACGACCCGCGACCCAACGCCAGCATCCAGGCCGTGCAGGAGGCCTACCCCGACGCGCCCGACTGGTCGACGTCGGCGATCCTCCCGTTCAGCTCCGCCAACAAGTTCTCCGGCATGTCGCTGCGCGACGCCGCCGGCACCGATCAGGGCAACTGGCTGATCGGCGCGCCCGACGTCCTGCTGGATCCGGAGTCCGAGACCGCGCAGCTGGCGTCCGACCTCGGCTCCACCGGCCTGCGGATCCTGCTCCTCGCCACCACCGACGTCCCCGTCGACGCCGAGCCGAGCGGCGACACCGCGGTCCCCGGCACGCTGGTGCCCACCGCTCTCGTCGTCCTGGAACAGCGCGTCCGGCCCGACGCCCGCGACACCATCGAGTACTTCGAGTCGCAGCACGTGGCGGTCAAGATCATCTCCGGCGACAACGCCCGCTCGGTCGGCGCCGTCGGCGAATCGCTCGGGCTCGGCAGTCCGGACACCGCCGTCGACGCGCGGAAGCTGCCCGCGGACGACGACGCCGCGCTCGCCGAGGTGATCGCCGACGCCGACGCCTTCGGGCGCGTCCGCCCCGACCAGAAGCGCGCCATGGTGAAGGCCCTCCAGTCGCAGGAGCACACGGTCGCGATGACCGGTGACGGCGTCAACGACGTCCTCGCCCTCAAAGACGCCGACATCGGCGTCGCAATGGGCTCGGGATCCTCGGCCGCGCGGTCGGTGGCGCAGATCGTCCTGCTGGACAACAAGTTCGCCACCCTCCCGTACGTGGTCGGCGAGGGCCGTCGCGTCATCGGCAACATCGAACGCGTCTCGAACCTGTTCCTCACCAAGACCGTGTACGCGGTGCTGCTGGCGCTGCTCATCGGCGGTGCCGGCCTGCTCGCGAAGACGTTCGACTGGGCGTCGATCAGCTACCCGTTCCAACCGATCCACGTCACCATCTCCGCCTGGTTCACCATCGGCATCCCGGCATTCGTGCTGTCGCTGGCGCCGAACAACGAGCGCGCCAAGACCGGTTTCGTGCGACGCGTCCTGACGCAGGCCGTGCCGAACGGCGTCATCGTCGGTCTGGCGACCTTCACCTGCTTCCTACTGGTGAACCGCGACTACTCGGCCGAACTCGGCAACTACATCGCGAACGTGGCCGCCGAGCCGCGCGTCGGGATCGCGGCCGTCGCCAACGCGACACAGACCCTCGGTGCCGTGCAGACGCAGGCGGCCACCGCGGCTCTGGCCACGATGATCGCGATCGCCGTCTACGTGCTCGTGGTGGTCGCGCGGCCGTACAACTGGTGGAAGATGGTGCTGCTCGCGGTCTCGGTCGGCGCATACGTTCTGATCTTCACCGTTCCGTTCACCCAGCGACTGTTCCACCTCGACTCGTCGAACATGAAGATGATGGGCATCGCCGCCGTGTGCGCCCTGGTCGGGTGCTTGGCTGTCGAAGCGTCGACGCAGGTCATGAATCGATACCTGGAGCGAAAGAACAAACTCCGCGAGCATCCCGTCTCGGTCTGACGACGTGTCTTGCGCGGGCCGTCGACCCGGCCGCGCAGTACACTTCCTCCATGGATCTCAACGGAATCGTGAACAAGGCCAAGGACGCACTGAAGTCCAACCCGGATCTCATCGAGAAGGGCGGCGACGCGATCGACAAGGCGACCGGCGGCAAGTACGCCTCGCAGGTCGACAAGGCTCAGGACGCCGCGCGCAAGGCTGTCGGTGCGGAGCAGAAGCAGCAGGGCGAGCAGCAGTAGAGACTAGCCGTCGATTTCGGCAGTAGTGCCTCTTTGTCGACGGCGCACGGACGGACGGGGGTGGCCGGCGGCACCCGGAGGGTGGTTGCCGCACCATCTGTCGACCGGTGGCACCACTTGTGTTTCCCGCTCTTGGTCGCGACCGAGTGCGAGAAGCAGAAGTGGTGCGACTCGCCGAAGAGTGGTGCGTCAACCTCAGCGTGCGGCCTTCGCGTGTCGACGGTACGCCGAGACCGACGGTTCGCCGTCGATCCAGAAGCGCCATGGCCGGTCGGCCGCCAGTCGTACTCCGACTCGCGGGCCGGCGACGATCTGTGCGGCGTTGTAGACGCTCTCATCGGGAGCCAGATGCACGCCGGTCCCGTCCAGGAGGTCGGTCTCCAAATCGGCCTTGGTGATGCCGAGCGCGCGCGTCAGATTCCCCGGCCCGCGCGCGAGGAGATGATCGGCGACGTCGCCGCGCCGCTCGTGTGCGGCCTCCAGCCCGTCGACCACGATCCCGGCCCGCAGCAGAACCGCGGACCCCTCACCCTCCGGACTCGTCACGATGTTCGCGCAATGATGGGTGTGGATCTGATAGACGTACAGCCGGAACGCGGGGCCGTACATGGTCTTCGACCGCTTGGTCCGCGTGAAGGCGTGCGACGCCGGGTCGTCGGGTCCGTTGTAGGCCTCCACCTCGGTGATCAGCAGTGACGCACCGTATCCGACCAGGCGGCGACCGAGGAGTGCGCGGGCGGCTTCGAGAACCGGGGGATGGTCGTCGTAGACGTCTTCCGTGGGTTCTGTCTGTGACGGCCGGTTCCGATTACTCTCTATAGCCATGGCTAAGACCAGTGACTCCATTCATGTCGCGCTCCCTCCGGAGGATACCTTCGCGTGCGCGGCCGACCTGTCCCGCTACGACGAGTGGCTGGTCCTGCACGACGGCTGGCGCAGTCCGCTGCCCGCCGCTGAGGACCTGAAGAAGGGCACCAAGATCTCCTCGGTCATCAAGGCCAAGGGCACACGGGTCCGCTTCGCGTGGGAGATCGAGAAGTTCAACCGCCCGTCCGAGGTGGTCCTCAAAGGCGCGGGCAAGGGCGGTGTCAAAGCCAAGATCGACCTGCTCGTGGAACCCGACGGCGACGGCTCCAAGGTCACCTTCTTGATCGACCTCGGCGGACTGCCCTTGATGGGCCCGGTGGGCAAGGCCTCAGCGCTCGCGGTCAAGGGCGACATCGGGAAGTCGCTGCAGAAGTTCAACGCGCTCTTCGGTTGAGCGGAACCTACTTCGGCGCGACGCCCGGTTCGAAGCCCGCGATCTCGGCCGTTGGGGCCGTCGCGAACCAGAGGTCGGGAGTCACCGTCGCGTACTCGCCGTCGCTCGGGCGGTAGTACCGACCCGACTCGGTGACGGCTTTGATCGGGTAGCCGTCCGGTGCGCGCAGGCGGTCGTCGCGGAAGGGGCGCGACGCACCGATCGGCAGGGGGACGGGGCCGCCCTCGGACGGGACGCGGGTGCCCGGCTTCGGCGGACGAGCGGCTGCCGCGGCCAAGGCGTCGGCGCGCGCGATGGCCTCGGCGGCGCTCGACTCGCGGCCCGATGCGAGCGCGCTCAGACGAGCGGCGCGCTGCGGCGTCACCTCGGGGAAACCGGGGCCGGTCGCCGGCGTGAACGCGGCGAAGTCGTACTCGTCGCGACCGCGCAGGGCGGCGACGATCAGGACGACGACGGGGAGCAGCAGCAGGAGCATCCACCACCAGGGCGAGACGCCGTCGTCCGCCGCGGCGGCGACGGTGCTCGCGTGGGCAGGGGCGGGGACCAGCAGTGCGGCGGTCGTCGCGGCTGCGAGTCCGAGGGCGAGGGCGCGGTGGCGCGTCGTCATGGCTGCGGATCCTCCTGCTGAATCACATGGATGAGTGCTTCGTCAGAAACTTTAGACATCCCCGAAGCACGCGCGCGCATTACCGTCGCAATCGTCGACGGTGCAGAAGTGCTCCCGGCAGGATTCGAACCTGCGACACCCGCTTTAGGAGAGCGGTGCTCTATCCCCTGAGCTACGAGAGCGCGGACCGCAGACCGGTCCCGCCGGCGAGACCGATGGGGATCGTGTCGCCGACGGGAGCAGTCTACGTGAGCAGTCAGGGGCGGGACGCGTCGACCGGCACCGGAGCGTCCGCGGTGGCGATCGGGCCCGTGTGTGCGGCGGCCAGACGCATCACGCGACCGCGGCACAGGTACCAGCCGCCGACCAGGGCGGGGACGATGATCAGCAGCGAGGCGACGGTCCAGGTGCCGACCGGACGGTCGAACGCCATGAGCACCACCACGCTCACCAGGAACGCCAGCGTGAGATAGCCGCTCCACGGTGCCATGACCATCCGGAACGCCGGCCGCTCCATGAGGCCGCGCTTGGCGCGGTGATAGAGCGCCAGCTGGCACAGGACGATCATGCCCCAGGACGCGATGATGCCGAGCGACGCGAGGTTGAGGACGATCTCGAACGCCTGCGCCGGGACCACCGCGTTGAGCAGAACGCCCGCACCGGCGACGGCGCCGGTGATGAGGATGCCGCCGTAGGGCACGCCGTTGCCGTTCATGCGAGCCGCGAACTGGGGCGCCGAGCCGGCCAACGCCATCGACCGCAGGATCCGCCCGGTGGAGTACATGCCGGCGTTGAGTGACGACAGCGCCGCCGTGAGCACGACGAGGTCCATGATCGTGTCCATGCCGTCGACGCCGATGGAACCGAAGAACGTGACGAACGGCGACTCACCCGCCTTGTACGCGGTGTACGGGAGCAGCAGGGACAGCAGGACCAGCGAGCCGACGTAGAACACCGCGATCCGCAGGATCACCGTGTTGATCGCCTTCGGCATCACCTTCTCCGGGTTCTCAGTCTCGCCGGCCGCGGTTCCCAGCAGTTCGATGGACGCGTAGGCGAACACGACGCCCTGAATGACGACGAGCGCGGGCATCAGGCCCTGCGGCAGGAATCCGCCGTTCTCGTGGATCAACGACAGGCCGGTGGTCTGGCCGTCGACCGGGGTGCCGAACACCACGAAGTACACGCCGATGATGAGGAAGCCGACCAGGGCCGCGACCTTGATCAGGGCGAACCAGAACTCCAACTCGCCGAACACCTTGACCGAGATGAGGTTCAGACCCAGCACCAGCACCAGCGCGGCGAGCGCCCACACCCACTGAGGGACCGCACCGATCCAGTCCACGTACTTGGAGAAGAAGTGCATGTACAGCGCGGAAGCGGTGATGTCGACGATCCCGGTCATCGCCCAGTTCAACCAGTACAGCCAGCCGGTCGCGAACGACGCCTTCTCGCCGAAGAATTCGCGCGCATAGGAGACGAACGAGCCGGCCGTCGGACGGTGGAGAACGAGTTCGCCGAGCGCTCGGAGGATGAGGAACGCGAAGAAGCCGCAGACCGCGTAGCTGATGACGATCGCGGGACCGGCGCCGGCGAGGCGGCCGCCCGCGCCCATGAACAGGCCGGTGCCGATGGCGCCGCCGATCGCGATCATCTGGATCTGCCGGGGCTTGAGCGCGCGGTGGTAGTCGCCGTCGCCTTCGGACAGCGCGGGACCCGTGGTGGGGGAGGTGGTCATGGCATTCCTTCAGTCGGAGACCGCGGAGCAGTCGGGAAGGTCGGAGAGGTTGGCCAGCCGTTCGGGCCGGAGGAGGGCGGCGAGGTCGTCGGCGCTGAGCAGGTCGCGCTCCAGCACCAGTTCGGCGACGCCGCGACCGGAGTGCAGGGCCTCCATGGCGATGGACGTCGAAGCGGCGTAGCCGAGACGAGGATTCAACGCGGTGACCAGGCCGATGGAGTGTTCGACGTTGCGGCGCAGGAGGTCCTCGTTCGCGGTGATGCCGGTGATGCAGTTCTCGGTGAGCGTGTCGACGGCCGCGGCGAGGTGGCGCAGCGACTCGGAGAGACTGTGCACGATGATCGGCTCGAACGCGTTCAACTGCAGTTGGCCGGACTCGGCGGCCATGCTGATGGTCAGGTCGTGGCCGACCACCTGGAAGGCCACCTGGTTGACCACCTCGGGGATCACCGGATTCACCTTGCCGGGCATGATCGACGACCCCGACTGCACCGCGGGCAGGTTGATCTCGTTCAGCCCGGCGCGGGGGCCGGAGGACAGCAGGCGCAGGTCGTTGCAGATCTTGGACAGCTTGATCGCCACGCGCTTCAGCACGCCGGACAGGTGCACGAATGCGCCCACGTCCTGGGTGGCCTCGATGAGATCCGGGGAGGTGACGAGATCGATGCCGGTGAGGTCGGCGAGATGCGCGCGGGCGGTCTCCGCGTACCCGACGGGTGCGTTGAGTCCAGTGCCGATCGCGGTGGCGCCGAGGTTGATCTCGTGCATCAGCCGCAGCGACTCCGCGAGGCGTGCGCGGTCCTCGCCGATCGTCACCGCGTACGTGCCGAACTCCTGACCGAGGGTCATCGGGACCGCGTCCTGCAGCTGCGTCCGACCCATCTTCACGACGGTGCGGAACTCGGTGGCCTTGGCGCGGAACGCCTCCTGGATCCGGGCCAGCGCATCGAGCAGCGGCTGTGCGGCGAAGACCGTCGCGACGTTGACCGCAGTGGGATAGACGTCGTTGGTGGACTGCGAGAGATTCACGTGGTCGTTGGGGTGCAGGTATCGGTATTCGCCCTTCTCGTGCCCCATCAGCTCCAGGGCCCGGTTGGCGATGACCTCGTTCGCGTTCATGTTCGACGACGTGCCCGCGCCGCCCTGGATCACGTCGACGATGAACTCGTCGTGCAGGGCGCCGGCGGCGACCTCCGCGGCGGCGGCCTCGATCACCGCGGCGCGCTCGGCGTCGAGCAGGCCGAGGTCGCGGTTGGCGCGCGCGGCGGCCTGCTTGACCAGTGCCAGTGCTCGCACCAGGGCGGGATTGGTGGAGAGCGGTCGTCCGGTGATGGGGAAGTTGTGGGCGGCGCGCAGCGCGTGCACGCCGTAGTAGGCGTCGACGGGGACGTCGAGGTCGCCGACGAGGTCGTGCTCGCTGCGGACGGACGGGGTCTGGCTGGTCTGAGGCATGGGGGTACTCCTGGAGGGACGCCCGGGGGTGCGGGCTGGGGTGACAACGGATCCGAGCCGGCGCGGTGACGCCGGGCGGGGTTCAGAGGGCGCGCAGTGCGCCGACGGGACGGCCGCCGCCGAGAGCGACCGATTCGAAGAGCGGAGCGAGGGACTCGGCGAGGTCCGGACGGAGGTCGGCGAGTGCGGCCGCGGCGACGGGCATCCTGGCCCGGTCGCCGCCGTCGGCGATCTTGAGGGCGAGAGCGGTGCCGTCGCGGAGGGCGAGGAGTTGGATCCCCTCGAAGCCGTCCTTGGCGACGGCGCCGGGGAGTGCGCGCATGACGGAGGTGACATCGCGGTCCTCACCGGCGACCAGTTCGGGGTGGGCGCGCATCGCGTCCGCGACGGCCGCCTCCGGGGTGCCGGGTGCCGCCGTGGTCAGGCGGGCGAACGCCCGCGCCATGCCGTCGAGGGTCAGGGCGTAGACCGGGGTGCCGCAGCCGTCGGTGGAGGCGATCGCGATGGTCTCGCCGGTGAGGTCTTCGACGGCGTCGCGGAGGACCCTGGCGATCGGATGGTCGAGGGCGAGGTAGTCCGGCAGCGACCAACCGCGCTGCACGCAGAGTGCGAGCAGCGCCGCGTGCTTGCCCGAGCAGTTCTGCGCGAGCCGGGTGGGGCCGTGCCCGGCCCGCAGCCAGGCCGCGCGTTCGGCGACGCCGTACGGCAGGTCCGGGGCGTTGCGCAGTGCGTCCGCGGTCAGCCCGGCGTCGGCCAGCGTGGACCGCGCGACGTCCTGGTGCCGCGGAGCACCGGAGTGACTGGCCGCGGCCAATGCCAACTGCTCGGTGGTCAGGGCCAGGCCGGCGCGGAGGAGGCCGACGGCGAAGAGCGGCTTGAGGGCCGAGCGAGGGTAGAAACGGTCGCTCTGGACGCCGTCGCGACGGAGGACCCCGCCGGTCGGGTTCACGACGACGAGGCTCCCGTGATGGACGGACTCGACGATCTCGCCGCGGGTCTGGACGGCGAGGGGGACGTGGTGGGGAAGGGTCATTCGCTCGTGTTCCTGGTGATGGTGGTGACGGCGTCGTGCACGGCGTCGAGGTGATCTCTCATCGCCGCGGCGGCGGCGTCCGGGTCGCCGTTCACGATGGCGGCGACGATGATGCGGTGCTCGGCCTGCGATGGCTCGGTGCGCCCGGCGGTCAGGTTCACGGTCTGCGACTGCTGTGCCATGGCGTCCCGCAGGCCGCCGACCATGCGTGCGAAGACCCGGTTGCCGGAGGCCGCGGCGATGGCGCCGTGGAAGTCGGTGTCGAGCTGGACCCACGCGGCCGGGTCGTCCTCTGCCTCCATGGCGTCGAGCAGGCCGGTCAGCCGTTCGATGTCGGTCGTGGAGCGGCGGGCCGCGGCCAGGCGGGCCGCGGGGATCTCGAGGTGGGGGCGGGCCTCGAACAGCTCGGTGGCGGAGTAGCTGCCCAGATCGAGATCCGGACGGGCGTCCTGGGCGACGACGAACGTGCCGCGACCGGTCTCCGTCCTCGTCAGACCGAGCGTCGCACACGACCGCAGCGCCTCCCGGACGACCGAACGGGAGACGCCGTACGCCTCGCCGAGCACGGCCTCCGACGGGAGTTTGGTGCCGACCGGATCGGCGCCGCTCTCGATGCGATGGCGCAGGGCTTCGAAGACGGCTTCGGCGGCGCTGGTACGCGTGATCCGAAGTCGTCCGGCTGTCGAGCTGTCTGACAGGTTCATGGATCAAGTATGTGACCTGCGGCACGTCGACGTCAAGGCCTCTCTCGGGACACCACGCGCGGTGGGGTATGGCGAGGCCGGTCCGACTACCGTGGGGGCCATGACCAAATCGATCACCGGGCAGCGGACTGTGCTGGTCACCGGGGCAAGCAGTGGAATCGGCGAAGCGGTGGCACGACAGTTCGTGGCGCTGGGACACAAGGTGTACGGCACCAGCCGGAACCCTGAGACGGTGAAGAACCCGATCCCCGGCGTCACCTACGTGCGTTTGGACAACGCCGACTACGAGTCGGCGAAGGCCTGCGCCGAGGAGATCGGCGACCTCGACATCCTGATCAACAATGCGGGCGAGAGTGCGGCGGGCGCCTTCGAGGACACCCCGATGGATGCCGTCGAGCACCTCTTCGCCGTGAACGTCTTCGGTCCGGTGGCGCTCACCAAGGCGGTGCTCCCGCGCATGCGGCACCGTCGCACCGGGACCATCGTGATGGTCGGGTCCATGCTGTCGAGCTTCCCGGTGGCCTTCCGCACCAACTACGCGGCCACCAAGTCGGCGCTCAAGGGATACGCGATGGCGCTGCGCCGCGAGGTGGCGCCGTACGGCATCCGAGTCACGACGGTGGAGCCCGGCACCATCGCCACCGGCATCGGCGACCGTCGCACCGTCCACATCAAGCCCGACTCCGTGTACCGCGAGGAGTACGAGACCCTCGCGGCCGCGACCCGCAGGAACGAGGGCAAGGGCATCGCCGCGTCGGCGATGGCGGAGACCATCGTCGAGGCCGCGCTCGCCGAGAACCCGAAGCCGCTCTACGCCCGCGGCAACCGCGCGCCGGTCGTCTTCGCCCTCCGCAGACTGGTTCCGCGGCAGGCGGTGCTGGACCTGACCTCGCGCGTCCACGGGCTCGCCAAGATCCGACGCTGAGCGAGACGAGAGAAGTGTCGTCGAATCGGGCCCCACGCCCGGTACGACGACACTTTTCTGCGTCGGGACCTCACCAGGGTGACGAGACGGCCTCCAGGACAGCGTCGGCGATCTCCGACCGGCAGATCACGAAATCCGGCATGTATGCGTGGGGTGTGTTGTAGACGATCGGGCTGCCGTCCAGGCGACTGCAGTGCAGGCCCGCGGCCAGGGCGACGCCGACCGGCGCGCAGTTGTCCCACTCGTACTGGCCGCCGGAGTGCACGTAGGCGTCGACGTCGCCGCGCACCACCGCCATCGCCTTGGCCCCCGCGGAGCCGATGCGGACCGGCGTCAGTCCGAGGCGTTCGGAGACCGCCGCCGAATGATAGGTGTGCCCGTAGCGGCTGACCGCGAGGCGACCGGTCAGCGGACCGTCCACCGCGGCGACCTCATCGCTGCGGAAGACCTCACCTTTCGCGGGCAGGGAGACGGCGGCGACCTCGGGGGAACCGTCGATCGCGAGCGCCACGTGCACCGCCCAGTCGGATGTCCCCAT
This sequence comes from Gordonia phthalatica, assembly GCF_001305675.1. Lineage (NCBI taxonomy): Bacteria > Bacillati > Actinomycetota > Actinomycetes > Mycobacteriales > Gordoniaceae > Gordonia > Gordonia phthalatica. The sequence continues at coordinate 868,687 of NZ_CP011853.1, forward strand.
CGCGAACTCGCTGGTGCCGTCGAGCGGGTCGATGATCCAGACGCGCTGCGCGGTGGATCGGTTGCCGACGTCGTCGCCCTCCTCGGACAGCACCGCGTCGTGCGGACGGTGCCTGCGGAGGACGGTGGAGATCCACGCCTGCGCCAGCGCGTCACCGACGTCGCCGACCAGATGCCCGGTGAGGAGGTCGTCGTGGCGGATGCCGACCAGCACCTTCCCCGCGCCTTCGGCGATCGCTGCGGCCAACTCGGCATCGGACATCGCAGACGGTGAGTGGCGCATCCACTTACTAGATCACAATGCCAACCCATCACGCCGCGAACCCGAGGTGGCGCACACTGGACCCATGCCGGAGCTCCCCGAGATCACCGCCATCGCCACCTTCCTCGACTCCCGCGCGGCCGGTCTTCCGATCCGCCGGGTCGACGTCGCCTCCCTCGCCGTGCTCAAGACCGCCGATCCGCCGTACACCGCACTCGCCGGACGGATCGTGTCGGCAGTGGATCGAATCGGCAAGTACCTCGTCATCCGCACCGTCGCGGGCCCCGACAGCGCAGCCGACGACGACCCGGAGATCGACCTCGTCCTCCACCTCTCGCGCGCGGGTTGGGTCCGCTGGAGCGACGCGCTCTCACAGACTCCGCCGAAACCGGGCGGCAAGGGGCCCATCGCCCTGCGCGTGCACTGCGGCCTGCCGGGGGAGGGCTTCGACGTCACCGAGGCCGGCACCCAGAAGCGTCTCGCCGCGTGGATCGTGCGCGACACCGCGGACGTGGAACGCATCGCCACCCTCGGGCCGGAGGTGCTGGGCCTGACTCGCGACCACCTCGCCGGGATCCTCGCGGGCAGCGGCGCCCGCATCAAGAACCTGCTCACCGACCAGCGGGTGATCGCCGGCGTCGGCAACGCCTACTCCGACGAGATCCTGCACGTGGCGAAGCTGTCGCCGTTCGCGACGTCGAAGAACTTGACCGACGAGCAGGTCACCGCACTTCACGACGCGATCCGCTCGGTCCTGCTCGACGCGGTGGCGCGCCTCGAGGGGCAGGAGGCGGCCCGACTCAAGGCCGAGAAACGGACCGGCCTGCGGGTGCACGCCCGGACCGGCCTGCCGTGCCCGGTGTGCGGGGACACGGTCCGCGAGGTGTCGTTCGCGGACCGCTCGTTCCAGTACTGCCCCACCTGTCAGACGGGCGGCAAGATCCTCGCCGACCGCCGCATGTCGCGACTGCTCAAGTAGCTCGACATCAGCGTCGAACGGTGGTGCGGACCAGCATCACGTTGTAGTCCTCCCACCGGCTGGCGTTGAAGTACAGCTCGGGGCCGGTGCCGCGCAGAGCGGGGGAGTTCGGCAGCATCATCGGGGCATACAGCTCCAGGTTCGACGGCGCGACCCGGCGCGGCGGGCTCCACGGGCCCTGCGGGCTCGCGGCGGTGCGCATCAGGACGCCGCGCGGACTGTCGAGCATCACGTAGCGGTTCAGGTACGGGCTCCACGACACCGACAACTCGGTGACCGGCCCGCGCACCACGGCTCGCGCGACGTCGGGGTTGCCGACGATCCAGGTCCTGCCGTCCCAGTACTGGTACTTCCCGCGATCGAGGATGTCGCCGGGACGGAAGCGTGCCACGTATGCGGCGCCGAATCGCCCGTTCGGGGTGCCGTACTGGTACACCCAGCCGCTGTCGGCGCCGCCGCCCTTCGCGTAGGCGCTCTGCTGGAACTTGGCGTCGCCCGCCTGGAACGACGGCCACGATGCGGGCACCGGAATGGTGATCCCCGCGTTGACACGGATGGTGTTCTGCGGCGTGTACCAACTGCGGCCGTTGTTGTTCGAGACCGCGATCGCGGAGTAGTTGGTGTACCAGACGCTCGCCGGGCCCCAGGCTCGGACGGACATGTAGTTGACGTACTGCTTGCCGCCGATCGAGATGCCCGCGGTCGGGATGGCGGTCTTCTCGACTCCTTCGACGCCGACGGCGCCGAACATCTCACCCGCGTAGCCGCGGCCGCTGAGGCTGAGGCCGTCGGACAGGTTGCCGTCGGTGGATCGCAGCAGCACATTGTGGCGCCACTGCTGGGCGGGCGCGAGGCAGTTGCCGAAGGTGTCGCCGAAGGCCATCAACGTCTGTCCGCGGCCGTTGTCCCAGGCGACGCCGACGTCGGTGCCGGAGATCCCGAACCGACCGAAGGTCCTGTTCGGGCTCTTGGGGCCGGTGACCCAGCTGATGGTCTTGGTGCCGCCGTGGTCGTAGGCGGGCATCGCCTTCTGCGGACCGATCGGGGAGCCGCCGCGCGGCAGCAGCTTGTTGATGATCGGGATCGGTACTCCGGTTCCGCTGTTGCTGCACGCGCGGGCGTCGGCCGTGCCGGTGGGAACCGCGCTCACCAGCCCGGTCGAGACGGCAGTGCAGGCGAGCAGGGACAGCAGTCGTGAAGGCAATCGCATAGGTCTCAAATCTTCTGGGTCAGGTTCGCGTCCTTACCTTGGTATCAGGTCGCACTCAGTCTGGGACAGAGTCCTCGCCGATCTGTTACCGGAGCGTGGTTCGCATCAGTACCACGTTGTAGTCGTTCCACAGGCTGCCGTTGAAGTACAGTTCCGGCCCGGTGCCTAGGAGCGCCGGGGACTGGGGGAGCATCATCGGCGCGTAGACGCCGTGCCTCGCGTGCACCAGCGTCGTCGGTGCGCTCCACGGGCCTTCGGGGTGATCGGCGGTCCGCAGCTCCAAGCCGGTGCGCGGGCTCTGCAGCATCAGATACTTCCCCAGTCGCTCGCTCCATGCCACGGACAGTTCGGACACCGGGGCCTCGACCACCTGCGCGGCGGCGGCGTCGGCCAGGGCGTCGATCGACGTTGCCCAGTCGCGGCCGGTCCAGTACTGGTAACGATCGAGCTGCAGGACGTCCGCGGGGCGGAAGCGGGCGAGACGAGCGGGACCGGACCGGCCCGACGGCGTGCCGAACTGATAGATCCACCCCGCATCCTCTCGTCGTCCGGCGACGTACGCGGTCTGCTGGAACCCGGCGTTCTGCGCGTTGAGCGGGGGCAGGTCGCCGAGAGTCGGGATCGTGGTGTCGACGTTGATGCGGAGGGTCTCGGGCACCGTGACCCAGGTCTGCCCGTTGTCCGAGGACACGGCGATCGCCGAGAAGTTGGTGTCCCACGATCCCGCGGGACCCCACTTCCGGACCGACATGTAGTTCAGGTACTGCTTGCCGTCGATGGCGATGCCGGACGTGGGGATCGAGGTGACCTCGAGGCCCTCCTGTCCGGCGGCGCCGATCATCTCCCTTGCGAAGTGCGGTCGGTCGGCCGAAACCGACGCCCCGGAACTGGAGTCGCCCGCGACACCGTCGGCGACGGTCAGGCCGTCGGACGGGTCGGCGTCGTCGGTCCGCAACAGCACGTTGTGGCGCCACTGGCCTTTGTCGGCCCGGCAGTCGCCGAAGGTGTCACCGAAGGCCATCAGCGTCTGCCCGGAACCGTTGTCCCAGGCCGCGCCGACGTCGGTGCCGGAGATGCCGAAGCGGGTCAGCGTCCGATTGGCGCTGCGCGGGCCGGTGACCCACGCGACGGCCCTGGTGGTTCCATCGTCGATGCGGGGCAGCGGTCCCTGCGGGCCGTCGGAGTCGACCGCCGACGACCCGAGTCCGCCGAGAGAGCCCGTGCTGAGGAAGGGGAGGAGCGACGAGCCGTTGCCGTTCCGGACGCCGCAGGGCGCAGCGTCTGCGGGGCCGGACCCCACAATGCTCAGTGACAGTGCGACGAGTGCGGTGCACAGGGTGCTTGCTGCCGCGGTGCGGGAGGTGAGGCGACGCATCCGCGGGCTCCTGATCGATGACGGTCGCCACGACCGCGGTGTGGCGGATGTGACAGAAGTGATTCTAGTGATTAAAGGGAATCATGTCCGACAAGTCCTGCGGTAGGGCTTCGCGGTCACGATCTGATCTCGCCCGGAGACTGACTCGTCGGTAAGATCTGGGCTCATGACGCGCGAGAAGATCATCATCACCGGTGCCAGCTCCGGTCTCGGGGAGGGCATGGCCCGGGAGTTCGCCCGCCGAGGCCGCAGCCTGGGCCTCGCGGCGCGTCGCATCGATCGGCTCGAAGCCCTCGCCGCCGACCTGGACTCGACCGCCGCGCAGGTCGCCGTCGCACAGCTCGACGTGACCGACCTCGACGCCGTCCCGGTGGCCTTCGAGAAGCTGGCAGGCGAGCTCGGCGGCGTGGACCGCGTCATCGTCAACGCCGGCCTCGGCAAGGGTGCCCGCATCGGGACCGGCAAGGCGGCGGCGAACCTGGAGACTGTGCAGACCAATCTGGTCGGTGCGCTGGCCCAGGTGGAGGCGGCCATGGCGATCTTCCGCAGACAGAACAGTGGGCACCTGGTCCTCGTCAGCTCGATGAGCGCGGTGCGCGGACTCCCGAAGGCGCAGGCCGCCTACTCGGCGTCGAAGGCCGGACTGTCGGCGCTCGGGCAGGGATTGCAGGCCGAGCTCAAGGGGAGTCCGATCGCGGTCACCGTTCTGCTCCCGGGCTACATCGAGACCGACATCAACCGCGGCGTCAAGACGTCGATGCTGACCGACACGGACACCGGTGTCGCGGCGATGGTGGCCGCCATCGAGGCCGAGCCCAAGCGGGCGGCGGTGCCGTCGTGGCCGTGGACGCCCATCTCGTGGGCGCTGCGCTATCTGCCCGACGCGGTCACCGCGCGTCTCATCTGACGGAGCGCAGCCGGCCGTCGTCCCTGTTCTCGGGACACCCGTGGGCGGAAACGCGGCAGACCGCATAGTGTTGGGCGAATGACGACCACTATGCGGGGATTGTTTGACGGGGGCTCCGACTTCGACATCAGTTCGACCGTGTCATGGCACGCGCTGGCTGCGCATCAGCAGCACATGTACAACCTCCACCTGCGAGAACTGTTCGCCATGGCCCCCGATCGGGGTCGCGAGCTCACCGTCCAGGCCGCCGATCTGCGGATCGACTTCTCGAAGAACCACATCACCCGGGAGACCGTCGAGTTGCTGGCCGCGCTCGCCCGCGAGGCCGGCGTCGAAGAGAAGCGCGACGCGATGTTCGCGGGCGCGCACATCAACACGTCCGAGGACCGCGCCGTCCTGCACACCGCGCTCCGTCTGCCGCGCGATGCGGAGCTCGTCGTCGACGGGCAGGACGTGGTGGCCGACGTCCACGAAGTGCTCGACGCCATGGGCGAGTTCACCGACCGCGTCCGTTCGGGCGAGTGGACCGGGCACACCGGGAAGGCGATCACCGACGTCGTCAACATCGGCATCGGCGGCAGCGACCTGGGCCCCGTCATGGCCTACGAGGCGCTGCGCCACTACCGGCATCCGCGCCTGACCGGACACTTCGTCTCCAACAGCGACCCGTCCGACCTCGCCGCCGCACTCGACGGCCTCGACGCCGAGACGACGCTGTTCGTGGTGTCGTCGAAGACCTTCACCACCCTCGAGACCATCACCAACGCGACCGCCGCCAAGGCGTGGCTGCTGAGCGAGCTCGGGGTCGGCGAGGGCGATCCCGCGGTGGAGAAGCACTTCGTCGCGGTCAGCACCAACGCCGAGGAGGTGTCGGCGTTCGGCATCGACACCGACAACATGTTCGGTTTCTGGAGCTGGGTGGGCGGTCGCTACTCGATCGACTCGGCGATCGGGCTGTCGTTGATGATCGCGATCGGGCGCGAGCGATTCGACGAGTTCCTCGCCGGCTTCCACGCGATCGACGAGCACTTCCGCACCGCGCCGCTGGAGGAGAACGGTCCGGCGCTGCTGGCGCTGGTCGGCCTCTGGTACTCCAACTTCTGGGACGCGCAGTCGCAGGCGGTGATGCCGTACTCCAACGACATGGAACGCTTCCCGGCGTACCTGCAGCAGCTGACGATGGAGTCCAACGGCAAGTCCGTCACCACCGCCGGCCACCACGTCACCACGCCGACCGGCTCCATCTACTGGGGCGAGCCCGGCACCAACGGGCAGCACGCATTCTTCCAACTCCTGCACCAGGGCACGTGGCTGATCCCGGCCGACTTCATCGGCTTCGCCAATCCGGTCGACGACCGCACGACGGCCGACGGGCGGTCGTTCCACGACATCCTCATGGCCAACTTCTTCGCCCAGACCGAAGTCCTCGCGTTCGGCAAGACTGCCGACGACATCGCCGCCGAAGGCGTGCCGCCGGCCCTGGTCCCGCACAAGGTGATGCCCGGCAATCGGCCCACGACGTCGATCCTCGCGCCGCAGCTGACCCCGTCGGTCCTGGGTCAGTTGATCGCGCTGTACGAGCACCAGACCTTCGTGAAGGGCATGGTGTGGGGAATCAACCCCTTCGACCAGTGGGGCGTGGAACTCGGCAAGCAGCAGGCCAACGCCCTGATGGGCGTGATCGGCGACGACGCGGTCCCCGCGCAGCAGCCCGACTCGTCGACCGATGCGATGGTGCGCTGGTACCGCGAGCAGCGCGGGCGGAAGGTGTAGACCACCCGCCACGCGCCGGGTGTCCTACCTCCCCAAGCGGCCGCGGCCGAGGCGCAGCAGGAGCATCGCGAGAGTGTGCCCCTCGGTGCCCAGCGGCTCGAAGCGGTCCAGGACCTTCATCTCGCGGCTGTGCACCAGACGCGGGCCGCCGGTCGCCATCCGGTGCGCACCGATCTTCTTCGAGACGGCGCTGCGCCGCTGGATGGCGGCGAGAATGACGGCGTCCATGCGGTCGATCTCACCGCGGAGTTCGTCGATGTCGTCGGGCAGGGCGTCGACGTCGGAGCTCAGATTCAGGGCGTCGAGGTCGAGGGCGAACGGCGCGGAATTGCTCGTCCCACCGGTCGCGCCGTCGTTGTTCTGCTGATCATCCTGGTCACTCACGGTTTCTGATTTTGCCACGCGCGATCGGCGTTGAGGACGGCGCGTAGGGTGTGGCCGCGAGAGTCGAACACATCCGTCCCGGGGCGACGCAGAGGAGAACCCACGGAATGATCACCGCCAGAAGAGCCGGAACCATTGCACTGGCGCTGATCGCGGCGCAACTCGTCGTCCGCGCCGTACTGGTGGCGTGGGGCGACTTCTACTGGGACGACCTGGTGCTGATCGGCCGCGCGTCGTCGCACTCCATCCTGAGCTGGGACTTCCTCGGGCACAGCCACGACGGGCACTTCATGCCCGGGGCCTTCCTGGTCGCGGGCGTCACCACGCTGCTCGCACCCGTCCAGTGGTGGTTGCCGGCGGCGACCCTGGTGGTGCTGCAGGCTGCGGCGTCGTTCGCGGTGTGGCGGATGATCCGCGCTCTGGCCCCTCGCGCGCCCGGCTGGGGACTGGCCGCGCTCGCGTTCTACCTGTTCACGCCGATGACCGTGGCCGGCTACATCTGGTGGGCGGCCGCCCTCAACACCCTGCCGATGCAGATCGTGATGGCCGTGGTGGTGGCCAACGTGGTGATCCTGGTGCGCGACCGGCCCGACGGTCGGCGTGGTCGACGGCTGACGATCGGGGCGGTGGCGGCGTTCGTCGTCGCACTGCTGTTCTTCGAGAAGTCGCTGTTCATCCTTCCTGTGGCCTTCGTCGCCGCGCTGCTCGCGCTGCGCGGTGCCACCCGCCCCCAGTGGTCCGGTGGGGAAGTGGACTACCGGCAGTCGCCGCTCACCCAGACCTTCCTGCGCGCCCGGACGCTGTGGCTCACGCTCGGTGGGATCTTCGTGGCGTGGACCGTGCTGTTCCTGGCGACCTCGACCGCCACCGCCGGGGTGCACTCCCTCGGGCAGACGGCCCACCTGGTGTGGCGGAGCGTCAACAACGCGATCGTCCCGTCGCTGGTCGGCGGACCGTGGTCGTGGGACCGGTGGACGCCGTCACCGCCGATGGGCTTCCCGTCCGTGTGGATGATCGTGGCGGGCTGGGTCGTGCTGGTCGCGGTGATCGCCGCGACCGTGAAGACCAAGCGCGGAGCCCCGATGATCTGGGTGTTCACCCTGCTGTACGCGGTCGGCGCGCAGATCCCGGTGATGTGGAACCGCTCCAGCGACAACACCGCCCTCGAACTCGCTCAGACCATGCGCTACCTGCCCGACACCGCGCTCGTCCTCGCCATCGCGTTCGCGCTTCTGGCCGCCGCGCCGCGCGACGTCGGCGCGCACACGGCCGACGCACCGGCGCCGAGCCGGCGGCTCGCCACGGTCGGTGTGGTCGGCGGCGTGCTGGTCACGGTGTCGGCGATGGTCGCGACGATGTCGTACGGGCAGTCGTGGCGCGACGATCCCACCGGCGAGTACCTCGCCAACGCCCGGGCCTCGCTGGCGCAGATGGACGGCAAGGTGATGTTCGACCAGCCGGTCCCGCTGGAGGTCCTGCTGCCGGTCGCCTACCCGAACAACATGATCAGTCACGTCTTCGGGCGGGTCGCCCAGCGGCCCGACTTCGGGAACGTGACCGATCAACTGAAAGTCCTCGACCCCGACGGGAAGCTGGTCGCCGGCGCCGTGACCCCGACCCGCACGTTCAAGCCGAGTCGGGGGAGTTGCGCGAAGCCGGGGATCGACGGACCCGCGCAGCTGCCCCTCAGCGGACCGCTGCTGGACTGGAAGTTCACCGTCGGCTTCAGCTACTGCGCCGACCGCGACGGGGTCGTCGAACTCCGGTTGGAGGGCGGCCTGCCCGTGCAGGCACCCGTTCGCGCGGGCCTGCACGCGCTCTACGTTCAACTCGACGGTCACGGCGACGCCGTGCAGATCCGCCCGGTCACGCCCGGGCTGCGCCTGCACACCGGCGACGGTCGCCTCGGCGAGCCCGCGATGGCGGCGCTGGTGCCGTAGCTGCAAGTCTTACTTGTCGGTGCCCGCGGGTAGCCTGGACAGGCCATGAACACTTCACTTGCTGCCGCGACCGAGACCACGCTGAGCGACCGGGGACGCGAACTCCTCGACGGACTCAACCCGCAGCAACGAGAAGCCGTCCTGCACGCGGGATCCCCGCTGCTGATCGTCGCCGGTGCGGGCTCGGGCAAGACCGCCGTGCTGACCCGCCGCATCGCGTTCCTGCTCGCCGAGCGCGACGTGACGCCCGGACAGATCCTGGCGATCACCTTCACCAACAAGGCGGCGGCCGAGATGCGCGAACGCGTCATCGACCTCGTCGGACCGCGCGCCGCCTACATGTGGGTGTCGACCTTCCATTCCACCTGCGTGCGGATCCTCCGCGCCCAGTCGGGGCTGCTCGGGAACCGCAACTCCAACTTCTCCATCTACGATGCCGACGACTCCCGCCGCCTCATCGGCATGGTGGTCCGCGACCTGGAACTCGACCCCAAGAAGTTCAGTCCCCGCGGCGTCGGCACGCAGATCTCGAACTTCAAGAACGAGCTCAAAGACCCCGACGACGCCGCGGCCGAGGCCGCTGCCGAAGGCAACACCGACCTCACCGCGGGTGCCATCGCGCAGATCTACGCCGAGTACCAGCGGCGCCTGGCCGCGGCCAACGCCTTCGACTTCGACGACCTCATCGGCGAGACCGTCTCCCTGCTGCAACGGCACCCCAACGTCGCCGAGTACTACCGTCGCCGCTTCCGGCACGTCCTGATCGACGAGTACCAGGACACCAACCACGCGCAGTACGTGCTGGTCCGAGAACTGGTCGGCGAGAAGGTCACCGAGTCCGGACTGGAGCCGTCCGAACTGTGCGTGGTCGGTGACGCCGACCAGTCCATCTACGCCTTCCGCGGTGCGACGATCCGCAACATCGAGGAGTTCGAGCGCGACTACCCGGACGCCGAGACCATCCTCCTGGAGCAGAACTACCGCTCCACGCAGACCATCCTGTCCGCGGCCAACGCCGTCATCTCCCGCAACGCGGGCCGCCGCGAGAAGAAGCTGTGGACCGATTCCGGCGACGGCGACCTCATCGTCGGCTACGTCGCCGACTCCGACCGCGACGAGTCCGCCTTCATCGCCAAGCAGATCGAAGAGCTCGTCGACTACTCGATCGGCGGATCGGCCAGCCACACCTACGCCGACGTCGCCGTCTTCTACCGAACCAACACCGGCTCGCGCTCGCTGGAAGAGGTCTTCGTCCGCCACGGCATCCCCTACAAGGTGGTCGGCGGAACCAAGTTCTATGAGCGCAAGGAGGTCCGCGACATCGTCGCCTACCTGCGCGTGGTCGCCAACCCGGACGACGCGGTCAGCCTCCGCCGGATCCTCAACACCCCGCGCCGCGGCATCGGCGACCGCGCCGAGGCCTGCGTCGCCGTGCACGCCGAGAACCTCGGCATCAGCTTCTACCAGGCGCTCGTCGACGCCACCGAGAACCGCGTCGCGCTCCTCAACACCCGCGCCGTCAAACAGATCACCTCGTTCGTCAACCTCATCGAAGGCTTCCGCAGCGACTTCCTGATGGCGTTCGGTGCCGTCGGAGGCGAGCAGGTCGACGACGCCGTCGCCGACGCCACCACCGAAGGCGCCGACATCGGCGAACTCGTCGACGCCATCGTCGACCGCAGCGGCTACCGCGCCGAACTCGAAGGCTCCAACGACCCGCAGGACGCAGCCCGGCTCGACAACCTCAACGAGCTCATCGCCGTCGCCCGGGACTTCAGCGCCGAGGCCGCCCAGGCCGCCGAAGAGGCACCCGACGACGAGACCGACGAGGACGGAGAGATCGTCGGCGACGGCGAACCCGAGCCCGGTTCGCTCGCCGCCTTCCTCGAGAAGGTCTCGCTCGTCGCCGACGCCGACCAGGTCCCCGACGAAGGGGAGGGCGTCGTCACGATGATGACCCTCCACACCGCCAAGGGTCTGGAGTTCCCCGTCGTCTTCGTCACCGGTTGGGAAGACGGCCACTTTCCGCACATGCGCGCCCTCGGCGATCCCGCCGAACTCAGCGAGGAACGACGCCTCGCCTACGTCGGCATCACCCGGGCCCGGGAGAAGCTGTACCTGACCCGAGCCATGTCGCGTGCCTCCTGGGGGCAGCCGGTCTCCAACCCCGAATCCCGCTTCCTCCAAGAGATCCCGCAGCACCTCATCGACTGGCGACGCACCGAACCCAAACGCGGCATGCGCGACCACGGCTCCCGCGGCGGCAGCTTCGGGTTCGGCTCCACCCGTGGCGGATCGTCGTTCGGGGGTTCGTCGTTCGGGGGTTCCGACGGCGGCTTCGGTTCCGGCATGCGCGGGCGGTCGTCGTACTCCTCCGACCCCACCCGCGGCCGCAACAAGAACGTCCACTACGAGATCGGCGACCGCATGAACCACCCCCAGTACGGCATGGGGAAGGCCGTCGCCAAGGAAGGCAGCGGCGTCACCGAACGGATCACGTTCGACTTCGGAGGCAGCGTGGGGCGGGTCACGCTGATGACTGTTGGCGGGTTGCCTGGGGAGAAGCTGTAGTTCTGTGGCTTGGCGGGGAGATCGGCGACGCGAGAAGTTCTTTCCTCGGCAGTCCTCGCTCCTCGGCTAGCGCCTCGTCCCTGCGGAGAGCTCGACGAAAACTTGCTCGGCGCCCCTCTCCGGGCCGTTCCAGCGTTTCCCGGCCGTCGTCGTGACCCTTTTGTTTGATCTGGGTCCCAGCGTCTTCTTACGTTGCGGGTTGGTGCCTCCATCGCTGATTGAGCCGCGACGAACGTAGTGAGGAGCGTGTCGAAATCACGTGACGATCGGCTGGAGGTCCGCATCGGTGACGCGGTCACCACCGATCCCGTATCCGCGTAACTCGGCGGGATCCGCGTAGTTCTGAACTACGCGGATCTCGGTGAACTACGCGATCTCGGTGAACTACGCGGATGCGTAGATGCGTCTGTCGGGGACTGGAGTTGCGTCTGCCGGCGACAGATGCGTCGTCTGGGACGACGCAAGTGTTGGTGGGAGACGCGGATGTGGGCGAGAGGAGCGAAAAGCCCCGCACCTGGCGGTGCGGGGCCTCGTTCTGTAAGTCTCAGTTCGTCAGCGCGGAGAGCTTGACGCCTTCCTTCGCGAGCCAGGGAGCGGGATCGACCTTCACCATGTGGCCGCCCTTCGGGATCCACTTCTCGAAGTGGAGGTGCGGGCCTGTCGAGAAGCCCTCGCTGCCGACCAGTCCGATGACGTCGCCCGCGGTGACCTTCTCGCCCTTCGACACGTTCACGCCCGACGCCGACATGTGGCCGTACATCGTGATGGTGCCGTCCGGAGCCTTGATCTGAATCCAGTTGCCGTAACCCGACGCCGGGCCGGCCGCGACGACGACGCCGTCGGTCGCCGCGTGAATCGGCGTGCCCAGCGGGGCGGCCATGTCGATGCCGCCGTGGAACGAACCCCACCGCGGCGCGAACGCCGAGGTCAGCTGGTAGACGCCGAGCGGCAGCGGGCTCACGACCAGCGGCTTGCGCTTCGCGGCTTCGGCCGCGGCCTTCGCCTTCTGGTCGGCGGTGCCGATCGCCAACTGCGAGTCGAGGTCGGAGAGGTCGGCGTTCGACGCGGAACCGACGGCCCGCGGAGCAGACGCATCGTTCGTCACATTCGCGGCGGGCGTGACGTTCGCGGCCGGAGTGGGTGCCGGTGCGGGAGTCGAAGCCAACGGGCTCGGCTGGCTGTCGCCCGCCGAACCGGTGACCGCCATCGCGGTGGCCCCGGCGGCGATCGCCAGCAGTGCAGTGCGTGCACGCAGGGCAGCGGGCGGTGCCTGCAGGCGGTGCCGCGGCTTCGGTCGCACCGCGGCCGGAGCGGCCTCGGGAGCGTCGTCGAGCTGCGTCTCCGCAGGCAGAAGGATCTCGGTGGTGCTGACGGTGTCGCTGATCGGTCCGGCGTCGTCACGGACGGCGTCGCCGCCCAGGCCCAGGCGCAAGCGGCGCGACGGGAGCGGAAAGTCGTGGGTGGCGGGGGTGTCGATGGGTGCAGAGACGTCTTGGCGAGCAGCCGTGTCCTCACGGTCGAGAAGGCTCCGTGTTGCCAAGTCGTTCACCTCAATCGCATTTCACGCAGACGCCCTGTCAGGGGTGTCCATGTCGTGACCTAGTCGTTACCAACCCCACTGACGGTAACGAACGCCAAGCGTGAAGTCTACCGGCGGGTTGCCTCCACTCCTCATTCTGGCTGCTCAACGGCGGAATCTTCGGTGCATATGGGTTACTGGCGAGTAGGGCGTGATTATTCGCACAAGGTTGGGGGGAGGTGCAAAAGCGATGGGCTCGGGGCATTAGAGTCGCCTATGGCCCGCGTTACACCGAAGCGGGCGGAACATTACTTCAGATGGTGAGCTGAATGGATCTCTTCGAATACCAGGCGAAGGAACTGTTCGCCAAGCATGGGGTACCCACCACACCCGGTCGGGTGACCGATACTGCCGCTGATGCGCGCGCGATTGCCGAGGAAATCGGTAAGCCCGTGATGATCAAGGCGCAGGTCAAGGTCGGCGGCCGTGGTAAGGCGGGTGGCGTCAAGTACGCCGCGACCCCTGATGACGCACAGACGCACGCTGAAAACATCCTCGGGCTCGATATCAAGGGCCACGTTGTCAAGCGCCTCCTCGTTGCCGAGGCCAGTGACATCGCGGAGGAGTACTACATCTCGTTCCTGCTTGACCGCGCGAACCGCACCTACCTGGCCATGTGCTCGGTCGAGGGCGGCATGGAGATCGAAGAGGTCGCGGCCACCAAGCCCGAGCGCCTCGCCAAGATCGCCGTCGACGCAGTCAAGGGCGTCGACCTCGCGTTCGCTCGCGAGATCGCCGAGAAGGGACACCTGCCCGCCGAGGTCCTCGACGCCGCAGCCGTGACCATCCAGAAGCTCTGGGAGACCTTCGTCGCCGAAGACGCCCTGCTGGTCGAGGTCAACCCGCTCGTCCGCACCCCGGACGACCAGATCCTCGCCCTCGACGGCAAGGTGACCCTGGACGGCAACGCCGACTTCCGTCAGGCCGGCCACGCGGACTTCCAGGACAAGGACGCGACCGATCCCCTCGAGCTCAAGGCTCAGGAGAACGACCTCAACTACGTCAAGCTCGACGGACAGGTCGGTGTCATCGGTAACGGTGCCGGTCTGGTCATGTCGACCCTCGACGTCGTCGCCTACGCGGGCGAGAACCACGGCGGCGTCAAGCCCGCCAACTTTCTGGACATCGGCGGCGGCGCATCGGCCGACGTCATGGCCGCGGGTCTCGACGTCATCCTCGGTGACGAGCAGGTCAAGAGCGTCTTCGTGAACGTCTTCGGCGGCATCACCGCCTGTGACGCGGTCGCCAACGGCATCATCGGCGCGCTCGCCAAGCTGGGCGACGCCGCCAGCAAGCCGCTGGTCGTCCGTCTCGACGGCAACAAGGTCGAGGAGGGTCGCAAGATCCTCGCTGAGGCCAACCACCCGCTGGTGACCGTGGCCGAGACCATGGACGCCGGCGCCGACAAGGCCGCCGAGCTGGCGAACAAGTAGGAGACGAAGCAGACTCATGTCGATCTACCTGAACAAGAACAACAAGGTCATCGTCCAGGGCATCACCGGCGGCGAGGGCACCAAGCACACCGCGCTGATGCTGAAGGCCGGCACCAACGTCGTCGGCGGCGTCAATGCCCGCAAGGCCGGCACCACCGTGTCGCACGTCGACGCCGACGGCAACGCCGTCGAGCTGCCGGTGTTCGCGTCGGTCGCCGAGGCCATGGAGAAGACCGGGGCCGACACCTCGATCGCCTTCGTGCCCCCCGCCTTCTCGAAGGACGCCATCATCGAGGCCATCGACGCGGAGATCCCGCTGCTCGTGGTCATCACCGAGGGCATCCCCGTCCAGGACTCGGCGTACGCCTGGGCGTACAACGTCGACAAGGGCGAGAAGACCCGCATCATCGGCCCGAACTGCCCCGGCATCATCACGCCGGGCGAGGCCCTGGTCGGCATCACCCCGAACAACATCACCGGCAAGGGCCCGATCGGCCTCGTGTCGAAGTCGGGCACCCTGACCTACCAGATGATGTACGAGCTGCGTGACCTCGGCTTCTCGAGCGCCATCGGCATCGGCGGCGACCCGGTCATCGGCACCACGCACATCGACGCCATCGAGGCCTTCGAGAACGACCCGGAGACCAAGCTCATCGTCATGATCGGCGAGATCGGCGGCGACGCCGAGGAGCGTGCGGCCGAGTACATCAAGGCCAACGTCACCAAGCCGGTCGTCGGCTACGTCGCGGGCTTCACGGCTCCGGAGGGCAAGACCATGGGCCACGCCGGCGCCATCGTCTCCGGCAGCTCCGGCACCGCGCAGGCCAAGAAGGAGGCCCTCGAGGCCGCAGGCGTCAAGGTCGGCAAGACGCCGAGCGAGACCGCCGCACTGGCACGCGAGCTCTTCGCAGCACTCTGATCGAACCCTCGGCCTCCGGGCCGACCGCTTGATCCCCCAGCGCCCCGGCGCGGCAGCAATGCCGCCCGGGGCGCTGGGCGTCTGCGCCATAATCAAGCGGTGATAACGGAACTGGTGACCGGCACGGTGAATCGTGCGATCGGCGTCCCGCGCGCGGTGATCCGCGGAGTGTTGGCCGAGGCGATCACCTTCCTCACCGAAGAGGTGGACCTGACCGAGGTGCTGATCGCCGCCGTCGACCTGGACCGGGTCCTGCAGTCGGTCGACCTCGACGCCCTGATCAAGCGCCTCGACATCCAGGCGGTTCTCGACGGAATCGACCTGAATCCGATCCTCGCGCGTCTCGATCTCAACCCGGTTCTCCAACGGCTCGACCTGAACCCGGTGCTCGCGACAGTCGACGTCGACGCCGTGATCGACCGCGTCGACATCGACAAGGCGGTGCGCGGAGTCGACATCGACGGCGTGCTCGCCCGCGTCGATCTCGTGACCGTCGGCAACCGCGTGATCGACGGGGTCGACCTGTCGGCCATCGTGCGCGACGCGTCGTCGACGGTGACCACCGAGATGATCTCCGACGTGCGCAGCAGCAGTGAGCGGGCGGACGACGCCGTCGAGGGCTTCGTGAACCGCGTCCTTCGGCGGAAGCCCACCGATGACGAGTGAACTCCGGACCGCTGGCATAGTCAGCAGACTCATCGCCGCGGTCATCGACGTGGTGATCGTTGCCGCGGTCCTCGGCGGCGGCTACCTGGGCACCACTCTGCTGCTGTTCGCTCTCGACGTCCGGACCTTCACGTTCCCGCAGATCGGCTGGTGGTTCACGACCACCGGTTTCGTCGTCGCGTCGTTCCTGTATCTGGCTCTCTGCTGGATGTCGACGGGCCGCACCATCGGTGCCGTGATGATGGGGCTGCGCGTGGTCCGGATCAGCGGACGCCGACTGCACGTGGCCCAGGCGGTGCTGCGCGCCGCCGCCTGCGTGGCGTTCCCGATCGGGCTGTTCTGGGTGGTGCTCTCCCCGAAGCGGCTGTCGCTGCAGGACACCGTGCTGCGCACGACGGTGGTGTACAGGACGACGCCACAGCAGACGACGCGACGCGGTGCTCGAGTCGACGCCTTCCCACTGTCCGAGTCGGGTGATTAGATACCGGCATGACGAATCCACAGGAACCGGGCCACGCGGAGCGGCAGAACCCGACCGGCCCACCCGGACCCGAGTCCGAGCGCTGGGCGGCGGCACCGTCGTGGTCCGACCAGACGCAAGCGGTGCCCACCTACGCCGCCGGTCCGCAGACGGGCTTCCCCCAACCGCCACAGGGGCAGCCCTACGGGCCGGGCTTCGGCCCGATGCCGGTGGCTCCGCGGCCGTCCTTCGTCAGTCGACTTCCGCGCCCCGCGCTGATGGCGTTGACGGCGTCGGTGGCGGGCATCATCACCTTCTTCATGGGGTTCCTCGGGTGGATCACCATCACCGACACCATCGACCGGAAGGCCGAGAACTGGGCCAACGAACTCGGTGACAGCGTCAGCATTCCGGCGTATCTGACGCCCTCGCTGGTCTTGAGTCCCGGCTGGTTCTTCCTGCTGCTGGGTGCTGTCGCGGTGGCGAGCGCGGGTCTCATCGCGCCGAAGCTGCGCCACTTCCTGCCGTATCTGGCGTTTCTGGCGGTCGTCGGCTGGCTGGGCCTGTTCGTCTGCGCCCTGGGGCTGCCGCCGTTCATCTCGCTCGGCGCCGGTGCCTATGTGGCGCTGATCTTCGGGTTCCTGCAGGCCGCGCTCCTGGTGGTGGCCGCGGTGTTGGACGGTATGGACGACCGGCCGAGCGGCCCGGTCCAGCCCGGCGGACAAGCGCCGCCCGCCGGTCCCGGATTCCCGCCCCGTCTGGGGTTCTGACCGGCCCTCGCGCCGGGGCCCGGTGAGGCATCATCGGACACATGCGAGTTGATCGACCGGATGCGAACGCCATGATCGACGCGGCGTTGGACCCGGAGTCCTGGGAATCGTGGGATCGGCCCGGCGAGGTGGAGTCGGTGCTGACCGGCCGCGGTACCGCGGGCGGTCGACCGGTGGCCCTGGTGGTCAGCGAGTTCGGTGTCGCCGGCGGATCGATCGGCGCCGTCGCCGGTCAGCGGATCGCCGACGCCGTCCGCCGCGCGACCGCCGAACGACTTCCGATCCTCGCGATGCCCGCCTCGGGCGGCACCCGCATGCAGGAGGGCACTCCCGCGTTCCTGCAGATGTCCGCGATCACGGCGGTCGTAAACGACCACCGCGACGCGGGCCTGCCGTACCTGGTGTACCTCCGGCATCCCACCACCGGCGGCGTCTTCGCCTCGTGGGGTTCGCTGGGCGACGCCATCTGGGCGCAACCCGGTGCGCTGACCGGCTTCCTGGGCCCCAAGGTGTACGCGGGCATCTACGGGGAGCCGTTCCCGCCGGGCGTCCAGTACTCCGACAACCTGCGGCGCCTCGGCTTCATCGACGAGGTCTTCGCGCCCGCCGCCCTGGGGCGACGACTCGCCAGACTGCTCGAAGCGCTCGACCCGGCCGCCGAGGCCGTCCGAACCGGCCGCGTGGGGTCGCTGGCCGCGGTAGGGGTCGACGATGCGTGGGCGGCGGTGGAAGCGACCAGGGTGCGGGGGCGAACCGGTCTCGGAGCCCTCGAGGCACACCTTGGTGCACTCCACGTCGCCGGTGACGGACCCATCCGCTTCTCGATCGCCCGCTTCGGCAGCCGACCGACCGTCCTGGTCGGGCAGGATCGCGGCGTGCAGTCCGCCGGCCATCTGATCTCGGCGCCCGAACTGCGCGTCGCCCGGCGCGCGATCGAGCTCGCCGACCGGTGGTCGCTGCCCCTCGTGACCGTCGTCGACACCAGCGGCGGAGAGCTGTCCGCCGACGCGGAGGAGTCGGGACTGGCCAGGCAGATCGCGCACTGCACCGCCGAACTCCTCGGGGCGCGCGTGCCGACCGCGTCCATCCTGCTGGGGCAGGGGACCGGCGGCGCGGCACTGGCGATGTTCCCGACCGACCTGCGGATCGCCGCGTCGGACGCGTGGCTCTCACCGCTGCCGCCGGAAGGGGCCAGCATCATCATGCACGGCGATGTCGACCATGCGCCGACGATGGCGCGAGAGCAGCACATCTGGTCCCGCGACCTTCGTGAGCTGGGGATTCTCGACGCCGTCGCCGACACGGTGGACGAACTCGTCGCACGGATCGACGCTTGGGCCGCGTCGGATCCGCAGCCCGATCGGGCCGGGCGGGTGCGGGTCGGGCGGTAGAGTCGGCACCGCCATGTCATCCGATCCCGTCACGCCGCCGCGCCCGGCGACCCGTCGCGAACAGGCGAAAGCTGCACGCCGCGTGGAGATCCTCGCCTCCGCCGCCCGCCAGTTCGCGCTGCGCGGATACCAGGGCGTGCGGTTGGAGGACATCGGCGCGGACGTCGGCATCAGCGGTCCGGCCATGTACCGGCACTTCGCGTCGAAGACCGACCTGCTCGACACGATCCTCGTCGACGTCTCCGAACAGCTCCACGAGGGGGGAGTGGCGGCGGCGTCGTCGCCCGGGTCGCCCGACGACCGCCTGCACCGCCTCATCGAGTTCCACATCGACGTTCTGGTGACCCGCCCCGATCTGATCAGCGTGCAGGACCGCGACCTGTTCTCCCTGTCCGAGGACGCCCGGTACCGGGTGCGGTCGCTGCAGCGTCGCTACGTGGAGGAGTGGGTGCGGGTCCTGTGTGAGCGCGCGACCGAGCGGGGCGCCGAATTGGAGGCCGTCGAGGCCCGGGTGCGGATCCACGCGATATTCGGCCTGCTCAACTCCTCACCGCGCCTGCCCGCGTTTGCGCCGGATCGCTTGCGCGACCTGCTGATCGGCATGGCACTGCGCGCCCTCGACGGCTGATCGCCGGAATCGGTCGCGGAAAGTCCCTGACGTCGGCGCGAACATTCGGGAAACTCATCTCGCAGACCACTGGAAAATGTGGCCGCACTCACCTATCCTCAATTTCAGTTAATGAAAACTAACTGAAAGGCGGGCACGACGGTGACGACCTCAACCGAAGCGCACCTGGCCAACGTCGATGTGCTGCGGAACCGGCTGCTGGCCGCCGCGCAGGGCGGGGGAGAGAAGGCGCGCGCACGCCATCTCTCCCGTGGCAAGCTGCTTCCGCGCGATCGCATCGACGGCCTGATCGACCCGGGCTCGCCGTTCCTGGAGGTGGCCCCGCTGGCCGCCAACGGCATGTACAACGACAAGGCTCCCGCCGCCGGCGTGGTCGCGGGCATCGGCCGCATCCACGGCCGCGAGTGCATGATCGTCGCCAACGACGCCACCGTCTCCGGCGGCACCTACTACCCGGTCACCGTCAAGAAGCATCTGCGCGCGCAGGAGATCGCCGCGCAGAACCGACTGCCCTGCATCTACCTCGTCGACTCCGGCGGCGCCATGCTCCTGAACCAGGAGGAGGTGTTCCCGGACCGCGAGCACTTCGGCCGCATCTTCTTCAACCAGGCCACCATGAGCGCCGCGGGCATCCCGCAGATCTCCGCGGTTCTCGGCTCGTCCACCGCAGGCGGCGCCTACGTCCCCGCGATGAGCGACGAGAACGTGATCGTCCGCAACCAGGGCACCATCTTCCTGGCAGGCCCGCCGCTGGTGAAGGCCGCGACCGGCGAGGACGTCACCGCCGAGGAGCTCGGCGGCGGCACCATGCACTCCACCGTCTCCGGCGTCACCGACCACCTCGTCGACAACGATGAGCAGGCGCTCGCCAAGGTCCGCGAGATCGTCAAGACCTTCGGCCCGCGCGAGCCGGCGCAGTGGGACACCGTGCCCACCCGCACCCCGAAGCGCGCGCAGACCGACATCTACGACGTCGTCCCCACCGATTCGCGGATCCCGTACGACGTCCGCGAGGTCATCGAGATCCTGTCCGACGGCGGCGAGTACAGCGAGTTCAAGGCGGGCTACGGCGAGTCGCTGATCACCGCGTTCGCCACCCTCCACGGCCATCCGGTGGGCTTCGTCGCCAACAACGGCGTCCTCTTCAGCGAGTCTGCGCTCAAGGGCGCGCACTTCATCGAACTCTGCGACCAGCGCCGGATCCCGCTGATCTTCCTGCAGAACATCACCGGCTTCATGGTCGGCCGCCAGTACGAGGAGGGCGGCATCGCCAAGAACGGCGCCAAGATGGTCAACGCCGTCGCCTGCGCCCGCGTCCCCAAGCTGACCGTGATGATCGGAGGCTCGTTCGGTGCCGGCAACTACTCCATGTGCGGCCGCGCCTACTCGCCGCGGTTCCTGTGGATGTGGCCCAACGCCCGCATCTCGGTGATGGGCGGCCCGCAGGCCGCGGACACCCTCGCGACCGTCCGCCGCGGCAGCATCGAACGCTCCGGCGGTACCTGGTCGGCGGACGAGGAAGAGGCCTTCAAGGAACCGATCCGCAAGCAGTTCGAGGAACAGTCCGACGCCTACTACTCCACCGCGCGACTGTGGGACGACGGGATCATCGACCCCGCCGACACCCGCACCGTGCTCGGCCTGGCCCTGGAGGCCTGCCGCTACGCGCCCTGCAGCGACCCCGCCTACGGCGTCTTCCGGATGTGAGAGACCAGAACATGAACACCACTGACACCCGCACCCCCGGCGCCCGCACGCGCAGCATCCGCAAGGTCCTCGTGGCCAACCGCGGCGAGATCGCGTGCCGCGTCATCGCCACCCTCCACCAGATGGGCATCAAGTCCGTCGCCGTCTACTCCGACGCCGACGTCGACGCCCCGCATGTCAAGGCCGCAGACGAGGCCGTCCGCCTCGGACCCGCCGCCGCGACGCAGAGCTACCTGCTGATCGACGCCGTCGTCGACGCCGCCCGCATCACCGGTGCCGACGCCGTCCACCCCGGCTACGGCTTCCTGTCCGAGAACCAGCAGTTCGCACAGGCTCTTGCCGACGCGGGCATCGTCTTCATCGGGCCGCCCGCCTCGGCGATCGCCACGATGGGCGACAAGATCACCGCCCGCGCGGCCGTCACCGAGCGTGACGTCCCCGTGGTCCCCGGCATCTCCCGTCCCGGCCTGACCGACCAGGAACTCATCGACGGCTCGGAGGGCGTCGGCTTCCCAGTCCTCATCAAGCCGAGCGCCGGCGGCGGCGGCAAGGGCATGCACCGCGTCGAAGACCCCGCGGGCCTGCCCGAAGCCCTCGTCACCGCGCGCCGCGAGGCCGCCTCCGCCTTCGGCGACGACACCCTGTTCCTGGAGCACTTCGTCGAGACCCCGCGCCACATCGAGGTGCAGGTCCTGGCCGACGAGCACGGCAACGTGATCCACCTCGGCGAACGCGAATGCTCACTGCAGCGTCGTCACCAGAAGGTCATCGAGGAGGCGCCGTCGGCCCTGCTCGACGAGGCCACCCGCGCCCGGATCGGCGCCGCGGCGTGCGACGCGGCCCGGTCTGTCGGCTACACCGGCGCGGGCACCGTCGAGTTCATCGTGTCCGCGCACCGGCCCGACCGGTTCTTCTTCATGGAGATGAACACCCGCCTCCAGGTGGAGCACCCCGTCACCGAGATGGTGACCGGCGTCGACCTCGTCGAACAGCAGATCCGCGTGGCGCGCGGTGAGGCCCTGTCGTTGACCCAGGACGACATCGTCCTGACCGGGCACGCCGTGGAGGCCCGCGTCTACGCCGAGGATCCGGCGGAGGGCTTCCTCCCGACGGGCGGCACCATCGAGCGGCTGTCGTGGCCGCGGGTCGCCTCCGACGAGCCCCGCCACGACGTCAGCGTCCGCATCGACAGCGGCGTCGCCGCCGGTTCGGTGATCGGCAGCGATTACGACCCGATGCTCGCCAAGGTCATCGCCTACGGCGCCGACCGCGACGAGGCACTGGACCGGCTCGACGAAGCCCTCGCCGAGACCCGCCTCCTCGGCGTCGTCAGCAACATCGACTTCTGCCGCCACGTCCTGGCCCACCCGAAGGTCCGCGACGGCGAACTCGACACCGAACTGCTCGACCGCATCGGCGCCGAGTACGCCGCGCCTGAGGCCGACCCGCGCGCCCTCGTGGCCGCCACCCTCGGTGCGCTGGACCTCGGCGACCCCGACGACCTGTGGTCGTCAGCGCTCGGCTTCCGCATCGGCGCACCGTCGCCCGTCGTCGTCCGCCTCACCGAGGGCGGCCGCCGGTACACGGTCTCCGCGCAGATCACCCGCACCCGCCCCGGTGTCGTCGACGCCGCCGTCACCATCGAGTACGTCGACGGAGACGATGACAGTGCGGGCCGTGAACCCTGGCAGAGCGACGTGAGTCTCCGGCAGGTGCGTCCCGGCGTCTTCGACCTCGTCTTCGACGGCCGCGCCCGCCGCTGGGGTGTCCTCGCCGACGAACGCACCGGCCGTCGCTGGGTGTCCGGCCAGCCCGGAACCTGGATTCTCGAGACGGTGCGCGCGCTCGCGGAGGACGATGAGAGCGACGCCGCGGGCGGAGTCCTGAGCCCCATGCCGGGCACCGTGGTCGCCGTCCCCGGCGTCGACGGTGACGAGGTCGCGGCCGGCGACCCGCTGGTGGTGGTCGAGGCGATGAAGATGGAACACACGCTGCGGGCCCCGATCGACGGCACCGCGTCGATCAAGGTGCGCGTCGGCGACAAGGTGGACGCCAAGCAGCTGCTCGCCCTGGTCCAGCACGCCGCCGACTGACCAGAATCTGGACATCCAGAGAACTTCACACGACGTAAGAATTTTCGAGAAGACGACATGAGGACTGCACTCACATGGAACTGACGCAGGAATACACCGACCTGGTGAACACGGTGCGCGACTTCGCGCAGCAGGTGGTGGCGCCCGTCGCAGGCAAGCACGACGAGGAGAAGTCGTTCCCGTACGAACTCGTCGAACAGATGGGCCAGATGGGCCTGTTCGGCCTCCCGTTCAGCGAGGAGTTCGGCGGCATGGGCGGCGACTACTTCGCCCTCGCCCTCGCGCTGGAGGAGCTCGGCAAGGTGGACCAGTCCACCGCCATCACCGTCGAGGCAGGCGTCGGCCTGGGCGCCATGCCGATCTACCGCTTCGGCACCCAGGAGCAGAAGGAGACCTGGCTCCCGGACCTTCTCGCGGGCAATCGACTCGCGGGCTTCGGCCTCACCGAGCCCGGTGCGGGCTCGGATGCCGGTGCCACCGCCACCACCGCACGCGAGGACGGCGACGAGTGGGTCATCAACGGCGGCAAGCAGTTCATCACCAACTCCGGAACCGACATCACCTCGCTGGTCACCGTCACCGCCGTCACCGGCGAGCGGGACAACGGCCGCAAGGAGATCTCGACGATCATCGTCCCCGCGGGCACCCCCGGCTTCACCGCCGAACCCGCCTACAACAAGGTCGGCTGGAACGCCTCGGACACGCACCCGCTGAGCTTCAGCGACGCGCGCGTCCCCCGCGCCAACCTGCTCGGTGAGCGCGGCCGCGGCTACGCGAACTTCCTGTCGATCCTCGACGAAGGACGCATCGCCATCGCCGGCCTCGCCACCGGCGTCGCCCAGGGCTGCGTCGACGAGTCGATCAAGTACGCCCGCGACCGCAAGTCGTTCGGCAAGTCGATCGCCGAGTTCCAGACCGTCTCCTTCGCCATCGCCCGCATGGAGGCACGCGCGCACGTCGCCCGCCAGGCGTACTACGACGCGGCCGCCAAGATGCTCGCGGGCAAGCCCTTCAAGAAGGAGGCCGCGATCGCCAAGATGGTGTCGTCCGAGGCCGCGATGGACAACGCGCGCATGGCCACCCAGATCCACGGCGGCTACGGCTTCATGAACGAGTACCCGGTCGCCCGCCACTACCGGGACTCCAAGATCCTCGAGATCGGCGAGGGCACCACCGAGGTGCAGCTCATGCTGATCGCCCGCTCGCTCGGACTGCCGGCATGACCTCGGCAGAAGGCGCGAAGCGCGTCACCCAGCGTGGCCTCTGGTACGAGGAGTTCGAGGTCGGCACCGTCTACGAGCACCGCCCGGGACGGACCATCACCGAGGCCGACAACACCCTGTTCACCACGCTGACGATGAACACGCAGGCGCTCCACCTCGACGCCGCGTGGTCGGCGACGCAGCCCGGCTTCGGCGGGCAGCGGCTCGTCAACTCGATGCTGACCCTGTCGACCATCGTCGGGCTGTCGGTGGCACAGCTGACGCAGGGCACCCTCGTCGCCAACCTCGGCTTCCACGAGATCGCGTTCCCAGCGCCGATGTTCGCCGGCGACACCCTCTACGGCGAGACCGAGTGCACCGGCAAGCGGCTCTCCAAGTCACGCCCGGGGGAGGGGATCATCGACCTCACCCACATCGGCCGCAACCAGGACGGCGTCGTCGTGGCCCGCGCCTCGCGGTCGACGCTCGTCCGCGTCCGCCCCGAGGAGGGCTGACGACGTGGCAGAGATGTGGACCCCGACCGGCCCGGCACTCCTGTTCTGCCCGGCCGACCGCCCCGAGCGGTACAGCAAGGCCCTCGACCGCGCCGACATGGTGATCCTCGACCTCGAAGACGCGGTCGCCCCGGTCAACAAGGCCGCTGCCCGCGAGGCGCTCATCGGCAACCCCGTCGCCGCCGACCGGGTGATCGTGCGGATCAACCCCGCCGACACCGCCGAGCACGCCCACGACCTCGACGCGGTGCAGTCGACGTCGTACCGCCTCGTCATGCAGGCCAAAGTGGAGTCCGCCGCACAGGTCACGGCCCACGGACTGCCGACCATCGCCCTCATCGAGACCCCGCTCGGCGCCCTCCGCGTCGAAGAGATCGCCGCAGCCCCCAACTGCGTCGGCCTCATGTGGGGTGCCGAAGACCTCGCCGCAGGCATGGGCGGAACGTCCAGCCGGTTCGAAGACGACGAAGCGCACCCCGGCCGCTACCGCGACATCGCCCGCTACGTCCGCGCCCGCGTCCGCCTCACCGCGGCCGCCCTCGGCGTCGCCGCCATCGACTCGGTCCACATCGACATCGCCGACGTCGACGGACTCCGCGCCGAAGTCCGTGACGCCGTCGCCCAGGGCTACACCGCCACCGCCTGCATCCACCCCAGCCAGGCCGCGCCCATCCGCGAGGGATATGCGCCGTCGGCCGAGCGGGTGGAGTGGGCACGCGCCGTCATGGCGGGAGCCCTCGAGCACGACGGCGGCGTCTTCGCCCTCGACGGGGAGATGATCGATGGGCCGGTGATTGCCCAGGCCCGTGCAGTTCTCTCCAGGGTCACGTCGGCGTGATTCTCGTGGAGGGCCGGTCGCGGCGGGGATCGGGGCCGCGTTGCCTCGGTAGTCCTCGGGCCCGGTCGGAGCGGGTGCTCGGACCGTGTCACCTCGGCAGTCCTCGCTCCTCGGCTAGCGCCTCGTCCCTGCGGAGAGCTCGGCGATCACGGTCCGAGCACCCGCTCCGACCTCGTTTCGTCGTCTCTCCGCCATCTCCCCGCTGGTTGAGCCGTCGCGAGGCGCTAGCCGAGCGGCGTGTCGAAACCTCGCTGAACCAGCGAGAGTGTCAGCGGTCGCTCAATCAGCGCGAGGGGACAGCGGTGATAGACCAAGCTTTTTCTTACAGCGGTAGATCGAATACCTACGGAGGACACCATGACTGAAACCGAAGGCCAGGGATTGTCGTACGCGAAGGGCGGGAGTGAGCCCGCGCTGCTGACGGACACCATTGGGCGGACGTTCGCGGCGACCGCGGCGAAGTATCCCGACGTCGCGGCGCTCATCGACGCCGCCGTCGACCGCACTTGGACGTGGACCGAACTGCGGCGCGACGTCCTCGCCCTCGCCGCGGGCATGATGCGGCACGGCGTGCAGCCCGGCGACCGCGTCGGACTGTGGGCGCCCAACCGCTTCGAATGGGTCCTCACCCAGTTCGCCGCCGCCGAGATCGGCGCGATCCTCGTCGTCATCAACCCGTCGTACCGCCGCCACGAGCTGGCCTACGCCCTCAAACAGTCCGGAACCAGTCTCGTACTGTCGGCGGAACGCTTCCGCGACTCCGAATACGCGGTCATGCTGAACGACGTCCGCGACCAGACTCCGGACCTCCGCGAAGTGGTCCTCTTCGAATCCGACGCCTTCACCGAGATGCTCGCCGAGCCCTCCGCCGACGAACTCGCGACGATCGCCGACATCGCGGCAGGTCTGAAGGCCGAAGACCCGATCAACATCCAGTACACGTCCGGCACCACGGGCTCGCCGAAGGGCGTCACCCTGACGCACCTCAACATCGGCAACAACGGCTACATGGTCGGCGCACTCCTCGACTACACCGAGGCCGACCGCATCTGCCTTCCGGTGCCCTTCTACCACTGCTTCGGCATGGTGATGGGCAACCTCGCGTCCATCTCGCTGGGCGCCGCGATGGTGATCCCCGGTCCCGCGTTCGATCCGAAGGCCACCCTGGCGGCCGTCGAGAAGTACCGCTGCACCAGCCTCTACGGCGTCCCGACCATGTTCATCGCCGAGCTCGCCCTTCTCGATGCGGGTTCTGAATTCGACCTGTCGTCGCTGCGGACCGGCATCATGGCCGGCTCACCCTGCCCCGAGCAGGTGATGCGCCGAGTCATCGACGAGATGAACATGTCGCAGGTGTCCATCTGCTACGGCATGACCGAGACCAGTCCGGTCTCCACCCAGACCCGCATGGACGACGCCATGGACCTGCGCGTCGCCACCGTCGGTCGCGTGTGCCCGCACCTCGAGATCAAGATCGCCGACCCGATCACCGGCGAGACCCTGCCTTACGGGGAGACCGGAGAGTTCCGCACCCGCGGCTACTCCGTCATGAAGGGATACTGGAACGACCCGGAGAAGACCGCCGACGCGATCGACGGCGACGGCTGGATGCGCACCGGCGACCTCGGCGTGATGAGCGACGACGGCTACGTCCGCATCACCGGACGCATCAAGGACATGGTGATCCGCGGCGGCGAGAACATCTACCCGCGCGAGATCGAGGAGTTCCTCTACACTCACCCCGACATCGTCGACGCGCAGGTCATCGGCGTCCCCGACGAGAAGTACGGCGAAGAGTTGATGGCGTGGGTCCGCGTCAAGGACGGCGCCGAGATCACCGCCGACGCGATCCGGGAGTTCGCGACCGGGCACATCTCGCGTCATAAGATCCCCAAGTATGTGCATGTGGTCGATGAGTTCCCGATGACCGTCACCGGCAAGGTGAGGAAGGTGGAGATGCGCGAGAAGTCGATCGAGTTCCTGGGACTCGGGTCGTGACCGTCTTCGACCGGTTCGCCGAGAAGCTCTCCGAGCGGACCGGAACATCGCTCACCTCGTACAACGGCGTCTGGCAGTACTCGGTCGACGACCTGCCCGGCTTCTGGCGCACCGTCTGGGAGTTCTTCGCCCTCGACGAGATCGCCGAGACGCCGCTCGCCGACGGCGATGCCGCCGTCCTCGCCGACGCCACCATGCCGGGCGCCGTCTGGTTCCCGGACATCGAGCTGAATTACGCCGACGCCATTCTGCGGCACGCCGATCTGCCCGGCGAGGCGATCGTCGGGCTCGACGAGGACGGCAACCGCGTCGCCGTCAGCTGGGCGGAGCTCCCGGTCCGAGTCGGCGCCGTCGCCCATGCGATGCGCGAGCTCGGCGTGGGACGGGGCGACGTGGTGTCGGCGTACCTGCCCGACATCCCCGAAGCCGTCATCGCCTTCCTGGCGACGGCGTCGCTCGGCGCCGTCTGGTCGGGTTGCGGTCAGGACTACGCACCCGAAGGCGCCGCCGGCCGACTGGCACAGCTGGAGCCGAAGGTGCTGTTCTCCGCCGCCGGATACCGGTACAACGGCAAGGACATCGACAAGGTCGCCGACTCCGTCGAACTCGCCGGCCTGCTCGGCGACGTCACGCACATCATGGTCGACGCACCCGACGGGCAGGCGGGCGTCACGCCGTGGGCCGAGGTCATCGCCGACCAGTCGCACCGACCGGAACCGGTGAAGGTGCCGTTCGACCACCCGCTGTGGGTGTTGTTCTCGTCCGGCACCACCGGCCGCCCGAAGGGCATCGTCCACGGGCACGGCGGCGTCGTCATCGAGCACCTCAAGTGCACCGCGATCCAGTCCGACCTGGACGAGAACTCCGTGTTCTTCTGGCAGACCGCGCTCAGCTGGATGATGTGGAACTACCAGGTCGCGGGCCTGCTCGTCGGTGCCCGGATCGTCACGTACAGCGGTTCGGCGCTCTACCCGAACGCCGACCGGCTGTGGTCGGTGGTCGCCGACGAGCACGTCACCTTCTTCGGGACCAGCCCCGGCCAACTGCAGGCCTCCCGCAAGGCGGGGCTGCACCCCGGCGTCGAGCACGACCTGTCCGCGCTGAGCCTGCTCGGCAGTACCGGCTCCACCCTGGCTGCGGACCTCTTCGACTGGGTCGACGCAGAGGTCAAGGCCGACCTCCCGATCTCGTCGATCAGCGGCGGCACCGACGTCGTCTCCGCGTTCGCCGGCGGCACCACCGGTGTGCCGGTGGTCGCGGGCGAACTGTCCGCGCGCTTCCTCGGCGTCGCCCTCGAGGCGTGGTCGCCCAGCGGACAGCCGCTCGTCGACGAGGTCGGCGAGATGGTGATCACCGAACCCATGCCGTCGATGCCGGTCATGTTCTGGAACGACCCGGACGGCGAGCGCTACCGCTCCGCGTACTTCACCCACGAGTGGGACGGCGACGGGCCGACTACACCGGTGTGGCGGCACGGTGACTGGGTCACCGTCACCGACCGCGGATCGCTGGTGATCCACGGCCGCAGCGACGCCACTCTCAACCGGCACGGCATCCGCATGGGGTCGGCCGACATCTACGAGGTCGTCGAAGGCGTCCCGGAGATCGCGGAGGCCTTCGTCCTCGGGGTCGACGGCGCCGACGGCAAGTACTGGATGCCGCTGTTCGTGACATTGGTCTCCGGCGCGGAATTGACCGACGAACTCACGTCCCGCATCGCCGCCGAAGTGAAGACGCGACTGTCGCCGCGGCACGTGCCCGACGAGATCGTCGTCGCCCCGGGCATCCCGCACACCAGGACCGGAAAGAAGCTCGAAGTGCCGGTCACAGCGATTCTGGCGGGTCATTCCGAGGTCAACGTGGATCCGAAATCCGTCGACGACTACTCGCTCATCGAGTGGTACGCCGAGCGGGGGCGCGCGCACCGCTGGTGATTCAAACGATGGACTGTGTTCAGCGTGCTGCCAGGACGGTGTATTAGCGTGGAGGCCGTTCGGCCATCACTGGGGGTGGCCCGTGCTTCACGAGGAGTGATTGGATGACTTACCCGCAGTCGGGGTCCGGCTACGGCCAGGGCGATGCCGGCCAGCAGCAGTACGGTCAGCAGGCCGGTTACGGTCAGCAGCAGTACGGACAGCAGGCGGGCTATGGCCAACAGCAGTACGGCCAGCAGCAGGCCGGCTACGGCCAGCAGCAGTACGGCTACCAGGCGCCGAAGCCGCCGAGCCAGGGGCTTCCGGCGAACACTCCTACGATCCTCGCAGGCGTTGTCGCCGCGCTCGGCATCATCACGCTGTTCTGCGGGTTCCTGCCGGGCGGCGGAACTGACTCCCAGACGGTCGAGGTGCCCGGCATGCCGGGGCTGAGCCAAACAGTGCAGGGGACCAACTTCAAGCTGTTCATCACGGCGTTCGCCACGCCGTGGGCGCTGCTCGCCGTTGCCGGCGTGATCGCTGCGATCACCTTCCTGCTCGCTGCCGAGAAGTGGGTCGTCGGTGTCATCACCTCGTTGACCGCGGTCAGCGCGTTGTCCACCATCTTCCTGTTCTTCGATGCCGACGGCATCAAGGCTGGAGCCATCATCCTGCTGATCACGTCGATCCTCGCGCTGATTGCGTCGGTTCTGTGGCTGCTCATCGAGACGGACAAGATCAAGACCGCTCCCGCCGTCGCCGCGGCCGCTCCCGCTGCCGCGGCGTCGGCCTACGGCTACGGCCAGCAGGCTCAGGCTCAGCAGCCGCAGCAGGCTCAGCAGTCCTACGGCCAGCCGTCCGCGCAGCCGACCTACCAGGCAGGCTCGGCCTACGGTCAGCCCGCCGCGCAGGGTTACGGTCAGCCGGACTCGTCGCCGTCGAACCCGGCCCCGGCCGCCGGTGACGCCGGTGCGACCACCGCGTTCCAGCAGCCGGACTCCGGCCAGCACTGAGTTCCATCCGAACGTCCCCGACAACCGCCAGCGGTCGTCGGGGACGTTTGTCGTCTGGGCACCGGTTCCTGAGTCGCGGCTGTGGGTTCGAGCGCATTCGCGGGGTTCGCGGCGCGTCGAGAGGTGCCGTGCCGGGGAGCGTGCCACCCTCGTAGGTGATGTCCGCGCCCACTACCGAATCACTGGCGACCCGTCTGCGACAGGTCCGCCTGGACCGTCGTGCCGATCAGGCGCCGAAACTGCCCGCCACCTGGGACGTGATCAAGGTGGGCCTCACGGTCCCGACGTTCGCGTGGCTGGCTGCGGTGGCGCTGGTGTTGATCACCAAGGTCGCGGCGGGCGCCGGGTTCTCCGGTCTCGGATCGGCGACGGCGGCGGGCTGGCTCGCCATGAACCAGACGGCGCTGATCATCGGCGGCGTCACCATCGGCGTCCTGCCGTTGGCCCCGACGCTGTTGATCGGTTACGGCACGTACCGCGTGGTGCGGCGCGCGACCGGCGACGCCGACTCGTTCAACGAAGTCCTCCGCGTCGCGGGCACCGCCGTGATCGGCCCCGTCCTCGCCACCGCGCTGGCTCTGGCCGTGGTGGCCGACGGGGTGTCGTCGGTCAGCCCCATCGGCAACCCGAATCCGCTGGCGGCCTTCGGCATGACGATCCTGATCCACGGCGTGGCCGCCGGTGCGGGCCTGCTTCCGCGAGTGCTGCCGCCGTTCCTCGACGAGTTCGCGATCGCGGCGTCGGACCGGGTCGGTGCGCGTGGCGGCGCAGCAGCCTTCTTCGCCCTGCTCTCCGGAGGCGCCGTCGCGGTCTTCGTCGGTTTCGCACTCCACTTCGACGAGATCCGCGCGATCACCGAGCAGGGCAACACGTTCGACGGCTACCTCGGTCTCACCGTCCTCTCGATCCTCTACCTGCCGAACTTCGTCGTCGGAGCCGCCGCCGTCGCGACCGGAGCGAGCGCGAGCCTGGGCAGTTCCGTCATCGACGCACTCAGCACCCACCCCGGCACCGTGCCGCCGATCCCGATCGCGGCGATCGTGCCGACGTCGAACCTCGGCGCGTGGGGTGCGCTGCTCTTCCTGGTTCCGGCGATCGCGGGAATTCTGCTGGGCTGGTACACCCGCAGTGCCGACATCGTCGACCACCTGCGTGCCGTCGGCGTCGGCACCGCCGTCGCGTCACTGCTGATGGTGGTCGCGGCCGGACTGTCCGGCGGCACCCTCGGTGAACTGGGAGAGGCCGGCGTCGGGGTTCCCCTCGCGGGAGTCTTCACCTTCACCGCAGTCGGAATCGCCGCGGCCGTGACCGCGGGCGTCCTGTGGTTGGTCGGCTACCTGCGCGATCGTCGTGCCGGCGTCGCGGACGACGACTTCGAGGACCTCTTCGACGAGGACGAGACTTTCGCAGACGACACCGACTTCGAGGACTTCGACGACTTCACAGACGTCGACGACGAGGATGCGCAGCCGGAGGACGGCGAGGTCGACGCACCGGATCCGGATGCGGACGAGCTCGAATCGGCCGCGGCCGACGAGCCTTCGACCTCCGACCCGGCATGATCTCTCGCACTACCAACGCGTATAGCTGTCGGCCTTCGCGAAATGGGCGGATTTCGGCTGTGAACGTGGTGGCTGTGCGAGCGCCCGCCCTGCGCGCCGCCTCCCGCGCGGTTCCCACTAAGCTGTACCCGTGACATCAGCTCAAGACGCCCGCGTACCCGTGGTCGTCATGGCATCTGGAACCGGATCGTTGATGGCCGCCATCATGGATCTCGCCGCCGCAGACGACGCACCGTTCCAGGTGGTCGGCGTGGTGGTCGACCGTGATTGCGCGGCCGCCGATCGTGCGATCGACGCCGACATCCCCGTGATCCTGTGCTCGCTCCGCGACTACGACGACCGCTCCGCGTGGGACGCCGGGCTCACCGCGGCCGTCGCCGAACTCGCCCCCGAATGGGTGGTCACCGCCGGATTCATGAAGATCCTGGGACCGGAGTTCCTCGGCCGCTTCGGCGGTCGGATCGTGAACTCCCACCCGGCCCTGCTCCCGGCCTTCCCGGGCGCGCACGGCGTGTCCGACGCCCTCGCCTACGGAGTCAAGGTCACCGGAACCACGGTGCACCTGGTCGACGGCGGCGTCGACACCGGACCGATCCTCGCGCAGCGCATCGTGGAGGTGCTGCCCGACGACACCGAAGAAACTCTCCACGAACGCATCAAAGAAGTCGAGCGCGTGCTGCTGCCGGAAACGGTGCACGCGGTCGTCACCCGTGGCGTTGTCACCGATGGACGAAAGGCACACATCAAGTGAATGCACCCGCAGACTCCGGAGCACGCGCCGTCAAGCGCGCGCTGGTCAGCGTCTACGACAAGACCGGTCTTCCCGAACTCGCGACGGCGCTGCACGCCGCGGGCGTCGAGATCGTCTCGACCGGCTCCACCGCCAAGACCATCGCCGGTGCGGGAGTTCCCGTCGTCGAGGTCAGCGAGCTGACCGGCTTCCCGGAGTGCCTCGAGGGCCGGGTCAAGACCCTGCATCCCCGCGTGCACGCAGGCATCCTCGCCGACACCCGCAAGGACGACCATCTCGCGCAACTCGACGAGCTCGGCGTCGCCCCGTTCGAGCTGGTCATCGTGAACCTCTACCCGTTCACCGAGACCGTCGCCTCGGGCGCCACCCCGGACGAGTGCGTGGAGCAGATCGACATCGGCGGCCCGTCGATGGTCCGTGCCGCAGCCAAGAACCACCCGTCGGTCGGCGTCGTGGTCTCGCCCGCCGACTACGCGGACGTCATCGCCGCGGTGCAGGCCGGCGGTTTCACGCTGGCGCAGCGCAAGCAGCTCGCCGCCAAGGCCTTCCGCCACACCGCCGACTACGACGTCGCCGTCGCCTCCTGGATGAGCTCCGTCGTCGCTCCGGCGGAGGACGAGTCGACGTTCCCGGTGTGGGAGGGTGCGACGTGGAAGCGTTCGGCAGCCCTGCGCTACGGAGAGAACCCGCACCAGGCGGCCGCGCTCTTCGTCGACACCGCCGCCGCACCCGGCCTCGCCGAGGCCGAGCAGCTGCACGGCAAGGAGATGTCGTTCAACAACTACACCGACGGTGACGCCGCGTGGCGTGCCGCCTACGACCACGCCGAGCCGGCCGTCGCGATCATCAAGCACGCCAACCCGTGCGGCATCGCGGTCGGCACCGACATCGCCGAGGCCCACCGTCTGGCCCACGCGTGCGACCCGGTCAGCGCCTACGGCGGCGTCATCGCCACCAACCGTGAGGTGTCCGTCGAGATGGCCGAGCAGGTCGCCGACATCTTCACCGAGGTCATCATCGCGCCGAGCTACGCCGACGGCGCCGTCGACGTCCTCTCGCGCAAGAAGAACATCCGCATCCTGGTCGCGCAGGCGCCGCACGTCTCGGGCGTCGAGCTGCGTCCGATCTCCGGCGGACTGCTGGTCCAGGAGCGCGACATGATCGACGCCGACGGCGACGATCCCGCCAATTGGACCCTTGCCGCCGGCGACGCAGCCGACGAGGCCACCCTGCGCGACCTCGTCTTCGCTTGGCGTGCCTGCCGCGCGGTGAAGTCGAACGCCATCCTGCTCGCCAACGACGGCGCCTCGGTCGGCGTCGGCATGGGCCAGGTGAACCGCGTCGACTCCGCGTACCTCGCGGTGAAGCGCGCGGGCGATCGGGCCTCCGGCTCGGTCGGCGCCTCGGACGCCTTCTTCCCGTTCCCGGACGGCCTCCAGATCCTGCTCGACGCCGGCGTCCGCGCCGTCGTGCAGCCTGGCGGCTCCATCCGTGACAACGAGGTCATCGAAGCGGCGAAGGCCGCGGGCGTCACGATGTACCTGACCGGCGCGCGCCACTTCGCACACTGACCGTTCTGTCACTGCTCGGCCTGGTCGCGGCGGGTTTCGTCGCGGCACTGGTCGGGTACGTGACCGGGCTGGCGTCGCTCGTCAGCTATCCGGCGCTGCTCGCGTTCGGCCTGAACCCCCTCGCGGCCAACGTCACCAACACGGTGGCGTTGGTCGCGAGTGGTATCGGCAGCTTCGCGAAGTCGGGTCGTGATCTCACGGCCGACGACGGCGGGCGGTCGCTGATCAAGTCGGCGGTCGTGGCCCTCGCCGGCGGCGCGGTGGGCGCGGCGCTGTTGCTCCTGGCACCCGCGGAGGCCTTCGCGTACGTGGTGCCGTACCTGGTGGCGCTCGCGGCGATCGCCCTGCTGCTGCAGCCCTACCTGCGGCAATGGTTCGATCGCGGCGTGGACCGCCCGTTCCTGTGGGCGTTCGCGGTCTTCGCCGTCTCGATCTACGGAGGCTACTTCGGCGCCGGAGCCGGCGTCGTCTTCGTCGCCTGCGCCATGCTGCTGACCGAGTTGCCGCTGTGGAAGTCGGTCCTGCTGAAGTCGGCGCTGCTCGGCGTAGCGAACGCGGTCGCCGCCGTCGGGTTCATGATCTTCGGTCCCGTCGACTGGGTCGCAGCCCTCGCGATGGGCATCGGGTGCCTGCTCGGCGGATGGATGGGGCCGCCGGTGGTCGCACGACTGCCCGCGACTCCGCTGCGCATCGCCATCGGAATCGCGGGCCTGGGGTTGGCCGTGTGGTTGGGGTTCTCGAGCTAGGGGATCGCGCGGAGCAGCGTCGTGTACGACGCTCCCGCCAGCAACGCCGATACCACCAGTCCGCCGAGCGCCACGCGCAGCGGTGTCAGGTCCATGAACCATCGGCCGATGCTCGGCCAGCCGCCGCCCAGACTGATCCCGAGGATCGCGACGGCCAGCAGCAGTCCGAGGCTCACGCCGAGGAGGATCAGCCACAGCACGCCGAACCGCTTGTAGACGGTAGCGGCGAAGAAGCCGATCGTGAACGTCAGGATCGGTGCCATGAAGTACAGGAGCGTCGCCGGGCCGGCGCCCTGATCCCAGATCCACGGGACGGCGAAGAAGTAGCCGTCGACGCCCCAGCCGTTCGTGGCCTTCTCGACGAGGCCTCCGATCAGGTACACCAGCGCCAGCAGGACCGACGCCCCGATCGCGGTGAGGTAGGTGCCGACGAAGAACTCGCGCCGGGTCACGCTCATGGCCTGCGAGAACGGGAAGGTCATCAGCAGTGCTTGGACGCCGATCACCGCGAAGTACCAGAGAGGGGCCTGCGAGCCGCCGCCGAACATCGGCTCGTCGAGGTCGTCGACCGAGATGTGGATCGAGATGTAGATGATCATCGAGATCGCGAACGATGCGCCGAAGATGATCAACGGCAGCCAGATGAACGTCTTCCGGTTGATCAACTGCATCCGGATCACGTTGAGTGTGCGAGTCATCGCTGGGCTCCCTTCACGGTGGCGTGGGCACGGGTGGCATCGGCGTGCTGGGTCAGTCGCACGATCAACTCCTGCAGGGAGACCGGCGACGTGGAGAGGGCGGTGCGGGCCATCTCGTCGTAGTCGTCGGCGGTCAGCTCGCCCATCACGGTGGCCGAGGCGATCGGCCCGAGGTGGTCGCGGTGCAGTTCTTCGCGGTCGCCGATCAGGGCGTCCACGGCCTGCTCGTTGCCGACGACGGTGAACGCCCGCCCGCGAAGGTCGTCGGCGGTGTCGTCGAGGACCAGGCGGCCGTCGTCGACCACCAGGACGCGTTCGATGAGGTCGG
Source organism: Gordonia phthalatica (assembly GCF_001305675.1). Classification (NCBI taxonomy): domain Bacteria; kingdom Bacillati; phylum Actinomycetota; class Actinomycetes; order Mycobacteriales; family Gordoniaceae; genus Gordonia; species Gordonia phthalatica. The sequence continues at coordinate 904,868 of NZ_CP011853.1, forward strand.
CGATCTCGTCGATCAGGTGGCTGGACAGGACGATGGTCCGCGGGTGCTCGGTGTAGTCCTGCAGCAGGCGGTCGTAGAAGGTCTGCCGGGCGACGGCGTCGAGGCCCAGGTACGGCTCGTCGAAGAAGGTGATCTCGGCGCGCGAGGCGAGTCCGATGATCACGCCGACCGCCGACCGCTGACCGCGGGACAGCTTCTTGATCCGCGTGCGGCGAGGCAGGCGGAAGTCGCTGATGAGTTGCTCGGCGAAATCGTGATCCCAATTGGGGTAGAACAGGCTGGCCATCGCGAACGCGTGGTCGGCCACCGAGTCCTCGGGGTACCGCTGGCTGTCGCGGACGAAGCAGATGCGGGGGAGGACTCGGGTGTTCTCGTACGGCTCCTCACCGAAGATTCGGGCCTCGCCGGAGGTGGCGAAGTTCTGCGCGGTCAGGAGTGTCATCAGGGTGGTCTTGCCCGCGCCGTTGCGTCCGAAGAGTCCGCAGATGGTGTGTTCGGGGAGGTCGAAGGTGACTTCTTCGAGCGCGGTGGTGGAGCCGTAACGCTTGGTGAGTCCTCGCGCGCTGACGGCAGGTGAGCCGGTGGTCATGACCGGTCTCCTTTCGGCGGTTGGTCGGTGGTTGCGGAACGTTCGTGAATGAGGGCGACGACGTCGTCCGTCGTCAGGCCGAGGCGACCGGCCTCGGCGAGCAGCGGCATCACGTAGCGATCGGCGAAGGCGTCATGTCTGCGGCCACTGAGCTTGGCGCGGGCGCCGGCGGCGACGAACATCCCGACGCCGCGCTTCTTGTAAAGGACGCCGCGGTCCACCAGGAGGTTGATGCCCTTGGCGGCGGTCGCGGGGTTGATTCGGTAGAAGGCGGCGAGTTCGTTGGTCGACGGCGCGCGCGTCTCCTCGGCGAGGGTGCCATCGATGATCGAATCGGCGATGGTGTCTGCGATCTGCTGGAAGATCGCCCTCCCGTCATCGATCACTGTCGGTACCTCCGTTATCTGGTTAATTAGTCGACTAACTAACCATGCAACTGTCCACGGCACCTTGTCAAGGGGTGGCCGGTAGCGTTCTCGACATGACTGATCGGCGATGCCCGTGCGGCTCGGGTGAGAGGCTCTCCGCATGCTGCGGTCGCTATCTGGCCGGAACGGGGGAGGGAAAGGCCGCGCCGACCGCGGAAGCGCTGATGCGCAGCAGGTTCACCGCCTTCGCGCTCGGCGACGAGACCCACCTGCTCGCCACCTGGCATCCCGACACGCGCCCGCCGTCGTGCCCGCCCGACTCGGACACGCGATGGCTCTTCCTGACGATCGACGACGTCGTCGACGGCACGCCCTTTCATGCGACCGGCGTCGTGGAGTTCACTGCCGTGTATCGGGACGACGGTGGTCGTGGGGAACTGCACGAACGCAGCCGGTTTGAACGGATCGACGGCCGTTGGTACTACCTCGACGGGGTGCACGCGATGCGTTGAGAGGTCGCTCGCCTGCGGAATCTTAGAATCGTGGTGATTTTTTGCCTGGCCGGGTGGGGTGTACGTCGGGATCATGTGCCCCATGACCATCGATCTCGCGCGTGCCGTCGCTCTGGACATCCACCCGCTGGGGCCGACGATCGGCGCGGAGATCTCCGACATCGACATTCTGTTCGCGACCAACGCGCAGGTCGCGGCGATTCGTACGGCCCTGACGGAACACAAGGTGCTGGTGTTGCGCAACCAGAACCTCGAGGACGACCAGCATCTTCACTTCGCGCTGCGGCTCGGCGATGGGGAGCCAGGGGAGGTTGACGTGCTCGACAGCGACGATCGGCTGCCCGTGCACGGCTGGCGATCGGACGAGAGTTTCCTGGTGACACCCCCGGCCGCGTCGATCGTCCGCCCGGTGATTCTCCCGGGCCTCGGCGGCGACACCAGCTGGGCCGACGGTGAGGCCGCCTATGAGTCGCTGTCGGATGCGGATCGACGATTGGCCGACGGTCTGATTGCTGTGCACGACGATGGCGCGGACCGTGGGCCGACGCGCCACCCCGTCGTCCGTGTGCACCCCGAGTCCGGGCGGCGCAGCCTGTTCGTGAACCCGGTGTACACCTCGCACATCGAGGGGGTGTCCGACGACGAGAGTCGCGCCCTGCTCGAGGTCTTCTACGCCCATCTGACCAGGCCGGAACACATCGTCCGGCATCGCTGGCGTCTGGGTGACGTGGTGCTGTGGGATGCGCGGTCGACGCTGCGCTACGTCAATCGCGACTACGTCGGCCGCCGCCGGATGCACTGCGTGAATCTGTGCGGTGAGGTACCGGCGGGGGTCCGCGGTGGACGCCGCGAAAGTTGATCAACCAAACGGTTGACAACTGATCGGAACCGCCGTCTACTTGTAATCAACCATTTGGTTGATTAAGGAGTTCGAGGTGTCCGACGAGCTGTCCCTGGTCTTCTCCGCGCTGGCGGATCCGCTGCGGCGCGACATCGTCGCGCGGCTCACCGTCGCCGACGCGACGGTCGGGGAGCTCGCCGAGCCCTACGACGTCAGCGTGCAGGCCGTCTCCAAGCACCTCAAGGTGCTCGAGCAGTCCGGTCTCGTATCGCGCAGCGGAGCAGGCAGACGTCGACCGGTTCACCTCGAAGCGGAGGTCTTCGACCTGATGACCAAATGGATCGAGCGGTACCGACGCCAGGCAGAGGCGCGATACCAACGGCTCGACGCGGTGCTCGCCGAGATGGCCGACCGCGACCTCCCTCACCGATCCGAAGGAACGGCATCATGAACACCGACATCTACGCCGAAGCGGCGATCGAAGCCGACCCCACCCTGCCGATCATCAGGGTCACCCGCGACTTCCACGCCACTCCTGCGCAACTGGCCAAGGCACACCTCGACCCCGACCTCTACCTGCGTTGGGTGGGGCCGGGCGGCATCGTCTCCCGCAGCATCGTCTGGGATGCGCGCGACGGCGGCGAGTGGCGCTACGTCTCCGAGCACGACGGCGAGGAGTACCGCTTCCGCGGTTGCTTCCACACCGTCAGTGACACCTTGATCATCCAGACCTTCACCTACGAGGGCATGCCGGACGACGTGTCTCTCGAATCCCTGCGCTTCGTCGACCTCGGCGACGGCCGCACCCGACTCGAAGCGCAGTCGCTGTGCGAGTCCCTCGAATCGCGCGACGCCTGGCTCCGGTCGGGCATGGAGACGGGCGTCGTCGACGGCTACCGGAAGCTCGATCGGCTCCTCGAGTCCGGCGAGGTGACGGCGTGACCGTGCTCGGGGATCTTTCGCCGGCCGAGCGGCACCGTGTGATTGCGGAGGGCTTCGCGCAGGAGGCGCGGGCGACCGCGGACTGGGATGCGCAGTCGCCGGTCGCGGACTGGGCGGCGCGCGATGTGGTCGGTCATCTCCTGGACTGGTTCCCCGGCTTCCTCGCCGGTGGCGGCGTCGAGCTGGAGCCCACGGCGCTCGGGGACGATCCGGTCGCTGCGTGGACGGCGCATTCGGCGCGCGTGCAGGAGCTCTTCGCGCGCGGCGACGTGGAATTCAGCCACCCGATGATCGGGACGCTTCCGCTCGCCGATGCCGTCGACCGGTTCTACACGGCTGACGTCTTCATGCACACCTGGGATCTCGCGCAGGCCGGCGGTCGTAGGCCCGACCTCGACCAGGACTACGCCGAGCAACTCCTCACCGGGCTGGCGGCCATGGAGGACGTGCTGCGGTCGTCCGGGCAGTACGGACCGGCGGTTCCCGCCCCGGACAGCGCCGACGCCGTCGTGCGCCTGGCGGCCTTCATCGGGCGGGATCCTGCCTTCGCCGAGGACTGACTCGTCAGCCGCGTGGTTTCGACTCGCTGCGGCTCGCTCAACTCAACCGGCGGTGGGGACCCACGCCGGATCCCTCCCCGCGAAACCCAGCACCTGATCGGTGGCGTCGCTGTCGTCGGGCACACCGACCGCGGCGCTGAACACTCCGGGTCGACGCGTCACCTCGTCGGGAACGTGCGCGAACACGCCGCGGATGAATTCGACGGCCTCGTCCGGAAATCGGACCGACCGACCCGAGGCGGCCGCGAGGTCCCAACCGTGGATGAACAGGTCGACCGCCGGGAACGACAGACCGTCGCGGACGGTCCGACGGCCGACCGGGCTGTCGACCTCGCGATCCAGGTCGGTGGCGTGCGCGAGGGAATCCTGCGCGTCGGCGGCGGTCATCGCCCACCACACCGCCGGGTCGCCGTCGACGGCCGACGAGGGCGGATCGCTGCGCTGGAGGCTCATCTCGTCACCGCGGAGGATGCGGGCCCCGATCGACGTCGCCTCGCCGACGTGCCCGAGCACGTCGAGCGCCGTCCACCCCGCGCACGGCGAGTCCGCCGACCAGCGCTCCGCCGGGACCGCGGCGACGACGTCGCTGAAGAACCGGAGGCCGTTCTCGTAGGTGTCCAATGCGTTCCAGGTCATGGGGTCTCCTTGTTCGACGGCTTGAAACAAGGGTAGGCGAGGCCTACGACGATTCGCGCCGCGTTCGCCGGTCGCCCGCCGATTCCGGGTAGCGTGGATCACGTGGCTGTCACTGATATCGACACTCCTGCACCGGCTCTGACGACCCTCGGCGAACTCCGCGCCTCGGGACATGTGGAACGCGAGATCCGCGACGAGATCCGTAACAACCTGCTCGCCGCGCTCCGCGCCGGGGACGATCCGTGGGACGGCATCGTCGGCTTCGAGGACACCGTGATCCCGCAGCTCGAACGAGCACTGATCGCCGGGCACGACATCGTGATGCTCGGCGAACGCGGCCAGGGCAAGACGCGTCTGCTCCGTACTCTGTCGGGCCTGCTCGACGAGTGGACCCCGGTCATCGCGGGCTCCGAGCTCGGCGAGCACCCGTACCGTCCGATCCTTCCGGCCTCGATCCGGCGCGCGGCCGAACTCGGCGACGACCTCCCGATCGCCTGGCGCCACCGCAGCGAGCGGTACAGCGAGAAGCTCGCGACCCCGGACACCTCGGTCGCCGACCTGGTCGGCGACATCGACCCGATGAAGGTGGCGCAGGGCCGCAGTCTGGGCGACCCGGAGACCATCGCCTTCGGACTCATCCCGCGCGCCCACCGCGGCATCATCGCGATCAACGAGCTCCCCGACCTCGCCGAACGCATTCAGGTGTCGATGCTGAACGTGATGGAGGAGCGCGACGTCCAGGTCCGCGGCTACAGCCTCCGACTTCCGCTCGACGTCCTCGTCGCCGCCAGCGCGAATCCCGAGGACTACACCAACCGCGGTCGCATCATCACCCCGCTCAAGGACCGCTTCGGCGCCGAGATCCGCACGCACTATCCGCTGGATCTGGAAGACGAGATCGACGTCATCGAGCAGGAGGCCGATCTCGTCGCCTCGGTCCCGACCTACTTGATCGAGGTCCTCGCGCGGTTCACCCGGTACGCCCGCGAGCACCCGTCCATCGACCAGCGGTCGGGCGTCTCCGCGCGCTTCTCGATCGCCGGCGCCGAGACCGTCGCGGCGGCCGCCCTGCACCGGTCCGCGGTGGCGGGGGAGGAGTTCCCCGTCGCGCGTCCGGTCGACCTCCAGTCGGTCATCGAGGTGCTGCGCGGCAAGGTGGAGTTCGAGTCCGGCGAAGAGGGTCGGGAGATGGAGATCCTCGACTACCTGCTGCGCAAGTCGGTCGCCGACACGGTCCGCGCTCACCTGGCGGGCGTCGACATGCGTCCGCTGGTCCTGGCGCTCGAAGCCGGCGAGGAGGTCCTCACCGGCGACCGGGTGCCGGCCGACGAGGTCCTCACCGCGCTCGGCGACGACGACGCCGTCTCCGTCCTGCTCGACGAGATCGCCGAACGACTCGACGTCACCGCGGACGCCGAACGCGCCAGCGCCGCCGAGCTCGCCCTGGAGGGCCTCTACCTGGCTCGACGCATCGGCAAGGACACCGACGAGTTCGGGCGCACCGCCTACCTCGTCGAACGCCCCGACGCCGACGAGGATTAGCACGACGATCGGGACCGGCAAGACACGGACGAGGCCATGACCAGACGCAGTTCGCACCGCTCCGCCTACCGGCGCTACACCGGCGGGCCGGACCCGCTGGCACCGCCGGTCGACCTCCGCGAGGCGCTGGAGGCGATCGGCGACGACGTCATGTCCGGCGCGTCGCCCGAACGCGCGCTGCGGGAGTTCCTGCGGCGCGGCAGCGAGAACATGCGCGGCCTGGACCGCCTCGCCGAGATGGCGAACAAGCGTCGCCGGGAACTGCTCCGCAACCGGAACCTCGACGGCACCTTCGACGAGATCCGCGAACTCCTGGACTCCGCGGTCCTCAACGAACGCAAGCAGTTGGCCCGCGACCTCGACGACGACGCCCGCTTCGCCGAGATGCAGATCGAGAACCTCCCCGCCTCCACCGCGCAGGCCGTCAAAGAACTCGCCGACTACGACTGGCGCAGCCCGGAGGCCCGCGCCGACTACGAGAAGATCTCCGACCTCCTCGGCCGCGAAGTCCTGGACCAGCGCTTCGCCGGCATGAAGCAGGCCCTCGAGGGCGCCACCGACGAGGACCGGCAGCAGATCTCCGAGATGCTCGACGACCTCAACGACCTCCTCGCGGCGCACAACCGCGGTGAGGACACCACCGAGCAGTTCGCCGAGTTCATGGACAAGCACGGCGAGTACTTCCCGGAGAATCCGGAGAACACCGAGGAGCTCGTCGACGCCCTGGCACGACGATCCGCCGCCGCCCAGCAGTTCTTCAACTCGCTGACCCCCGAACAGCAGGCCGAACTCGCCGAACTCTCGGCCCAGGCGTTCGGCTCACCGCAGTTGATGTCGCAGCTGTCGCAGATGGACAGCGCGCTCCGCGAGGCGCGCCCCGACCTGGACTGGGACGGCGGCCAACGCTTCTCCGGCGATCAACCGATGGGCCTCGGCGAGGGCGCCGCAGCCCTCCGCGACATCGCCGACCTGGAGAATCTCGCCGAGCAGCTGTCGCAGGGATATGCGGGCGCGCAGTTGGAGGACATCGACCTCGACGCGCTGGCCCGGCAGCTCGGTGACGAAGCCGCGGCCGACGCCCGCACCCTCGCCGAACTCGACCGTGCGATGCACGAGCAGGGCTTCTTCGACCGCAATCAGGACGGGCAGCTGCGACTCAGCCCGAAGGCGATGCGCAGGCTCGGGCAGGCGATTCTCCGCGACATCGCCCAGCAGCTCTCCGCGCGCGGCGGCGACCGCCAGACCGACCTCGCCGGGCGCCTCGGCGAGCCGACCGGTAGCAGTCGCGAATGGCAGTTCGGCGACACCCAGCCGTGGAACGTCACCCGCACCGTCACCAACGCCGTGCTCCGCACCGTCGCCGAGAACCCGTCTGCAGCCGCCGACCTGCGCGCCGGCGGAGGTGTTCGGATCGGCGTCGACGACATCGAGGTCATCGAGACCGAGGCCCGCACGCAGGCCGCGGTGGTGCTGCTGGTCGACACGTCGTTCTCCATGGTGATGGAGGGCAGGTGGACGCCGATGAAGCGGACCGCGCTCGCGCTCAACCAGCTGATCTCCACCCGTTTCCGCGCCGACGAACTGCACCTGATCGAGTTCGGCCGCGTCGCCCGCGACACCACCGTCGAGACGCTGACGGGCCTGGAGCCGCGGATGGAGCAGGGCACCAACCTGCACCACGGTCTCCTGCTGGCGCAGCGGCATCTGCGGCGCTTCCCGAACGCGCAGCCGGTCGTCCTCATCGTCACCGACGGCGAACCCACCGCCCATCTGGAGGCGAACGGCGAGGACTTCTTCTACTACCCGCCGCACCCGCGGACCATCGGCCTCACCGTCGCCGAGCTCGATCATCTCTCGCGGATGGGCACGCAGGTCACGTTCTTCCGGCTGGGCGACGACCCCGGCCTCGCCCGGTTCATCGACCAGATCGCCCGCCGCATCGGCGGTCGCGTAGTGGCACCCGACCTCGACGGGCTCGGGGCCGCGGTCATCGGCGACTACCTGCGTTCGCGTCGGGCGCGGTAGTGCGCTTCACTCGCGACGAACTCCTGGCCTTCACCGGCACCACCGTCCCGGACTTCATCGGGCCCGACTGCCGACTCCTCATCGCCGGCATCAACCCCGGCCTCTGGACGGCGGCCACCGGCGCGCACTTCGCGCGCCGCGGCAACCGCTTCTACCCGGCACTGCACGCCGCCGGCATCGTCGACCACGTCATCGACGCGTCGCAGGGGATGCGCGACGACGACGCCCGCGCGCTCTTCGACGCGGGCCTCGGCATCACCAACGTGGTGTCGCGCGCCACCGCGAAGGCCTCCGACCTCACCCGACAGGAACTGGTCGACGGCGGCCGCGCACTGGTGCGCACCGCCGAACGGGTGCGACCGCGGGTCCTCGCGATCCTCGGGGTCACCGCCTACCGCGACGCCTTCGGGGAACGGAAGGCGACCGTCGGAGAACAGGACACGACCATCGGCGGTGCACGCCTCTGGGTGCTGCCGAACCCCAGCGGCCTCAACGCGCACGAGACGGTCGCGAGCCTGGCCGTCGCCTACCGGGAGGCCGCAGATGCCGCAGGGGTCCCGGATCTCCGGAATAGTCGTTAGTGTCGGTCGTATGAGCGACCTCGAACCGCGCGACGTCCGAGCCAGCGATGCGGACCGCGAACGCACCCACAGTCTTCTGTCAGCCGCGATGTCGCAAGGTGCGCTGACGCCCGAGGAGTACTCCGAGCGCGCCGGTCAGGCGGTGAACGCCAAGACGCGCGGCGAGCTCGACCTCCTCGTCAACGATCTTCCGCTCGACCAACTCCGTTCCGCAGCCGTCGACCTGCCGCACAACCCGACCAGGATCAGTGCCTCCGGCGCCCGCCCGGTCACCACGGCCACCGCGATCTTCGGTGGCCGCGAGATCGGCGGTCGTGCCGTCGTCGGCACCTCCCTCGCCGCCACTGCATTCATGGGCGGCGTGGAACTGGACTTGCGGAACGTCGAGTTCACCGCGCCCGTCCTCGAGATCCACTGCCGTGCTGTGATGGGCGGCATCGAGATCACCGTCCCGCACGACGTGACCGTCGAGATCCACGGCATCGGCATCATGGGCGGCTTCGGCGGTCGCGGCGCCGGACCCGGCAACGACGGCGCACCCCGCGTCGTCATCGGCGGCTTCGCCTTCATGGGCGGTGTCGGCGTGCGGCGTCGCGAGGGGTGAACGGGGCCGGCGGTGCGCGTCCGGATGTTTGAGTCGGCCTCACGCGCTGCGCACCTGCAATGGAACCGAAGCAAGCGGCTGACGTCAGAGCAGTTGACTCAACTCGCTCAGCGGGATCCGTCTCGGAGACCTGAGACAATGGCGTTGATGATACTGAGGTCGTTCTCAACCGGCCAGGTGCAGTCGGGAGGCCGAATGTGCGCGGCAAGATGTTCGAGATCAGCGCTATCGAATCGATCCTGGAGACACTGGCGCTCAGTCGCACTGAGGACGGCGCGCATTTCAGCTCCGACGAGATGCGCGGCCGCGACTTCCGTGTCGAACTCGTACTGGGTCACGACGTCGGAGTGAGCGTCGTAGAGTGTCGCGATATCGTTGGCGATCCAGTGGACGGTTAATCCGAGGTCGGGGCCGTCCTTGTCCGTCCGGTTCTCGGCGCCTCTGTCGAGCCACGCATGCGACTTCAATGCGGCGTAGCCTCCCAGCGGTGGGAATCGGAGGTCGAGGCCGTCGTCGACCTGTAGTGTCCACGCCCGGGCGTGCGCGTCAGCGAAGCCGTGCACGTTCATGGTCAGGTCGTGCGGTGGGTGCGATGAGCTGCCGCGTGGTGATTCGATGGGGCCGAAGGGGATGACGTCCACGGGGATTGAGAGGATTGAGAACCGATGCCCCGACTGTCCTATGGGTGCGAACTCGGCGCGGATCGCTTCGAACGTCTGCCAGTTCGACAGCGCGAGCGCGACGTCGGCGTCGGTGGTTCCTCGCAGCGCTTGGGTGCAGCCGTAGGCTGTGTGGAGAGCGTCTCGACATCGGGCTCCCACCACCATCAAATGGTCGGCGGTGATGAATCTGGATAATTCGACGATGACGGACACGAGGTCGTCATAGGCGCGTGGGTCGCAGCGACTCGAATCGAACATCGAATCTCCTCAGGTCGTTGGCAGCTTCGATTTGGCGGGCTTCGCGGGAAGCCAGCAGATCGGCGAACACCAGTGGGGCCGGTGCCGTCTTCATGTCGCGGAATCCAGGAAGGTCGGTCCAGAACATCCGCGAAACGTGGATTGAACCGGTCGGTGACTTGCGCCAACGGTTTGCGATGATGATGTCGGCTGGAATCTCTCGGCCGGGGGTCTTCACATACAGCGTCAGGGTCTGCGGGTTTCGGATGATCTCGGGTGCCGCCTGCTCGCCACTGACGGCCCAGATCAGGGAGTCTGGTGCGTGCCAAGCGGTTGGATCGGCTTCGAACCGCATCATCTCGTTGCTGCGTCCGAGTCCGTTCGGATACGCCTGAGCCCAGGAATCGAGGAGTTCCGGACCTCGCGCCAGGGTGGTCTTTCGTCCGAAGCGTTCGACGAACCCGCTGTCCGACAGGAGGTCGACCGTGGCCTTGGTGGCACCGAGTGAGGCGCCGGAGTGTTCGGCGAGCACTCGATACGGTTGGTTCAGTAAGTCTGGCCTGGTCAGGATTGCGCAGATGATCTGGGAGCGGACGGTGCTGAAGAGGTTCGTATTGGCTGGAGCTTCAATCGTGTCCAGTGCTGCGGTGGGTGGCGACCCGACAGTTGGGCGGCGTCCACGAACGTCGATGATGAGGTCGCTGTCCCTGATGTATGCGTTTCCGGCGCTGTCGATGTACCAGATGCCGGTGTCTCGTATTGTGTCGGCGGTGCGGCCGTGGATTCGATCGGCGATGATGAGCACTCGGCGTGAACGAGACGAGTGAGCGAACTGAAAGGCGGCGTCCGCGGTTATCGTCGGCCGGTAGTGGGCCTCGACGTCGATCTCTCGTCGGCCGTCCTTGAAATGGAGTGTCAGGCGCGGGCTGAGGGCGTCCTCCGAGTCGAGGAGGCCCTCAGCGGCCAGGCCGAAGTCCGACAGATGCCTGGCGCAGGCTGCCAGGGTCTGGGTCCTATGTTCGGTGAACATGCTGTTCAGTTTAGCTGAATATGCAGAAATAATGAACACAAAGAGCGTTCTGTTCAGTAAATGACCAGGTAGAAGCCATTTATGTTCATTATTCTTAGTCGTTCAATATTTCTGAAAACGATGAAATACTGAACAAGGTCGATCTCCTGTCTGCTGCGTCACGCCAACGTCACCGCGGCCACCGCGATCACCGGGATCGACAGCAGCGTCGTCACCAACGCGGAATCGCGGGCCAGCACCTCGCCGCGTTGATACCGCGTCGCGTACACCAGCACGTTCTGCGCGGTCGGCAGCGCCGCGATCACCACCTGCGCGAACAGATGATGGCCCGTCAAACCGAAACCCCAGCGGGAGATCGCGTACGCCAGCAGCGGCATCGCCGCCATCTTCATCACCGCCGCCAGGACGATGTCGCGGCGCGGGCTCTCGCCCTTCTTGAACACGCGCACCCCGGTCAGCGTCAGGCCGAAGACCAGCAGGGCGAGCGGCACCGACGCCTGCCCGAGCATGTTCAACGGCTCCATGATCGGCTTCGGCGGCACCCAGCCGACCACCGAGATCACCAGACCGACGACGCCGCCGATCAGAATCGGATTGCGCAGCGGAACCAGCGCCGTCTTCAGCGTCGAGGTCCGCCGATCCGCCGGGAGCGCGGTGATGTCCAGCGCCGCGAGCGCGACGGGGGAATAGAAGACGATCTGGAACAGCAGCAGCGGTGCGATGAACGACGCGTCGTCGAGCACGAAGATCGCGATCGGCAGCCCCAGATTCACACTGTTCACGTACGACGACGACAGCGCGCCGATCACCATCTCCGGAACCGCGCGCCCCAGCCAGAACTTGGCGAGCAGTGCGTACACAGCGCCGATGATCAGCGCCGTCGCCGACGCGATCGCCAAGGTGGAGGAGAAGACGGCCGACAGGTCGCTCGTCGCCAACGCGTGAATCAGCAGTGCGGGCGTGCAGACGAAGAAGACGACGCGCGACAGGACCGACGACGCCTGCTCGCCGAGCACTCCCGTGCGGCCCAGGATGTAGCCGAGGGCTACCACGATGAAGATGACGGTGAACCCGGAGATGACGCCTTGCACTGGTTGAAGTATGCCTGGCTGGGTGCTTGTCGAGAATTCGCGGGTGTCTGTCGAGAATTCGGGCGCGCACGAGGCAGACAGCTCGAACGCTGTCCTGACGTGTCAGCGCGAGCGGTGAGGATTTCGGCGGCGGAGAATCGCTCGACGAGCTCTCCGCAGGGACGAGGCCCTAGCCGAGGAGCGTGGACTGTCGAGGAGGCGATTCTCCGCCGCCGAAATCCTCACCACCACGCAGTGTCGCAGTGCTCCGCTTTGCGTTCGACGGGGTCCGCCGGTTAACCTAGTCAGGTTGTGTGCCGCGGTCGCTATGCCGTGGTGGCAAAGCGATCAGCGGGTCAGGCGGGTCGGGATTCAAGCCCGAACCCACCCGCAAGGTAGAGAAGGGCTGGAACCATGGCAGTACCCAAGCGCCGGATGTCGCGGGCCAACACCCGCAGCCGTCGTTCGCAGTGGAAGGCAGACAACGTCGCCCTGCAGGAAGAGAAGATCAACGGCGTTTCGCAGCGCATCCCGCGCCGCCTCGTGAAGGCGGTCAAGCTCGGACTGGTCGACCTCGACCGTCGCTGAGCCTGCGCGCTAGCAAACCCAAACGACTGTGACCGGCGAGAAATCGCCGGTCACAGTCGTTTTCTGTCTTCCCGAACCACCCCGGCGCCGATCGGCCACGGGTAACGGTGAGGTCTCGAATCCCTGCCCGCTTCCGTGAGCCGTCGGCGGCCGCGTTACGTTGCCTTTAATTCGGAACCGAAGTGATACGTAACTAATTGCGAGATTTGTCAGGGATGTGATCGTGGCTGCTACAACTCAATCCGTGGAATCGGACACTGGGCCGATACGCGTCAACAAGACCGTGTTCTTCGGTTCCAGCGCAGGGATCGTGGGCATCATCATCTGGGCGCTCATCGACCAGGAGGGCGCCGACCGGGTCATCGGTACGGCCGTCAACTGGGTGTCCACGGAACTCGGCTGGTTCTACATCCTCCTCGCCGCCTCGGTCCTCGCCTTCGTCATCTGGGCGGCGGCGTCGAAGGTCGGGCAGGTGAAACTCGGTCCCGATCATGCGAAACCCACCTACAGCGTCTTCTCCTGGACGGCCATGCTGTTCGCTGCCGGCATCGGTATCGACCTCATGTTCTTCTCGGTCGCCGAGCCCGTGACGCAACTCGCGCAGCCGCCGGTGGGCGACGGTCACTCGCTCGAGGCGACCCGCATGGCCGTCGTCTGGACGCTCTTCCACTACGGGCTCATCGGCTGGGGTCTGTACGCCCTGATCGGTATGGCGCTCGCGTTCTTCGCCTACCGCTACAACCAACCGCTCAGCCTGCGCTCGGCGTTGCGCCCGATCTTCGGCGATCGCGTCAACGGATTCCTGGGCGACAGCGTCGACATCGCTGCCCTCCTCGGTGCCATCTTCGGTCTGGCGACCAGCCTCGGCATCGGGGTCGCACAGCTCAACGTGGGCCTCGACGACCTCTTCGGGATCGCGCAGAGCACGTGGGCGCAGGGCGGATTGATCGCGCTCGCCGTCGTCATCGCCACCCTGTCGGCGGTGTCCGGTGTCGACAAGGGCGTCAAGCGGCTGTCCGAGATCAACGTCCTCGTTGCGGTCGGCCTGATGCTGTTCATCCTGATCTTCGGGTCCACCACGTTCCTGATGAACGCGATGATCCAGAACACCGGCGACTTCATCTCCCGGTTCCCGAGCATGGTCCTCGACACCATGGCGTACAGCCGCAACGAGGCGGTCGACGGCTGGATGTCGAACTGGACCCTGTTCTTCTGGGCCTGGTGGATCGCGTGGGCACCCTTCGTCGGACTCTTCCTGGCCCGCATCTCGCGTGGCCGCACCATCCGCCAGTTCGTGACCGGAACGCTGATCATCCCGTTCCTGTTCATCCTGATGTGGATCTCGATCTTCGGGAACAGCGCGCTCGACATCGTCCGCGGCGGGAACACCCAGTTCCAGGACACCGCCATCAACGAGCCCGAGAAGGCGTTCTACTCGCTGCTCCACGAGTACCCGGCGGCACCGGTCCTCGTCGTCATCGCCACCTTCACCGGACTGCTGTTCTATGTCACCAGCGCCGACTCTGGTGCGCTGGTCATGTCGCACTTCTCCTCGCGGATCACCGACAACGAGTCCGACGGTCCCCGCTGGGTCCGGATCTTCTGGGCGTCGGCCACCGGTCTGCTGACCCTGGCCATGCTGATGATCGGCGGCATCTCAACGCTGCAGCAGGCCACCGTCATCATGGGCCTGCCGTTCGCGATCGTCGTCCTGCTGATGGTGCTCGGCCTGTTCCGCGCGTTCCAGGTGGAGGCGCTGTGGGTGGACTCGCGCCGGGTCGCGCTCACCCGCGCGTTGTCGAGCCGCGCCTCGGGCGGCACCGCCCTCAACTGGCGTCAGCGCGTCGCGCGCGCCGTCCGGTACCCCGACCACGACGACGTCGTCCACTTCACGCAGACCATCGTCGCGCCCGCGCTGCGCGACGTCGCCGCCGAGCTCAACAGGTCCGGTATGGAGGCGTCGGTCGGCGTCACCCACGTCGACTCCTACGACCTCGACGCCTATCACCTCGACGTCGCCTTCAACGGCAAGAAGGCCTTCCACTATCAGGTCTTCCCGACCCGCTATCCGACCCCGGTGTTCGGCGGAAGCCCCGGCGCCGCCGACCACTTCTTCCGCCTCGAGGTGTTCACCGCGCAGGGCAGCGAGGGATTCGACGTCTTCGGGTTCACCAAGACGCAGATCAGCTCCAACGTCCTCGACCACTACGAACGGCACATCGAGTACCTGCACACGGTCGGCGACGCCGAATCGTCGCACACCGAGTCGGAGGCGACCCTCGACTGGTCGGCCGACTTCATCGACGAGGCAGAACTCGACGAGGAGCTCGCGGCCCAGACCGAGGACTTCTCCGCACTGACCGACATTTCCGACCCCGACCTTCTCGACAAGGAGACGATTCGTGAACCCTGAGACCCTGTTCATCGACGGTGAATGGGTCGGCGCGTCCGACGGCGGCACGCGTGAGATCCGCTGCCCCGCCGACGGCAGCCTGGTGGCCTCCGTCAGCGAGGCCACCTCCGACGACACGGTCCGCGCCATCGGCGCCGCCCGCGCGGCCTTCGACGACCGCCGCTGGGCGTCGGTGCCCGCGCCGGAGCGCTGCGAGCTGGTCCGCAAGGTCGCGGCCACCATCCGCGACCGCAAGGAGGAGTGGGCCCGCGCCGAAGCCCTCGACACCGGCAAGCGGATCGTCGAGGCTCGCCTCGACATGGACGACATCGCGAATTGCTTCGACTACTTCGCGAACATCGGCGCGCAGGACGCCGGCCGCCTGGTCGACGCCGGGTCCGCCGAGGTCGTCAGCCGCATCCAGTACGAGCCGGTCGGCGTCTGCGGCCTCATCACGCCGTGGAATTACCCGCTGCTGCAGGCCGCGTGGAAGATCGCCCCCGCTCTCGTCGCCGGGTGCTCGTTCGTCCTCAAGCCCGCCGAACTGACCCCGCACACGGCGATCATGACCGTCGCGCTGCTGCAGGAACTCGGGCTGCCAGACGGCGTCGCCAACCTGGTCACCGGTGCAGGTGCCACCGCGGGCGCTCCGCTGTCGTCGCACCCCGACGTCGACCTGGTGTCGTTCACCGGAGGACTCGTCACCGGCCGCGTCATCGCCGCCGGCGCCGCGCCCACCGTCAAGAAGGTCGCACTGGAGCTCGGCGGCAAGAATCCGAACGTGATCTTCGCCGACGCCGACTTCGACGCGGCCGTCGACAACGCGCTCAACGCAGCCTTCGTCCACTCCGGTCAGGTCTGCTCGGCCGGCGCACGCCTCGTCGTGCAGGACACCATCGCCGAGAAGTTCGTCGACGCCCTCGTCGAGCGCGCGCAGCACATCGTGCTCGGCGGACCGTTCGACGACGCCGCGGAGACCGGACCGCTGATCTCGGCAGCCCACCGCGACAAGGTCCACGCGTACGTGCAGGCCGGTGTCGCCGAGGGTGCGCGCGTGCGCTGCGGCGGTCAGTTCGCGACCGGGACATCGGGGGCGTCGGACCTCGACGCCGGCTTCTACTACCTGCCGACGGTCATCGACAACGTCCGGCAGGGCATGTCCGTCGTGGTCGACGAGGCCTTCGGTCCCGTCGTCACCGTCGAGACCTTCACCGACGAGGACGATGCCGTCCGCATCGCCAACGACACCATCTACGGTCTCGCCGGCGCCGTCTGGACGCAGGACGCGGGCAAGGCGCAGCGCATCGCCAACCGCCTGCGCCACGGCACCATCTGGATCAACGACTTCCACCCCTACCTGCCGCAGGCGGAGTGGGGCGGATTCGGGCAGTCGGGCGTCGGTCGCGAACTCGGTTCGACCGGGCTCGACGAGTACCGGGAAGCCAAGCACGTCTATCAGAACATCGCGCCGGCGGTCACCGGATGGTTCGCCGACCGCACGCAGAACTAGGCAGAAGAAGCACCGGAGAGGATATGAGTACAGTGGCGCAGGCACAGGTCAGGGAGTTCGACTACGTCGTCGTCGGAGGCGGCTCCGGAGGATGCGCGGCCGCCGCGCGATTGTCGGAGGATCCGTCGGTCAGCGTCGCGTTGATCGAGGCCGGACCCGACGACCGCGGGATCCCCGAGGTGCTGCAGCTGAACCGGTGGATGGAACTGTTGGAGTCCGGCTACGACTGGGACTACCCGATCGAGCCGCAGGCCAACGGCAACTCGTTCATGCGGCACGCGCGCGCCAAGGTGCTCGGCGGCTGCTCATCGCACAATTCGTGCATCGCGTTCTGGCCGCCCGCCGAGGACATGAACTCGTGGGAGAGTAAGTACGGTGCCACCGGCTGGAACGCCGCCTCCCTCTGGCCGGTCTTGAAGCGACTGGAGACCAACGAGGACGCCGGCCCCGACGCCCCGCACCACGGTGACAGCGGCCCGGTGAACCTGATGAACGTGCCGCCCAACGATCCGTGCGGCGTCGCCCTCCTGAAGGCGGCGAGCGAGTTCGGCATCCCGACCGTCAAGTTCAACACCGGCACCACGGTGACGTCGGGCGCCAACTTCTTCCAGATCAACTCGCGTGCTGACGGCACCCGATCGTCGTCGTCGGTCTCCTACATCCACCCGATCGCCGACCGCGAGAACTTCACCCTCCTCACCGGGCTCCGCGCCAAGAAGCTGATCTTCGACGGCCTCCGCTGCGTCGGCGTCGAGCTGGTCGACAACCAGTTCGGCAAGACCCAGACCGTCCGCGCCGGACTCGAGCTGGTCCTGTCCGCCGGTGCCATCGACACCCCGAAACTGCTGATGCTGTCCGGCATCGGCCCGGCCGAGCACCTCGCCGGCCGCGGCGTCGAGGTCCTCCTCGATTCGCCGGGTGTCGGCATCAACCTGCAGGACCATCCCGAGGGCGTCATCTCGTGGGAGGCCAAGCAGCCGATGGTCACCGAGTCCACCCAGTGGTGGGAGATCGGCATCTTCGACACCGTCGACTCCGGTCTGGACCGACCCGACCTGATGATGCACTACGGCAGCGTGCCGTTCGACATGCACACGGTCCGACGCGGCTACCCGAGCGTCGACAACGCCTTCTGCCTCACGCCCAACGTCACGCACGCCCGCTCCCGCGGCACCGTCACCCTGGCCTCGCGCGACTTCCGCGACAAGCCGCACGTGGATCCGAAGTACTTCACCGATCCCGAGGGCTACGACATGCGGATCATGATCGAGGGCATCCGCCGCGCCCGCGAGATCGTCAAGCAGCCCGCCATGGCGGAGTGGGCCGGCCGCGAACTGTTCCCCGGCCCCGACAACAACAGCGACGCCGAGCTCGCGAAGTACATCACCCGCACCCACAACACCGTCTACCACCCGGTGGGTTCGGCCGCGATGGGCTCGGCCGACGACGCCCCCGTCGACGCCGAACTACGGGTCAAGGGCGTCGAAGGCCTCCGCGTCGCCGACGCCTCCGTCTTCCCCGAGCACATCTCCGTCAACCCGAACATCACCGTGATGATGATCGGCGAGAAGTGCGCGGACCTGCTGAAGGCTGCGCGGTAGCTGTTCGCTCACTGAAACGACGCTCGCTCACCTCCGGAGGTGAGCGAGCGTCGTTCTAGTAAGCGGACGGGCCGAAGTGAGCGGACTACTGCGCGATGAGTTTGTTGACGGTCCGGTTCAGGACGTTCGGAATGAACTTGGCCGCGTTGCCGAGCAGCGTCGTCTGCAGGCCGACGGAGTAGCTGGTGCGCGAGAGTGCGCGGTCGGCGGCGGTCGGGTGGACCGATTCCCACACCTTGTCGGCCACTTGCTCGGGGGTGATGTGGACGCCGAGCGTCTTGGTGCTCTTCGCGTCGTTGTCGGCCAGAGCGGTCTTGGCCCAAAGGGGCCAGATGCTGACGACGCGGATGTCGTCGGGCGCCCACTCCAGTTCCAGCGCCTCGGTCAGGCCGGCGACGTAGAACTTCGCGGCACTGTAGGTGGCGATGCCGGGCTGGCCGTAGATGGCCGACGCCGACGCGATGTTCACCAGGTGCGAGCCGGGCGTCGCCTTGAGGTAGGGGTGGGCGGCCCGGGCGCCGAAGGTGACGCCGAGTGCGTCGATGTCGATCTGCGCCTTGATCGCAGCGGTCGAGATCTCGGTCAGGGGTCCGGCGACCAGGACGCCCGCATTGTTGTCGAGGACGTCGAGTCGGCCGTCGGTGTGTGCGGTGAACTCGCCGAGTCGCGCCTCCCACTGCTCGGGGTCGCGGACGTCGAGCACACCGGTGATGAATTCGGGGTGCTCGGCGGCGACGGCGGTCAGCGACTCCTCGCTCACGTCGTACACGCCGACGGTCCAGCCCTCGGCTGCGAAACGCTTCGCGGTGGCCAGTCCGATGCCTGCTGCACCGCCGCTGATGAAGATCGAAGGCACGAGTTCTCCCTACGTTGAACTGCGAGGATGAGCCCCGCACTGTTATTACCGGTCAGTAGGGACTCTAGTCCGTCGACTTCCCTCGATGCGAGTGTTACCGTGACAATGAGTGTTGTTACAACAAGTGATGTGAATGTACACCGGAGGTCAGCGATGACTGCAGCGATGGAACGTCCCGAATTCGCCCCGACAGTGGTCAGCATGCGTGATCACGGCGCCGAGCAGGTGTCGGAACGGCTGCTGAAATCCGCGGCACAGCTCTCTCGAAATGCCATGACCGAGATCGACTGGTCCCTCCCGATGGATCCCACCAAGTACGGCTGCAGCCCGGAATGGTCGTCGCTGTACGGAACCGACTACTGGGACGAGCTCACCGAGGAGCAGCGCATCGCGCTGACCCGCCACGAGTTCGCCTCGATCATGAACATCGGCATCTGGTTCGAGATGATCCTGCAGGAGCTGGTCCTGGTGGATCAGTACAACGGCGACTACCACTCCGCCGAGTTCCAGTTCGCGCTCGTCGAGATCGCCGACGAGTGCCGCCACTCGCTGATGTTCGCGAAGGCCTCGGAGAAGATGGTGGGCACCTCGTACCACCCGCATCCGCGCATCGCGAAGGCCGGCAAGTACTTCAAGACGATCGCGCGCAACGAGATCGCCTATGCGGGAATCCTCGTCGCCGAGGAGATCCTCGACGTCTTCCAACGCGGCTGCATGCGGGACGAGCGGGTGCTTCCGTTCATCCGCACGGTCAACGAGATCCATGTGCTCGAGGAGTCGCGTCACATGAAGTACGCGCGCGAGCAGGTGCGCGACTCCATGCGCGAGGCCGGTCCGGCACGACGTGGGTACAGCGCACTGGTCATCGCGGCCGGTGCCTACCTCATCGTCAGCAGTCTGGTGCAGCCGAAGGCGTACGCCGACGCGGGCCTCAACGTCCACCGAGCGATGGCCGCGCGCAGCACCAACACCCACTACCACGCGATGATTCGGAGCGGCTGCGTCCACCTCATGGAGTTCCTCGACGAGGTGGGACTGCTGACCAAGCCGGCGCTGCGGTTCTACCGCAGAGCCCACATGATCTAGGGAATCGCCATGACCTACGTCATCACGCAATCCTGCTGCAGCGACGCCGCGTGCGTCGCCGTGTGCCCGGTCAACTGCATCCACCCGACGCCCGAGGAGCGAGGCTTCGGCACCTCCGACATCCTCCACGTGGACCCCGACGCCTGCATCGACTGCGGGGCGTGCGCGGACGCCTGCCCGGTCAACGCGATCTTCCCGGCCGACCGCCTCGGCGAGCGGGACCGGGTCTTCGTCGACATCAACGCCGCCTACTACCGGGAGAACCCCGACATCTCGTCCGGCTGGACCGACGTCGTCTACCCGGAGATCCCGCGCCTGCCGCACGATCTCCGCGTCGCGATCGTCGGCACCGGACCGTCGGGCGGCTACGCCCTGCGCACGCTCCTCAACCGCACCGAGGCGTCGGTGACCGTCTTCGACGCGCTGCCGACCCCGGGCGGATTGGTGCGGGCCGGGGTCGCCCCGGACCATCCGAGCACCAAGGACGTGATGAAGAGCTTCGATCTCCTCTATCGCGATCGTCGGGTGAGGATGGCGACCAACGTCGAGATCGGCGGCGACACCGCGGCGGGGCAGATCACGCCCGCGGAACTCGCCGAGCACTTCGACGCCGTCTTCTACGCGGTCGGCGCCTCGCAGGCCCGCATTCTCGGCATTCCGGGTGAGGATCTGCCGGGCAGCACCTCTGCCACCGATCTCGTCGCCTGGTACAACGCGGTGCCGGGTGCGTCCGGCCCGTCGATCCCGGTCGACGGCAGTGGTCGAGCGGTGATCGTCGGGACCGGCAACGTGGCGCTCGACGTCGCCCGCATCATGGTGTCGCCGCCGGAACTGCTCGCGACCACCGACATCGCCGACCGCGCCCTCGACCTCCTCCGAAGGCAGAACATCCACGAAGTGGTGCTCCTGGGGCGCGGCGGTCCGGAGTCCGCGGCGTACACGGCCGCCGAGTTCCGCGCCCTGTCGGTGATCCCCGGCGTCGACGTGGTGGTGCACGACGGTGCTGACGGACCGCTGGATCTCTCCGGGCCGCCGTCACCGGAACGACGCCGGATCGTCTTCCTCTTCCACACGTCACCGGTCGCCGCGCAGGGCGACGGCGCCGTCGAATCGGTGACCGTCACCTCGGCCGGGCACGACCACCGCATCGCCGCGGACCTCCTCATCCGTTCCATCGGCTACCGCTCCACGCCGATCGAAGGACTGCCCTTCGACGACGCCGCCGGCCGCTTCCCCGTCCGCGACGGCCGACTGCTGGCCGAGAGCGGCGAGCCGATCCCCGGCGCCTACGTCCTCGGGTGGGCGGCACGCGGATCCACCGGCGGCATCGGCGCCAACAAGCTGCACGCGATCGAGACGGTGGAGGCGTTCATCGCCGACACCGCCGACGGACTCCCGCGCACCGCCGCCGGGCCGGACGACTTCGCCGCGCTGCTGCGCACCCGCAGACGCCAGTCCGTCGGCTACCGCGGGATCGCGGCCATCGACCGTCGCGAACGCGAGCGCGGCGCCGCGCAGGGACGACCGCGGGTCAAGTTCACCGAGGTCGGTGAGATGCTCGCGGCGGCCGGTCGACGTCGTCGATGACCGCGACCGCGAGAAGTCGCATTCGCTCGTTCCGGCGTGTTCGCTCAGTCGAATCTCAGTTGTGGATATAAGACTGTAGCCATGCGCATCCTGGTGGTGGACGACGATCGTGCGGTCCGAGAGTCCCTTCGACGTTCACTGACGTTCAACGGTTACACCGTCGACACGGCGGGCGACGGCCTCGAAGCACTCGAGAAGGTCATCGCCGACCGACCCGATCTGATGGTGCTGGACGTGATGATGCCGCGCCTCGACGGTCTCGAGGTGTGCCGTCGCCTGCGGTCGGCGGGCGACGACCTTCCGATTCTGGTGCTCACCGCCCGCGACTCGGTGTCCGAGCGGGTCAGTGGTCTCGATGCCGGCGCCGACGACTACCTGCCGAAGCCGTTCGCGTTGGAGGAACTCCTGGCCCGACTGCGGTCGCTGCTGCGTCGCACCACGCGCGATGAGGACGAGTCCGAGGCCGTCTCGTTCGCCGACCTCACCCTGGACCCGGTGACCCGCGAGGTCACGCGCGGCGAGCGGCACATCAGCCTCACCCGCACGGAGTTCTCGCTGCTGGAGATGCTGATGAGCAACCCGAAGCGCGTCCTGACCCGCAGCCGCATTCTGGAAGAGGTCTGGGGCTACGACTTCCCGACCTCCGGCAACGCCCTCGAGGTCTACATCGGCTACCTCCGTCGCAAGACCGAGGCCGAGGGCGAAGCGCGACTGATCCACACTGTTCGCGGCGTCGGCTACGTGCTGCGCGAGGGAACCCCGTAGGCCTCACTCGTGCGCAGTCCACTCCGCCTGACCCGCTCGGTCTCCCTGCGGCGTCGCGTCGCGCTGCTCGCCGCCGCCGTCGTGCTCCTGTCCGCGGTCCTGATGGCGGGCGCCGCCTACTTCGTGGTGTCCCGGTCGATGTACAACGACGTCGACGCTCAGCTCGTCGCCCGCGCCGACGGGCTCACCGCCCTCGGCAAGGTCGGTCGTCTCAGCAGCGGCCCCGAAGCCCTTCTGGCCGGCACCGTGTTCTCGACGTCGATCACCATCGCCCTCGTCGATCCCACCGGGCACGCGACGGCCATCGGTCAGGTGCCTTTCGGCGACCCGGAACGCGCCGTCGCGAACTCCACCAACCCGCCCGGCAAGCTCAATCAGAGCCTGCGGACCACCGGCAATTACCGTGTCCTCGCCCGCAAGCTGTCGGACGGCGACACGCTGGTGCTGGCGCAGTCGCTGGACCGGACCGACGCCGTCATCGCGCGGCTCGCGTCCGTCCTGTTCATCGTCGGCGGTGTTGGCGTCGCCTTCGCCGCGATCGCAGGCACCGCCGTCGCACGCACCGGCCTGCGGCCGGTCACTCGCCTCACCGCCGCGGCCGAACGCGTCGCGCGCACTCAGGACCTGACGCCGATCCCGGTGACCGGCACCGACGAGCTGGCCCGCCTTACCGAGAGCTTCAACACCATGCTCCGGGCGCTCGCCGAGTCCCGCGATCAGCAGGCGCGACTCGTCGCCGACGCCGGCCACGAACTCAAGACACCGCTCACCTCGCTGCGGACCAACCTCGAACTTCTCATCGCATCGTCGGCGCCCGGCGCCCCGTCGATGCCCGCCTCCGACATGGTGGAGTTGCGGTCGGACGTGATGGCGCAGATCGAGGAACTCTCGACGTTGGTCGGCGACCTCGTCGACTTGGCCCGCGACGACGCCCTCGAAGCCGTTCACCAGGAGGTGGACCTGGAGGAGGTGGTCGATTCGGCGCTCGAACGCGTGCGACGTCGCCGCACCGACATCGACTTCGATGTTCAGACCATCCCGTGGTTCGTCTTCGGCGAGGAGCATGGACTCTCCCGCGCCGTGCTCAACGTGCTCGACAACGCCGCGAAGTGGAGCCCGCCGGGCCGGGCGGTCCGCGTTCGCCTGGAGCAGGTGGGGCCGGCGACCGCCGAGCTCAGCGTTGCCGACGCCGGTCCCGGCATCGCACCCGAGGACCGGGAACTGGTCTTCGAACGCTTCTACCGCTCCGACGCCACTCGGTCCATGCCGGGATCAGGGCTGGGTCTGGCGATCGTCCGGCAGGTGGTGACCCGCATCGGTGGTTCGGCGACGGCCGACGTGTCCGACGAGGGCGGCGCGCTGATCCGCCTGCGGCTGCCGGGGCTCTCGCACCACACCGAACCCGATCCCATCGTCGTCCGCCGCTGATGGCGGCTCACAGGGAGTTGGCAGGAACCTGGCAGGACGCGGCCACCGGGGACTCGGAGACTTCACAGAAAAGTAAAATAGGCTGAGTCCCATGACGAACGGCGAATACCCCGGAAACGACGATTGGCGGCAGGTTCCACAGTCTCCGAACCAGCCTCCGACCGGCGGATTCCCGGCCTACGGTCAGCCCGGCGACGGACCTGCGGGCGGAGAGCGTTACCCCGGCCCCACTCCGACCGGTCAGTTCCCGGCGGCTCCGCAGCCCACCGGCCAGTTCCAGGCTGCGCCCAACCCCACCGGACAGTTTCCGACGGCGTCGACTCCCGGCGCCCAGCAGCCGCCGTGGGGTCCGCCCCCCGGGGCGACGGGGCCGGGACCGGTGCAGCAGCCCGGCTCGGGCAAGAGCGGTGTCGGCAAGAAGGCCGTCGTCGGTCTGGCGGCGGTCGCCCTCCTGGCCGGCGGTATCGGGGGAGGGGTCGGCGCGTGGGCGGTCAACGGTTCCCAGGACAACACGTCGCAGTCCACGACTCTCGCGTCCGGCCCGACGATGACCGAGCAGCCGGAGGCCGCACCCGGTTCGGTGCAGGAGACTGCGGCCAAGGTGCTGCCGTCGGTCGTGTCGATCACCGTCGCCGTCGGCCGCCAGGTGGGTTCGGGCTCCGGCATCATCCTCAGCGGTGACGGCGTCATCCTCACCAACAATCACGTGATCAGTGCGGGCGGTGGTCGTCCCGCCGACGAGATCATGGTCAGCTTCAACGACGGCAGTCGTGCGCCGGCGAAGGTGCTGGGTGCCGATCCGACGTCGGACATCGCGGTGATCAAGGTCGACAAGACCGGCCTGCAGCCCATCACCATCGGCAAGTCCGACAACCTGAAGGTGGGCCAGAACGTGATCGCCGTCGGTTCGCCGCTCGGCCTCGACGGCACCGTCACCACCGGCATCATCAGCTCGCTGAACCGTCCGGTGTCGACCACGGGGTCCGACGGCGAGGAGTCGGTGATGGATGCGATCCAGACCGACGCCGCCATCAACCCAGGCAACTCGGGTGGTGCTCTGGTGAACTCGGCCGGCGCGCTCATCGGCGTCAACTCGGCCATCGCCACGGTCAGCGGCGGCTCCGGTCAGGCAGGCAGCATCGGTCTCGGCTTCGCCATCCCCGTCGACCAGGCGATGCGGATCGCCGACCAGATCCGCTCGGGCGGCACGGCCAAGCAGGCCACCCTGGGCGTCAACGTGCGACCCAGCAGCGACGTCAACCGGCCCGGCGCGATGGTCGTCGGCGTCACGGACGGCGGCGCCGCCAAGGCCGCCGGGATTCCCGCGGGTGCGGTGATCACTCAGGTCAACGATCGCAGGATCGCATCGTCGGAGGCTTTGGTTGCTTCCATCCGTTCTCACGCTCCGGGCGATACGGTGAAGATCACGTACTACGTGGGGAACGACAACAAGACCGTCCAGGTGACGCTGGGATCCAGCTGATCCGAACGATTCACGTACCGAGCCGCAGTCCGGCGAGAAACAGCCGGGAAACTTTGACGAAAGGTTGGATGAATGATTGACGGCGTGGAAGCAGAACCGGAGGCCGCCGTTCAGGGGTTGGTAACCCCGCGTGCACTGGTCGTGGTGGTCGACGATCGCATCGTCGGCGGCGAGGTGCCCGACACTCTCGGCCCACTGGTCGTCGAACTGCTCGAGGAGGCGGACTTCCACGTCGACGCCACCACCGCGGTGTCGGCCGACGAGGTCGAGATTCGCAATGCGATCAATACGGCCGTCATCGGCGGCGTGGACCTGGTCGTCTCGGTCGGCGGCGTGGGCGTCGGCCCGCGCGATGTGACCCCCGAGGCGGCTGAGCCGCTGCTTGATCGTCGACTGCGCGGAATCGAAGAGGCGATCCGGAGTTCAGGTCTGTCCGCGGGCTCGGCGGACGCGGGACTTTCCCGCGGTGTCGCCGGTATTTCTGGTCAGACCGTGGTCGTGAACCTGTCGTCGTCCCGCGCCGCTGTCCGCGACGGGATGGCGACGCTGATCCCCTTGGCACATCACGTGATCGCCGCGATCAGTGAGTTCTGAGACCGACCCCGAGAAGGATCCGAAGACGGCGGAGGCGAGCTGGCGACGACGTCGTCGGCTCGACGCCGTCTTCGGCGATGATCTCCCCGAAACGGTCACCGATCCGGGCGAAAACCCCCACGCCGGCCGCGGGCGACGGTGGTACGACGAGAACCGACCCCCGCACCACGGGTGAGACCTACGCAAGCCAACCGGTCAGTAAGTGATGCTTCTCACTTAGGGTGCGATAACTCTTTTCTCCACTCTGCAAGTATCTAATGCGTGAGCTAACCTAAGCCGCGGCTGAGAAAACAGCCGATCAGACTTGGGTGCGACAAAACCTGTCGACCGCATGAAGGGTGATACGTGTGAAGTTGAGTGGTGTCGGAAAGCGCGCGGCGGTCCTGGCCGCAGCCGCGCTGACCGCAGTGACCGGAGTAGCAGTCGTCGGAACGGGTACGGCAGACGCCGCTCGCCTTCCGGGTGGACACACCAAGGCCGTCGGCATCGACGGTCAGGTCGTGAACATCTCCCGCAGCAACGAGAGCTCGCGCATCATGCCGTCGCTGGCCGCCAATGGTGCGGGCCGCGCGGCGTCGGCGTCGGGCACCTTCAAGACGACGCTGAGCAAGGGTGCGGGCATCATGACCGTCGGCTACCTCGTCGGCTGCCAGATCAACATCGAGGGCCTCAAGGGCACCCTGGGCGCCTCGATGACCCTGGACGGTTCGTTCAAGGGCACCGGTGCGATCAGCGTTCCGCTGACCCCGGGTCAGGTTGCGTTCGTCCCTGTCGAGAAGATGGCGCTCAAGAAGGGTAAGGGCACCATCGTGCTCGACAGCGTCTCCATCGATGTTCAGCTGTGCGGCGGTTACGCCTCGGCGCGCTCGGTGGCTCAGGTCATCGCGGCGGAAGGTTACAAGGCCGAAGAAGGCAAGCTGACAGGTAAGAGCGGCTATGTCCAGGCATCCCTTTACGGCCGTCCGTTCAGCCTCGGCTGACCCGATTCCACAGACTTAACGAGGTAGAACAATGAACAAGCGAATTCTTCGCGGAGTCACCGCGTCTGCAGCTGTGGCTGGGGCGGCTCTCATGGGAGCCACGATGGTTCCCGCTCCGGCTAATGCGGCACCCGTGCCCGGCACCACCAAGGTCAAGAACTTCTCCGAGGGCAGCGTCACCATCAAGCTCTACGACCAGTCCGCTCGCGTGAGCCGCGCCGTCACCAACATCCCGACCTCGCGAGAGGTCATGGTGTCCGGCAAGGTGCGCGTCGCCACGTCCGGCGGAGTCAAGGGCGGCGCGATCAACGCCGGCTACATCGTGGGCTGCCAGCTGACGTTCGGTGCCAGTGCTGGCGCAAACGGTGGCGTGAACGGTGGTTTTGACAAGGACGGAAACTACGCGATCACGGCGACTCCCAAGGACTTCGGCGGCAACGGCACCATCGTGCTCGGACCGGGCCAGGCGGGCTACGTCCCGATCATCGTCTCGAAGTCCGATGACAAGGTCACCAACAGCTTCGGCTTCGGCGCGCCTCAGGGCGGCGTGGCCTTCAGTGGCGAGCGTTTCGGTGTGGACGGCTGTGCCGGCTACGCCCAGGCGCGCGCCAAGGTGACCGTCCGCGTCGCAACCGACACCTTCGTCGGCAACGTCACGCTGTACGGTCGTCCGTTCAGCATCGGCTGACATCTTCTCCAGAACGAGGCCCGCGACCGGATCGGTCGCGGGCCTCGTTTTAGTCCGCCAGGTTTGTTATTTTAGGCTTACCTTAATTATCCGCGAAGGGAAGTCATGACGATCACGTCGCCCGCGCTCGTCACCGATGCGCGTTTGTCAGTACAGATGAAGCAGGACTCCCTGGTCGAGCACGAGCAGGCCGAGAACTCTCCGTTCATCGCCGACCTCTTGACCGGGCGGGTCGACGCCGCGGGCTACATCGCGTACCTGCATCGACTGCGGATCGTCTACGTGGCGCTCGAGCGTGCCTCGCGGGAACTGGCCGACGATCTGCAACTGCGCCACGTGCACGACCCCGCGCTGGAGCGGGTCGCAGCCATCGACGCGGACCTGGCCGATTGGGCTCGCCTCTTCGACGTCGCGCTTGCGTCGGTCTCCTCCCCGGCGGCGGAGGCCTATGCCCAGCGCATCACTGACGTCTCGACGTGGGGCGGGAACGTCGTCGCGCATCACTACACGCGATACCTGGGCGATCTGTCCGGCGGCCAGGTGATGGGGCGGATCCTGGACCGCACGTTCGGCCTCGACGGTGCCGGGACCGCGATGTACTCCTTCGACCTCGCCACGCCCGTCAAGCCGTACAAGGACGCCTACCGCCGCAGTCTCGACGTGATCGGGGAGTCGCTGGATGCGTCGCAGCGCGCGCAGGTCGTCGACGAGGTCCGACTCGCGTTCCGGTTGAACCGCGCTTTGTTCGCGGAGTTGGATCAGCTCCGCTCCGTGTAGGGCGAGACCCAGCCCGCGGCGGTCTGTAAGGAAGGTAATCGTGAGTTTCGCTGTTTGTCCTGGTCAGGCTGCTTTCGTGATTTCGACGTTGTAGCCGAGGTTGCGGAGTTGGTTGAGGGCTCGGCGGCGGGTCCGATCGGCGTTGGTGCGTTCGTAGTGGTCGCCGCCGAGGTCGTGGAACTCGGTGTCGGTGGTCAGCATGTACCAGATCGCCACGCCCATCGCCCGTTCGGTGGCGACGATCGCGCGCAGGAAACCGCGACGGGCTTTGATGCGCCGGTACCGGACGGCGAGGTAGTACTGACCGTTGCTCTTGGCGATCGCCAGCGCCGAGATTCCCAGTGCGCCCTTGAGCCAGGTGTCACCGGGTCTGGCTTTCACATTCTTGCGGCGGTTGGCCGACTGGTATTGCCCCGGGCTGACGCCGATCCAGGAGACGAACTGCTCCGGGGTGGGGAACACGCTCATATCGCCGCCGGTCTCGGCGATGATGATGTTGGCGACGGTCACCGAGATTCCGGGGATCGTGCAGAGGAGGTCGCGGGCACGACGAAACGGGGACATCGCCTCCTCGATCAACGCTTCAAGCTCACGAATTTGTCCGTCGAGCGCGGCGATGTGGTCGAGGTGGAACCCGATGATGCGACCATCGTGGTCGGAGAATCGTCCGGTCAACGCCCGAACCAGTTGAGGGCGTTTGGCATCACGCATTCGCTTGACCGCGAGATCGGCGAGCACTTCGGGATCGCGTTCCCCGTCGACGAGAGCGCGGAGCATCCGATTGGCCGAGACGCCTTCGAGGTTGGAGGCGACCAACGACAGTTTGATGCCGGGCCCCTCCAACCGCTTCTCCAACCGGGAGACCTCCCGAACCCGCTCGCGGACGTACACGGTGCGTAACCGGGTCAGGTCACGCAGTTCCCGGATCGGTTGCGGCGGCACGAACGAACCGCGGACCAGACCGTGCGCCCCGAGATCGGACAGCCACATCGCGTCGTTGACGTCGGTCTTGCGACCGGGGACGTTCTTGACCTGAGCGGCATTGGCCAACAACAACGTGACGCCGTCGTCGATCAGATCCTCGAGCACGTAGTAGAACGGCTTCCAGTAGTCGCTGGTGGCCTCCATCACGATGCATGTGACCTGCTGGGCCTGCAGGTAGTCGCGTAGGGCGAGGACCTGGTCGGTCATCGAACCCCAGTCGGAGACATCCATCGAGGTCTTGCGTGACCCTGAGCCCTGGATCCGGACACACACTTTCGCGCTGGCTTTGCCGATGTCGATGCCGGCGCACCGCTGATGCAAGACCTCCATGACAGGACTCCGATCAGGTCAGGACCATCCGGTGGCCACCGGAACAGTCGGTGAGGGCGTGTGTCACGGGAGGACGACGACATTTCGAAGTCTGTAAGACGTGCTCAAAGGCAACAATCCGCGGATCGGTGGTGCCCCATAGAGTGGTGTAACTCGGTGACCAGGACGGTCGCCGGCAGCGTGTCGTTGCCGGGGACGGGAGCGGTCACCGTGTGATCCTTCGAGTCAACCTTCCACAGAATCCTCGAACGGAGTCATCACGATGACCGCACCCCATATTGTCGACCCTGCTGGCCTGCTGAGCCAAGCCCTCGCCGATGCATCACCGGATCTGATGCGCGAGCTGTTGCAGACGATGATCAACGCCCTGTTATCGGCCGATGCCGACGCCGTCTGCGGCGCCGAATGGGGCCGCCGCTCCGAAGACCGCACCAACCACCGCAACGGCTACCGGCACCGCCCCCTCGACACTCGCGTCGGCACGATCGACGTCGCTGTGCCGAAGCTGCGCTCGGGCACCTACTTCCCCGAGTGGTTGCTCGAACGCCGCAAACGCGCCGAAGCCGCACTGATCACTGTCGTGGCGGACTGCTACCTGGCCGGAGTCTCGACCCGCCGGATGGACAAGTTGGTCAAGACCTTGGGCATTGATTCGTTGTCGAAGTCGCAGGTCTCCCGGATGGCCGAAGATCTTGATGAACAGGTCGCTGCGTTTCGTCATCGCCGTCTCGACGAGGCTGGCCCGTTCACGTTCGTCACCGCCGATGCGTTGACGATCAAGGTCCGCGAGAACAAGCAGGTCGTCAAAGCCGTCGTACTGTTAGCCACCGGCGTCAACGGTGACGGCCACCGCGAAGTCCTCGGTATGCAGGTGGCCACCAGCGAGAGCAAAGCCTCGTGGCACACGTTCTTCGCCGACCTGGTGGCCCGCGGCCTCGGCGGAGTCCGGCTGGTGACCTCCGACGCGCACGCCGGCCTCATCGAAGCGATCGCAGCGAACTTGCCGGGAGCGGCGTGGCAGCGCTGCCGCACCCACTACGCCGCGAACCTGATGGCCGTGTGCCCCAAGTCGATGTGGCCAGCGGTGAAGGCGATGCTGCACAGCGTGTATGACCAGCCCACCGCAGGGGCCGTCAACGCCCAGTTCGACCGGCTCATCGAGTACACCGAAGGACGGCTCCCCGATGTGGCCGAGCACCTCGGCGATGCTCGCGAGGACCTACTGGCGTTCACCGCGTTTCCTGACGACGTGTGGCGACAGATCTGGTCCAACAACCCCACCGAGCGACTCAACCGCGAGATCCGCCGCCGCACCGACGTCGTAGGCATCTTCCCCAACAGAGACGCCATCATCCGGCTCATCGGCGCCGTCCTGGCCGAACAGACCGACGAATGGGCCGAAGGACGCCGATACCTCGGCCTGGAAGTCCTGGGCCGATGCCGACTAACCCTGACCACCGACACCGACACCGACCCGAAGACGGAGGTGAGTACCGACCCGCTGATAGAACTACCCGCCTGAACACCAACGAAGGATCACAAACCAGTTACACCACTACCCGGGACTTGACCCCTTCAGGATGGTCGAGTTCGCCGACGCGAGCTTGCGAGCGCTCGTCGAATATCGAGACCGCCGCGGGCTGGGGCATGAACCACGAAAACAAAACGGCGCCCGCCTCCGAAGAGGCGGGCGCCGTTGCGTGCTGGGTGCGCGGATCAGCGACCGTGACGCGGGGCGTCACCCGGATCCTGACCCGGTGCCGGCGGGTACTGACCCGGTGCGTACTGGCCCGGAGGCAGGTTGCCGGGAGGCGGGTACTCGCCCGGAGCCGGGTTCGGCGTCGGGAAGCCGCCGGTCGGCGGGCCGGCAGGCGGGTTGAAGCCCTGCTGAGCCTGCGGCTGGCCCTGCTGGCCCTGGTAACCCTGCTGCTGCGGCGGGACCTGCATGGTCTGCGTGCGGTCGCCGTACCCCGGAGCCGGAGCCTGCTGCGGTGCGGCCGGTGCGGCGACGGGAGCGGGCGCCTGCGCACCGCGCTGACGAGCTTCTTCGGCGGCCTTTTCAGCCTCGACCTTGGCCTTCTCGGCGGCGTCGCGTGCCTTCGCCTCGGGATCCAGCGCGTTGCGGATCTGGGTCAGCAGCACGATCTCCTCATCCGGATCGTCCTCGCCGTCCTCGAGCTTGCGCAGTTCCTGCAGCTTGTTGTACGGCACGACGATCAGGAAGTAGACCACGGCGGCGACGATCACGAAGTTGATGAACGCCGAGATGACCGCACCGAAGTCCAGGAACGTCGCGGGCTTGTCGGAATCGATCGCGAAGCCGAACCCGCAGACGAAGTCATTGCTGCCCTCGGCGGTCTGCGGGCAATCACCGGTCGGGATCACCGCGATCAGTGGATTGATGATCTTATCGGTGAAGGCCGTGACGATCGCGGTGAAGGCTGCGCCGACGATGACCGCAGTGGCCAACTCGACGACGTTCCCCCGCATCAGGAAATCTTTAAAGCCTTTAAGCACTGTGTTCCCCTCTGGATTTGATTGTGCCTATTGCTAATCGGTGAGTCTAAACCACACCGGAGCGATTCGTGCGACGTAAGGGGCTCTTTACGTAACGGTTCAATGGAGAATCAGGGCTAATGCGACATCGAGACTACCTGCGGCGACGCGCTGAGCGGAGGCCTCATCCATCGCCAGGAGAACCGGCGGGTTGGCGCCCGGAGGCGTTCTTCCGCTCGAATTCGAGGGAGCGACGGCGACAACCGCGCCCCGCGCGAGAACAGTCCGCTCGGCGTCGATCACATCCACCACATCGCCCTGTCGAACCAGATGCGCCACCGATTCATCGGCCGGTCGGACGGGGACCAGTCGGGCGCCACGGATGCCGGTCAGCGATTCGGGAAGTCGCGCCGTCAGAATTCTCTCCTCGGTGATCACCTCACCGCGATTCACCGGACCAGTGAGGCGTTGACCGATCGCCTTCTCGTAATCGGTCAACGCGTGATCGGGAGTCACCTCGATCGGCGTCGCCCGGGCCACGAGGTCCTCGGCGGCGAGGACGGTGCCCGGCTTGAGATCGGTCGCCGCGACGATCAGCGGCGGCGCCTCCGGACGGCGGGTGGAGACGACGGCGGTCGCGACGGCGGCGACCACCAGAACGAGTGCCACGAACCGACGCGTGCGGACCGATCGGAATCGGCCGCTCGACCAGGCGGATCGCAGTCGCGCGCGAACAGTGGGGGACAGGCTTCGGTCACCGGATGCGGGTTTCATGCGGCCAGCATCGGCGGCGTCGGCGGCGGACGAGAGACGAAATCGTCGGGTGTGGATGAATCGAGTCTCCGGACGGTGATTTCCACAGATTCCGCATCTGTCAGGATGTGAGCATGAGCGATGACGTGACCCCAGACACCGTGGCCGCCTCTCCGGCGGAGGGCCCCGGACCGCAGCGCGGCGGTTGGCGGGTGTGGGTCAGCGGCGACGTTCAGGGCGGCGCCATCCTGCTGGTCGCAGCCCTGATCGGGTTCGTTTGGGCCAACACACCGTGGCGGGAGGCCTATCACTCGCTCCTGGCGACGACGGTGGGACCGGAGTCGCTGCACCTGCACTTGACGCTGGCCCAGTGGGCGTCGGACGGACTGCTCGCGATCTTCTTCTTCGTCGTGGGACTGGAGCTCAAGAACGAGTTCGTCACCGGGAGCCTCCGCAGTCCCAAACGGGCGGGCGTCCCGATCGCGGCGGCGGTCGGCGGCATGGTGGTGCCCGCGTTGATCTTCGCCGCCGTCGTCTCGATCGGTGACCCCGAGGCCCTGCGCGGCTGGGCGACGCCGACCGCCACCGACATCGCGTTCGCGCTCGCCGTGTTCGCAGTCCTGGGCCGCGGTCTGCCCGTGGCCCTGCGCGTCTTCCTGATGACACTGGCGGTGGTCGACGACCTCCTCGGCATCGTCGTCATCGCGACCGTCTACACCGAGAACATCGACTTCCTGATGCTGGCGCTGGGCCTGGTCTGCATCGTCGCGTTCGGCTTCGTGATCCGCCTGGCGCGGATCCACTGGTGGGTGCTGCTGCCGTTGGCGCTGGCCGCATGGGGATTCGTGCATTCGTCCGGCGTCCACGCCACCGTCTCCGGCGTGCTGCTCGGATTCATGGTTCCGGCCATGGCGATCCGCGGCGAACGACTGCCGCGCACCGAACGGATGGAGGCCGTGATGGCACCGATCTCGGCGGCCGTCGCCCTGCCGCTGTTCGCGTTCGCGTCGGCCGGCGTCACCGTGATCGGCGTCGGACACATCATTCAGCCGGTCAGCATCGGCGTCTTCCTGGGCCTGGTGGTCGGCAAGGTGATCGGTGTCCTCACCACCACGTTTCTGGTCACCAAGCTGACGCCGCTGCAGTTGGCCGAGGGCATCTCGCTGCGCAGTCTGCTGCCGGTGACCCTCCTGACCGGTATCGGCTTCACGGTCGCACTGCTGATCGCCGAACTGTCCTTCGACGCAGGAACCGGCCTTCCCGCAGATCATCTGCCTGCGGCGAAGATCGGCATCCTCCTCGGTTCACTGACCGCGGCGATCCTGGGCGGTGCGCTCCTGCGTTGGGACGCCCGCCGAATCGGTCACACGACCTCGGTCTCGGTGGACCTCGGCGAGTAGCTCTCCCAGAACTTGGCGCCCTGGATCCCCAGTTTCTTCGGATCGAACACCGGATCCACGCCCATCTTCTTCTGCGCCTCGTAGTCGCGCAGTGCCTTGTACGCAGGCTGCTGCAGGATCAGGATGCCGATGATGTTCAGCCAGGCCATTGCACCGACGCCGATGTCGCCCAGCGCCCACGCCTTGCCGGGCGTGGTGACCGCGCCGTAGACCACGGCGATCAGGATCGTCGCCTGCAGCACCAGCGTCAGGTCGCGGCCCAGGGTGCTGCGCAGCGCCTTGATGTACGTGGTCGACGCCTTGCCGAGCAGGAACCGCAGGTTGGTCTCGGCCATGTAGTAGTAGGCGATGATCGTGGTGAAGCAGAAGAAGCCCAGCGAGATCGCGACGAACGACGCGCCCGCACCGCTCCACAGCGTGTCGAAGCCGATCTGAACGTAGGCGGCACCCGGCTCGGGGTCGGGCGTGACGCTGCTGAACAGTTCGGTGTCGCGGAGGATTCCGCCGGCGACCGACTCGCCGTTGTACACGCGGTAGGCCCCGGTCGAGAGGATCAGGAAGCCGGTGGCCGAGCAGACGAACAGGGTGTCGATGTAGACCGCGAACGCCTGGACCAGGCCCTGCTTGGCCGGGTGCGAGACCTCGGCGGCAGCGGCCGCGTGCGGCCCGGTGCCCTGACCGGCCTCATTCGAGTAGATGCCGCGCTTGACACCCCACATGATGGCCGAGCCGAGGATCGCACCGAAGCCCGCGTCGAAACCGAAGGCGCTGGAGAAGATCAGGCGGAAGGTCTCCGGGATCTGGTCGGCGTTGATCAGCACGACGATGATCGCCAGGACGATGTACACGATCGCCATGAACGGCACGACGACGGCGGCGAAGTTCGCGATGCGCTTGACACCGCCGATGATGATGAAGCCCAGCACCAGCGCGGTGGCGGCGCCGACGACCCACTTGTCGATGGCGGGCCACGCGGTGTGCATGGACTCGGCCATCGAGTTGGCCTGAATTCCCGGCATCAGAACGCCGCAGGCCAGGACCGTGACGGCCGCGAAGATCAGCGCGTAGATGCGGAAGAAGCCCGACGCCTTGGTGTGCTTCAGCGCGCGGTTGAAGTAGTAGGCCGGGCCGCCGCGGTACTCACCGGTCAGCGGATCCTTGGTCTTGTAGATCTGGCCCAGCGTGCACTCGACGAACGACGTCGAGGCGCCGAGGAAGGCCGTCGCCCACATCCAGAACAGGGCGCCCGGGCCGCCGAACGCGATGGCGGTCGCGACGCCGACGATGTTGCCTGCGCCGACACGTCCCGCGAGGGACATCGCGAGCGCCTGGAACGACGAGACGCCGGACTCGGACGACTCGCCCTTGAACATCAGCTTGATCATGTGTCCGAAGTGTCGGACCTGGAGGAACCTGCTTCTGATCGAGAAGTAGACTCCTGCGCCGAGACAGAGGAAGATCAGACCTCTGCTCCAGATCCATTCGTTAGCCGTGTCGATGAGTGTTCCCATGCGGGCGTATCTCTCCCCTGTGTCGGAAAAATGTCCCGCTCACCTTGTCATGGTGACGTCGATCACGGAAGCGGAAGGGTGCCGACTGGCACTCGGAATGTTTGAGTGCCAGGTTCGGTTTACACTGGACGACGAGATCTACACCTTCGGAGGTTCCCGTGCCCACCTACAGCTACGCGTGCACCGTGTGCGACAACAAGTTCGACATCCAGCAGGCGTTCTCGGACGACTCGCTGACCGTCTGCCCCGAATGTGGCGGGCGACTGCGCAAGCTGTTCAACTCGGTCGGCATCGTCTTCAAGGGCAGCGGCTTCTACCGCACCGATTCGCGCTCGGGCAACAGCTCGGTGGCCGCCGGGTCGTCGTCCAGCAGCGACTCGAGTTCCAGCTCGTCGAGCAGCTCGAGCAGCAGCGACTCGTCGTCGAGCAGCAGCTCCAGCACCGCCGGCTCGGCCGCCGCATCCGCCTGACCGCCGTCAGCCGATCTTCACGAACCCGTTCCCGGGGGTGAGGATCCAGTCCATCGGGACGTCGTTCGCCTCGTGCGGCACACCGTCGTCGGCCAGTTCGTCGTCGTGCACCACGGCGACGACCGGCGCGTCGACCGCCGCGAGCGTGCGGTCGTAGTAGCCCGCCCCGCGACCCAGCCGGGCACCGGTCCGGTCTGCGGCCACCGCAGGCACCAGGATCAGCTTCGCCTCGTGGAGCGCATCCGGATCGAGGCGGTACCCGCGCGGCTCCAGCAGTCCCCACCGGCCGGTCTCCAACGCGTCTCCGCCGTGATACTCACCCCACTGCAGCCGGGTCGGATCGCCCTCGGGAACGATCGGCAGCAGCACCCGCAGGTCGCGGTCGAGGAGGGCGTCGAGCATCGCCGTGCCGCCCGGCTCGGCGCGGGTCGCGACATATGCGGCCACCACGTCGCCCGGATCCAACTCGACCGGCAGCCGGTACATCCACTCGGCCAACTCTGCGTTGTGTTGGGCCAGGACGAACGGTGACAGTCCGGCCCGCGCATCCAGGACGCGCCGCCGCATCTCGGACTTCGATTCACTCATCACAGCCCCTTCGCAAGACTCCACCTGTGATCCTGCCAGAAACAGCCACTACGCTGAGCCTCATGCCCGACACCCCCGCACGGCCCGCCGGTCGACGTTCCGCCGAGGTCGCCCCGCCGATCCCGTACACCGCCGTCGTCCCGGCTGCAGGCCTGGGAACCCGCTTCCTGCCGGCCACGAAGACGGTGCCGAAGGAACTGCTGCCCGTCGTCGACACCCCCGGCATCGAGCTGGTGGCAGAGGAGGCCAAGTCGGCGGGTGCGGAGCGGCTGCTGATCGTCACCTCGCCCGGCAAGGACGGCGTGGTGGCGCACTTCGTGGAAGACCTGGTGCTGGAGCACACCCTCGCCTCGCGCGGCAAGGAGGCGATGCTCGCCAAGGTCCGCAACGCGCCGTCGCTCCTCGAAGTGGCGTCCGTGATCCAGGACAAGCCGCTCGGCCTGGGCCACGCTGTCGGCTGCGTGGAGGGCGAGCTGGCCGACGACGAGGACGCGATTGCCGTCCTCCTGCCCGACGATCTGGTGCTGCCCGGCGGAACGCTCGGCCGAATGGCTGCCGCCCGCGCCCGCTACGGCGGCAGCGTGCTGTGCGCCATCGAGGTCCCCGGCGACGAGATCAGCGCCTACGGCGTCTTCGACGTCGAGGACGACCCCGAGAATCCCAACGTCAAGCGGGTCCGCGGCATGGTCGAGAAGCCGCATCCGTCGCTGGCGCCGTCGAACCTGGCCGCCGCGGGACGCTACATCCTGGACCGGAAGGTCTTCGACGCGCTCCGTGCGATCAAGCCCGGTGCGGGCGGCGAGCTGCAGCTCACCGACGCCATCGCGCTGCTCATCGAGTGGGGCGAGCCCGTGCACGTAGTGATCCACGAAGGCACCCGTCACGATCTCGGCAACCCGGGCGGCTACCTGAAGGCCGCCGTAGACTTCGCGCTCGACCGCGACGATTACGGTCCCGAACTGCGCGCATGGCTCACCCGGCGGCTGGCCCAGGACCACTGACCTCCGCGCGCCTTCGTCCGCGGGACGCGGCGGGCCGTTAGCCTCGAAGGGCACGCTGCCCGGCGGCCGTTCCCGTGGTCGTCGCAGTGCGCCTGCGTTGACCTGAGGGAATGTGAGGAGAACTATGCGCTCGGTCGAGGACCATCTGAGCCTCGTGACCGCCTCGGTGGTCGCGCCACGACCGGTGCAGGTTGCCATCTCCGAGGCGGAAGGGCTGCTCTGCGCGGAAGAGGTGGTCACCTCCGATCCGCTGCCAGGCTTCGACCAGGCCGCCATCGACGGGTACGCGGTGCGCGCCGTCGACGTGACCCTCGCCGGGGCGGAGGCACCCGACGACATGTCGACGCTCGTCACCCACGACGTCGACGTGGAGGAGCTCGACGACTCCGGCCGCCTGGTGGTGCATCTGCCGGTGGTCGGCGACGTGACCGCGGGCTCCCGCACCCCCACCCGGCTGCAGCCCGGGCAGGCCGTGCGCGTCGAGACCGGCGCGCCGATGCCGACGCTGGCCGACGCGGTGGTACCGGTCCGCTGGACCGACGGTGGCGAGGACCGCGTCATGGTGGGACACGGCGTGGACTCGGGCGATTACGTCCGCCGCACCGGTGACGACGTCCGCCCCGGCGACGTCGCCGTCCGTGCCGGCTCCATCATCGGCCCGGCCCAGGTGGGGCTGCTGGCGGCCGTCGGACGATCGCGTGTCCTGGTGCATCCCCGCCCGCGCGTCTCGGTGATCGCCGTCGGCAACGAACTGGTCGACATCGACCGCAACCCGGGGGCCGGTCAGGTCTTCGACATCAACAGCTATTCGCTCGCGGCCGCCGCGCGCGACGCCGGCGCCGACGTCCACCGTGTCGGGATCGCGGAGCGTGAACCCGCCAAGCTCCGCGAAGCCGTGGAGGCGCAGCTCATCCGGTCCGAGATCGTCGTGATCTGCGGATCTCTCGGCGGTGCGGCGTCGACTGCCATCACCGACGCGCTCGCCGACCTGGGCGACCTCGACGTCGGGCGGGTCGGCATGCACCCCGGTTCCGTGCAGGGCTTCGGGTGCCTGGGCCGCGACGAGATCCCGACCTTCCTGCTGCCCGCCAACCCGGTCAGCGCCCTGGTGACCTTCGAGGTGATGGTCCGCCCGCTGATCCGCATCGCCCTCGGCAAACGCCAGCCCATGCGCCGCACGGTTCGGGCCCGCAGCATCGGCCCGATCCTCTCGGTGCTGGGGCGGCGCGGTTACCTGCGCGGACAGCTGATGCGCGACGAGCGGTCCGGCGACTACCTGGTCCAGGTGATCGGCGAGTCGGAGACCGGAACCTCCCACCTGTTGGCGGAGCTCGCCGAGGCGAACTGTCTGATCATGGTCGACGAGGACGTCGAAGAAGTCCGCACCGGCGACGAGGTGGACGTGATGTTCCTGGCCCAGCGCGGATAGCCGCTCGGCCCGCCCGCATACAATCGCACCTGTGTTGAGGTGGTTGGTCGATTCCCCGCGTAATCCGGGATGGCCCGCGGAATTGGGTCCGGTACGGGTCAAGGCGGGCGTGGTGACGGTGCGTCCCATTCGGATGCGCGACGCGTCGGAGTGGAGTCGGCTCCGCATCAAGAATCAGAACGACCTGCTGCCGTGGGAACCGACCGGCCAGGGGCCGTGGGCGGCGCGACACCAGCCGTCGTCGTGGGGGCAGATGTTCTCGCTCCTGAAAGCCGAGGCCAAACGCGGGAACGTGCTTCCGTTCGTGATCGAGCTCGACGGCCGCTACGCCGGTCAGTTGACCATCGGCAATGTGCAGCGCGGAGCCGTCCGCAGCGCGTGGATCGGTTACTGGGTGGACTCCGAGGTCGCCGGGGCGGGCGTGGCGTCCGGAGCCGTCGCCCTCGGCGTCGACCATGCCTTCGGTCCCGTCGGCCTGCACCGTCTCGAGGCCACCGTGCAGCCCGACAACCAGGCGTCGCAAGCCGTCCTCGGCAAGATCGGATTCCGGCAGGAGGGGCTCCTGAAGCGCTACATGGACGTGAACGCCCGCTGGCGCGACCATCTGCTGTTCGGGCTCACCGTCGACGAGGTGTCCGGCAGCGCCGTCGACACGCTGATCCGGGCGGGGCGCGCGTTCGCCGTCTGACGCCTGATCGTTGACTGAGAATCGAAGTCGTCCGGCGCGCCTGAGCTCCGGTGCGGGCTGCGGTTCCTACCCTATGAAGTGGACTGAAGTCTTCCGACGACCGAAGAGGAGCTGCCGATCATGCCGACTTCTGTGCTGTGGGTGACCCTGATCGCAGTGTGGCTGTTCGTGCTCATTCCCATGGTGCTGCGCGGACGCCCCCAGGCGCGCAAGACCACGGCCGCCGCCGCCAACACCCGGCTGGTGCACCGCGGTGGTTCGTCGCGTACCGGTGCCTCGCGCACCGCCGCCCGGACCCGGGCCGCGCAGCGCGCCGCCGCCAATGCCGATGAGCAGGCCGAGGAGCGACGTCGGAAGGCGGCCGCGGCGAAGGCGGCGGCAGCCAAGGCCGCTGCCGAGGCCGCCGAGGCCATCAAGTCTGCGGAGACCGACACCGTCGAAGACGACATCGAGGACGGCGACGTAGTGGGCGCCGATGAGACCGACGGCCCTACCCTCGACGCCGAGCTCGTCGACGACGACACCGAGACCGATGAGGTCGTCGAGACCGTCGACGCGGAGGACATCGTCGACGCCGAGATCGACGATGCCGCGGAGGTCGAGGAGGAGCCCGCGGTCGAGACCGAGAAGGTCGACGTGGTCTCCGCAGCTGAGATGACCGACCAGATCTCGGTGGTCGAGGA
This sequence comes from Gordonia phthalatica, assembly GCF_001305675.1. Lineage (NCBI taxonomy): Bacteria > Bacillati > Actinomycetota > Actinomycetes > Mycobacteriales > Gordoniaceae > Gordonia > Gordonia phthalatica. The sequence continues at coordinate 945,735 of NZ_CP011853.1, forward strand.
CGACGTGGTCGACATCGACGAGGCCCAGGCCGCCCGTGACACCGACCAGATCCCCGCCGTCGAAGACGAACGGGACGACGAGGAGCTGGACGACGACGCCTCCGACGACTTCGACGAGGTGCTCGACGAAGACGCCGACGACGAGGACGCGGCGGAACCGGAGCCGTCGCCCCGTGAGCTGCGCGGTCGCGGCGGATACGGACCCGACCGGGTCGCCGAGCGCGAGGCCATGCAGTACCGGGAACGGCAGCGGATGGTCATCGGCCTCGGCGTCGTGACGATCGGCGCCATCGTGAGTGCGTTCTTCTTCCAGCCGTGGGGCATCGCATTCGCCTGCGGCATGGTCGCGGCGTTCGGCACCTACCTGTGGCTGCTGCGCCGCGCCGTCCGCGAGGAGCAGGCCCGTCACGCAGTGCGTGCGGCCCGTCGTCGCCGCCAGCAGGCGGAGGACGCACGACTCGAATCGCGGCAGGCCGAGCCCACCTATGTGGAGCCGCCGGCCCGTCTGCGTCGCCCGGGTGGCGCCATCATCCTCGAGATCGACGATGAGGATCCGGCCTTCGACCACCTGCCGACCTACGACTTCGCGGATGCGATGGGCTACCGGGACGAGTACGACGACCAGGATCGTGTCGCCTACGGCCGAGCGGCTGTCTGAGGCCTGCGATCGAACTAGGGTGACACCATGAGCGACGACGAACAGTGGTACTTCAACCTCTCGTCCGGAGAGGTCACCAAAGGCAAGATCGCGAATGTCTTCGATCGGATGGGGCCCTATCCGGACGAGGCGAGTGCTCGCCGCGCCCTCGAAATCGCCGCGCAGCGGAACGCCGCCGCCGATGATGACGACGAGGACGACTGAATTCCGGGTCTCGCCCGTCCCCCTTGACTGAGTGAAGACTTCGGCCCCCGAACCGGCCTGTGAGCCGGATTCGGGGGCCGAAGTTTTAGACGAGTGCGGACTGCCTCCGCAGCCTCAGCGGTTCACCGCTTCGACGGTGCTCGGATGCGCGACGATCCACTCGCGACACGCCTTCGCCGCCCGCCGCAGGGCGAAGATCTCGCCGAGGTAGCTCGCCGGCCCGCCGATCAGCGGAATCCAGCCCAACCAGCTCAGCATGCGCGGGGCGCCGGGACGGTCTCCGACCGCGCGCGACACGTCGTACAGCGCCCGACCGATCTGCCAGAGCTGCGCGACGAACGCCTTCTTGCGTTCCTTCGCGTCGTCCGGCAGTGCCTCGTCGATCGCTCGAGACTCCAGGTGGGCGTCGAGGTCGCGGCCGAACAGGATCGAGGCGAGCATCGCGACGCCCGCTTCGCGTGACGTGACGCCGAATTCGCGGCTCACGCCTCGCAGCACCAGCGCCTGGCTGGCGAAGCCCAGGTAGTCGGCCATCGGCAGCTTCTTGGTCCAGGCACCGAACACGCTCGGGAACGCGACGCCGCCGGTCGTGACCAGGCCAACCCGCGAGACCCACCAGTTGGCGCGGTCGCGCATCGGGAGTTCGTCCCAGCCCGCGGTGCCCGGCCAGTCGAGCACGTTCAGGACGTGCGACGCCGCTCCCGCTCCACGGTCGAGGCAGTTTCGCGGCGACGCGGCCACGAACGTCCGCTGCTTGAGATCAAGGGGATCGGCCGAGGTCAGCACATCGAGCATAGGGTCGATGGTTGCCACGGTGCGGTCGAGGATCTGCGCGAGGTCTGCGTCGGAGAGGGCCACGCGTTCGAGAATAGTGGGGGAGGGCGAGCGATGCTCACCACAGTGAGCGCAGACAGGTCGGACCCGTTCCTCAACTGGAACGGGTGCCGACCTGCTGAGCCGCTACTTGCTCGGTTCGGAGTCCTCGGTCTGGACGCTGTAGGTGCAGTGCGCAGACGCCGCCGGACCCGAACTGGTCTGGGTGTTCTTGACCTGGCCGTTCACGAGGATCTCGCAGGTGATCTTCTGTCCTGCCGCGGCCTCGAAGTCGTTGGTGGCGCTCAGCGAGGCGAGCTTGCCGAACCCGGTCAGCGTCACTTCCTTCTCCCAGGGCAGCGCGGCCTGCGTGTCCTGGGCCATGTTGAAGTCCTTGTCGCTGTACGTGATCATCGCCGCGCCGTCGCCGGTGACCCGATAGGTGACGGTCGCGGTGCTGTTGGCTTGCTTGTCGAGTTCGTTCGCGACGCCGCCGACCATCGCCGAGCAGCCGGCGACGATGGCGATGAAGACGACGACGATGGCGCCGACGATCCACGGCCACTTCTTGCGTTTCGTCGGAACCGGCTGCGGAACGTACTGCTGGCCGTAGGGGTTGGGCTGCTGGGGCTGGGGTGCGGTCATGGGGGCTCCTCACGGAAGTTCTTCACTGAGCGGCGATCGATGGACTGCGCTTCAGTCGGACGCTCGGAAATGTACGACGAGGGTCTGACATCTACGGTTCGCCCCACCTGCGCGGTTAGCCCGTTCGGACGACATTTCGCTATCGGCTGAACGGATGAAAGTCGGGGCTCGTCGAATCCTTCGCCGCGCACGGGTCCCAGTGATGACGAGCGAGAAGGCGTGCGTACACTGCCCAGGTGTGGGCGACCGACTTGTCGCAGTACCGTTGGCTGGTCAACACGTCCAGGACCTCGGCGCGTTCGGTGTCGGTCAGGGGCGTTCGGCGTCGGTCGGGGCCGTACCGGTCCCTGCAGAGGTGGCTGCTTATGCCGGTAATGGGTGGCCGGGGAACTGCCCAGCAGCTCATATGAGCGTTGCACCGTCAGATGCTCGGCGGCCTTGTCGACGGGCGGGGGCGATTACCGCGGTGACCGCTTCGGCGTGTCCGCGCTCTCGGAGAGCATCTCCAGGAGCGCGTGCGCTTTTCCGACCAGATCCAGCGCCGCCTGCGTCTTTGCCAGCTCGGCTTCGGCCGCCTCCGCGCGTGCCCGTGGCTTCTCCATCTCGCGGTCGCGTCCGGTCCGGGTGGCCGGTCGAGGGCCTGCCGACTCGGCCGCCTGCTGCTTACGCCACTCGGCCACATGCGAGGAGTACGACGCCTCGCGCCGCAAGATCATCCCGCGCCCGGCGCGATCAGCGGCGTCCTACTCGGCCACGATCTGAGCCTTATACTCGGCGGTGAACCGCCGCCGATTAGCGTTCTCTGCTTTTGGGGTCACTACTTCATCATCGCCGACAGTCGTATCGGCCAGGGACATCGTCATAGGGACTTGCTCATTTCTCGCCCCGTGCAAGGGAAATCAGGATCTGTATCGGTCTCTCACCCAAACCTGACACACAGGTGCGGGCGGTCAGTCGGCGACCTTGCGGTGGTGGCCGCGTGAGCATGAGTATTCGGTTCGGTGAGCACGGACCTGCAGATCGTGACGACTGCTAACGACGGCACTCCGACGGCCACCTCGCTGATCATCGCGCAGGGCACGGAGACCCAGTACGCATCCGTCCTGCGACTCGTGCGCGACAACCTCGACGATTTCAATCAGTTCGGCTTGGTCGGATTTGAAATCCGGTGCTGAACGAACAGCACTCGACGCTCCTGCTGACGTACATGCGCAAACGTGGAGTTCCGCGGCGGGCGACATCCTGACGATCGAACAGACCGCTGTTGGTGGGACTCCGGGGAAGGGTCTGATGGCAGATTCTGAGGCGGTGACCGCATGATTGGCGTCATGAATCTGGTTGGCACGGTGAAGATTTCGGGTCTGCCGGCCAGCCGCGGCGAGGGCTGAGCGGTGGGGTTCATACGCATTCAGCCGCTGGCATCCGGCCTCGAAAGCGCAGCGGGTTGACAAGGTCGGGAGCTTCTCTACGTCGGTCGACGTCGTCACTGGGTGGTCCGGCTCGTCGGCGGATGCGAGTGGTCTGCGGGTGCAGGGCAGTGGATTCGTTGCGATCACGGCGGCGATCGGTCTCGGTGTCATCGGTCGCGGATTCTCGGTGCAGTTGCGGATCGGAACGGTGGTCTTGCAGACCCGGGTGTTCGACGTCTCGACCACGCTGGCGACGTGGTCGGTCTCGGCGTCGGTCGCCGATTCCGACTCGATCAACCTGTATCTCACGGACTTGCAGCCGGGCGGCGACCGGGCGATCAACTCCGGATACATTCAGATCGCACCGGCCTGACCTTGCGCGCTGCCTCGTCGAGGTGGCGTGAAGGGCTCCATGCTGGTCCAGCCGCCGAGCGGGGCGGGTATCGACCGGCAGCGGATGGTCAAGCAGTCAAGCAGCGATCGCAGTCGATCAGCCGGGGCAGCGTCGAGGGTGCTTCTCAGGTCACAGGGTGGGCATCGGACGCAGCATCGTCAGCGGTGGTCGTCTCGGACGGACTGGTGGTGCAGGGGGCTGGGTCTGCGACGGTCACGTGGTGCACTCCACCTCGGGTGGCTTCTTCCGGCGCGTGCAGGCCAGGATCGATGGTGTTGTGGTCGCCGAGACCGAAGGAAATCCGACACCGGGGCAGCTCACCTGGAGCGGCAACATGGCGGACGGCGCGCCTCGAAATGTGGATTTGGAACACGTCCTACGCCGCCCCGGCGGCGATCACCGCGGCTGGCACCTGGATCGAGGTCGCGCCAGTCTGACCACTAGCGGGGGTGCAGCATGCATCTCGTGATCGCGCCGCCGACATCGGGGCTGGATTGGCAGCGGGCGACGAGATCGGGCACGCAGGGTCATCGATCGACATCACGCGGACTGTGGTGTAGGCGTGAGGCTATGCGGTGGCGAGTTTCCGGGGTCGGTTGTGGGAATCGGTTCGGCGAGCTTGGTGTGCTGGTGGAAGTGGTGGCATTAGGGTTGCGAGCTCGATGGAGCCTCGTTTGCCGATGAAGGTGTTTGTGGCGTATTTCGGGCGCCAGAAGCCTTCGAGGCGGATCGACGTGCCGGTGGCTGAGACGACGGCGGGTCCTTGGATGCCCCAGTCGTTGATGCGGTACACGACACGGCGGATGGTGCCGACTTCTTGGGAGATCTGCTGCGCGATGCGATCGATCTCGATGATGAGGTCGTGGCTCAGTGGGGACCACAGCCCGTGCACTTTGCCGAGTGCTGTGGGGAGCGTCCTTAGTGTGAGCAACGGGTAGGTTCGGCTCATTGTTCGCGTCTGCTTTGCAGGGTGAGGTTGACGGCTTCGGCATCGTAGCGGGCGAAGTCCAGGGCGGCGATCACTTGTTCGAGGACGGCGACCGGGATGCTGAAGAAGCGGGGGGTGGTGCCGTCGCTAATCGAGATGGCAACGTCTTGCGCGGTCACAGAGCCGCCGTTGTCTTGAAGCGTCTTGATTCGCGTGGTGATCGTAATGTTGCGGTGGTGGGTGATGCGCGATCGCCACCAGGTCTCGCGCGTCTCGGGATCGTTGAAGATCCGTTCGGGCTCGCTGGTGGCGGTGACGCGTTCTTCGTCGTTGGTGGGCGAGTAGCTGATGTCGCTGAGCGTTCCTAGTGCTTGCTGTTCAGCGATGCGTTGGCTCCAGTGGTCGATGTCGTCCAGGAAGGCGGTGTCCTCGGCGAGCACGATGAAAGTAGCGCGTTGCTTAGGGTGGGTTGTGGCGTCATGGACGACTCGGTGGGCGACAGTGTCACCGGATGCCGGCGTGTGGTCGCCGGGGTGGAACATGATGTCCCACTCGGCGAGTTCGCCGGATACACGGTTTGTGTCGCCAAGCAGCAGTCCGCGCGCGACGACGCGCGGGTCGCCGGAGTGCTGGGGTCGATTATGGTGGTAGCGGTTGATCGAGGTGAAGACTGAGGGATGTTCACCTGATTGCGAGGTTTGGTTCGTGAATTTCATGGCCGAAGCCGCCTAGCTCGAGGTTGATCGCCTCGGACGATCAGTCAGGATTCCAGCGCGTATCGCCAGGTTATTCGTACTAACTGTCCCTTCAACTGTACGCCTCGTTTGGATTGCGTCGCGGTAGATCCGGGCCTAGCCGCCGACTCCTGACGAAGCGTATGATCGAGATTGAGCTTGAAGTCCACCGCAACCGACGCGGTGCAACCCGCTCAGTAACCAAAGGTCGTAGACCTTGGATCGGAGCGTCCCAGATGACGCAACCATTCGGCCTCCCCATTTCGCGTGATCATATGCGGAGGCAGCGCATTGAGATTCAGCGGCGGATCAGCCGTTCGTTCCTGCCGCTTGTCCCGTCGCGTCACGTTCAGTCTCCAGGCTCGTCGATTGACGAACAGCCAGGTGAATCCCCTGCGAAGTAGGGTCGGCCACAGATGGAATGGCTGACCACTCGCACGACAAAGCCCCGCACACCATTGGTGAGCGGGGCTCTTTCGTCGTTGGCGCTACTTTGCCAGCGTCATGAACGCGGTCGCCTCGATCTTCCCGTTCACATCCTTCGCGGTGCACTCGAACGACATCGTGCTCACGGTGCCAGCCTCGCCACTGGTGTCCTTCAGTGCGTACACCTCGCCGGTCATCTTCCAGCCGTCGCCGTCGGTGACGATCTTCGTTGAGTATTCGGTTCGGTGAGCACCATGTGTTGTCCGGTTCGACGCCGCGGGGCTGTGATGGCGGTTGGGGGATGTCGGCGCCGTCGATATTGGGGTTGAGTGCCACCATGTTTTCCTAGGCTCCTTCTGCCGTGTGCCCTATCACGCGGCAGAAGGAGCAACGAAGAATGGTACGGAAGATCAAGGCGAAGTTGGTGCTTCGTCTGCGGAGCGAGGGACTCTCGCGTCGGCAGATCGCCAGGCAGGGCATGTCGCGGCATTCGGTTGACGCGGTCATCGCTGCCGCTGATGCCGGGGGCGTCACGTTCGACGACGTCGCAGACCTGCCCGATGCAGATGTTTATGAGCGTCTGTTCCCCGGGCGCGGTGAGCATCACAGCGTGTACGCGCAGCCGGACTGGGGGCAGGTTCATCGTGAACTGGCCAAGGTCGGGGTCACGCTGAAGCTGCTGCACGGCGAGTACCGTGACGCGTACACCGCTGCCCGAACGCCGGTGATGGGCTATGACCGGTTCTGCAAGTCGTATCAGCAGTATGTCCTCGTCGCAGGTCTGGCCTCGCGGGTCGGGCACAAGGCTGGCCAGTCTGTCGAGGTCGACTGGTCGGGCAAGACGATGGTGTTGACCGATCCGGTCACCGCCTCGAGGAGCAGGGTGTACCTGTTCGTGGCGTGTCTGCCGTTCTCGCGGTACGCGTTCGTCGAGCCGACCCTGGACATGAAGCAGGACACGTGGTTGCGGGCGAACATCGCGATGTTCTCGTGGTTTGGTGGGAGCGTTCCGCGGATCGTTCCTGACAACCTCAAGACCGGCGTCATCGCCCATCCTGCCGATGGTGAGATTGTGTTGAACGACGCCTATCGCGAACTCGCGGCTCACTACTCGGCAGCGGTTCTCCCGGGCCGAGTCCGCAAGCCGAAAGACAAAGCGAGCGTGGAGAACACCGTCGGCAACATCGCCACCGTGGTGATCGCTGCGCTGCGCCATTGTCAGTTCGCGACGTTGGCCGAGTTGCGGTCGGCGGTCTACGAGCAGGTCAACGGCTACAACGCCGCATCGTTTCAGAAGCGGGCCGGGTCGCGGCAATCGGTTTTCGAAGCCGAGGAGAAGTCGTTGTTGCGGCCGTTGCCGGCGGTCGAGTTCGAGATCAGTCGGTGGGTGTATGCACGACGGGTCCGCAAAGACGGACACGTGGTGTTCGAGAAGAACTTCTACTCGGTCCCGTACACCTACGTCGGCACGGCGGTAGATCTGCGCGTGACCGACACAATGCTCGAGGTCTTCGCCGCAGATAGACGCCTCACCAGCCATCTGCTGGTACCGCCCTCGATGACGAACCAGCACCGCACCAACGACGCCGACCGGCCAGAAGGCCCCGGCTATCGACAGTGGGACCCGGACAGAGTACGGGCATGGGCAGCCCGGACCGGGCCACACACCACGATCGTGGTGGACCGGATCTTCGAGTCCGTACCCGTGGCTGAACAGGGCCTGAATCCCGCGCTGGCGGTCCTGCGGCTGACACGCCGCTTCTCCGGCGAACGTGTCGAGAACGCTGCACAGATCGCGTTGGCCGGCGCGGTGCGCTCGCCCCGCTACGCACACCTGCGACCGATCCTCGACTCCGGCCAAGACCTCGCCCTAGCCGCCGAACCACTGTCGAGATCGGGCGTGCCAAGACCCCTCGACGGCGCCGACGGGTCACCAAGTTCGGGTTTTGTGCGCGGAGCGAGCTACTACGCGGAAGGACAATGATGAGCAGGCTCGATGCTGAGACCAAACGCAAACTCCGAGAGATGGGCGCGGTAACGCTACTGGACGCGCTCGAAGGGCAAGACGACGACCTGGCGCTCGGAATGGCATTCGCCGAACGGGTCCAGATCGCCGTCGACCAGGCACACGCGGCGTTCACCCACCAGAAGGTCGACGGGCTGATCCGCCGCGCCGGCCTTCGCTATCCCGACGCCGATCTGCGTACGATCGACCTAATCGACGAGCAGGGACTCGACCGGACCAAGCTCCTCGCGCTGGCCACGTGCGAGTTCATCGAACGCCACCAGAACGTCGTGTTCGAAGGGTTCACCGGGTCCGGCAAATCGTATCTCGGTTCGGCGGTGGCCAAGGCCGCGTGCCAGCACCGATACCGCGCGCACTACATCCGGATGCCCGATCTGGAAGAAGCATGGGCCGCGGCCAGAGACAAGCCCGGTGGACGCGAGAAATGGCTCCGCAAGTACGCGGCGTTCACCGTGCTGGTCCTAGACGAATGGCTACTGGATCCACCGACAGATGACATCCGGACCATGCTATTGGAGCTGCTCGAACGCCGCCATGACTCCGTCTCGACGGTGTTCTGCACCCAGTACCCGAAGAAGGACTGGCACCACCGCCTCGGCTCAGGCGTGCACGCAGACGCCATCATGGACCGCATCGTGCACACCACGACCTGGATCACGACCGGGGAAATGAACATGCGCGAACACGCTGCCGCCCAGACACGGAGATAACCACCAGTCGGTGAGCACCGCCCTCACAGGCGGCGCTCACCGACGCCACTGGTGGCGCTCACAGGCAATAACGCGTGGCGCTCAACCGCAATATTCACTGGCGCTCACCACGCCGAATACTCACCAGCATCGAAAGCTACCTCGCCGCCAGCAACGCCAATCCGAAACCGTATCTCTGGACCGCCACCGCCGAATCCATCCTCGCCAAAGTCGCCCGCGCACGAGCAACGCTCACCGAAGTAACCAATCAAAACTGAGACACACCACTAGATGGCCGAGCATGCCAGTGTCACCGTTGCTGCTGAGTTGCCGATCTACTTCGCTCATCCGCGTTCGCCGTGGGAGCGGCCCACCAACGAGAACACCAACGGTCTGATCCGCGAGTACCTGCCGAAGAGCACCGAGATTCCGTCTGATCAGTTGTACCTGGAAGCGATCGCCCGCGAACTGAACGAGCGGCCACGGCAGTGTCTGGGCTACTACACCCCGAGGGAAGTCTTCGAACGGTTACTGAAGGACAACGTTGCTTCCACGAGTTGACACCGTCTGGTCCTAAACGGTCGCCAGAGTCGCTCTATAAGGCCGTAGTGCTCGTGGCCCCGGTGTGACCTTCGGCTTTCAGTTCAAATGCGGCGAGACTCCTCGCTCCTGCTCCATCGCAGGTGAGAGGGGGTCTCGTGGTTGTGGAGCTACGGGGAATCGAACCCCGGACCTACTCATTGCGAACGAGTCGCGCTACCAACTGCGCCATAGCCCCTTGGCATCCGCCGTGGCGAACGAAAACAGTTTAACAGGGCATCAACGCCGACGCGCAATCGCCTGGTGGGAGACGATCTCGCGTCGGCGTCGGGAGGCGTGACTACTTGCCGAAGCCGAAGGTGATGGCGATGTGCAGCAGGTCGCCGCCGAAGACGGTGAAGTCGTTGAAGAACTGGGTGAGGGCGGGGAACATGGCGTCTCCTTGGGGTGTCTGTGATGGTCTGCATCAGGCGATGCAGAACGAGACTGGCACGGCCGCGAATCGTGGTCGACCCGGCCGGTGTCGGATCACGATGTCGGTCGCAATGTGTTCTTGCACATAGGAATTCAGGCATCGGAGAGGCGAATTCTCTACCTGCAGCTTCACGCGGTGTTGACGCTGCCGGGATTGACAATCCATCCGGTGGAAATGCTGTGTTCATCGAGCGTCTGGACAGCACCGAGTGCCCCTCCGCAGCCAAGCCTGAAGTGGTACTCGAGTGTTGGTGGCCCGTTTCGAGCCGCGACTTACCTCTCGCAGGCGACGCCGTCGCCGTCACCGTCCATGGCCGGGCGATATCCGGGCTCACCGACGTGCAATGGTGCGGCGCCGGCGGCGCGGGCGGCAGCGCAGTTCTTGTAGTAGACGTCGCCGCCGGCCGGCGCCTCCGGCGTGGTCTCGACCAGCGGGGCGCGCGTGGTCCGCGGCGCGGGCGTGCGGGTGGTCTCAGCGACTGTCGGCGTGGTCTCGGTGGTCTCCGGACTCTCGGTGGGCTCCGGCGCATCCCCACCGCACGCGCCGAGGATGCGCTGCATTGCAGCCTTCTCTGCCGTGGTGACCCACAGCCGGTAGGCGCTCTTCACCTCGATCTGCCGCGACACGTAGGTGCAGCGGTACGAGCGGTTCGGCGGCAGCCAGGTGGCGGCGTCGCCGTCGCTCTTCTGCGCATTGGTGGGACCGTCGACCGCCTGCAGATTGTGGGGATCGTTCGCGAGGTCGGTGCGTTCCTCCGTCGACAACTGCTGAGCACCCTTCTGCCAGGCGTCGGACAGAGCGACCACATGGTCGATCTGCACGGCCGTCGACGTGGACTGACCGCGCTGGAACGCGATCGTCTTCCGCGTGTACGGGTCGTTCAGTGTGCCGGTCAAAACCACGCAGTCACGGGTGCGCGGCTTGAACGTGAGGTCGGTCAGGTCGCGACGCAGGATGTCGTTGCGCGTGTCGCAGCCGTTGTGGCCGCCGGCGACCGAGACGTCATCGGTCCAGGCCTGACCGAACACGCTGCGGCTGTAGCCGGTCTTGGGGGCGCGGCCCTTCACTGCCAGCGTGTCGAGGGTGGCCATGGCGGCGGTCGCCTCCCTGGACAGGCTGCGCGACGACGTGGTCTCGGTCGGCGTCTCGCTGTCAGTGGTGGACGCGGTCGGTGAGGGCCAGGCGATGTCGCCGCGATCGGAGACGGTGCTGGTCGGGGTCGACGCCGTGTCGTCTGCGGGTTCGCAGCCGACGATCAGCACGGCGGCGAGAGCCGCGACCGCACTGATCTGAACGGAACGTCGGGGGAGGGAGGAGCGAACTGACATGCCGACATCATCGCATCCACCTACGACAATTCCGGCGTCGTCGCCCGCGGGGTAACTTGATCGTGTGACCTCCATCTCAGCTCCCTCTCCCGTCGTCTCCACCACTTCCGGCCCCGTTCGCGGGACCGGCGACGGCACCGTCTCCGCCTTCCTCGGAATTCCGTACGCGGCCCCGCCGATCGGGCCCGCAGCCTTCGAGGCACCGCATCCGCACGAGCCGTGGACCGATGTCCGCGACGCCACCGAGTACGGGTCCACCGCACCGCAAGTGGGGTACCCGGCGCCGATCGCCGCACTCCTGGACAACGTCATCGTCCCGGGCGACGACTACCTCAATCTCAACGTCTGGACGCCCGACCCCGACGCGACCGGCCTACCGGTGATGGTCTGGATCCACGGCGGCGCGTTCTCCCGCGGCTCCAACCGCATCGAGATCTACGGCGGCCAGACCTTCGCTCGTGACGGCGTGGTCTGCGTCGGCATCAACTACCGCCTCGGCGTCCCCGGGTTCGGCGCCGTCCCCGGCGCCCCCGACAACCGCGGTCTCCTGGACCAGATCGCCGCACTGGAATGGGTGCGCGACAACATCGCCGCGTTCGGCGGCAACCCCGACGATGTCACGATCTTCGGCGAGAGCGCAGGCGCGATGAGCGTCGCCTCCCTCCTCGCCTCGCCGCGCGCTGTCGGTCTGTTCCACCGGGCGGCGATGCAGAGCGGCAACGCGTTCACTGCCGCCGACCGCGACGACGCCCGCAAGGTGACCGGCAAGCTCGCCGAGAAACTCGGTGTCGAGAACACTGCCGAGGCACTCGGTGCCGTGCCGATGCCTGACCTGCTGCAGGCGCAGACGGAGGTCGTCCTCGAGTTCACCATGAACCCCGACCCCGAGATCTGGGGCAAGACCGTCGCCGACATCGGTCTCGGCATCATGAGCACCTTCCCGGTGATCGACGACGACCTCCTGCCCGCCGCGCCGATTGCGCTGATCGCCGACGGCGCGAGCCGGGGGATTCCGCTGCTCGCGGGATGGAATGAGACCGAGTTCCGGTTCTTCTTCGCGCCGACCGGCGTGCTGGCCGCGGCGACCGATGACATGGCGCGTGGCATGCTGACGCGCGCGGGCATGTCGACCGAGTTCCTCGACAGTCGCCTCGCCGACGGTGTGAGCGCGGGCGACGCCCTGTGCGAGGCCGTCACCGCCATCGCGTTCGCCGACCCCACCCGCGCGATCGCCGCCGCACGACAGGACTCGCCGACGTACCTGTACGAGTTCGCGTATGAGAGCCCGGTCGCCGACATCCGCGCCGGTCACGCCGTCGAACTGCCCTTCGTCTTCGACCACCTGGATCTGGCGCATTCGCTGGTCGGGCCGGACCCGGACCAGTCGGTGGCCGACGCGATGCACGCGGCCTGGGTGCGCTTCGCGAAGACCGGCGACCCGGGCTGGACGGGATCGGATCCGCACCGTTTCCGATGACCGCACGGTCATCGGCCCGGGACCAGCTGCACGGCCTCCGACAGCCAGCCGGAGATCAGGTCGCCGACGTCCTTCCGCGGCTCGATGTCGGGCAGCCGCTCCACATAGGGGACCGGCTCGTCGCCGACGATCACCGCAGCCAGGTTGCGCAGCGCGCCGGACCCCTCGTCGTCCAGGTACCCGGAGTGTGCGTCCTTGCCCGCCACCGGGGTGCCGTCGCTGTAGTTCCCGGAGTCGAGGCGGGTGACTCCCGGAACGTCGTCGGGGTCGCCGCCGTGGTTCCCGAACTCCTGCCAGTACTGGATCGGATCCCCCGGCGGCGTCAGCGAGTACCGCTGGACGGCAGGGTTCGGGTTCCGCCACTCACCGTCACCGACACCGGTGCCCGACGCCGAGGCGTAGACCACCCGGTCGGCCCGCAACCCGAGCTGCTCAGCCGTCCCGACCACGGCGCCGCCGTACGAGTGGCCGATGACGGTCGTCGGCACCCGGATCCCGGACACCTCGAGCTGTCGGTCGACGGCGGCGGTGAAGTCGACCAGGCGTGGCGCGATGTCTAGCGCGGGCACCGGGTCGACGGCGGTGCCCGAGACCGGCGTCAGGTCCTTCTCGAACAGTGACTGCGGGAAGTCGCCGTCGGCGAACACGATCACCGGGGCGCCGCTGGCCTTCGAGAGGCGTGCGGCGCGCTGCCGGTAGGTGTCGGCGCTGTGCAGACCGGTGCCGGTTCCGGGGACCAGGACGGCGAGGCCCGGGGAATCGGCGCGCAGCTCGCCGACCAGCTCGATGAACTGACCGTTGCCGACGTTGTGGAAGCCGAGGAAGGCGCGCGGCACGAGCTTCGACGGGTCGTGCGGGTCGGGCGCGGGTGCCAACAGTCCCCGCAGCTGCCCGGCCTTGGCGCCGTCGCCGCGCCCCGCGGCGACCTCGGCGTCGAGCGCGGCCTGGATCGAGAGACGGTTGGCGCGGGCGCGGTCGGTGAACTCGATGCCGTTCAGGTTGCCGATCAGTTTCGGGGCCGCCGCGATCAGGCTGTCCCGCTGCGCTCGGCTCAGGCTCTCCCAGTAGCGGGCGACGTCGTCCGCGGACATCCCCGCGAGGGTGTTCGCGGCATCGCCGGCGAGCCGGTACTCGCAGTTGGGGAGAGGGACCAGCATGCCGGTCCCGTCGAGGCGTCGGGTGAGGAGGCGGACCTTCATTCCGAGGGAGACGTCGGCGGTGTCGGCCTCGTCGAGGAGCTGCCGGATGCGATCCATCAGGTAGTCGGCATCAGCCCGACGTCTCGGACTCGGGTGGGCGACCGCGCCGTCGTCGTCGACGTTGAAGCCCTGCGATCGAGCTGTCTGCAGTTGACTGCGCAGCCGGTCGCGGACGGCCACCATGCGCGACTGACCGGCGCGGATGGTCACCGCGGCGTCGACGAGGGTGCTCTCCAAGCGCCGCAATCGAGTCGTCTCCGCGGCGACGCGGGCTTCGGCGGCGAGGCGTGTGCGGCCGCTCCAGGTGGGGTCGATGTCGAACGATCTGTGCAGCGAGTCGGCGGTGTTCGCCACGGTCTCGCCGGCGACAGTGTACTCGCCCGCGATCGCCGCCAACTCGTCGAGTGGCCAGGCGAGGACGTCGGACACGGTGGTCACGACCGGCGCCGATCCGCCAGAGCGGCGGCCGCCGCGGCGTCGGCCTCCTCGGTCAGCGCGCCGAAGCGGGCCAGAGCGGACGCCAGCGCGTCGAGCTGTCGGGCGCGGGCGGCGCAGGTCTCCCGTGTCGCACGTCGACACTCGTTCACGGCGGTGACCGCGAGCGATCCGGAGCCGGTCAGCTCGCCGCCGGACAGACTGAGACCGTCGAGCTGCCGGCCGCAGCGTCGCCACAGCGCCACGACCTCCGCGAGTTGTGACGGGGTGATGCCGAAATCCATCGGTGCCTCCGAACGATCGAGCGTGAACCCTTCATTCGGTTAGACGCAGCGGAGGAGCATTCGGATCCCGGACAATCCACAGGCCCGGTCGTCGTCGACGCCGGGCCTGTGGATGATTCGATGTTCAGCTATGGACGGGTGACGTCTTCGGCGTCGGCAGCGCGCCGGCTTCGGCATCCGACAGCAGGTGCTGCACGGTCTCGCCGGAGTCGGTCTTGTTGGTACCGATGAAACCCGACGGCCCGCGCTTGATCCATCCCGTCACGTACAAGCCGGGCAGCGGCGTGTCACCGTCGACGATCCGACCCTCCACATTGGCGATGGTGCCCTTGGCGTCGTCGAACGGCAGACCCGGAACGGGACGGCCGCGATAGCCGATGGCGGTGAGGACCAGACCGGCGTCGATGACGAGCTCCTCGTCGGTGCCGGTCTTGACGAACCGGACGCCGGTCGCGCGGTCGTCGCCGAGGACCTCCTGCGGTGTGTACCCGAACGACAGCCGGATGAAGGGTTCGTCCGGCTTGGGGCGACGCGAGAGCTCCAGCAGCAGGTCCACCTTGGCGGCGACCGTCGTGTCCTCGATCCCCTCGGAGGTGACGCCTTCCAGCTCGGCGGGGTCCACCCACACGTGGGCGGGGCCGTCGACCAGGCCGATCAGTTCCGGCAGCGTGAACGCCGCGTGCTCGGGGCCGCGGCGGGCCACGACCAGCACCTCGCGGATCGACGAACCGCGCAGCGCGGTGAGCGCGGTGCGGTCGATCGAGGTGTGCTCGAGTCGCTCGGGATCGGCGGTGAAGATGCGGGCGACGTCGAGGGCGACGTTGCCGTTGCCGATCACCACGGCACGTTCGGTGCCGAGGTCCGGGGTGGAGAGCGCGAAGTCCGGGTGACCGTTGTACCAGCCGACGACCGACGTGGCGCTCTGCACGCCGGTGCGGTCGATGCCGGGGATCTGCAGCGGACGGTCCGTCGGTGCGCCGCCCGCCCACAGGACGGCGTGGTGCGTCTGGCGGATCCAGTCGAGTGAGACGTCCTTGCCGACCTCGGTGTTCAGCAGGATCCGGATGTTCGGGTTCCGTGCCACCTCGTCGAACAGGTTCGCGATGGTGCGGGTGGACTCGTGATCCGGGGCGACGCCGAAGTGCGCCAGGCCGAACGGCTGGGTGAGCCGCTCGTAGACGGTGATCCGCACCTGGTCGTGCTTGAGCAGCTCGTCTGCCGCGTACATGGCCGACGGACCCGACCCGATGATCGCGATCTTCAGCTCGTCGGGCGTCGCACCGCGCAGCCGCTTCGGCTTCGAGATGGGTGCCATCGGAAGGCGCCAGTCCGCACGCACCGGGAAACGGGCGGTGTCGGGGCCGGGCTCGGGGTAGTGGCCGGCGTTGACGTCGGCGAACCGGGCGGCCTCGTCGGAGAGACGATGACCGGGAACGATGGCGCTGACCGGGCATGCGCTGACGCACGCGCCGCAGTCGACGCACGTCGACGGATCGATGTAGAGCATCTCGGAGAGCCCGAAATCGGGCTCATCGGGAGTGGGATGGATGCAGTTGACCGGGCATGCGTAGACGCACGAGGCGTCACCGCAGCATGCCTGGGTGATGACGTGAGGCAAGTCGGGCTCAGCTCGCGGTGTACGCGGGCTCGCTGCGGTAACGCGATGCGCGACCGTCGATGCCCATGGCGCGCCAGACCTGGCGAGACACCGGGTTCATCAGGCCGCACTGCTCGGCGAGCATGCGGACGTCACCGAAGACACCGGACAGGAAGGCCTTCGACTGGTCGGAGCCCCAGAAGATCTCCTTCATCACGCTGTTCGGCACGTCGAACTGGCGCTGGAACTCCTTCGGCGGCACGACGATGGCGCTGCACAGCACACGCATGACGATCGGCATCGCGATCGACAGCAGGAACTTGGTGGCGCGGCCCTTGCCGGGGATGGTGGTCCGCAGGTGGTTGTGGGCGAAGGAGATGTGACGCGCCTCCTCGGCGACGTGCAGCTCCATGACCGCCGACATCGCGGGGTGCATTTCGCCCTCGGAACGCAGGAAGTCCTTCTGGATGTGGTCGATCGGCTCTTCGCCGGCGAGGACGCCGAAGTAGAAGATGGTCGGCCAGAACGTGGAGAACAGCGGGATGAACGGCGACAGCTTTCGCAGCCAGGGACGCATGCCCTTGGTCTCCATGCCGATGCGGTTCACCAGCTCCTGGAACATGAGGGTGTGGTTGCACTCCTCCTTCGCCTCGTGGGTGGTGTAGCGGAAGCGCTTATCACCGTTCGGGAGGCGGTCGGCGTACTGCATGAGGCCGCGGATCAGGATGGACTCGAACTGCAGGCCCACCTTGGCGACGTTGGCCTGACGCCACATGCCGATCTCGATCTTCTTGTTCTCGGGAAGAGCCTGGTACCAGGGGTGACGGCCGATCGGATCGACGGTCGAGGAGAGGATCCAGCGGGGGTCGTTCGGGACGACGGCCATGTGCGGCGCATCCCAGTCGATGTCCAGGTACGGGTCGAAGTTGCGTCGGACCGAAGCCGATGAGAGGTCGTCGAGGACCTGCGAGTAATTGGGCTCGACGGCCTGCTTGGCGGGCGGGGTGTAGGTTGCCGGCCGGGGCTGTGTTGTCGTCATTGTCTTCTCCTTGACGCTCATCGGTGGACGAGGCTGTCTCCGAACTAGAACTTGTTGTCAACAGCGTCCCACCGGGCCCCTATCTTGTCAATGGTCGATGGCACAATCTGCGTGGGCTGATAGGGGTGGTCCACGTCACAATCATCTCAGTGTGGACAATGTCTTGGTGGAGATCCTGGGAATCATCGTCGTCTGCGTGCTGGCGGTCGCCGGAGCCAACCAGTTGGCACCACGTGTGCGGATCGCCGCACCGTTGCTGCTGGTGGCAGTCGGTGTCGCCGTGAGCTACTTCCCGGAGGTCCCGGACATCTCGGTGAATCCCGAGGTCATCCTCATCGGCGTGCTGCCGCCGCTGCTGTACGCTGCGGCCGTCGCGCTGCCCGCCATGGACTTCAAACGCGATTTTCAAGCGATCAGCGGACTGTCGATCGCCCTCGTCATCATCAGCGCCCTGCTCCTGGGCCTGTTCTTCATGTGGATCCTCCCCGACGCCGACTACGCCACCGGCGTCGCGCTCGGCGCCATCCTCAGCCCGACGGACGCCGTCGCCACCACCACCGTCAGACGCGTCGGTGCACCTCAGCGACTGGTGACGGTCCTGTCGGGCGAGAGCCTGTTCAACGACGCCAGCGCCCTGGTGGTGCTGCGCGCGTCCATCGCGGCCATGGCGACGAGCGTCTCCCTCATCGGCGTCGCCGTGTCGTTCGTCTGGGCCATCATCGCGGCCGTCGTCGTCGGCGGCCTGGTCGGCTTCGTCTTCGTCCGGATCCGCGAGGGCGTGCCGAACGTCGTCGTCGCCACCGCGATCTCGTTCACCACCCCGTACATCGCCTACATCCCGACCGAGCTGATGGGCGCCTCCGGCCTGGTCGCCGCGGTCGCCGCGGGCCTCGTCACCGGCCGAGGATCGATCCGACGGCTCACCGCAGCCCACCGACAATCCGACCAGCAGACGTGGGCCACCGTCGAACTGCTCCTGGAAGGCGGCGTCTTCCTCCTCATGGGGCTGGAGCTGAAAGCCCTGGTCGGCGACGTGTGGGAGAGCAACGAGACGGTATGGCACGCGGTGTGGCCCGCCGCCATCGCCTTCGTGCTGCTGATGATCATCCGCCTCGGCGTGGTGATGACGCTGGTCGCGTGGATCGCACGGCGGTCGCGTCGCGTGATCGCCCGCGAACCACTCCTGGAGCAGATGCAGGACCGACTCGGCGACGCCGAGGTCAGCGCCGACCGGATGACGCGGCGGTTCCAACGGCGCATCGACCGACGCCTGGCCGACATCGATTACTACCGGACCACGTCGATCGGCGTCCGCGAAGGCTACGTGGTGGCCTGGGCGGGCATGCGCGGCGTCGTGACGCTGGCGGCAGCGCAGACCCTGCCCGCCGGGACCCCGTACCGCTCGCTGCTGGTTCTGATCGCCTTCGTCGTCGCCGCCGGATCACTGCTTCTGCAGGGCAGCACGCTGGGGTCGTTCATCAAACTGCTCAAGCTCCCCGATCACCGGGCCGACGCCGCCGACGAGCGACGTCGCCTGAACCGCGAGATGGTCGCCATCAGCGTGGAGGTCCTGCACGACCCGGTGGTGTGCTCGGACGGCATGCTGGCCCGCAACGTCCAGCAGATCCGCATGCTTGAGGACGACGACGACTTCGACGGCGACACCCTGGACCTTCGCCTGCACAACGCCGCCGAGATGCGCCGGGTCCGCCGGGTGATCATCGACCGGCAGCGTGTGGAGTTGATCGACCTGCGCGACCGCGGCGCCTACAGCTCCGAGGCGCTGACCCTGGCGCTGGCACGGCTCGACGCCGAGGAGATCAGCCTCGGAGCGCACGCTCCACGCTGAGCTCGGACGCGGTCAGGACGCGGTCAGGCGAAGAGGATCGTCGGCAGCACGCTGGTGAACCACAGCAGCGACAGGCCCAGCAGCAGCCAGAACGCGCCCTGCCACACCTGCCAGCGGCCGCCGGCGCGCGAGCTGCGGAAGGTGCGGGCTCCGGCGAGGACGGCCCCGAGGAGGACGACGCCCAGTGACGCACCCATGAGCGCCTTGGTGACACCGATGCTGTCGACCGTCCCGGCGCCGATCGCGCACAGGAAGCCGAGGCCCAATGTGACGGCGACGTGGATCGCCGCGGGCCGGAACTCGCGCGACGAGAAGATTGCCGACATCACTGGTACTCCTGAATCCGGGAACTGTTTAGGTATGGCTTCATTGTACGGATCGAGACACAAGGGTCGTCGTACCGATGCACACTGAAGGCTCTTGATGAACAATGGAATTGAGGCTTACTACGGGCGCGGGGATGCGCGTACCGGGCCGGTGTGAAGGAGAGAGTCGCAATATGAGCCTGATTCTGGTCGGCGTCGACGGATCGCCTGAATCGACCAACGCGGTTCGGTGGGCGGCCGCTGCAGCTGCGGCTGAGAACCTCGACCTCAAGATCGTTGCTGCGTACAGCTCTACGACGAGCGATTACGCACCCGGTCTGGTCATTCCTCAGGACGTGATCGACGCGATTCGCAGTGAGTCCACCGGGTTCGTTCAGGACGCCGCGGCCGTCGCCCGCGAAGTGGCGCCGGATGTGAAGCTGAACGGTTCGATCGTCGAGGGTGATGCTGCCCGCGTGCTCCTGGAACTGGGGGAGAACGCCCACATGACGGTGCTCGGCACCCGTGGACTCAGCAGCGTGAAGGGGCTGTTCCTCGGTTCGGTGAGCACCAGCGTGGCCGCGCATTCCAAGGGCCGTGTCGTGATCGTGCCCGGCGGCGCGCTGGGCGGCGACGGCCCCGTCGTCGTCGGCGTGGACGACTCCAAGGTCAGTGACCCCGCTGTCGCCGAGGCCTACCGTCAGGCCGATCTGCGCGGCAAGAAGCTCGTCGCCGTGCACACCTGGACGCCGCTCGACGCCGACGCCCTCCACGGCTTCGGGCTCGACGCCGCGGAGATCGACGAGATGTCGCAGCAGGCCGTCGAGGCCGTCGCCGAGCGCATGGCAGGCTACGGCGAGGACTACCCCGACGTGGAGGTGGAGCGCGTGGTGGTTCCGGAGGAGCCCGCCAAGGCCATCCTCGACGCCGCGGGCGACACCGCCTCGCTGATCGTGATGGGCAGCCGCGGTCGCGGTGGCTTCACCGGTCTGCTTCTCGGCTCGCGCAGCCAGAAGGTGCTGCACCACGCGCACGTTCCGGTGATGATCGCCCGCCGCTGACTCACCTGCCTTACTCCGTATCCGTCGACCACCCAGCGGTCGAAAGATACGGAGTAAGTGCATTTCGGGGTGGCTCGATACTCTGAATCCACAATGAAGAACCTCCCTCGCGGGCTGTGGATCCTGCTGATCGCCAACGCGGTCATCGCTCTCGGATACGGCCTGGTCGCCCCGGCGCTCCCGATCTTCGCCAAGACCTTCGACGTGTCGACCGCGGCCGCAGGCTTCGTCGTCTCGGCGTTCGCTCTGATGCGCCTGCTGTTCGCGCCCGCGGGCGGTCGTCTGGTGACGATCCTCGGGGAACGCAAGATCTATCTGACCGGCCTGCTGATCGTCGCAGTCAGCACCGCGGCCTGCGCCTTCGCGCAGAGCTACTGGCAGCTGCTGGTCTTCCGCGCGGCCGGCGGCATCGGGTCGACCATGTTCACCGTCTCGGCGATGGCACTGCTGATCCGACTGTCTCCGCAGGAGGTCCGCGGCCGCGCGTCCGGCTACTTCTCGGCGGGTTTCCTGGTCGGCAACCTGACCGGTCCGCTGATCGGCGCCGCCCTGGTCGAGTACGGTCTGCGCCTGCCGTTCGTCGTCTACGCCATCGCGCTGCTGATCGCCGCGGCCGTCGTCGCCGGCTTCATGCCGCCTCCGCCCGACCAGACCGCAGCGGCGACTGACGACGAGACCGAACTGCCGTCGGCACCGGAGTTCTTCGCCTCCCTCAAGACCGCCGAGTACCGCGCGATCCTCACCTCCAACTTCGCGCAGGGCTGGGCGTCGATGGGCGTCCGCGTGGCGCTGGTGCCGCTGTTCGTGGAGGAGGGCCTGAACCGCGGAACCGGCTGGGCCGGCGTCATCCTGGCCTGCTACGCGGCGGGCAACATGGCAGCCATCCTGATCTCGGGTCGCCTCTCGGACCGGTACGGGCGTCGGGCCGTGATGCTCCCCGGCCTGATCGTCGCCGCGGCGGGCACCCTGCCGCTCGGTTTCTCGCCGAACATCTGGGTGGCGCTGGCGTTGACCGCGGTCGCCGGTGTCGGCTCCGGGCTCTTCGCGCCCACCCACCAGGCGGCGCTCGGCGACATGCTCGCAGGCCGTCGACGCGGCGGGTCCGCGCTCGCGGCGTACGGGATGGCGTCCGACGTCGGCGCCGTCTCCGGTCCCATCATCACCGGGCTCGTGGCCGACGCCGTCGGCTACGGCGCCGCATTCGTCGTCACCGGCGTCGTGGTGCTGGTGGCGCTCGCGATGTGGTTGTCGGTGCGTGGCGCGGTGCTGCAATCCGCGAGCTGAGCGCGAACGGCTACGACCAGCTCGGCAACCAGATCTGCTGACCCCACTCGGCGTTGGAGATCGGGGCGCCGACGAGGACCGGCCACAGCCACACGAAGTTCGCGATCACCAACGCCACGTAGATCGCGATCGCGAGGACGCTGAGCAGTCGTCTCTCCGACTGCGCACCGCGTGGGGCGGCCCGCAGCAGATCGCCGCAGGCCAGAGCCAAGCCCATCACCAGGAACGGCGCCATCGCGGTGGCGTAGAAGAAGTACATCTGGCGGTCGATGTCGCCGAACCAGGGGAGCACTCCGGCGCCGTACGCCACCAGAACGGCCACGTAACGCCAGTCGCGCCGGGAGACGATCCGCCACAGCCCCCACACGACCATCGGCACCGCGAGCCACCACAGGGCGGGCGTGCCGATCAGCATCTGCGCGCGGACGCAGTCGGAGCCGCCGCACTGGTCGGGCCCATACGAGATGGCGTACAGCATCGGCCGCAGCCCCATCGGCCACGTCCACGGCTTGGACTCCCACGGATGGTGATTGCCCGCTGCGTTGGTGAGCCCGGCGTGGAACTCCAGGATCCCGGATTCGTAGTACCAGAACGAGCGCATCGCGTTGCCGACCCACGACCACGTGCCGTCGGTGCCGATCTTCTCGCCCGTCGCATACCGGTACACCGACGTCTCGGAGGCGAACCACGGCGCGAAGGTCGCCACGTACATGACGAACGGCATCACTGCGAGCGACGATGCCGACGGGACCACGTCGCGCCGCAGCACCCCCAGCCACGGGCGCTGCACGTGGTACGCCTTGCGGGTAGCGACGTCGAAGCCGAGGGAGAGCAGGGTGAAAGCGACGACGAAGTACGCGCCCGACCACTTGGTGCCGCAGGCCAGGCCGAGCATGACGCCCGCAGTGAACCGATACCAGCGGAAGCCGAAGCGCGGTCCGAACGGGGAGTCGCCGACCCGGCCCTCCTCCCACACGCGGTGCATGCGGCGCCGCATCTGATCGCGGTCGGAGATCAGGGCAGCGAAGGCCAGGGTGACGAACAGGATCTGGAAGATGTCGAGCATGCCCATGCGGGACTGCACGAACAGCACACCCTCGCAGATGGCGAAGACACCGGCGATGGCGCCGATCAACGTGGAGCGGGCGAGCCGTCGCACGGTGAGGTAGATCGCGAGAACGATGATCACCCCCGACACCGCGGACATGAACCGCCAGCCGACCGGGTTGTATCCGAACATCCACTCGCTGATCGCCAGCATCCACTTGCCGACCGGCGGATGCACCACCAGGCCGTACGCCGGGTTGTCCTCGATGAAGTTGTCGCCGGTCAGGACCTGCCAGCCCTGCGGCACGTAGTGCTTCTCGTCGAAGACGGGCGTGCCCTTGTCGGTGGGGTTCGAGAGGTCCCAGAAGCGAGTGGCGACGGCGATCAGGACCAGCACGGCCCCGACGATGGTGCCGCGCAGACGGTCGGTGGCGCCGAACACCGGTTCGGGGACCTGCGGACCGGGTGCCGTGCCCAAGTCTTCGGTGAGCGCGCGGTCTTCGACGGTCGCGCGATCGATGGAGGGGGCAGGGGTCACCTGAGCGATGGTAGCCGGATCAGTAGTCTGAGTCGGTGACCAGTAGTGACCCGGAGGCCAGTGGCGGGCCCGGCGCCGGACGCCTCGTTCTGGCGGGAACGCCGATGGGACAGCCGGACGACGCCTCGCCCCGCCTGCGCGAAGCCCTCGGTTCGGCCGACATCGTCGCCGCCGAAGACACTCGTCGCACCCGCGGACTCGCCGCAGCGCTCGGCGTCGAGATCACCGGGCGCGTCCTCAGCTACTACGACCAGGTGGAGGCCGCACGCACCCCCGGTCTGGTCCGAGCCATCTCCGACGGGGCCGTCGTCCTCCTGGTGACCGACGCGGGCATGCCGTCGGTCAGCGATCCCGGCTACCGGCTCGTCGTGGCCTGCGCGGAGGCGGACCTCCCGATGACCTGCCTGCCCGGTCCGTCGGCCGTCACCACCGCGCTCGCCCTGTCGGCGATGCCGTCCGAACGGTTCTGCTTCGACGGCTTCGCCCCGCGCAAGTCCGGAGCCCGCCAGGACTGGCTCGCCGAACTGCGCACCCAGCCGCGGACCGTCGTCTTCTTCGAATCACCGCACCGGCTGGCGCAGACCCTCGCCGACGCGGCCGCCGTGCTGGGGGAGGGCCGTCGTGCCGCCGTCTGTCGCGAACTGACCAAGACCTACGAGGAGGTCAAGCGCGGCACGCTCGCCGAGTTGGCCGCGTGGGCGGCCGACGGCGTGAAGGGCGAGATCACCGTCGTCCTGGCCGGTGCCCCGGCCGTCGACGAGACCGTGTCGATCGACGACGTCGCCGCCCGCGCCCAGGAACTCGCCGACAGCGGCGTCCGTCTCAAGGAGGCGTGCGCGCAGGCCGCTGCCGGAACCCCGTTCTCCCGCCGCGACGTGTACCAGGCCGTCCTCGAGGCGCGAGCCGAATGAAGCTCGTACCGACCGGCGTGCTGGGCGACTCGATCCTCGGTCTCAACCCGGCCTACTTCGGCATGGTCATGGCCACCGGCATCGTGTCGATCGCCGCGAGCATCGAGCAGTGGCATGAACTGTCGGTGGCCCTGCTGTGGGTGTCGATCGTGTCGTACGCGGCGCTGGTGGTCCTGAACCTGCTCCGCCTGATCTACTTCCGCGAGAACGTCGCCCGCGACCTGCGGGTCCCCAACCGGACCTTCGGCTTCTTCACCATCGTCGCGGGCACCGGCGTCGTCGGCGCCCGGCTGGTGATGGACGGACACGTCACCGTCGCGATGGTCCTGCTCGGCCTCAACGCGGCACTGTGGTTGATCTTCGGGTACGTCCTGCCGCCGCTGGCCTTCACCGTCCGCGGCGGACTCCCGCGTCTGGAACGGGCCGACGGCACCTGGTTCCTGTGGGTGGTCGCCACCCAGTCGGTCGCCGTCCTCAGCGCCGCCATCCAGCCGCACGTCACCGCGGGACGGACCGAGCTGGCGCTGCTCGCCGTGTTCTGCTGGGCCGTCGGCGTCTTCCTCTATATGGCGGTCGCACTGTTCGTGGCCTTCCGGGTGTTCATGTACCACCCGAAACCCGGTCAGCTCAGCGGCGCCTACTGGATCGCCATGGGCGCCACCGCCATCACGGTCGTCGCCGGCGCGAACATCGCGACCATGGTCGACGTGCCCATCCTGCGCATCACCCGCGAGACGATCGAAGCGGTGTCGCTGTTCTTCTGGGCGTTCGGCACCTGGTTGATCCCGCCGCTGGTCTTCGCCGGTTACTGGCGGCACGGCATCCACAAGGTGTCCCTGCGCTACGACATCTCGTTCTGGTCCATCGTGTTCCCGCTGGGAATGTACGGTGTCGGCTGCCACCAGCTCGGCATGGTCAACAAGATGCCGATCCTCGACGCTGTGGGCCACGTGGAGATCTGGGTCGCCGTCGCCGCGTGGGCGCTGACCTTCGCCGGCTTCCTCGCCAAGGTCTTCGGCTGGAGCAGGACCGCCGCCGACGGCTACCGGTCGCGGCTCGGCTGAAAGACCGCGATCTAGCGCGGCTGAAAGCCGACGATCGACGCGGCCTTGTCCAGGCACTCCTGCCATTCGGCGGCCGGATCAGAGTCGATCGTGATGCCGCCGCCGACGCCTAGGGTCAGGGTGTTGTCGCCGGTCACGGCGACGGTGCGGATGGCGACGTTCAAGTCCAGCAGTCCGTCGGGCCCCGCGATGCCGACCGCACCGCAGTAGACGCCGCGCGCGTCCGCCTCCCATCCCGCGAGGAGTTCCTGCGCGCGGATCTTCGGCGTCCCGGTCACCGATGCGGGCGGGAAGGTCGCGTCGAGCAGCGCCGTGTTGCCGACGCCGTCGGCCAGCTCGGCGGCCACCGTCGACACCAGATGCCACACGCCCGGTGCGCCGACCACCGTCAGCAGATCGGGTACCGTGACGGCACCGACCCGGGCCACCCTCCCGAGATCGTTGCGGACCAGGTCGACGATCATCACGTTCTCGGCGACGTCCTTGGTCGACGCCGCCAGCAACGCGGGATCGGCGGCCGCGGGCAGGGTGCCCTTGATGGGTGACGACGTGACCCGGCCGCCGCGTCGATCGAGGAACGACTCCGGGCTGAAACTCGCGATCGCACCCCACGCGCCCGACAGCCACGCCGACTTGGCGGGGGCCGTCGCGGCGGCGATGTCGGAGAAGAAGTCGAGCGGACGGCCGTGGAGTGTGCCGCGGAACCGGGTGCACACGCACGCCTGATAGACCTCGCCCGCGGCGATGGCGTCGCGGCACTCCTGCACCGCGTGCACGTGCTGGTCGCGGTCGGGGACGGTCCAGTCGGCGTGCCAGTCGCCGCGGTGCACGTGCGCGGTCAGCGCGTCGGTCACCCAGTCGGGCTGTGGGGCGCCCGTCGCGCTGGTCCACCGCCAGGCACCGTCGACCAGCCGCAGGATGCCGTCGGTACGACCGCCCACCGTCGCGGGCAGCGGCGACTCGTCGACGCGGACCGGGAAGCTCAGAGCACCGAACCAGAAGTCGTCCGGGCGGTCGAGCGGCGGAGTGCCTGCCGTCAGCCGGATCGACGGCGCGATGACCGCGTCGGCGTCGGCCCAGTCGCCGATCAGCGCGGCGGGACCGGGGACGCCGCGGTCCCGCGCGGCACGATCGAGGGCGTGCAGGACGTCGAGCGCCGACGCGGCGTCGCCCGTCATGCCTCGACGATCATGCGTCGGCGGCGGGCATGTCCTGGCGGGGGAACACCGGCGTCGGCTTCGGCAGCGCGGTCCCCGGAACCAGGCGGTCGGCGACGGCGGTGAACTGCCGCGCCTGCGGGTCGGCGTCGACGCACAGCAGGTCGAGCAGGGTGGACGTGGAGCCCGGCATCACCGGCTGCGCCAGCAGCGTGACGATCCGGACCACCTCGGCGCACACGTACAGGACGGTGCCGGTGCGCTCCAGATCGGTCTTGGCCAGCTTCCACGGCTCCTGCGCGGAGATGTAGCGGTTGGTGTCGGCCAGCACCGACCACAGGGCCTCGATGCCCTGGTGGATGGCCTGGCGGTCGAAGAGGTCGCGGACCTTCGGCAGCAGCGCGTCGGCGGCGTCGAGCAGGGCGGTGTCCTCGGCGGTGTACGCGGCCGGTGTCGGAACGGTCGACTCGAAGTACTTGCCGATCATGCTCAGCGTGCGCTGTGCCAGGTTGCCGTACTCGTTGGCGAGGTCGGCGTTGTTGCGGGAGACGATGGCCTCCGCCGAGTACGAGCCGTCCTGCCCGTACGACACCTCGCGGAGGAAGAAGAACCGGACGGCGTCCAGACCGAACTGGGCCACCAGCTCGTGCGGGTCGACCACGTTTCCGACCGACTTGCTCATCTTCTCGCCGCGGTTGAACAGGAAGCCGTGCGCGAAGACACGCTCGGGGACCTCGATCCCGGCGCTCATCAAGAACGCGGGCCAGTACACGCAGTGGAACCGGATGATGTCCTTGCCGATGATGTGCAGGCTGGCCGGCCAGTAGCGCTCCAGCATCTGCTCGTCGTCGGGGAAGCCGACACCGGTCAGGTAGTTGGTCAGCGCGTCCACCCACACGTACATGACGTGCTCGGGGGCGCCCGGGACCGGGACTCCCCAGTCGAACGTGGTGCGCGAGATCGAGAGGTCGTTGAGGCCGCCGGCCACGAAGGCGCGGACCTCGTTGCGGCGGACATCGGGGCCGATGAACTCGGGGCGGCTGTCGTAGAGGGCCAGCAGGCGGTCCTGGTACTGGGACAGGCGGAAGAAGTAGGTCTGCTCCTCGGTCCACGTCAAGACGTGGCCGTTCTCGGTGGCGACCCGGTTGCCGTCGTCGTCGACCGTCGTCTCGTCCTCGGTGAAGAAGGCCTCGTCGCGGACGTCGTACCAGCCGGCATAGGTGTCGAGGTAGATGTCGCCGCCCGCTTCCATCCGCTTCCAGATCTCCTCCGACGCACGATGGTGGTCGGCGTCGGTGGTGCGGATGAACCGGCTCAGATCGGTGCCGAGCGCGGTGTGGAGGGCTTCGAAGCGGTCGGAGTTGGTCTTCGCCAGCTCGGCCGTCGACACACCCTGCTTCTCCGCGGTCTGCTGCATCTTCTGACCGTGCTCGTCGGTGCCCGACTGGAAGCGGACGTCGAATCCGTCCAGCGACTTGAACCGTGCCAGCACGTCCGCCGAGATGAACTCGTAGGCGTGCCCGATGTGCGGGGCGCCGTTCGGATACGCGATGGCGGTGGTGATGTAGAAGGGCGACGACGCGCCAAAGGACTCGCTCGGCATAATAGGGCGATTGTACGTGCGGAGGCCCGGCGAACCGCAGGCAGGCGACCGCTTTCCCGGCGCTGCGAACATTTGCGTCCCCCTGGCACCTCGCCGAGGGCTATTCGCCCTCGGAAGGCCGCCACGGGGACGCGAATATCGCTACCTCGCCGAGCGGCGGTACGGCTCGCAGCCGGGAGGCGCCTCGGGCGGGGTGCGCTCCTCCAGCGGCGGGATGTCGCGGATCACGGGGGTGTCGCCGAGGATGAAGTGTTCGCCGTGGTGGGCCAGGTCGACGGTCGGTCCCGACAGCAGGCGGTAGGTGGCCTGCTGGGAGTCGATGGCGACGACGATCCGCGACTCCCGGATCACCATCCGGAACGACATGTAGTTCAGGCGCGACGGCAGCCGCGGCGCGAACGAGATCTGGCCGTCGAAGTCGCGCATGCCGCCGAAACCCGCGACGCAGTCGGTCCACGCGCCGGCCAGGGCCGCGATGTGCAGGCCCGACGAGACGTTGTTGTGGAGGTCGTGCAGGTCGGTGAAGACCGACTCGCTCATCAGGTC
This sequence comes from Gordonia phthalatica, assembly GCF_001305675.1. Classification (NCBI taxonomy): domain Bacteria; kingdom Bacillati; phylum Actinomycetota; class Actinomycetes; order Mycobacteriales; family Gordoniaceae; genus Gordonia; species Gordonia phthalatica. Next base: position 974,400 of record NZ_CP011853.1, read on the forward strand.
GTACGAGAGGTCCAGGTAGCCCACCTCGGCGGCGGTCACCGCCTCGCAGCACGCCGACAGCGACGAGTCGCGCACCGTGATCGGGTAGTAGTAGTCGAAGTTCGCGAGCTTCTGCTCGGGGGAGAAGCGGTCGCCGAACAGGTACATCGCGAAGACCAGGTCGGCCTGCTTCACCACCTGCTTGCGGTACAGGTCGAAGTACGGGTAGTTCAGCAGCAGCGGGTAGCGGCCGCGGGAGCGGTCGAAGTCCCAGCGGTCCAGCTTGGTGAACGCCTCGCACTGCTGGTGGACGCCGAGCGCGTCGTCGTACGGAATGGTCATGTCGTCGGCGCAGCGCGCCCAGTGGGTCAGGTCGTCGTCGCTGACGCCGAGGCCGCGGGCCACGGCCGGTTGTCGGGCGCACGCGGCGATCGCGTCGCGGAGCGCCTGCTGGACGGCGAGGTTGGTGAAGACGTTGTTGTTGACGATCGCCGTGTACTCGTCGGGGCCGGTGATGCCGTCGATGCGGAACCTGCCGCTGGAGTCGTGGTGGCCGAACGCGGAGAAGAAGCGGGCGATCTCGACGAGCAGTTCGACGCCGCACTCCACCTCGAAGGCCTCGTCGCCGGTGGCGCGGATGTAGCGGGCCGTGGCGTTGGCGATGTCGGCCGAGACGTGGATGCCCGCCGTGCCGGCGGGCCAGTAGCCCGAGCACTCGTCGCCGTTGATGGACCGCCACGGGAACATGGCGCCGTCCTGTCCGAGCTCGGTGGCGCGCTCCCGCGCCTTGTCGAGCGTCATGTGCCGCCAGCGGAGCTCCTCGCCCGCGGCGGCCGGAACGGTGTAGGTCAGCATCGGGAGGACGAAGCTCTCGGTGTCCCAGAAGGTGTGGCCGTCGTAGCCGGGGCCGGTGAGACCTTTCGCGGGGATGGCGCGCGACTGCCCGCGTGCACCGGCCTGCAGCACGTGGAACAGCGCGAATCGCACCGCCTGCTGGAGCTCGGGGTCGCCGTCCAGCTCGATGTCGGCGTCGAGCCAGAACTCGTCCAGGTACTCGGCCTGCTCCGCCTTCAACGCCTCCCACCCGGTTTCGCGGGCCATGGCGAGCGCGGCCTCTACCTGGGCGTGGAGCGCGGGAACCGACCGTCGGGCCGACCAGCCGTAACCCATGTACTTGGTCAGGACCAGCTTGCTGCCCTGCGGGACGGTCGCGGCGACGGTCAGGCGCGCGAGGTCGCCCTCGGCGCGGATCGACGTGTCCGCCGAGCCCGGAATCTCCAGCTCGTGGTCCATGCCCGCGGCGACGGCCAGCTCCGACCGCGCCGTGTGGTGGACCAGGACGGCGGAGAAGTCCTCGGAGTCGGCGAGGTCGGAGATCAGCGGGTTCTCCAACGACGCTGCCATGCGCGGATCGTCCTTCGCGGAGGGGCCGCCGAGCGGCTCGTTCGCGAGGAGATCGGACTGCAGCACCAGCTTCATGTCCTCGCCGATCGGCTCCACCTCGTAGCGGATGGCGGCGACGGTGCGCTTGGTGAACGACACGAGGCGCTCCGACCGGATGCGGACGGTGCGGCCGGTCGGGGAGGTCCACAGGGTACTGCGACGCAGGGTGCCGGTGCGGAAGTCGAGGACCCGCTCGTGCTCCACGGTGCGGCCGTACCGCAGATCCATCGGCTCGTCCTCCACCAACAGGCGGATGATCTTGCCGTCGGTCACGTTCACGACCGTCTGCCCGGACTCCGGGTAGCCGTAGCCGCTCTCGGCGTACGGGAGGTCGCGCAGCTCGTAGAAGCCGCTCAGGTAGGTGCCCGGCTGGTCGACGGGCTCGCCCTCCTCGAAGCTGCCGCGCAGACCGATGTGACCGTTCGACAGCGCGAACAGCGTCTCGGTCCGGCCGATCATGTCGACGTCGAGTCCGCGCCAGCGGAGCTGCCACGGGCTCACGTCGAAGCCCTCCACCGGGTGGACGCCGTGGTGCGGCACGTTCACCGGATCGGTGTGGCTCGACGTGTCTCCGTGCGTGGTGTGCGCCAGCTCGCTGGTGGTCGGTTCGATCACAAGGAGGTCCTTCTCGGCTCTAGCTCGGGGGCAGGTCAGTTCTCGGCGAGAAGCTCGTCGAGATCAGTGACGACGATAGAGGCACCGGCCTCGGTCATCGCGGCCGACTGGCCGCCACCGACGCGGTCGACGCCGACGACGTAACCGAAGCGGCCCGCGGAGCCTGCTTCGACGCCGGAGATCGCGTCCTCGAAGACGGCGGCCGCCGCCGGTGCGACGCCCATCAGCTCCGCGCCGCGGAGAAACGAGTCGGGGGCCGGTTTGCCCGCCAGATGCTCGTCGACGATGGTGTTGCCGTCGACGCGGTGCTCCACGAACTCGGTCAGGCCCGCGGCGTCGAGGACCTGCGCGCCGTTCCGGGAACTGGTCACCACCGCGATGTGCAGGCCCGCGTCCCGCGCCGCGTGCAGGTACCGCACCGAGCCCGGGTAGGCGAGCACGCCGTCGCGCTGCAGTGCCGCCAGGAACGCGTCGTTCTTTCCCGCGGCGATCGCGGTCGCGGTGGCGTCGTCGACGTCGAGCCCGCGGGAGGCCACGAAGCTCCGGACGCCGTCCATGCGCGGGCGGCCGTCCACGTAGTCGAAGTAGTCCTGGTCGGTGAACGGGCGGAGCTCGTCGGTGCGACCGGCGATCGGTTCGCCCGCACGCTCGGTCAGGAACGCGTTGAACGCGTCGGTCCAGGCGACGCGATGCACCGACGCGGTGTCGGTGAGAACACCGTCGAGATCGAACAGCGCCACCGTGATGTCATCAGGAAGTCCCAGCACGCCATCGACGCTACCCGGACCGTGCGGACGCCACGGGTCAACGCGATGACCGTCGCGTGGCGCGCGGTGAACGGTGGCGAGCAGAATGCGAGCCATGATCTACGACTTCTCGCAGATGGACGTCTTCACCGTCGAACCGATGCGCGGCAATCCGGTGGCCGTCGTGCACGGTGCCGACGGTCTCACCGACGAGCAGATGGCGGCGTTCGCCCGCTGGACCAATCTCTCGGAGACCACGTTCCTGCTGGAACCGGTCGACCCGGCAGCCGACTACCGGCTCCGGATCTTCACTCCCGGGGGCGAACTGCCCTTCGCCGGGCATCCGACGCTCGGTTCGGCGCGCGCGTGGCTCGACGCAGGCGGTGTGCCCACCGGCGAGAACCTGATCCAGGAGTGCGGAATCGGTCTGGTGACGATCCGACGCGAGACCGACACCGGCCGCCTCGCGTTCGCTGCGCCGCCCCTGCTGCGGTCCGGACCCGTCGACGAGGAGACGATGGCCCGCGTCCGCGGTGCGCTCGGGCTCGACGCCGACGACGTCCGGGATGCGAACTGGGTGTGCAACGGGCCGCAGTGGCTGGGTGTGCTCCTCGCCGACGGACAGCGGGTGCTCGATGCGACCCTCGACTTCGCGGCGTTGGGCGAGCTGGAAGTCGGCCTCATCGGACCGTGGAACCCGGAGCAGGCCGCGGCGCGCGGCGCCGACTACGAGGTCCGCGCGTTCGTCCCCGAACTCGGCGTTCCCGAGGACCCGGTCACCGGCAGCCTCAACGCAGGCTTCGCGGTCTGGTTGCGCGCCGCGGGCATCGTGCCCGCGTCGTACGTCGTCGCGCAGGGGACCGCCCTGCAGCGCGACGGCCGCGTCCACGTCGTCGACGACGGCGAGCACATCTGGGTCGGCGGTTCGGCGATCGCGGTCGTATCGGGCACAGTGGATCTGTGACCGAACCGGCCAAGGAACTCACCGCCAAGGAGATCAAGAAGCGCAAGCGGCGTCAGCCGCCGCCCGACCCGACCCCGCTTCCGGGGCTCGTCGACGCGCACACCCATCTCGCGGCGTGCGGTGGTCGTAGCGAGGAGGACGTCCGCGCCATCCTCGATCACGCTGAATCCGTCGGCGTCGAGCAGGTCGTGACCGTCGCCGACGACATGGTCGACGCCCGCTGGGCCGTCGCCGCCGCGCACTGGGATCAGCGGGCCTTCGCCGCGGTCGGCCTGCACCCGACGCACGCCGCCGACCTCGACGACGCCGCGAAGGCAGAACTCGAAGAGATGGCCGCGGACCCGCGCGTTGTCGCGATCGGGGAGACCGGGCTCGACTACTACTGGACCACGCGCTCGGACGACTGTGCCGACCCCTCCGTGCAGCGTGAGGCCTTCGCCTGGCACATCGACCTCGCGAAGCGCTCCGGCAAGCCGCTGATGATCCACAACCGGGAGGCCGACCGCGATCTGCTCGACGTTCTCGCGGCCGAGGGCGCGCCGGCGACGGTGATCATGCACTGCTTCTCCGGAACTCCCGAGATCGCCCGCGAATGTGTCGACCTCGGGTACGTGTTGAGCTTCTCCGGAACTGTGACATTCAACAACTCCACCGAATTGCGTGAGGCGGCTCACCTCACGCCCGACGAGCTGATTCTGGTGGAGACCGACGCACCCTTCCTGACCCCGCATCCCTACCGTGGCCAGCCCAATCAGTCGTATTGCATCCCATACACGGCCCGTGCGCTGGCACAAGTCCGCGGCGTGTCGGACGAACAGATGGCCGACACCCTTGGGTCCAACGCGCGCAAGCTTTATTCGCTTCCGTTGCGGTAACGATCACCGAACCGTTATCGTATCGTGATCCGTGCTGCCGACGCGGATGGCTGTACCCGACCCGGCAGGGAAATTGATGTCTGTTTTCAAGCGTATTAACACGTCCACGTCCGTGCGTGCCCGAGTAGCCCTCGGTGCCGTCCTCGCCACCGTCGCCGCAGGAGCGACCACCGGCGCGGTCATGCACAAGGAGGTGACCCTCGCCGTCGACGGCACCAGCACCACGGTCAGCACCATGGCGTTCTCCGTCGACAGCGTCCTCCGCGAGAACGGCATCACCCCCGAAGCAGGCGACAAGATCAGCGTCGACCTCTCCTCGTCGCCCAAGGACAACCAGGTCATCACCGTCGACCGCCTCAAGAAGGTGCAGCTGGTGGTCGACGGCAAGCCCGTCCACATCACCACCAACGCCTCGACCGTCGAAGAAGTCCTCGCCGAGCGCGGCATGGAGTCCAGCTCCGTCACCGAACCGCTCAACCGAGTCCTCCCCGTCTCCGGCGGCGACGTCGACGTCACCTCGCCCAAGCGCGTTCGGCTCGACGACGGCGGCAAGAAGTCCACGCCGACCATCGCAGCCAAGACTGTCGGCGACCTCCTCGCCCGCACCGGCAAGCCGCTCTCCGAGACCGACAAGGTGGTTCCGGCCGCAGACACCCCGGTCACCAAGAACATGAAGATCAAGGTCACCCGCATCGTGACCGAGGACAAGACCGTCACCGAGGCCGTCAAGCCGCCGATGAAGAAGGTCGAGGACGACACCCTCATCAAGGGCAAGAGCGAAGTCGAGGACAAGGGCACCCCCGGCAAGGCCGAGGTCACCTACTCCGTCACCACCGTCAACGGCAAGGTGACCGAGAAGAAGAAGCTCACCCAGAAGGTTCTCGTCGAGCCGAAGGAAGGCACCGTCCGCGTCGGCACCAAGCCGGGCGCCCCGTTCGTCCCGCACGGTGTCTGGGATGCGCTCGCGCAGTGCGAGTCCACCGGCAACTGGGCCATCAACAGCGGCAACGGTTTCTACGGCGGCATCCAGTTCGACCAGAACACCTGGGACCGCTGGGGCGGCCAGGAGTACGCGCCGCGTCCCGACCTCGCGACCCGCGAAGAGCAGATCGCGATCGCCGAGAAGACGCAGGCGGCCCAAGGCTGGGGCGCATGGCCGTCTTGCTCGTCCAAGTTGGGTCTTCGGTAGTCCCCGTTTGAATCGTGCAGCCCGCTCGCGCGGGTTCGCATCGACCATGCCGCCTCGGCAGTCCTCAGCCCTCGGCTAGCGCCTCGGGCCTGCGGAGAGCTCGGCGGTCATGGCCGATGCGAACCCGCGCGAGCTGTTTCGATGGGTCCTTGCGTTCCAGCTGTGCGCGATACGGCCGTGCTTCCTTTTCGATCTCTTCCTTCCAGCGTCGTCGGGTCGCGCCGTCGCTGCCCCGCTCCGCTCGACCGGGCCCGCCCCGCACCGCTGCGCCGCCTCGCCCCGTCCCGCGCCCGCTTTCAGGGTGGTCGAGTGCGCCGACGCGAGCTTGCGAGCGGTCGACGCGTATCGAGACCGCGACGGGCTGGGTCGCAGAGACCGCGAACCCGAACACTCACCGAAAGACTGGGGCGGAGGCCCGAGCGAGTCCGAAGGACGGCGGAAACGAAGCCCGCGAGTGGGGTGGTCGGGGCGGATTCGACCGCCGACCTCTCCGCAGCGACGAGCCCCAGGGGCGAGGAGCGAGGACTGCGGAGGCGGCGAATCCGCCCCGACCACCCCACACGCGAGCGGACGACCCCACACCATCAGTCACAATGAACAAGTGACCAACGACGACGCCCCACGCCTGCTAGGCCCTGCCGAGATCCGCGCGCTCGCCGCAGAGCTCGACGTGCGGCCGACCAAGACGCTGGGCCAGAACTTCGTGCACGACGCGAACACGGTCCGACGGATCGTCACCGCCTCGGGCATCGGGGCCGACGACGTCGTACTGGAAGTGGGGCCCGGCCTCGGGTCGCTGACCCTCGCACTCCTGGAGAAGGCCGGGCGCGTCGTCGCCGTCGAGATCGACCGTAAACTCGCCGCACGACTGCCCCAGACCATCGCCGAGTTCGCACCAGCCCAGGCCGCGAACTTCGACATCGTGACCGCCGACGCGATGACCGTGCACCCCGACGACCTCCCGCACGCGCCGACGGCGCTCGTCGCCAACCTGCCCTACAACGTCGCGGTCCCCGTGCTCCTGCACCTGATGGCCGAGTTCCCGACCATCGGCACCGCGTTGGTGATGGTGCAGGCAGAGGTCGCCGACCGCCTCGCCGCCACGCCCGGCGGCCGCATCTACGGCGTCCCCAGCGTCAAGGCACGGTTCTTCGGCGACGTCGCCCGAGCCGGCTCCATCGGCACCCACGTCTTCTGGCCCGAACCCAAGATCCAGTCGGGACTGGTCCGCATCGACCGCCGCGACGCCTTCGGCACCGACCGCGACCTCCGGGTCCGCACCTTCGCCGCCATCGACGCGGCCTTCGCGCAGCGTCGCAAGACCCTCCGGTCGGCGCTGTCGTCGTGGGCGGGGTCCGCGCCGCAGGCCGAGACGCTGCTGCGCGCCGCCGACATCGATCCCGGACTCCGCGGCGAACGCTGCAGCATCGACGACTTCGTCCGCCTCGCGCAGGCGCGGAAGGACGCGGGCATCGACGGGGGAGTCACGCGATGATGGGCGGAGCCACCGCACGGGTGCCCGCCAAGATCAACCTCCACCTCGGCGTCGGACCGCTGCGCGACGACGGCTTCCACGAACTGTCGACGCTCTACTGCGCGCTGTCGCTGTACGACGACGTCACCGTCCGTGCCGCCGACGAACTCTCGGTCACCGTGCACGGCGAGAGCCGCAGGCAGGTCCCCTCCGACGCGACCAATCTCGCCGCCCGCGCCGTCGTCGCACTGGCTGCTCACGCCGGCACCGATCCCCGGGTCGAGATCACCATCAACAAGTCCATCCCGGTCGCCGGCGGGATGGCCGGCGGCTCCGCCGACGCCGCCGGTGCCCTCGTCGCCGCGGCCCGCCTGTGGCGCCTCGACATCGAGCGCGACGAACTCCTCGCGATCGCCGCAGACCTCGGCTCCGATGTGCCGTTCTCCGTCGTCGGCGGCGCCGCGCTCGGCACCGGCCGCGGCGAACGACTCCTCCCGGTCCTGCACCGCGGCGAGATGCACTGGGTCCTCGCCGTCGCGGGCACCGGTCTGTCGACGCCCGACGTGTACCGCGAGATCGACCGGCTCCGCGCCCGCGACGACGCCGACCGACCGGCCGCCGCCGGAGTCGCACGCCCCGATGCGCTGATGCAGGCTCTCGCATCCGGCGATGTGCATGCGGTGGCCCCTTTGCTTCACAATGATCTGCAGCCGGCCGCGCTGTCGCTGCAACCCATGCTGCGGCGCACGCTGCGTGCCGGACGCGAAGCGGGCGCCCTCGCCGGCATGGTCTCCGGATCGGGTCCCACCTGCGCGTTCCTCTGCGCCGACGCCGACGCCGCCGTGTCGGTGGCCGCCGAACTGTCCGGCTCCGGGGTGGCCAAGGCCGTGCGAACGGCGTCCGGACCGGTGCCGGGCGCCCGGCTCGTCCAGAACAACTGAGTGAGAAGGTAAGCAAGAGATGTCGCGCACCAACACGTCGCTGATCAACGCTGAGCGGATCAGTAAAAGCTTCGGCATCAAGCCGCTGCTCGACGAGGTGAGCGTCGGCATCCACGAGGGCGACCGCATCGGCGTCGTCGGTCTCAACGGTGGCGGCAAGACCACACTTCTGGAGATCCTCGCGGGCATCACCGACGCCGACGACGGCCGCATCTCGCGCGCCGGCGGCATCCGTGTCGCCACCGTCACCCAGCGCGGCGACCTGGACCCCGAGATGACCGTCGCGGAGGCCGTCGTCGGTGTCGACCGCCCCGAGCACGAGTGGGCGGGCGACGCCAGGATCCGCGGCATCCTCGCGGGCATCGGCGTGGACGAGATCCTCGACCGCAAGGTGGGGCACCTGTCGGGCGGGCAGCGTCGTCGCACCGCACTCGCCGCAGCCCTCGTGACCGACTCCGACCTTCTGATCCTCGACGAGCCCACCAACCACCTCGACATCGAGGGCGTCTACTGGCTGGCCGACCACCTGGTGAACCGCCGCAGCGCGCTCGTCGTCGTCACCCACGACCGCTGGTTCCTCGACACCGTCGCCACCCGCACCTGGGAGGTCCACTCGGGGCGGGTCGACGAGTACGACGGCGGTTACAACGACTGGGTGTTCGCGCGCGCCGAACGCTCCCGGCAGGCCGACGCCGCCGAGGAACGCCGCCGCAACCTGGCGCGCAAGGAACTCGCGTGGCTGCGCCGCGGCGCGCCCGCCCGCACCTCCAAGCCGCGCTACCGCGTCGAGGCCGCGGAGAAGCTGATCGCCAACGTCCCGCCGCCCCGCGACACCGTCGAACTGTCGGCGTTCGCCAAGCGCCGACTGGGCCGCGTCGTCATCGAGCTCGAGAACGCGCACCTGGAGACTCCGACCTCCGACGGTTCCGACGGTCGCGAACTGCTCAAGGACACCACGTGGCGCCTCGCGCCGGGCGAACGCATCGGCCTCGTCGGCGTCAACGGCTCCGGCAAGACCACGCTGCTGCGCGCCCTCGCCGGTGACGTCCCCGTGGCCCCCGGCCGACGCATCGAGGGCAAGACCGTCTCCATCGGCTGGCTGCGGCAGGAACTCGACGATCTGGACCCCGAACTGCGTCTGCTCGACGCCGTCGAAGAGGTCGCGGGCACCGTGACGCTCGGCGACAAGGAGCTCTCGGCCAGCCAGCTGGCCGAACGCCTCGGCTTCTCGCCGGCACGTCAGCGGACGCCCGTCGGCGACCTGTCCGGCGGTGAGCGCCGTCGCCTCCAGTTCACCCGCGTCCTGATGGCCGAGCCCAACGTGCTGCTGCTCGACGAGCCGACCAACGACCTCGACATCGACACCCTCCAGCAGGTGGAGGACCTCCTCGACGGCTGGGCGGGCACGCTGGTCGTCATCAGCCACGACCGCTACCTGATCGAACGCGTCTGCGACAGCACATGGGCGCTGTTCGGCGACGGCAAGCTGACCAATCTGCCGCGCGGCATCGAGCAGTACCTGGAGCGACGGCGCGCCGACGCCGGCGCGTCGACCAAGACGGCGAGCTCCGCCAAGGCGGAGGCGCCCAAGGCGCCCGCGGGCAATGGCCTGTCCGCCGCCGACCACCAGGCCGCGCGGAAGGAGTTCAACTCCGTCGAACGCAAAATGGAGAAGCTCGGCAAGGAGATCGCGAAGATCCACGAGACCATGGCGGCCTTCGATCAGAGCGACTACACCGGGCTCGCGGAGCTGACCGAGAAGCTGCGTGCCGCGCAGAGCGAGGTGGACGGTCTCGAGGAGCGCTGGCTGGAGTTGTCGGACCTCGTCGGCTGACCGGTGTCGGTCATTCATTCGACACCCGTTGGGCCACCGGAGTTGTGCAGGTGTCTCAGGTGATTGTTAGGTTAGGTTGACTCCAACCCGGTTCCACCCGGACCGGCCGACCGAGAGGTACTCGCATGACGACGCCGCCGAACGATCCGTTCAACCAGGGCCAGCCCGACGGCCAGCAGCCGCAGTACGGCCAGCAGCCCGAAGGGCAGTACGGCTACCAGCAGCCCGGCGCCTACGGCCAGCAGCCGGGCTCCTATGGACAGCAGCCGGGTGCCTACGGCCAGCCCGCAGCCGCCTACGGTGCGCCGCAGCAGCCGCAGTCGCTCGACCGCGGCTCGTTCTTCTCCGCGCTCTTCGACTTCAAGTTCGACAAGATGGTCGCCACCCGCGTCATCCCGGTGCTGTACCTGATCATCACGATCGTGTTCACCATCGCCGCCGTGGGCATCTTCTTCGCGGGCATCATCTCGTCGTTCTCGCTCATGGGTGACAGCGTCGTTGGCGGCATCGTCTCGCTGCTCTTGACGCTCATCATCGTGCCGCTGGTCTACCTCATCTACCTGACCATCGCGCGCGTCTCGCTCGAGCTCTACATCTCCGTGTTCAAGATCAGCCAGAACACCGCGCAGATCGCTCAGAACACCGCCAAGTAGTCCTCCCCGGGCTAGGCAGGTTTCACACCCGACGCCGCCGCCAGATACCGTGACCGGCATGTCTTACATCCGCACGGAGATCCGCGGCGGCGTCGGCGAAATCATTCTCGACCGCCCCCGCGCCCTGAACGCCCTCGATCAGACGATGATCGACGACATGCAGGCCGTCCTCGAAGCGTGGGGCGACGACGACGCCATCGAACTGGTGCTCGTCTCCTCCGCCAGCGACCGCGCCTTCTGCGCTGGCGGCGACATCCGCGCGATCCGCGACCACGCGATCGCCGGTGAGACCGACGAGGTCCACCACTACTTCGCCTCCGAATACCGGCTCAATCAACTGATCGCCGAATACCCCAAGCCGTACGTCGCACTGGTCGACGGCGCTGCGATGGGCGGCGGTCTCGGCATCAGCGTGCACGGCGAGATCCGCATCGTCACCGAGAACGCGCTGATCGCCATGCCTGAGACCGCGATCGGCTTCTTCCCTGATGTGGGCTCCACCTACTTCCTTCCCCGACTGCCGCAGGGCGTCGGGATGTGGCTCGGCCTCACCGGCGCCCGGATCCGCGGCGCCGACGCCGTCGCCATCGGCCTCGCCACCCATTTCGTGCCGTCCGAACAACTCGGCGACGTCGCCGAAGCCATCCGCAACGGCGTCCCGCTGCGCGACGTCCTCGGCGCTCACCGGATCCCGCCGGTGTCCGATCTCCCGCTCCGCAAGATCGCCGAGTACTTCGACGACGCCAACGTCGTCGCCATCGTCGGCGGCCTTCGCGGCGCGATCGGCGACGCCTGGGCCGAGGAGATGCTCGACCTCCTGCACTCGGCGTCGCCGACCAGCTTGTTCGTCACCGCCGCCCTCATCAAGGAGGGGGAGGTGTCGTCGCTCGCCGAATGCCTCGACCGCGAACTGTCCGCGGCTGGCCGCATCACCGCGCACCCCGACTTCGCCGAGGGCGTCCGCGCGGTCCTCGTCGACAAGGACCGCGACCCGTCGTTCGTGCCCGCGACCGTCGAAGAAGTCGATCCGGCTGTGACGGACGGGATCGCCGGGGTCTGACGGTCCCGGCTCGAATATGTAGGGATGTCCACATGCAGCCGTGATCTGGTGTGCATCTCTCTGTTGTCGCCTCAACATTCGCTTCATACTGTGATCCATATCAACTGATTGCGTGATTGACGCAGCGGTTGTGAACGGATGCACGAAGCGGGTGTCTTCTCGGCCCCGCCTCGGGACTGAAGGAGGCATTTGCGTGAGCAGTCAAGCGTTGATCGTGACCGTGACGGTCATCTACCTCGGTTTGATGATCGGTATCGGCCTGTGGGCCAAGCGGAGGATGAACTCCGCCAAGGAGTTCCTGGTCGCCGGCCAGTCGCTCGGATTCTTCGTGATGGCGATCGCCTCGTTCTCCTCGATCCAGAGTGGATGGGGCATGGTCGGGGCCACCGGCGCGACGGCGTCCTGGGGGATCGGCGGCCTCGCCGTCGGCATCCTGGCACCGCTCGGATTCGCACTGACGTGGTTCCTGCTCGGCGGAAAACTGCGACGGCTGGCGCACGCGCACGACGCGTACAGCATCCCCGACCTGGTGAAGGTCCGCTACGGGAACGGCCCCGCAAGCCTGTGGATGTCGATTGCGCTGATCATCGGCGCCATCGGCTACATGACCGCGCAGGTGGTCGCCGCAGGTGTCATCACCGCGCTGCTGCTCGGCCTGTCGTTCACCCACGCGTTGATCATCGGCGCGATCATCGTCGCCGCGTACACCGTCGCCGGCGGCATGCTCGCGGCCGTCTGGACCGACCTGGTCCAGGGCCTGTTGATGATCGCGATGTCGGTGTTCGTCTTCTTCCTGGCGATCGGTGTCGGCGGCGGATGGTCGTCGACCCTGTCGGGGATCTCCGAGGCGAATCCGGAGTTCCTGCAGCTCGACGGGGTGAAGCCCGCCGTGTGGTGGGTCGCCAACGCGCTGATGATCGCGTTCGGCATGATCGGCCAGCCCCAGCTGATCCACAAGTTCCTGATGCTCCGCTCGCCGCGCGAACTGCGCTGGGGCGCCCTGGTGGCGGCGCTCGGCTACGGCATCACGACTCTGTTCTCCATCGGCATCGGCTTCGCTGCACGCGGGCAGATCGAAGCCGGCCTCATGGCGAAGCCGGAAGCGGCAGACGACACCACGACCGCCTTCCTCGACCAGTTCGCGTCCCCGATCGTGACGGCCCTGGCGCTCACCGCGCTCCTGGCGGCGATCATGTCAAGCGCGAGCAGCTTCATCACCATCGGTGCGAGCGCCATGACCCGCGATCTCCTCGGCGCGTTCGGCCGTGAGATCACCAATGAACTCCGCTGGAACCGCATCGCGAGCATCGTCATCACCGCGGCCGCCGTCGGCGTCGCACTGTTCCTCGACCAGATCATCTACCTGCTAGGCGCCATCGGCTGGTCCGCGTTCGCCGCCGCCACCCTCGGCCCGATCGTCCTCGGACTCTACTGGCGTCGCGGCACCTCCCGCGGCGCGACCGTCGCGATCAGCGGAAGCCTGATCCTGAACATCGTCCTTGTCTTGGCCGACCGCTACGAGTGGTGGACACCGCCGTCGCACTTCTTCACCGGCTTCACCGTGATCGTCGCCGGCGTGGTGCTGTACGTGGTCGCGTCGCTGCTCACCCCGTCCGACGAGGACGTCCGCCGATTCGACACGGTGATCCCGTCGGGATTCCCGGTCCCCGCGGCGGCCACGACGTCCGCTGCCGCCGCCGCGGCGGACCGCGCCGCTGTTCTCGCCGACAACTCTGGAGAAACCCGCTGATGCTCTCGAAGAATTCCAAGGCCATGGACGTGCTGGTCCTCGGCTTCACCGCGCTGCTCGTCATCGCCTTCCTGGGGATGATGTGGAACCTCCCGGCCGCCATGTTCCTGACCACGCCCCTCATGGTGGCGCTCCTCCTGAACATGTCGGTGGTGGAGTGCCAGGATCCGGCTCGGCGACGTTCCGCTCTCATCGTGATCCACACGTACAACGTGCTGTCGTTCATCCTGTGGGCCGTCGCGTTGTGGGGGCTGCACCAGGATCTGGTGATCGGCGGACTCCCGATCAGCACCGCCGTCATCCTGTACTTCGCGTGGCCGTTCTACACCGTCGTCAGCGGTCTCATGTACGCGGCCACCAGCAAATGGCTCGGCCTCGTGGACGCGGTCGACGCGGATGAGGCCCGGGTCTGACGTCGCGGACCGCGGCGGTCGGCACACTCGGCGAGAGGAGGTCATCGATGCTCGGCACACTGCTTCGGCAACTGCTCGATGACGGTCCGAGCTCTGACATCGACGCCGAGATCCTGACCCGGTCGGCGGAGATCGAGCAGTTGCCGCCGGACCTGAGATCCGAGGCGCGCGCGGAACTGGACACCGTCGTCGAACTCCGCGGCCTCCTCGAGATGCTCCGCCGTCGATCGCAGGAGTTGCGGGCGCTGTTCGAGACGGCGGGCGACCTGTCGTCCATGCGCGACGTGGAACGTGTCCTGCAGGCCATCGTCCGCCGCGGTCGTCAGCTCCTCAACACCGACATCGCGTACCTGATGTTGGTGGATCCCGAGCGCGGCGACACCTACATGCGGGTCACCGAAGGCACCACCGGCAAGGGCTTCTCCGACATCCGCCTGCCGCTCGGCGCGGGCCTCGGCGGTCAGGTCGCGGCCGCCGGGATCCCGCTGTGGACGAGGAACTACCTGGCCGACGACCGCCATGAGCCCGTCATCGACGACAGCGTCACCGAGGAGCAGGTCGTCGCCATCCTCGGCGTGCCACTGCGGGTGGGGAGCAAGATCCTCGGCGTGCTCTTCGCTGCGGACCGCTCCGAACGGGTCTTCTCAACCGAGGAGATCTCACTGTTGTCGTCGCTGGCCGATCACGCCGCGATCGCCATCGAGAACGCCTCCCGCTTCGAGGAGACGCGGGATGCCCTCGAACAGCTGGAGGCGGCGAAAGTCGAGATCGAGAGCAACAACCGCCGGCTCCTGCGTGCGGTGGAGCTGCACGAGAAACTGATGGGACTGGTGGTGGGCGGCCACGATCCACAGGACCTCGCCGAAGCGCTGCGCGCCGACCTGACGGCCGAGTGTGTGCTGGTCCACGACGACCGCGGCGGAACCCTCGCGACGTCGGTGCGGCCGGGGACCGTCGCGGACACCGATGCCCTGGTGGCCGCGGTGTCCGGCACCGATGCTGTCGGCTGGCCGGTCCGACGACCGCTCGACGGGCTGGAAGGTGCGGCGGTCCCGATCGTCGCCGCCAACCAGGTCCTCGGAACCCTCTACTACCTGGGGCGCCCGCTCAGCGAGGACGACCTGCGGACCGTGGAACGCGGCATCTCGGCGATCTCGGTGCTGCTGCTGAACCAGCGGGCCAGCGACGAGGCCGACAACCGACTGCGCGGCGAGATCCTCGCCGATCTACTGATGCAGGCGCCGAGCGACGTGATGGGCATCCGCCGTCGGGCGAGCCTCCTCGGCGTCGACCTGGGACAACCGTTCGTCCTCGTCGTGATCCTTCCCGACCACGAGGTGACGAGCGCCCTCCGCTCCGAGGCGGGCGGACTCGCACGGGCGGCCGGGGGACTGGTGTCGTCGTACGCGGACCGGATCGTCGCGCTGGTTCCCCAGCGGTGGTCGTCGGGCCCGGCGCGGGAGGTGGTTCGACGACTGCAGCACATCGGGGTCACCGCGGCGTCGGCCGGACCCAGCACCGAGCTCTCCGACCTCATCGATCTGGAGGACCGCGCCCACCGTGCGGCGAACCTACTCGTCGCGCTCGGTCGCGTCGGAGAGGGGGCTGCGGAGGAGGAGCTCGGCGTGTTCGGTTTGTTGCTCAGCGAGGCGGCACCGGATCGGATCCGGTCGTTCGTCGGCGCCCAGCTAGACCCGGTGCGGCGCTACGACGCGGAGAAGGGCTCCGATCTGTTGGCGACGATGGCGGCGTTCTTCGCCGCTGAGGGAAGCGCGGCCGGGACCGCTGCGGCGCTGTTCATCCACGTCAACACCGTCTACCAGCGGTTGGAGCGCGTCGACCGACTCCTCGGCACTGGCTGGCGGACCGGCGACCGCGCCCTCGAGGTCCGCCTCGCACTGCGGATGGACCGCCTGATGCGCCCCACCTAGCGTCGCCCGGAACTCCCAACGCATGAATGACTTCCACGAAAGGACGGTGCGGCGTGCTCTCCCATGCCCCCACAACCGAATCCGCGCGACCCGCCTGGTGGCAGGACCTCCAGGCCGACGAGTTCGCCTGGCAGGTGCCCGACGACCTCAACATCGCCCGAGTCTGCGCCGACGACCAGGATCCGGCGGCGACGGCTCTCATCGTCGACACCGGATCGGACGTCTCGCACTACACCTTCGGTGAACTCCGCGACCTCAGTCGGCAGTTCGCGGCCGGGCTGCGCGAGGCCGGGATCGACGTGGGGGACCGGATCGGCGTCATGGTGCCGCAGGGTCTGGAAGTGCTGACCGCCCACCTCGGCGCCTACCGCGCGGGTGTCGTCACCGTCCCGCTGTCGGTGAAGTTCGGTCCGTCCGCCGTCCTGCACCGTCTCGGCGACTCGGGGGCACGACTGCTGGTGGTCGACGAGCAGATCCTGCCCCGGATCCGCGACGACATCGCAACCCTGCCGGACCTGGAGACCGTCGTCGTGGTCGGTGCCGCGGGCAACGGTGCCCGCGAGATCGCCTTCGCGGACTTCGCCGATCGGCCCGCCACCACAGAGGCTGACGCGCCGACGACGGCGGAGAGTCCGGCGATCATCGTCTACACGTCCGGCACCACTGGTGCGGCCAAGGGTGCGCTGCACGCCCACCGTGTCCTGCCCGCCCACATGCCGGCGGTGCGGACGGTCTTCGGGAACGCGCCGCAGCCCGGTGACGTCTTCTGGACGCCCGCGGACTGGGCGTGGATCGGCGGCCTGTACGACGTCCTCTTTCCTGCACTCGGGATGGGCTGCGCGGTCGTCGCCACCCCCGACGGGTTCACACCGCAGCGAGCGCTCGAGGTGATGGAGGCCCACCGGGTGACCGCGTCTTTCATCCCGCCGACCGCGTTGAAGCAGATGCGCGCCACCGGTGTCGACCGCGAGGCCGCGTCCGGCTTGTGCGTGCGCGCGCTGGTGTCGGGCGGTGAATCGTTGGGCGAGGTGCTGCGTGCCTGGGTCGCGGAGACCTTTCACGTCGACATCAACGAGTTCTACGGGCAGACCGAGATGAACCTGACCATCGGCACCGACCGCACCGCGTGGACCGCCGAACCCGGGTCGATGGGGCGCGCCTTCCCCGGTTTCACCGTGCGAATTCTGACCGAGGACGACGTCGTCGCCGAGCCCGGGAACGTCGGCGAGATCTGCGTCGCGACCGGCAATCCCGGGCAGTTCCTCGGCTACTGGAATCTGCCGGACCGTACGCAGGACAAGGTGCACGACGGATGGATTCACACCGGTGACCGCGGGCGAGCCGACGCCGACGGCAACATCTGGTACGAAGGCCGGGCCGACGACGTGATCTCCTCGGCCGGTTACCGCATCGGTCCGGGGGAGATCGAGGAGTGCCTGATCACGCATCCGTCCGTCGCGATGGCGGCGGTGATCGGTGTGCCGGACGACCTGCGGGGCGAGGCGGTCCACGCGTTCGTCGTCCCGTCAGCGGACGCGGCACCGGAGCAGACCCTGCGCGTCGAACTGCAGAATCATGTGAAGCACCATTTGGCGTTCTACCAGTACCCGCGCCAGATCACGTTCGTCGACGAATTGCCGACCACCGTCACCGGGAAGATTCTGCGGCGCGAACTCCGCGTGCTCGCCGCCCAGTCCTGACCCGTCGCTACTTCTCCACCTCGAACAGCCCCGACAGGGCAGCCGTCTTGGTCTGGTCGGTCGGTGCGGGCGGCTGCGCGGGGTCGGTCGGGACCGTCGACTCGTCGTCGTAGGTGATGTCGTCGTTCGGGTCCAGCGGGTTGGCGGTCTGCGCGATGGCCTGCGGGCAGTCGAAGCGGCCGGACGCCTTCTTAGCGGTGACCGTCTGCAGTTTCAGCGTGCAGGTCGGCGACGTGTAGTAGACGCCGTCGATGGACACACCGATCGTGGAGGTGATCGGGGAGCCGGGGACGCGAGCGGTGGCACCGCGGGGCCACGGGAGGATGGCACCCGCCAAGTCGACGGCCAGGAACTCCAGTTGGGCGCCCTCACCGCGGTCGCCGGCGAAGGTGAACAGGAGCGTGTCGGGTGGCACGTTCGGGTTCGTGGGACCCGACTTGGCGAACTGCAGGCAGCGGGCGGGCCCGTCGACCGGCGCGACGGAGATCCTGATGGCGCCGTGGGCGTAGTCGAGCCCGTATCCGCTGCGGACGATCTCGCCGGCGGTCGGCGTCGTCGTGCACGCGGCGTCCTTGAGGACCTTGGTCGACGTCTTGATCAGGGGCGGTGGCGTCTCGGTACTGCTCGGTGCGGAGGTCGTGCCGTCGTTGCAGGCGGCCAGCATCAGCATGGCGCCCGCGAGAGCTGCGATCGAGATCGGTCGGATGCGCGTCATCGGATCAGTCGGCTGCTGCGACCAGCGGTTCCAGCAGAAGATCCGAGTGCTCCTTCTCGATGTACTGCAGACGCCACTTGTCGGAGAAGAGCGCCAGGATCGCGCCGTCGCTGCGGGTGAAGACCTCCACGCCGCGCTGCCGGTTCAACTCGGGCGCGCTGGCCTCGTCGGTGCGGCGGGCGATCGAGTAGCCGAGTGGCTCGACGATGGTGTCGACGTTGAACTCGGCCTTCATGCGTGCGGTCACGACCTCGAACTGCATGGGGCCCACCGCAGCCATGACGGGGGAGGCGTCGCCGCGGATGTCGTTGCGCAGCACCTGGACCACGCCCTCGGCGTCCATCTGGTCGACGGCCTTGCGGAACTGCTTGTACTTGTCGGCGGTCGTCACGCGCAGCGCCGAGAAGTGCTCGGGCGCGAACGACGGGATCGGCGGGAACTGCACCTTGGAATCCATGTACAGGGTGTCGCCGGGAGCCAGCGCCATCGCGTTGACCAGGCCGACGACGTCGCCGGGGTAGGCGTTGTCGACCGTGGAGCGGTCGCGCCCGAAGACCGCCTGCGCGTACTTGGTGGCGAACGGCTTGCCGGTCTGCGCGTGGGTGACGACCATGCCGCGCTCGAACTCGCCGGACACGATGCGCATGTAGGCGAGGCGGTCGCGGTGGCTGCTGTCCATGCCTGCCTGCACCTTGAAGACGACGGCGCTGAACGGGTCGGTGACCTCGCGCTCGTCGCCGTCGATGCTCTCGCGGCCGTGCGGCGGCGGCGCGAACTCGACGAGCGCGTCGAGCAGCTGCCGGACGCCGAAGTTCAGCATCGCGGAGGTGAAGATCATCGGCGACGTCTGCCCGGCCAGGAACATCTCCTGGTCGTGGTTCTGGCCGAGCTCGGACAGGAGCTGGTCCTCCTCCTGCGCCTCGGTCCAGGCGTCGCCCTCGCGCTCGGCGGCCTCGTCGGCGTTCATCAGGATCTCGGGGGCGATCTTCGCTCCGCCGGCCGTGCGCTCGAAGTGGATGTACTCGCCGGTGCGTCGGTCCAGCAGACCGCGGTAGTCGCCTGCGATGCCGACCGGCACGTACAGGGGCGTCGGGATGAGGCCGATGCGCTCGCTGATCTCGTCGATCAGCTCCAGAGGCGTCTGGCCGGGGCGGTCCCACTTGTTCACCACGGTGATCACCGGGATGCCGCGGTGGCGGCACACCTGGAACAGCTTCAGCGTCTGCGGCTCCAGGCCCTTCGCCGCGTCGATCAGCATCACGGCGGCGTCGACCGCGGTCAGCACGCGGTAGGTGTCCTCCGAGAAGTCGGAGTGACCGGGGGTGTCGACGAGGTTGATGACGTTCGGCAGCGGCGCCGTCGACGACTCGGGCGTGTAGTTGAACTGCAGTGCCGTCGACGTCACGGAGATGCCGCGCGCCTTCTCCATCTCCATCCAGTCCGAGACCGTCGCCCGTCGACTGCCCTTGCCGTGGACCGCGCCGGCCTCACTGATCATGTGCGCGTGCAGCGCCAACGCCTCGGTCATCGTCGACTTACCGGCATCCGGGTGGGAGATGATGGCGAACGTACGACGGCGCTTTACTTCACGACTGATGACCTCGGAACTCACCCGTCTACGCTAACGGTTTGCCGTGGTAACCGGGAAATTGGAGCGGAGCGACAGATCGAGCCGACGTCCGAGGCCGAAGGCCGAGGCGTCGGACGAGATCGTGGTGAGGGACGCTGGAACGCAACCGCCGGTCCGTCCACCACGTAACCGACTCCTCCGGTGCCGCCCGCATACGATGCTCGGCGGTCTTCCC
This sequence comes from Gordonia phthalatica, assembly GCF_001305675.1. Lineage (NCBI taxonomy): Bacteria > Bacillati > Actinomycetota > Actinomycetes > Mycobacteriales > Gordoniaceae > Gordonia > Gordonia phthalatica. Next base: position 994,487 of record NZ_CP011853.1, read on the forward strand.
GCACCACTTCGCGCCTCGTCGCACCAGTTCTGTCTCCCGCACTCGGTCGCGACCGAGTGCGGGAGACACAAGTGGTGCGACTGGTCGACAAATGGTGCGGCACCATCGACGGCTGTGCCGTGTTGGGAATCGGGTGTTCCGTCGCTTGTCTTCCGTCGCCTCCGGTCTATTCGAACGGAATCGGCGGCATCTTCACGACCTGGGCGGCGTAGCTGAGGCCGGCGCCGTAGCCGAGGAGGAGGGCGGTGTCGCCGGGCTTGGCGGCACCGGTCGAGAGGAGGTCCTCCATCGCGAGGGGGATGGACGCGGCGGAGGTGTTGCCGGTCTTCTCGATGTCGTTGGCGATGACCGTCGACTCCGGGAACTTCAGGCTGCGGGCGAGGAGTTCGTTGATGCGCGAGTTGGCCTGGTGGGGGACGAAGACGTCGATCTCGGAGGCGTCGACCTTCGCGACGTCGAGGGCGCGCTGCGCGGCCTTGCCCATCTCGAACGCGGCCCAGCGGAACACGGCGGTGCCCTCGAGGCGCAGGTAGGGGCGGTTCTCGATGTCGCCGCCGTCCATGTAACTGATCCAGTCGATGTCCTGGCGGATCGCGTTGAACTGGGTGCCGTCGCTGCCCCAGACCACCGGACCCAGTTCCTGCTGCTCGGTCGGACCCACGACCACCGCAGCGGCGCCGTCGCCGAAGATGAAGCAGTTGGTGCGATCGGTCATGTCCAGCGCGACCGACAACTGCTCGGCACCGATCACCAGGACGTGGCTGGCCGAACCGCCGCGCACCATGTCGGCGGCCAGCGACATCGCGTACCCGAAGCCTGCGCAGCCGACGGTCACGTCGAACGCCGGGACGCCGTTCGCGCCCAGCTCGGTGGCGATGGCCGTCGCCCCCGCAGGCGTCAGCAGCAGGTGCGTGTTGGTGGCGAGAATGACTGCGTCGATGTCCGACCCCGACAGCAGCGCGTTCGCGATCGCCTTGCGGCCCGCGTTGACGCCCATCTCGACGACGGTCTCGTCGCGCCGCGCGAAGCGCCGACTCTTGATGCCGGTGCGGGTGTAGATCCACTCGTCGGATGAGTCGATGGTCTCGCAGATCTCGTCGTTGGTGACGACGCGCTCGGGTCGGTACGCGCCGATCCCCAGCATGCCGATCTTGCGGACGCCTACAGCTTCGGGCAGTTCGTTCATACGTGAGTCTCCCAATTGTCGGCGTGCGCGGGAACACACGCTTTTCCCGACCGTCTCACGGCCCGCCGGTTACCGGGAAGTAGAACTCGCGAGTAGGCCTGTGTGAGTTCGCATCTGCCGTGTCGGCGGCTCTTCCTGTGCGCGACGATTACCGTTACTTCTATGTCTGTATCGACCACCCGGCTGTTACTGCTCGGCGCGGTCGGACTGTTCGAGCCGGTCAACGGCTACCAGATCCGACGCGAGCTGCTGTCGTGGCGAGTCGACGAATGGGCCAGCATCAAACCGGGCTCGATCTATCACGGCCTCCGCACCCTCGCCGATCAAGGGCTCCTCGCCGATCGCACGCTCGCCGACGACGGCCGCGAGGTGGTGGTCTACCAACTCACCCGCGAGGGGAGGGCGACGCTGGAGGAGGCGGTCATCGCTGCGATCGTCGAGGTCAACATCTTCGACCGCCACGCCTTCCAAGCCGCGTTCGGACTGCTTCCGATGCTCGGCACCGCCAGGGCGACCGAAGCGCTCCGCGCCCGTCGGGTCGAGTTGGCAGGGAAGATCGGCCACATCCTGCCGCCGGCGGGCACCGACCCCTACGCGCCGCCGCATGCCGTGCGCAGCCTGGAGCTCTGGAAGAGCTTCGCCGAGGTGGAACTCCACTGGCTCGACGGGGTCCTCGCCGACATCGACGACGGCGCCCTCGCTTTCGACGGCACCGGACGCTGGAGTCCGCCATCGGACGACCCCGGCTATCAGATGGTCGACGACCGTGCGCGGTACCTCGCGGAGCTCGGCAGAGCCGGCGAGTAGAAAATCCGTTGACACCGGTGGAGTGACCGTCGCACACTGGCTTAGTCAAATTTGACTAATGCTTGATCGCAGGAAGGGGCGACGAATGATTCACGCGCGCGGACTCGCGGCGACATTCGTGACCGGCAAGGGCAAGAACCAACGGGAGGTGCGCGCCGTCGCAGGTGTCGACCTCGACATCGCCGAGGGGGAGGTCGTCGGCTTCCTCGGCCCCAACGGTGCGGGCAAGACCACCACGCTCCGGATGCTGACCACGCTGCTGCGACCGACCGCGGGCACCGCGACCGTCAACGGTTTCGACGTCGTCACCGAATCGGTGCAGGTCCGACGCAGCATCGGGTACGTCTCCCAGATGGGGTCGACGTTCTCCCAGGCACTCGCCGGCGACGAGGTGGCCGACCACGGCCAGCTCTACGGCATGAGTCGCCGGGACGCCGTCGCCCGTGGCAAGGAGCTGTTCTCGCAGCTGCAGCTCGACGGCCTGTGGGATCGGATGCCGAAGAACATGTCCGGCGGCCAGCGCCGTCGCCTCGACATCGCGATGGGCCTCATCCACGATCCGACGCTGGTCTTCCTGGACGAGCCGACCACCGGCCTCGACCCGCAGGCCCGCGCCAACCTGTGGGAGCACATCGCCAAGCTGCGGACCGAGCGCGGCGCGACGGTCTTCCTGACCACCCACTACCTCGACGAGGCCGATGCCCTGTCCGATCGGATCATCATCATCGACAACGGCGTCATCGTCGCCGCGGATACCCCGGAGAACCTGAAGTCGCAGGTCTCCGGCGACCTGGTGCACCTGGAGTTCACGGCGGCCGGGCCGGTGGCGCACGCCGCGCAGCGGCTGGAACAGGTCGGTGCCACAGAGATCGAGGCGGCGGGGTTCGGCGTCCGCGCCCGGCTGCGGGGCTCGGCGAAGGTGATCCCCGGGCTGCTGCGCGACCTCGAATCCGCGGGCGACACCCTCGACTCCATCGAGATCATGCGCCCGACGCTCGACGACGTCTTCCTGACCCTGACCGGCCGCAGCCTGCGCGACGCCGAGGCCGGTGCCGACACCGAGGAGGTGTCCGATGAGATTCCTGCGTGAGTCGTACATCGTGTTCCGCCGTCAGCTGCGGATGAACCTGCGCAACCCCGCCTGGGTGCTGATCGGGATCATGCAGCCGGTGATGTATCTGGTCCTGTTCGGGCCGCTGCTGAAACCGCTCGTCGAGCAGTTCCCGGGTGCGGGCGACAACGCCTACACCTTCCTGGTCCCCGGTCTGCTGGTGCAGCTCGGCATGTTCGGCGCGATGTTCGCCGGCTTCGGCCTCATCGGTGAATGGCGCGAAGGCGTCATCGAAGCCGAACGCGTGACCCCGGCCAGCCGGACGGCGCTGCTGTTCGGTCGACTGCTCCGCGATCTGCTGCAGCTCCTGGTGCAGGCGCTGATTCTGGTGGGTCTCGGTTTCGCGATGGGTATGCGCGGGTCGGTGGTCGGCGTGATCATCGGCATCGTCATCACCCTGCTGGTCGGCGGCGCGTGCGCGGCGGCGTCGAACGCCCTGGCGCTCACCACCAAGAGCGAGGACGTGATGGCGCCGGTCCTCAACATGCTGCTGATGCCGATCCTGCTGCTGTCGGGCATTCTGCTGCCGATGACGCTGGGGCCGGCGTGGCTGAAGCGGGTGTCGGACTTCATGCCGTTCCGGTGGATCGTCGACGCGGTGCGGTCGTCCTTCCTGGGCGACATCGCGGCCTCCAGCGTCGGCTGGGGCCTGCTGGCCGCGGTGGTGCTCAGCGCCCTCGGCGGATGGTGGGGGACCAGCGTCTTCCGCAAGGAGAACGCCTGACCCGTAGACGAGAAGGGGCCGGACCATGCGGTCCGGCCCCTTTCGTGTGGGTCGACGACTACAGCGCCTTCGCGTAGTCGAAGTAGTTCGGCGTCACGTCCTCGCGGAGGCGGCTGAGGCGGCGGTAGCTGATCAGCCAGCGACCGTTCTCCTTGCGGTACTCCTCGTGGTAGTGGCCGTAGCCGTGGAGGTGCTCCTCGTGGTCGCCGTTGGTCCACCACAGCTTGTCCTCCATCACCCAGATGCCGGTGGCGGTGGTGTCCGAGGTCAGCGTGATCTCCGGCATGTGGCCGTGGTGCACGGTGGTCACCTTGGTGTCGCCGTCCAGGAAGGTGCTGATGGCCTGGGTCAGCTTCTCCTTGCCGACGATGCGGTTCGAGGTGTCGCCGGTCTTCGGCTGCTTGTCCTCCGGCAGTCCGCCCCAGGTCTCGGAGACCACGTCGTCGGTGTGCAGCGTCGGGTAGATCTCCCACTGCTTGTTGTCCATGCAGCGCAGGCGGGCGCAGAACGTCCGCTTGATCTCCTCGATGGCCTGGAGTTGCTCCGCAATGCTGAGGGTGAGTTCAGAAGTCATGGTCTCAACCTCGCAGCGTCGGACCGGTGGGACAAGGGGATGTTCCAGTGACCGGACGCACTGTCCGGTCACTGGAATCGCGGATTGTCCGGCACGGTGGGCGTGCGAGAGGGTCGAGCCATGATGATCGATGTGATGCCGCTGTGAGTGACGTTCCTGTGACCTCGTTGTTCTCTCCGTTGACCGTGCGGTCGCTTCAGGTCCCGAACCGGATCGTGATGTCGCCGATGACCCGCGAGTACTCGCCGAACGGCGTGCCCGGACCGGACGTCGCCGCGTACTACACCCGCCGCGCGGTCGGCGGGACCGGACTGATCGTGACCGAGGGCGTCGCGATCGACCACCCGAGTGCTGTCGACAGCCCGTCGGTCCCGCGCCTGCACGGCGAGGAGGCGCTCGCCGGGTGGCGCACGGTGGTCGACGACGTCCACGCCGCGGGCGGCCGGATCATTCCGCAGCTCTGGCACGTCGGCCCGCTGTGGGGTGCGATGGCCGACGTCGATCCGGCGGTGCGCCCCATGCGCCCGTCCGGTCTGTGGGGCACTCCCGGCAAGACGGTGTACTCGCAGGAGTACATCGACGCCAGCGCCGTCCCGGTGGCCGCGATGACGCAGGCCGACATCGACGACGTGATCGCCGCCTACGTGCGGTCGGCGCGCAACGCGGTCGAGGTGGGCTTCGACGGCATCGCCATCCATGCCGGGCACGGCTACCTGCTCGACGCGTTCCTCTGGGCCGACACTAACCGTCGGGACGACGAGTGGGGCGGCGACCTGGAGCGGCGCACCCGCTTCCCGGTCGCCGTGGTCCGCGCGATTCGCGCGGAGATCGGCGACGACCTCCCGATCTTCTATCGCTTCTCCCAGCACAAGCAGCAGGACTACTTGGCGCGGATCGCCGACACTCCGGAGGAGTTGGGCGTGATCCTGTGCGCGCTGGCCGACGCCGGCGTCGACGTCTTCGACGCCAGCTGCCGCCGCTTCGACCTGCCCGCGTTCGACGGCAGCCCGCTGACCCTGGCCGGGTGGGCGAAGAAGTTGACCGGTGCGCGGAGCATGGCCGTCGGCAGTGTGGGCCTCACGAAGTCGCTGCGCGACGAGGGCCCCGCGGAGTCGGCCTCCATCGACAACGTCCACGCCCTGCTGGAGTCCGGCGAGATCGACCTCATCGCCGTCGGCCGCCTCCACCTGGCGGACCCGTCCCTGGCGCAGACCCTGCGCGACGGCGACGTCCCGGTCTTCGACCGCGCCGTCCACGAGGCGAGACTGCACTGACAGCGAATCCAAGATCGAACAACAGAATGCCGAGTCGGTGCGCAAGCCCGACAACGGGATTGAGGTCGGGGACGGTCCGGGCAACGAATCAGGAACGCTGAACGATCAGTCGACGATCCCAGCCAAATGCACCGCCAGCGCACCGGGCTCAGCATCGTCCAACCCATCGAACGACGTCACCTTGGGAGCAGGCGGCAGCGTCGCGACGGTGCCCGCGTAGCTCAGGCCGGCACCGAAGCCGAGGATGAGGGCCAGCTCGCCGCCCTTCGCCTTGCCGGTGGCGAGCATCTCCTCGATGGCGAGGGGGATCGACGCGGCGGAGGTGTTGGCGGTGGTCTCGATGTCGTTGGCCATCGGGATGTTCTCGGGGAGACCGAGGTTCTTCTTCATCAGGTCGTTGATGCGCGCGTTGGCCTGGTGAGGGACGAACACCTCGATGTCGTCGGGGCCTGCACCGGACTCGGTGAGCATCTTGGTGAGGGCGCGCGGCAGGGTGACGGCGGCCCAGCGGAAGACGCGCGGGCCCTCCATCTTGATGATCATGCGGCCGACGGGGTCGGTCTCGGGATCCTTGCCCTGGTATTCGACGGCGCGCGCCATGTATTCGACGGTGTCGTGGTTCTGCTTGATCGCTTCGGCGTTCTCGCCGTCGCTGCCGGACACGATGGGCCCGATGCCGTTTACCTCGCTGGGGCCGACCACGACGGCACCGGCGCCGTCGCCGAAGATGAAGCCGGTGCTGCGGTCGCGCGGGTCGAGGCCCACGGACATGGTCTCGACGCCGATGACGACGACGTACTCTGCGCTGCCCGCGCGGATCGCGTCGGCGGCCACCCCGAGGGCGTAGCCGAAGCCGCCGCAGCCTGCGGCGACGTCGAAGGCGGGGATGCCGTTGAGGCCGATGTCGTAGGCGACGATGGGGGCGCCGTGGGGCACGTTCCAGGGCCAGCTGCTGGTGGCCAGGATCAGCATGCCGATCTTCTCGCGGTCGATGCCGGAGTTGATGATCGCGCGGTCAGCGGCGGCGGCCGACATGCTGCGCATGGTCTCGTCGCCACTGATCCACCGGCGGGCTTTGATGCCGCTGCGCTCGTAGATCCACTGGTCGGAGGAGTCCATCACGCGGCAGAGCTGGTCGTTCGTGATCAGACGCTTCGGTCGGTACGCGCCGATGCCGAGCATCGCGATGTTCGTGTGGCCCGAAGGGGTAACCAGAGTCGCCAAGATAATTCGTCCTCGTCGTCACGTCCGGCGTGGGGGTCGCCGGATACTCGCGGGTAATTCTACGTCCGTGTTGCGTGGCCGTCAGCACAGGATGGCCTTGGGGGTGTGGTGCGTCCGTCACGTCGTCTGATGAGACGCTGTCGCGACGTTCTTCTCGCGCGCGCCGAGCGTCATCGCGGCGCCGATCACCGACAGCACCGACCCTGCGATGAACACCAACCAGAACCCGCCGACCGCGGCCACGAGTCCGGCACCGAGCATCGGTCCGATCAGTTGGCCGAGAGCGGCGGACACGTTGACGATGCCGAGGTCGCGCCCGTGGTCCTCCGCGTGGGGCAGCAGGTCGGTGGCGAAGGCGAGGCCCGCGGTCATGAACGCGCCGTATCCGACACCCATCAACGCCGCGGCGACCACCGTCGTGGCGAAGGTCGTGTGCGCGACGATCACCAGTCCCGCGCACGCCTGGATGCAGGCGGCGACCACCGTCAGCGTTCGACGGTGCCCGCGCCGATCGGCGACGAGTCCGAACACGATGGAGCTGGCGACCGTGAAGATCGTGTAGACGACGATCAGGATCAGCAGGTTGTTCTCGGCGTCGTCCTTGGGCTGGTGCAGCCCGTACAGCAGGAAGAACAGGAACAGCGACGTGCCGAGCGCGTTCCCGATGTTGCCGACGAGGCGACCGCCGAGCATCCACCCGAAGTCGCGGTCGCGCAACGACGCCCACCGTCGACCGTCCGGTGACACCAGCTCGACCCGCGGCACGCGCGGATCGGGGAGCCCGAACGATGCCCACGTGCCGACCGCTGCCACCAGCACCGCGAGCACCAGATAGCCGGGGAGCACGTCGAGCCCCAGCACGACGATCGTCCCGACGCCCAGCACGATGCCCAGCGCCTGGGACGAACCGACGGCCGCCGATGCGGTGCCGCGGCGGTCGGGTGGCAGCTGGTCGGGGATCATGGCGGTGAACGCAGCCGAGGCGACGGCGACGGCCGCGGAGACGCCGATCCAGCAGATCGCGACCAGCCACGGCTGATGCGCCAGCCCGGTGAGGACCAGGAAGATCGCCATGCCCCACGAGCCGCCGAGCGCCCACACGCGGCGTCGTGCACCGAGCCACGTGGGAAAGCGTGACCCGTCGGTGCGGTCGGAGGCGGCACCGGCAAGCGGTCCGGCGATGACGCCCACCAACCCGCCGATCCCGAGGATGAGGCCGGAGACGACCACCGAGTGGATCCAGCGGTCGCCGTCGTCGGAGGTCTGCGCGTCCAGCTGCAGGGGGAGGAGCAGCTGCAGCGGTGTCAGCTGCGCCATCCAGATCACCAGCCACGCGAGCGTGAACAGGGTCATCCAGCGGCGGCCGGTCCGGGTCATGCGCGGTTCTCCGCGATGACGCGGCCGTACCAGTCGTACGACGACTTCGGCGTCCGCGCGCCGCTCTCGAAGTCGACGTGCACCAGACCGAAGCGCTGGGTGAAGCCGTCGGCCCACTCGAAGTTGTCGAGCAGCGACCACACCGTGTACTCCTCCACATCGGCGCCCGCCTCGATCGCTTCGCCGACCGCGCGGATGTGGCCGTCGAGGTAGGAGATCCGGTCCACGTCGCAGGGCGACGCCGCCCGGTCGGGTTCGGGGAACGACGCGCCGTTCTCGCTGACGATGAGCGGAGGCAGGCCGGGATAGCGCCGAGCGAAGTCGAGCAGCAGGTCGCGCAGCGCACCCGGGACGATCGGCCACTCGTCGCCGAATCCGGTCACCGGTGCGCCGGGCGTCGGGACGATGTCGAACGGGATCGGGTTGTCCTCGCCGGTCGGCGCGGTGACGGTGGTGGGGTTGTAGAAGTTCACAGCGTAGAAGTCGGGGCGCGCCGAGATGATCTCCATGTCGCCGTCGCGGATCGGCATGGCGAGGCCGAACGCGGACAGATCGGGATATGTGCCGGTGAGGATCGGGTCGGCGAAGATCCGGTTGTGCAGGAGGTCGTAGGCGGTGACGGCCGCGTGGTCGGCGTCGCCGGGACGCAGCGGCAGGACGCGCGTGTGATTGTTGGCGACGCCCACGGCCTCGGCGCCCGCCCCGCGGAGGACCCGGGCCGCCAGCCCGTGCGCCAGCAGCTGATGATGCGCGGTCGGGAGGGCGTCGAACAGCAGGAACTGCCCGGGCGCGAGTTCACCGGTTGCGTACCCCTGCAGCGTGGTCATCGCCGGCTCGTTGATCGTGTACCAGTGCTTCACCCGGTCGCCGAGTCGGTCGACCACCAGCGCGGAGTAGTCGGCGAACCGCTGCGCGGTGTCCCGGGAGAGCCAGCCGCCGGCGTCGTCGACGGCGATCGGCAGGTCCCAGTGGTACAGCGTCGGGAACGGGGTCACCCCCGCGTCCAGGAGTCCGTCGACCAGTCGCGAGTAGTAGTCCAGGCCTGCGGTGTTGGGGCCGCCGGTTCCGTCGGGCTGCACGCGCGTCCACGAGATGGAGAAGCGGTAGCGGTCCAGTCCCAGGTCGGCGGCCAGCGCGACGTCCTCGCGCCAGCGGTGGTAGCTATCGGGGCCGGGCTCGGCAGTGGAGCCGTCGATCACCGTGTTCGGGGCGTCGACCCACCGATCCCAGATCGAGGGGCCGCGGCCGTCCTCGCTGCGAGCGCCTTCGATCTGGAAGGCCGCGGTGGCTGCGGACCAGCGGATCCGTCGCGGCAGGACGGGGACACCTCGATGTCGGATATCGGCAGCGGTCATGGCGGTCGCCCTTCGTCGAAACCTGATTTGATCGAATGATCTACTTCGGTGACATCATGGCGGATCGATGCCCGCTGCGGGAGGAGGTCGCGGAAACTCGCACCGGATTCCGCGGCCTCGGCGTGTCGTGGAACCGGCTTCGCCCCCGCTGCGTCCAAAGAAACGTGGAACTCTCCAGAACGGGTGTCGCCCGCCGCGAAACGGCGGTCGTTCCCGTCCGAAGATCTGACCGTCGTCCGCGGCCTCCCGGTCGTCGATCTGCCTCTGACCGTGCTGCAGGTGGCGTCCGAGCACGCGGACGGCATCGAGATCATGGATCGCGCGCTGCACGAGCGTCGCGTTCACCTGACTGATCTGCGGCGGAGCCTGGAACGCAACGCCGGTGGAGTCGGGATGCAGCGGGCCCGAATGCTGTTGGACGCGGCGGAGGATCCGTCGGAGTCGGAGGCCGAGCGGTTGTTCGCCAGGCTGCTGCGCGAGTACCAGATCGACGGGTGGACCCAGCAGGTCCCCTTCTGCGGGTACCGCCTGGACTTCCGTGGCCCCAGGAGCAGATCGGCGTCGAGATCCACGGCTGGAAGTTCCACAAGCGGCATCGCCGGTGGGACAGGGATCTGAAGAAGGGCAACCGACTGGTGGTGCAGAGCTGGCTGCCGCTGAGTTACAACTGGGCGCGGCTCGTCAACGACCCAGACGGCTGCATGCGGGAGCTGATCGAGGCGCTTGAACTCCGCAGGGCGGTATGACGCACAACAAACTGTGACATTGAGCCGCACAGAGCGGCTCAATGTCACAGTTTGTCGTAGAGCTTCGGCGATCGCCCCCAGCACTCCCCGCTTTCGGGGCCGCTACCAGGCGTGTACGACGTTCTGCGCGGCCTCCAGGCCCTGCTTCACGAGGAGTTCGGCGGCGTCGACGCCGTTCGCGACCAGCAGTTCCACCTCGGCCTTCGCGGCGCTGGGGAAGGGCTTCAACACGAAGTCGGCGGGATCCTGCCTGCCGGGCGGGCGGCCGATGCCGAGCCGGACGCGGAGGTAATCGCGGGTGCCGACGGTCTGGGAGATGGAGCGCAGGCCGTTGTGGCCGCCTTCACCGCCGCCCTGCTTCAGGCGCACCGCGCCGAAGTCGATGTCGAGCTCGTCGTGCAGCACGATCAACTCGTCGGGGCTGACGGAGTAGTACGCCGCCAGCGGGCCGATCTGTCGGCCGGTGACGTTCATGTAGGTCCGTGCCTTCGCGACCATGACCGGCTCGCCGCCGATCCGCACGGTGGCGGTCAGCGCACCGGAGCGCTTGTGCACGGAAAAGCTCTCGCCGTACGAGGAGACTAGGCTGTCGGCGACCATGGCACCGACATTGTGCCTGGTCTTCTCGTAGGCGGGACCGGGGTTACCCAGTCCGACAATGAGTTTCACTCAGCGTCCAGTCGATTCCGGCGGACTTACTCCGCTGCGGCCTCGGCGTCGTCCTCGTCGTCCTCGTCGTCCTCGGTGGCATCTGCCCGGGGAGCCTCGACGGCGACCAGGGTGGCCTCGGGATCGGTGATGAGGGTGGAGCCTCCGGGCAGTTCCAGATCGCCTGCGGTGATCAGTGCGCCGGGCTCGCGGCCCTCCACCGACACGACGATGTGCTCGGGGATGCTCAGCGCGTCGGCCTCGATCTCGACGGTGCTGGCCTCCTGGACCACCAGGCTGCCGGAGAAGGGATCGCCCTCAATGAGGAGGTTGACCTCGACGACGACCTTCTCGCCACGCTTGACGATGAGGAGGTCGACGTGCTCGACGTAGTTGCGCAGCGGGTGGACGTCGACCTGCTTGGTCAGGGCGAGCTGCTTGGCGCCCTCGATGTCCAGCTCGACGACGGCGTTGGTGCCGTTGTTACGCAGGATGGCGGTGAGGTCGCGGTTCGGGAGCAGCAGGTGCTTGGGGTCGGTGCCGTGGCCGTACAGGACGGCGGGAACCTGGCCGGCGTTGCGGGCGCGGCGGGCGGCGCCCTTGCCCTTGTCGGTGCGGATGGTGGTGGCGAGCTGCGGGGCGGTAGCCATGCGATTCTCCTCGTGGGACGGGTTCGCTGAACGCGTCGCGGCCAGGAACCTCAGGTTCGGATACTTCGTGGTGGCGCCTCAACGTCTGCACACACGGCCCGCGAACTTCAGGCGGCAACACCGCCCGGAAACTTCACACCGTCGCGCCGATTACGGTGACTTCTCACCCTCGCCGAGACAACGCCAGCCAGAATACCATCGGGGCATGACCTCAGAGAAACCGACGGAACTGGTCCACGCCTTCTTCGCAGACCTCGCGCAGGGCCGGGTCGACGCCGCCCTCGACCGCGTCGACGAGCAGATCGTCTACACCAACGTCTCCCTGCCGACCGTGCGCGGCAAGCAGCGCTTCGCGTCGGTGATGCGGGCGCTGAACGGGAAGCATATCGCGTTCGACGCCGCCGTCCTCGCGATCAGTGCCGACGACGACGGTGTGGTCCTGACCGAACGGATCGACGAGTTGACGGTCGGCCCGCTGCGCATTCAGTTCTGGGTCTGCGGCCGCAATGAGGTCCGCGAGGGGCGGATCGCACTGTGGCGCGACTACTTCGACTTCTGGAACTGCACCCGCGGCTTCGTCCGCGCGGTCGCCGCGCTCGTCGTACCCGGCCTGCACAAGCCGCTGCCGAACCCGGTCAGTGGCGCGGTCTAGAGCAGTTCGTCGATCTTGTCGAGCGGTCGCGCCAGCCGCGTGCCCTTCTCGGTGACGACGAACGGTCGCTCCACCAGTACCGGGTGCTCGACCATCGCGTCGAGGATCTGCTCGTCGGAGGCCTCGGCGAGGTTCATCTCCTTGTACAGCTTCTCCCGCTTGCGGGCCGCCTGACCGGGAGTGAGGCCTGCCGCGTCGAACATCGCGGTCAACTGCTCGCGGGTCCAGCCGGTGTCGAGATACTTGACGATCTCCGGTTCGACGCCGGCGTCGCGCAGTTTGGCGAGGGCGTTGCGGGAGGTCACGCAACGGGGATTGTGATAAATTTTCGCGTCCACACGTCCACGGTACGTGGTGCGTGACTGAGCATCGTCTGAGTTCGCAGACAGACGACCGGAGACCTCCGTACCATCGCGGGCCATGATGCTTCGACTGATCAGCCGGATCCTCGCGGCCGTCGCGCTGCTGGCGGTGACCGTTTCCGGTGCCGCGTGGGCGGGCGCGGGGGAGGCCTGCGCGTGCAGTTGCATGCCGTCGACGCCCGAGGAGACCGCAGCGAGAGCCGAAGCCATCGTCGTCGGGAAGGCGCTCTCCCAGCGGGAGAAGGGATTGCGCCGGGTCTACGTCTTCGAAGTGTCGTCGTCCTACAAGACCCGGGTGCACCAGCGGATCGAGATCTGGACCGCGTCTCAGGGGCCGGCGTGCGGGTTGGATCTGACGGCCGGGGAGCAGCGGTCGGTGGTCCTCTACCAGCAGACGTCTCCGGACGGCGACTCTCCGATCGGCTCGTGGTCCGCCAACTCGTGCTCCAACCTGAACGCGCTGAGCCCGATGCCCGCGGCCGCGGGACCGCGACTGGATCCGATCGCCGGGAGTGCAATCGACGACGACGCCGGCCGGTCCCTCACGCGATCACCGTGGGTGGTCGCGGGTTGGGCACTGGCCGGCGTCGTCGTGGTCGTCGGAGGTGCGCTCGCCGTCAGGCGACGCCGTCGAACAGACTCGTGACCGAGCCGTTCTTGAAGACCTCCATGATGGTCTGAGCGAGCAGCGGCGCGATCGAGAGGACCGTCAGGTTCTCGAAGCGCTTCTCCTCCGGGATCGGCAGCGTGTCGGTCGCGATGACCTCGACGGCGCCGCAGTTGGCGAGGCGCTCGGCGGCCGGGTCGGAGAAGACGCCGTGCGTGGTGGCGATGATGACGTCACCGGCACCCGCGTCCTTGAGGACCGAGACGGCGCCGGCGATGGTGCCGCCGGTGTCGATCATGTCGTCGATCAGGACGCAGGTCTTGCCGTCCACGTCGCCGACCACCCGGTTCGACTTGATCTGGTTGGGCACATCGGGATCGCGGGTCTTGTGCACGAACGCCAGCGGTGCGCCGTCGAGCGAGTCGGCCCACTTCTCGCCGACCTTGACGCGGCCGGCGTCGGGGGAGACCACGCAGATGTTCTCGGTGCCGTACTTGTTGCGGACGTACTCGGCCAGCTGACCCTGCGCGTGCATGTGGTCGACGGGGCCGTCGAAGAAGCCCTGGATCTGGTCGGTGTGCAGGTCGACGGTGACGATGCGGTCGGCGCCTGCGGTCTTGAACAGATCGGCGATGAGGCGGGCCGAGATGGGCTCACGACCGCGGTGCTTCTTGTCCTGGCGCGCGTACGGGTAGAACGGGATGATCGCGGTGATGCGCTTGGCCGAGCCGCGCTTCAGGGCGTCGATCATGATGAGGGTCTCCATGACCCACTGGTTCATCGGGTACGGGCAGCTCTGCAGAACGAAGGCGTCGCTGCCGCGGACCGACTCCTCGAAGCGGACGAAGATCTCGCCGTTCGCGAAGTCGCGTGCCGTCTGCGGGGTGAGGTGAACGCCCAGCTCGTCCGACACGGCCTGCGCCAGTTCGGGGTGTGCCCGCCCGGCGAACAGCATGAGATTCTTCTTGTTGTCGGTCGTCCAAGTCATGGGTGACTCATTCTCTCCTCAGCGATGGCTTGATGATTGTCGGGAGTCTGGTGAATCTGCGGTGTCACCTGCAGTTCGCTATTCATTCTGCTGGGCGTCGCTCGCGGCCTCGGCGGCAGGGGTGCCGGGACGCTTCTTGGCGACCCAGCCCTCGATGTTGCGCTGCGGCCCGGACGACACCGCGAGGGCGCCGGAGGGGACGTCCTCGCGCAGCACGGTACCGGCACCGGTGTAGACGCCGTCGCCGATCGTGAGCGGTGCGACGAACATGTTGTCGCTGCCGGTACGGCAGTGCGAGCCGATCACGGTCTTGTGCTTGTTCACGCCGTCGTAGTTGACGAAGACGCTCGACGCGCCGATGTTGGTGTGCTCGCCGATCTCGGCGTCGCCCACGTAGGTCAGGTGCGGAACCTTGGTGCCGTTGCCGATCTTCGCGTTCTTGGTCTCGACGAAGCCGCCGATCTTGCCCTCGACGCCGAGCTCGGTGCCGGGGCGGAGATACGCGAACGGACCGACGTGCGCGTCCGCGCCGATGACGGCCTCGAATCCGTGGGTGCGGACCACGCTGGCGCCCGCGCCGATGACGACGTCGGTGAGCGTGGTGTCGGGGCCGATCTCGGCGTCGTCGGCGATCACGCACCGACCGTGCAGCTGGGTGCCCGGCTCGATCCGCACGTCCTGCCCGATCTCCACGTCGACATCGATCCACGTGGTGGCGGGGTCGACGACGGTGACGCCGGCCAGCATGTGACGGCGGACGATGCGGCGGTTCAGCTCGGTGCCGAGTTCGGCGAGCTGTGCGCGGTCGTTGCAGCCGGCGACGACGCTCGGGTCGTCGACGGTGAAGGCGTGGACGGTGCGGCCGGCGTCGCGGGCGATCGCCACGAGGTCGGTGATGTAGTACTCGCCCTGCGCGTTGTCGGTGGACAGGCTCGCGATGCCGGTCCGCAGCATGTCGGCGGAGAAGGCGTAGATGCCGGCGTTCACTTCGGTGATCGCGCGTTCGGTCTCGCTCGCGTCCTTGTGCTCGGTGATCGCCAGGACGTCGGCGGTGGTGACGTCGACGCCCGGCCCTCCCGCACGGACGATGCGGCCGTACCCGGTGGGGTCGTCGGCGATGAAGCTGGTGAGGGTGACGGCGGCGGCCTCGCCGGAATCGGTCCGCAGGTGCTCGGCGATCAGCGCGGACAGGGTGTCGCCGTCGAGCAGGGGAGCGTCGGCCACCGTGACGATGACGGTGCCGTCGAAGTCGTCGGGGAGCCCGGTCATCCCGGCGCGGGCGGCGTCGCCGGTGCCGAGCGGCTGATCCTGCTCGGCGATGGTGACGGTGCGGCCCAGTTCGGCAGCCACCTCGCCGATCGCAGCGGAGACGCGTTCACGTTCATGGCTGACGACCGCGACCAGATGGTCGGGGTTTAGCGCAGCCGCGCCGTGCAGGGCATGACCGACGAGGGTCCGTCCGCCGATCTCGTGCAGGATCTTCGGCGTCTTGGACTTCATCCGCGTGCCGGCGCCTGCGGCCAACACGATGACGGCGACGCTTCCGGTCGACTGCTCTTGCATCAATCGGGTCCCTCCGCAGTTCGATCGCGTTCGGTCTCCTCAGCGTGGCGTGCGCACGGCACGCCACGGCGATGAGGACGCGGCCGTTGGTGGGTGCGGCCGCCTCGACGAATGGTACTCGGCGGTAGCTGCGGAATGCACGCGTCGGGCGTGAAGCGCGTGTTCAGACCGAGGTCGACGATGGGGTGCCAGTGCCTGCCGCCGATCACCGGTCTCGAGTCGCTATGGCACAATCATGGTCGCACTATTCCGCCATGGTGTAATGGCAACACTCCTGATTTTGGTTCAGGCATTCCAGGTTCGAGTCCTGGTGGCGGAGCAGCGGTTTGGGGATCTCCATGAGCGAGCGAGAAGGCAGGGCGGGCGCGCCCACGCCGCCGCGATGGTGGCGAGTCACGCTGTACGTCATCTATGGGCTGGCAGTGATCTGCGCAGTGACAGTCGTCCTCGGCAGCATTCATCTGATCGACTTCTTCTGGCCGCTGATGTCGGTGGTGTGGGGTGGTCTCATCCTCGGCTCCGCCTGGCTGGTCCTCTCCGCAGTGGGGCTGGCGCGGTATCGCCGAGTCGCCGGCACGATCATCGCCCCGATCTTGGTCTTCGTGCCGATCGCCGCCGTCCTCTGGAGTGGGATCGTGAACGATGTGCAGTTCTCGATGTCGCGGACCGCGCTCGGCGAGATCGCGTCGTCGTGCACTCCGGCCACCGATGTCAGGGCGGGTCTGTTCCGGATCGAGCGCGTCGAATCCGCTGGTGACGCATGTCTGCTCTTCCTGCCGAGTGGGCTCGCCAGCAGCTCGGGACTCGGCATTTTCCCGTCAGGTGTGCCTCGCGAGTATGCCTCGCACATGAAGATCGATCACTACGCCGGCGACTGGTTCACCTTCGTCCGGTGGATTTGATGCTCCGCACGGAGAGCCGGTCATGCCCGGCCCGCGACGGGGGTCCAGACACGCAGGTTGTGTCACTGTGACGAATTAACAGGCCGTTCGTCTGGGGCTCTGCGGTGGTTCGGTCGAGGGTTCCGCGAAAGCGCGGAGGGCCGATTCTGATCCGCAATCGTTGAGGTGGTGTGTCGATTCAACCTCCTGACCTGCAGACTTGACCTTCCTTCCATCTGTGCGTAACTTATTCGAGGTCGGAGCGGCCCAGCCGCCACGGCATCCCCCCCGAAAATCTCACCGCGATTTCGTCGCGGTGATTTTGTCTGGGATCGGCGTAGCCGCCGAGAAGAATTGAAAATCAACGGAATCCCAACGGAAACCAACGATTTGCAGAACTTCAAAATACGGTGCTAGGCTGGAAAACGTTCGCCTCGGAGACGGGAAGGACGCAATAACTACAGATGTCTGCTGGAGTTCGGCCGGGTTTGTTGTCTTTTGGTCAGGTTCTATTTTTCTGGCTTTGTGTTGAAACTTTTGTTTCTGCATTTTTTGTTGGAGAGTTTGATCCTGGCTCAGGACGAACGCTGGCGGCGTGCTTAACACATGCAAGTCGAACGGAAAGGCCCCTTCGGGGGTACTCGAGTGGCGAACGGGTGAGTAACACGTGGGTGATCTGCCCTGAACTCTGGGATAAGCCTGGGAAACTGGGTCTAATACCGGATATGACCTCGCATCGCATGGTGTGGGGTGGAAAGCTTTTGCGGTTTGGGATGGGCCCGCGGCCTATCAGCTTGTTGGTGGGGTAATGGCCTACCAAGGCGACGACGGGTAGCCGACCTGAGAGGGTGATCGGCCACACTGGGACTGAGACACGGCCCAGACTCCTACGGGAGGCAGCAGTGGGGAATATTGCACAATGGGCGCAAGCCTGATGCAGCGACGCCGCGTGAGGGATGACGGCCTTCGGGTTGTAAACCTCTTTCGCCAGGGACGAAGCGCAAGTGACGGTACCTGGAGAAGAAGCACCGGCCAACTACGTGCCAGCAGCCGCGGTAATACGTAGGGTGCGAGCGTTGTCCGGAATTACTGGGCGTAAAGAGCTCGTAGGCGGTTTGTCGCGTCGTCTGTGAAATTCTGCAACTCAATTGCAGGCGTGCAGGCGATACGGGCAGACTTGAGTACTACAGGGGAGACTGGAATTCCTGGTGTAGCGGTGAAATGCGCAGATATCAGGAGGAACACCGGTGGCGAAGGCGGGTCTCTGGGTAGTAACTGACGCTGAGGAGCGAAAGCGTGGGGAGCGAACAGGATTAGATACCCTGGTAGTCCACGCCGTAAACGGTGGGTACTAGGTGTGGGGCTCATTTCACGAGTTCCGTGCCGTAGCTAACGCATTAAGTACCCCGCCTGGGGAGTACGGCCGCAAGGCTAAAACTCAAAGGAATTGACGGGGGCCCGCACAAGCGGCGGAGCATGTGGATTAATTCGATGCAACGCGAAGAACCTTACCTGGGTTTGACATACACCAGACGCAGTCAGAGATGGCTGTTCCCTTGTGGTTGGTGTACAGGTGGTGCATGGCTGTCGTCAGCTCGTGTCGTGAGATGTTGGGTTAAGTCCCGCAACGAGCGCAACCCTTGTCCTGTATTGCCAGCGGGTTATGCCGGGGACTTGCAGGAGACTGCCGGGGTCAACTCGGAGGAAGGTGGGGATGACGTCAAGTCATCATGCCCCTTATGTCCAGGGCTTCACACATGCTACAATGGCGCGTACAGAGGGCTGCGAGACCGTAAGGTGGAGCGAATCCCTTAAAGCGCGTCTCAGTTCGGATTGGGGTCTGCAACTCGACCCCATGAAGTCGGAGTCGCTAGTAATCGCAGATCAGCAACGCTGCGGTGAATACGTTCCCGGGCCTTGTACACACCGCCCGTCACGTCATGAAAGTCGGTAACACCCGAAGCCGGTGGCCTAACCCCTTGTGGGAGGGAGCTGTCGAAGGTGGGATCGGCGATTGGGACGAAGTCGTAACAAGGTAGCCGTACCGGAAGGTGCGGCTGGATCACCTCCTTTCTAAGGAGCAAACAACACTCCAATGCTGATGCCGAATGCGCATCGGGTTGGTGTTTGTTCATGGGTGAAACACAAGAAACCATCATGATGCCGGCTCGGAGCCCTTTTGCTTCGGTCTGGTGGTGGTCTGGTCTCGGTGACGAGACTGGTGAACAATGCACACTATCGGGGTTCTGAGGGAACACACTGTTCTCGCCTCTTGTGGGGGTGAGACTTGTGGGTTGTCTCTGGCTGCTCACTGATTTCCGCTCGACGTGGTCGGGTGCAGGGGTTGGTGGGTGTGTGTTGTTTGAGAAGTGCATAGTGGATGCGAGCATCTAGCTCATGTCGGGACTTCGGTTTCGGTGTGGGTTGTGTGTTCTGCAATTTCGATTCTGGTTTGTGCGATTCGAGTCTTAGTGTTCGGGTTGTATGAATATTTTTTGTTGTATGAATGGTGTCCACATTCGTGCCCTGTGTGCCGGCTGCTGCTGTTGTGGTGGTTGGTGGGGGTGTGTTTGTGGGTGTTGTTGTAAGTGTTTTAGGGCGTTCGGTGGATGCCTTGGTACCAGGAGCCGATGAAGGACGTGGTAGGCCGCGATAGTCCTCGGGGAGTTGTCAAACGAGCTGTGATCCGAGGGTGTCCGAATGGGGAAACCCAGCACGAGTGATGTCGTGTTACCCACCTGTGAATGTATAGCGGGTGTGGAGGGAACGTGGGGAAGTGAAACATCTCAGTACCCACAGGAAGAGAAAACAAAATGTGATTCCGTGAGTAGTGGCGAGCGAAAGCGGATGAGGCTAAACCATGCGTATGTGATACTCGGTAGGGGTTGTGCGTGTGGGGTTGTGGGGTGATCGTTGGGTGTTCTACCGGACATCCGGTCAGTGATAAATCATTATGTTAGGTGAAGTGGCCTGGAATGGTCTGCCGTAGTGGGTGAGAGTCCCGTAACTGAAAGCATGGTGACTGGCTTCGATTTTTCCCAAGTAGCAGCGGGCTCGTGGAATCTGCTGTGAATCTGCCGGGACCACCCGGTAAGCCTAAATACTTTCTGGTGACCGATAGCGGACTAGTACCGTGAGGGAAAGGTGAAAAGTACCCCGGGAGGGGAGTGAAATAGTACCTGAAACCGGACGCTTACAATCCGTCAGAGCCTTGCACTTTTGGTGTTGGGGTGATGGCGTGCCTTTTGAAGAATGAGCCTGCGAGTTAGTGCTCAGTGGCGAGGTTAACCCGTGTGGGGTAGCCGTAGCGAAAGCGAGTCTGAATAGGGCGTTTGAGTCGCTGGGTCTAGACCCGAAGCGGAGTGATCTACCCATGGCCAGGGTGAAGCAGAGGTAAGACTTTGTGGAGGCCCGAACCCACTTCAGTTGAAAATGGAGGGGATGAGTTGTGGGTAGGGGTGAAAGGCCAATCAAACTCCGTGATAGCTGGTTCTCCCCGAAATGCATTTAGGTGCAGCGTTGCGTGTTTCTTACTGGAGGTAGAGCTACTGGATGGCCGATGGGCCCTACTAGGTTACTGACGTCAGCCAAACTCCGAATGCCGGTAAGTGAGAGCGTGGCAGTGAGACTGCGGGGGATAAGCTCCGTAGTCGAGAGGGAAACAGCCCAGATCGCCGGCTAAGGCCCCTAAGCGTGTACTAAGTGGAAAAGGATGTGGGGTTGCTGAGACAACCAGGAGGTTGGCTTAGAAGCAGCCACCCTTGAAAGAGTGCGTAATAGCTCACTGGTCAAGTGATCCTGCGCCGACAATTTAGCGGGGCTCAAGTACACCGCCGAAGCCGCGGCACTCACACATTTCATCGGCTCGTTCCTTTGGGAGCGTGTCTAGTGGTGTGGGTGGGTAGGGGAGCGTCCTGCATCCGTGGAAGCAGCGGAGTGATCCAGTTGTGGAGGGTGTGGGAGTGAGAATGCAGGCATGAGTAGCGAAAGACAAGTGAGAAACTTGTCCGCCGGATGACCAAGGGTTCCTGGGCCAGGTTAATCCGCCCAGGGTGAGTCGGGACCTAAGGCGAGGCCGACAGGCGTAGTCGATGGACAACGGGTTGATATTCCCGTACCCGTGTATCCGCGCCCAGTGATGAATCATCTGTACTAACCATCCAAAAGCCGTTGTTGATTTCTTCGGATTTCTTCCGATGGTGGCTGCGTGGGACCTTGGGTGTAGTAGTCAAGCGATGGGGTGACGCAGGAAGGTAGCTGGGCCAACTGATGGAATAGTTGGTGTAAGCCTGTAGGGCGTTGTGTAGGCAAATCCGCACAACATGTGCCTGAGAGGTGATGCGTAGCCGTTGAGGTGAATTCGGTGATCCTATGCTGTCGAGAAAAGCCTCTAGTGAGTTGGTACACGGCCCGTACCCCAAACCGACACAGGTGGTCAGGTAGAGAATACTAAGGCGATCGAGTGAACTGTGGTTAAGGAACTCGGCAAATTGCCCCCGTAACTTCGGGAGAAGGGGGACCACGATTGGTGAACACTTTTGCGGTGGGAGCTGGTGGTGGTCGCAGAGACCAGAGAGAAGCGACTGTTTACTAAAAACACAGGTCCGTGCGAAGTCGTAAGACGATGTATACGGACTGACGCCTGCCCGGTGCTGGAAGGTTAAGAGGACCGGTTAATCAACTTTGTTGGTGAAGCTGAGAATTTAAGCCCCAGTAAACGGCGGTGGTAACTATAACCATCCTAAGGTAGCGAAATTCCTTGTCGGGTAAGTTCCGACCTGCACGAATGGCGTAACGACTTCTCTGCTGTCTCAACCACAGGCTCGGCGAAATTGCAGTACGAGTAAAGATGCTCGTTACGCGCGGCAGGACGAAAAGACCCCGGGACCTTCACTATAGCTTGGTATTGGTGTTCGGTGCGGTTTGTGTAGGATAGGTGGGAGACTGTGAAGCCGGCACGCTAGTGTTGGTGGAGTCGTTGTTGAAATACCACTCTGATCGTATTGGGCTTCTAACCTCGGACCCTGATCGGGTTCAGGGACAGTGCCTGGTGGGTAGTTTAACTGGGGCGGTTGCCTCCTAAAGTGTAACGGAGGCGCCCAAAGGTTCCCTCAGCCTGGATGGCAATCAGGTGTTGAGTGTAAGTGCACAAGGGAGCTTGACTGTGAGACGTACATGTCGAGCAGGGACGAAAGTCGGGACTAGTGATCCGGCACCGGCAAGTGGAAGCGGTGTCGCTCAACGGATAAAAGGTACCCCGGGGATAACAGGCTGATCTTCCCCAAGAGTCCATATCGACGGGATGGTTTGGCACCTCGATGTCGGCTCGTCGCATCCTGGGGCTGGAGTAGGTCCCAAGGGTTGGGCTGTTCGCCCATTAAAGCGGCACGCGAGCTGGGTTTAGAACGTCGTGAGACAGTTCGGTCTCTATCCGCCGCGCGCGTCTAGAAACTTGAGGAATCCTGTCCCTAGTACGAGAGGACCGGGACGGACGAACCTCTGGTGTGCCAGTTGTTCCGCCAGGAGCACTGCTGGTTAGCTACGTTCGGAAGGGATAACCGCTGAAAGCATCTAAGCGGGAAGCCTGTTCCAAGATGAGGTTTCTCACCCACTTCGGTGGGGTAAGGCCCCCTACAGACTATGGGGTTGATAGGCCAGAACTGTAAGCACAGTAATGTGTTCAGGTGACTGGTACTAATTGGCCGAGGACTTACCAACAACACTCACCATTGTTTGTGCAGACGAAATGGTTTGTGAGTTGGAGTTGTAGACACGCAGACAAGATTTCGCGCATCCACTATGTACTTCTGAAACAACACACCAGCCCTCTGTTGTGGGGTTGGGTGGATAGTTTCATAGAGTTACGGCGGCTATAGCGGTGGGGAAACGCCCGGTCCCATTCCGAACCCGGAAGCTAAGCCCACCTGCGCCGATGGTACTGCACTGTAATGGGTGTGGGAGAGTAGGACACCGCCGAACACAATTTCAGGAAGCCCCTGACCAACACTGTTGGTCAGGGGCTTTCCTCATGTTCGGGCCCGGCCGGCGGCGGTCGCGATACACCCGTTGCTCACTCCGTTCGCAACGGGCACTCGACCACCCTGAAAGGCGACCCAGCCCGCGGCGGTCCCGATACGCGACGAGCCCTCGCAAGCTCGGGTCGGCGAACTCGACCACGCCTGGATGGCGCGGACTCCACCCCGCTCTTGAGAGGCAGTCGAACTCGAGCGTCCTCGGCGTCCCACTACCATGGACCCATGGCGATCAGCAGGCCGGCAGACGGGGCGGAACAGGTCCACAAGGCGCCCCGGGCGCGGATGACAGGAGCGCAGCGCAGGCTGCAGCTCATCGAGGTGGCGCGGGGGCTGTTCGCGGAGCGGGGATTCGAAGGCACGTCGATCGAGGAGATCGCACAGCGTGCCGGCGTCTCGAAGCCGATCGTCTACGAGCACTTCGGGGGAAAGGAAGGCCTCTACGCTGTCGTCGTCGACCGCGAGATGGAGACCCTCCTCGAAATGGTGACGTCGTCTCTGACGAAGAACCGTTCGCTGTATCGCATCCAGCAGGTGGCACTGGCGCTGCTGACCTACATGGAGGAGCGCACGGACGGTTTCCGGATCCTGGTCCGCGGAGAGTCGACCAGCGGTGATGACGACACCCGATACTCGAGTCTGCTGAACGACGCGATCAGCCAGGTGGAGCACATTCTCGCCAAAGACTTCGAGCGACGCGGCTTCGACCCCGCACTGGCACCGCTGTACGCGCAGGCACTGGTCGGGATGGTCTCCGTGACCGCTCAATGGTGGCTGGACGTCCGAGAGCCGGAGAAGGAAGTCGTCGCGGCACACCTGGTCAACCTGTGCTGGAACGGGCTGACCCGTCTCGACCCGAAACCGATGCTCGTCGATTCCGAGTACAAGGAAGCGACCGCGCCTACCGTGCACCCCGACCTGGAGTGACCTGCCGGCGGTCGACGTATGCGCCGATCGCCCAGAGCACGACCGCCACGGCTCCGGTCGATAAGACCTGATTGCGGACGGAGTCGGTGGTGAGCGCGAGAACGACGATCCCGCCGAGCGCGAGGAGCGTGAGGATGGTCAGGTAGGGGTATCCCCACATCTTCATCGGAAGCGCTGTACCGTCCCGATCGGAGCGACGGCGCAGGACCAGCTGTGCGGCGGCGATCGCGATCCACGTGACCAGCAACGTCGATCCGACTACGGACAGCAGACGTTCGAGGACTTCGTCGCCCCAGAAGTAGGTGGCGGGAACCATCAGGAATCCGACGACGATGCTCGCCAGAACGGCGGGTATCGGCACGCCGTTCTTCGCGGTTCGCGTGGCGATCCGAGGCGCCATGCGTCGGTCCGACAATGAGAAGAGCATGCGCGACGCACCGTAGAGATTGACGTTCAGCGACGACAGCAAGGCGATGACGATGATTGCGCCCATGATCGTGGCGACCGCGGGCAGTCCGGCCTGCTCGAGGACTCCCTCGAACGGTCCGCTCTCGATGCGGGGATCGCCCGCAGGCAGGACCAGCATGATCACGGCTACGGATCCGACGTAGAAGATGAGGATGCGCCACACGATGGTGCGGATCGCCTTGGTGACGCTGGGGCCGGGATCGGCGGTCTCGGCCGCGGCCACGGCGATGATTTCGATGCCGCCGAAAGCGAAGGCGATGACCATCAGGGCAGCGGCGATCCCGCCGACACCGTGGGGGAGGAACTCGCCGGGGTTGCTGAGTCCAGGGGAGGGCTCCGAGGTCCATCCGAAGAGATAGGCGGCGCCGATTACGAGGAACACGACGATGGCGACGATCTTGATCAGCGAGAACCAGAACTCCAATTCACCGAAGTTCGAGACGCCGCTGAGATTGAGGACGGTGAAAACGACCATGAACACGAGCGCCCACGCCCACGGGGGCATGACTCCCACGATCCCGTGGAGGGTCGATGCGGCGGCCAGTGCCTCGGCAGCCACGACGATCGTCATCTGAATCCACCAGATCCACCCCATCATGAATCCGGCACCCGGGCCGAGGGCGCTCCCCACGTAATGGGAGAAGGCACCGGGGTTGGGGTCGGCGGCGGCGAGTTCTCCGAGCATCCGCATCACCGACACGATGATCAACCCGATCACCGCGTACGCGACCAGCGCGGCCGGGCCGGCGAGCGCGATGCCTTGACCGGAGCCGACGAACAGGCCGGCACCGATCGCGGAGCCCAAGCTCATCATCACCAGATGGCGGGGCTTGAGCCCACCCTTCAGACGGTGTTCGTCAACGACCTCGATCGGATCGGATCCAGAGTTACCCACCAATCGAGCGTAATGGGTGTGACGTGCGGCAAAATCACCCCATGCCGTCCATCCGCCCCGCCACCGTCGACGATCTCCCCGCCGTCGCCGACATCTACCGCTATTACGTCGAGAACTCGGTCGCGACGTTCGACCTCGAGCCGCTCTCCGTCGCACAGTGGGAGGCGAAACTCGGGCGGATCCGGGATGCCGGCCGACCGTTCATCGTCATGGAGGACGACGATTCAGGTGCGGTCCTCGGCTACGCGTACCTCGGTGTCTACCGTGGCAAGGCCGGGTGGGCGCACACGGCGGAGGACAGCATCTATCTGCGGCCGGAGTCGGCGGGTCGCGGCCTCGGTAGGGTACTTCTCCAAGGCCTGCTCGACGCGACCGACCGCAGCGTGACACACAACGTGATGGCGGTGATCTCCGACGAGGTGGCTGCGTCGGTGGCGCTGCACCGGAAGGTCGGGTTCGTCGAAGTGGGGCGGACCGCCGATGTCGGGAGGAAGTTCGACCGCTGGCTCGGAGCGGTCTACATGCAGTACGCGTTCACGGACTGACTCCCGGTGCGAAAAGTACGATGGTCACCACGTACGAGAGCCGGAGCCCTGCCTCGACGGCATCGTCGTAGCTGATCGTCAGATGGGTGCCTCCGGTGTCGCCCGATGTGCGGACGTGCTCAGTGGGGTTGCGCGTCGGTCTCGGGGGCGCCCGCGTCGTGTTCCGCGAGTCGTCGGCACCGGCGTGCTCGAGCAGTCGGGGCCGGCTGGAGGTTCGGCTTGTGATCACTGTCGGTGACGACAAATTCGTCCCCGTGACGCGGACTGTCGGGCAATACGTCCGGCAAGCGGCATCACGGGGACGAAGATTGCGCCAGCGCAGTCGATCGGGCCCGGAATCCGCGAATCGCTCCCGTACGACAGTCGGTAGTACCCTGGGAGTCGTGCTGATCCGCCCGACGCGTGCCGGTGCGCAGGTCCCCGCGACCGCGCACGGTCTGTTGGCAACGGTGGCCTCCGTGATCCTCGGCATCAGCGCACACTCGCTGGGTGGCGGGCACCTTCCGACCGCCCTGCAACTCGCGACCGTCACCGCCCTCGCGACGTGCGTCGGCCTGGTCCGGGCTGCGCAGCTGCGGGCCGTCGAACGGTCGCGCGCACGGGGCCGCATCAGGATCTCGGCGACCGGCACCCTGACGGCACTGGCCGTCGGCCAAGCGGGAGCGCACACCGTGCTCACCCTGCTCGACGGCACCATGCACGGCGGGGAGATGCTGCCCGGGCCGACGATGCTGCTCTGGCACCTGCTCGCGATCCCGGCCGCCGCCGCTGTCCTGTTCGCCGTCGAACGACTGCATCGCGCGTGCGGCCTGCGCGTCGCCCGCCTGTGGCGGCTGCTGTCCGCACCCGTTTGCACCGACGACGTGCCGTCGGCACCGGTCGACGACACTCTCACGTTCCTCCGACCGTCCCCGATGGTCGCCGCAGCGGGCCTCCGCGGCCCGCCGTCGCAGGTCTGACCCCGCCTTTTCCAGCCCGACCGCCGCACCCGGCGTCGGGAATCAGACCTTGCACGAAAGACGATGCACCCATGGCGATCCGCCGTCTCCTCACCCGTTCCCTCAACCGTTCCGCCGCACTCACCGCGGCCGTCATCCTCCTGCTGATCGCGCTCGTCGCCTGCGGAGGCGAGACCTCCGACAGTCGCGACGCCGACGCGATCACGGTCTCCGACCAGTGGGTCAAGGCCGCAGACTCCGGCATGACGGCCGCGTTCGCGACCCTCCACAACTCCTCCGACCGCGACATCCGGATCGTGTCCGCCCACACCGCGGCCGCCCGCACCACCGAGATGCACGAGGTGGTCGACAACGGTACCGGCGGCACCACCATGCGCCAGAAAGACGGCGGCTTCGTGATCCCCGCCAAGGGCTCCGTGAACCTGACCCCGGGCTCCGAACACTTCATGCTGATGGAACTGCCCAAGCCCATCACCACCGGCCAGAACGTCGCGTTCACCATCCGCTTCGAAGACGGCTCCACCGTCGGATTCCAGGCGCTCGCCCGCGACTTCGACGGCAACCAGGAGAACTACGCGCCCGACGGAGAGCACGAGGGGATGGGCAAGTGACACCGCCGCTCGTCTCCCGGCGGGCGGTGCTCGTCGGCGGAGCCGGGCTGGCGGGCCTCGGCATCGGGGCCGCGACGGTGGGCTTGACGCGCGAGCCCGACGTCGCACCCGGCTCCGGCACCCTGCCGTTCTACGGCGCACGACAGTCCGGGATCACCACGCCTCCGACCGCGCACGCCCAGTACATCGGCCTCGACCTCGTCGACCCCGCCGACGTCCCGACCCTTCAAGGCGTTCTCAACCTGTGGACGCAGGACGCGGCGCGCCTCACCCAGGCGCAGCCCAGCCTCTCCGACACCGAACCGGAACTCGCGACCCTGGCCGGCAACCTGACCGCGACGGTCGGCGTCGGCGATCGCATCTTCCGGGCACCGGCGCTCACGAGGCTGCGGCCGTCGTGGTTGCAACCGCTGCCGTCGTTCTCCATCGACCGGCTGGATCCGAGATGGGGCCAGACCGACCTGCTGCTCAGCCTGGCGTCCGACGATCCTGTCGTCCTCGCGCACGCCACCCGCATGCTGACGGCGTCGGTTCGCCGCAGCGTTCGCGTCCGCTGGGTGCAGCGCGGCTTCCGCAACAGTCCCGGCATGACGACGGGCACCATGCGGAACCTGTTCGGGCAG
Source organism: Gordonia phthalatica (assembly GCF_001305675.1). Classification (NCBI taxonomy): domain Bacteria; kingdom Bacillati; phylum Actinomycetota; class Actinomycetes; order Mycobacteriales; family Gordoniaceae; genus Gordonia; species Gordonia phthalatica. The sequence continues at coordinate 1,022,276 of NZ_CP011853.1, forward strand.
GTCGACGGCACCGTCCAACCCGCGTCCGACACCTACGACAACCTGCTGTGGGACGACGGTGCCGAACAGTCGTGGATGGCCGACGGCACCAGCCTGGTGCTGCGGCGCATTTCGATGAACATGGACACGTGGGAGGCGATTGACCGCCGCGGACGGGAACTGTCGATGGGGCGGACCCTCGACACCGGCGCGCCGCTGACCGGGACCGACGAGTTCGACGACCCCGTCTTCAGCGCGACGCGCGGCGGCATCCCGGTGATCCCGGCGTCGTCGCACATCGCGCGGGCGCACCGCCGCCACGACCGCGAGCAGTTCCTGCGGCGCGCCTACAACTACGACGACCCGCCCGAGCCCGGCTCGGCGGACACGTCGAACAGTGGGCTCCTGTTCGCCGCCTACCAGCGGAATCCGGTGACGCAGTACGTACCGGTGCAGCAGCGGCTGGCCGACCACGACGACCTCAACACGTGGACCACGCCGATCGGTTCGGCGGTCTACGCGATGCTGCCGGGCGCCACCGAATCACGACCGCTGGGGGCGTCGCTGTTCGACGCCGCCGGTCGTGGCAGCGGAGGTGCGCCGCAGAAGTAGACTCTGAACAGTGTCGAACCCTTCTGCGCCACGACCATCACTGTCCGGGCTGACCTCGTTCGCTCTCGGCGACGCCGCCTTCGGCCTCGTTCGGGATCGAGCGGGGCGGTCCGAACTCGACATCACGGCTCCCGATGCCGCACGACCACTGGTGGTCGCGCAGCTCGCGGCCGTCTCCGACGCGCCCGTGCTGGTGGTCAGCGCCAACGGTCGCGAGGCCGACGACCTGACCGCCGAGCTCGCCGAGTTCCTGGAACCCGGCCCCAACGGCACGCCGGTCGTGGCGCAGTTCCCGTCGTGGGAGACGCTCCCGCACGAGCGGCTCTCGCCCAGCGCCGACACCGTCGGCGCGCGTCTGGCGGTGCTCAGCCGTCTCGCCGATCCGACGGTCGCGCCGCTGCGCGTCGTCGTCGCAACCGTGCGGTCGGTGGTGCAGCCGATGGCGCCCGGCCTCGGCGCGATGCGCGCGGTGACGCTGCAGGAGGGCATCGAAGCCGACTTCGACCACCTCATCGAGCAGCTCGTCGAGATGGCGTACGAGCGCGTTGACATGGTCGGCACCCGCGGCGAGTTCGCGGTACGCGGCGGCATCCTCGACATCTTCCCGACCACCGCCGACTACCCGGTGCGCGTGGAGTTCTGGGGCGACGAGATCACCGACATCCGCGCGTTCTCCGTCGCCGACCAGCGCACGCAGTCGGAGATCGACACCTCTGTCATCCAGATCCACCCGTGCCGCGAACTGGTGCTGACCGCGCAGGTCCGCGACCGCGCCGAACAGCTCGCCGAGACCACCACCGACGAGACGTTGCGCGAGATGCTCGCGAAGCTGGCCGCAGGCATCCCCGTCGAAGGGATGGAGGCGCTGATCCCGGCACTGGTCGACGGTCGGATGCAGATGCTCACCGAGGTGATGCCCGAGGGCACCCGCGTGCTGGTGCTGGATCCGGAGAAGGTCCGCACCCGCGCCGCCGACCTGGCCCGCACTGGCGAGGAGTTCCTGGAGGCGTCGTGGAACGTCGCCGCGCTCGGCGGCGCCGCGCCGGTCGCGGCAGGGGAGCCGTCGATCGATCTGTCCGCGAGCGCTTACCGTGCCGTCGACGAGGTGCAGCGGGAGACGCTCGCCGCGGGCAAGGCGTGGTGGACCATGAGCCCGCTCTCGAGCGGCGTCGGAGACGAGCTGGAGCTGGACCTGCAGCCCGGGCCCGCCCCGCACGGCGACCCGGCCGAGCTCGCCGAACTGATGCGGTCCCTGCACGCACAGGTGGCATCCGGTGGTCGGGCCGCGCTGATCGCCGCCGGCCGCGGCACCGCCACCCGCTTCGTCGACCGTCTCGGCGAGGCGGAGGTCCCGGCCCGCCTGATGGAACCCGGCGAGGACGTGCCCGAAGGGCTGGTCGGCGTCTACCACGGCACCCTGCGACGCGGTCTCGTCCTGCCGTCCGCGGGGCTGGTCCTCGCCACCGAAGCCGACGTCACCGGCGCCCGTGTCGTCGGCGCCAAGGACGGACGACGACTGCCCGCCAAGCGTCGCAACCAGGTGGACCCGCTCGCGCTGGTCGCGGGCGACATGGTGGTCCACGACCAGCACGGCATCGGCAAGTTCGTCGAGATGATCGAGCGGACCATCTCCGGTGCCCGCCGCGAATACCTGGTCATCGAGTACGCCCCCGGCAAGCGCGGCCAGCCGGGCGACCGGCTGTACGTCCCGATGGACGCCCTCGACCAGCTGTCGAGGTACGTCGGCGGCGAGTCGCCGAGCCTGTCGAAGCTGGGCGGCTCCGACTGGGCCAACACGAAGAAGAAGGCGCGCAAGGCGGTCCGCGAGATCGCCGGCGAGCTGGTGCAGCTGTACGCCGCCCGTCACGCCGCGCCCGGTTTCGCGTTCAGCACCGACACCCCGTGGCAGCGCGAGATGGAGGACGCCTTCGACTACACCGAGACCGTCGACCAGATGACGGTGATCGGCGAGGTGAAGGCCGACATGGAGAAGCCGATCCCGATGGACCGCGTCGTCGTCGGCGACGTCGGCTACGGCAAGACCGAGATCGCCGTCCGCGCCGCGTTCAAGGCCGTGCAGGACGGCAAGCAGGTCGCAGTTCTGGTCCCGACCACCATCCTCGCCGGTCAGCACCTGCAGACCTTCAGCGAACGCATGGAGGGCTTCCCGGTCACCGTGCGCGGGCTGTCGCGCTTCACCGATCCGGCCGAGTCGAAGGAGACCATCGCGCAGATGGCGACCGGCGAGGTGGACATCGTCATCGGCACCCACCGCCTCCTGCAGACCGGCATCCGCTGGAAGGACCTCGGTCTGGTGATCGTCGACGAGGAGCAGCGCTTCGGCGTCGAGCACAAGGAGCACATCAAGGCGCTCCGCACGCACGTCGACGTCCTCACCATGTCGGCGACGCCGATCCCGCGCACCCTGGAGATGTCGATGGCCGGCATCCGCGAGATGTCGACCATCCTCACCCCGCCCGAGGAACGCCATCCCGTCCTAACCTACGTCGGCAAGTACAAGGAGAAGCAGGTCGCGGCCGCCATCCGTCGCGAGCTGCTGCGCGACGGCCAGGTGTTCTACGTCCACAACCGGGTGTCGAGCATCGACAAGACCGCCAAGCAGATCGCGGACATGGTGCCGGAGGCGCGCGTCGTCGTCGCCCACGGGCAGATGGGGGAGGAGCAGCTCGAACGCACAGTGCAGGGGTTCTGGGATCGCGAGTACGACGTCCTCGTCTGCACCACGATCATCGAGACCGGCCTGGACATCTCCAACGCCAACACGCTGATCGTCGACCGGGCCGAGAACTTCGGGCTGTCGCAGCTGCACCAGCTCCGCGGTCGCGTGGGGCGCAGCCGTGAGCGCGGCTACGCGTACCTGCTGTACAGCCCGGACAAGCCGCTGACCGAGACCGCCTACGACCGCCTCGCGACCATCGCGCAGAACAACGAGCTCGGCGCGGGCATGGCGGTCGCGCTGAAGGACCTGGAGCTGCGTGGAGCGGGCAACGTGCTCGGCGCTGAGCAGTCCGGTCACGTCGCCGGTGTGGGCTTCGACCTGTACGTCCGCCTGGTCGGCGAGGCCGTCGAGGCCTACCGCGCCGCGGCCGACGGCAAGCCGATCACCACCGAGGAGAACGCCGAGGTTCGCATCGATCTGCCCGTCGACGCGCACATCCCGGTCGAGTACGTCGAGGCCGACCGCCTGCGTCTGGAGGCCTACCGCAAGCTCGCGTCCGCGACCAGTGACGACGACGTCGACGAGGTGATGAGCGAGCTCGTGGACCGCTACGGCGAACCGCCTGTGCAGACGCAGCGCCTCGCGGCGATCGCCCGGCTGCGGCTGCGGTGCCGCGAACGCGGGGTCACCGAGATCGGGGTGGCGGGGCAGTCGGTCAAGATCGCGCCGCTGCTCCTGCTCGACAGTCAGCAGGTCCGCGTCGCGCGCATGTACTCGTCGGCGAGCTACCGTGCTGCGACGCACATGGTCACGCTCCCGATTCCGCGGACCGGCGGCGTCGGCTCGGCCCGCCTCCGCGACACCGAGTTGATCGACTACCTGGTGACGTTCCTGCAGACGATCGTGCCGCTGGAGGTGGCCACCGCTTCCTAGACCTGGCGTCCCGAGAGTCCCGCTAATCGATTCATCGCGGGCGCGTCGGCCGGGACGTCGACCGCCGGGCCGAACACCTTGCCTTTGCCCTGGAAGTCGGGCGTCAGCATGTTCGGAGCGAACACCAGCGACGCCTCGAGTCCCTCCTCGTCGGGCGACCACGGCAGCCCTGCCGCCTGCGCCAGGTCCCAGCCGTGGACCTGGTACTCCCACAGGATCATCGACGCGGCCATGTCGCCGGGCATGCCTGCGCCACCGATGTTCAACGGGTGCGCCAGCGCGGCCGGGAGGAGTTCCGACAACCGGGCGGCGTTGCGGCGCACCTGCTCGGCGCCGCTGCCCTCCACTGTGACGGCCTCGGGGTCCGAGCAGGTGTGATCGTCGGCGGCGTAGCCGTCTGTGAACGCGGTGAGCCATCCGACGACGTGGCCGCGGAGCGTCTGGAAGTCGTACTCCGAGCACGGGGTGGGTGCGGTCGGCGGGGTGGCTGCGGCGTCGTCGAGCAGGTCGGCGAGCTGGTCGAGGACGCGGAGAAGAGCTGTTGAAGTTTCCATGCCTCGACGGTACGGGCATGAGGCTGCGGCGGGATTGAAGATTCGCGACAGGTGGGGGTGGCCGTCGGCCAGGGTTCCGTCACACGGTGACGGTACGATGCGCATATGTCTGAGTCCTACTCTGATTTCCAGCATCAGCCCGCGCAAGCGTGGTCTCAGGCTGAGCCGCGTCCCACGGAGCCGCTGCCCGCGGCGTCCCCGTATCCGACGGCCCCGAACTTCTATCCGCCGCAGCCCGCCTACAAGGCGCCGCAGTACCAGCCCCAGCCGCAGTACCCGCCGTACTACGGACCTGCGCCGATGATCGTTCAGCAGACGACGGTCGTGTCGCCGCAGACGGTGGTCGTGCAGCGCCGTGTCCCGCACGTGCTGCATTTCTTCCTGACTCTCTTCACCGGTGGATTGTGGTTGCCGGTCTGGATCATCGACATCCTCCGACGCTGACGGCGCCGCCACTACGATCGGAAGCGTGACCGAGGAACCCCGAGCGCAGCCGCACTTGGACGTGTCCACGTACACGAGGGGCATCCTCGCACCGGGCAGAATGCTCACCGTCGTCGACTTAGACCGCTACCCGACACCTCCGGAGCTCGACGGACTGATCGACTGGTTCTGGTCGGTGCGCTGGGACCTTCCGACGGGCGAGCGGTATCGACAGCCACTCATCGCGACGCCCGCAGTGAACGTCAGCGTCGGCGCATCGCCACCGCCCGGCGACGACCCTCCGCTCGGCCCGTACCCGGTGGCCGCGGTCCTCGACGGCGTCACCACCGACGTCACCGTCCGGACCCTGTCCGGGAGCGGATGGAACTTCGCAGCCAAGACGACCACCGGCGGCTTCGGCGCGTGGGTCGACGACGTCGCCGCTCTCAACGACGCCTGCCTGCCGATATCGCAGGTCCTCGCCCTGGATGAGGGCTCGCTCGCCGTCCGCGTCGCCGATCTCCCGTTCGGCGCCGATCGCGCCGAACCGATCGTTCGGGAACTCCTGCGACTCCTCGAACTGAGGCCCGCAGCGCGGGTCGAGCGGGCCCGCGAGGTCGCCGCCATCGCCGCCGCGGTCGAGCACGACCGCACCATCCGCACCGTCGACCAGCTCGCTCGGCTCGCCGGCATCACCGCACGGACCCTGCAACGGATGTTCACCGCGTGCGCCGGCGTCTCACCGACCTGGGTGATCCGCCGATTCCGGCTGATCGAGGCCGCCGAGCACGTGCGCGACGGCGTCGCTCCGGACTGGGCGGCGCTGGCCGTCGACCTCGGCTACGCGGATCAGTCGCACCTGACCCGGGACTTCACCGCGACCATCGGGATGTCGCCGGGAGCGTATGCGGCCGGAAATCGAGATCAGCACCCGACCGGGTGACTCCGCATCGCGCTCGAGAGACGTGGAACGCCCGGCGACGACCAAGGGGGAAGTCATCGCCGGGCGTTACCTGGGACGGAATGAATTCGGTTCTGTACTCGATAGACACCTCCCTTCATGGTGAACGGGTGAGGGGCTCTTCCGCGGCGGCGCGAGAGGACGCGACTCGACTAACCGAGCTCGATACCGACTCCCCGGCGCTCATCGTGTCGCCAAGTGACCGGGAACTCCTCTAGTCCGTCGTCGCGGTCGACGTCGATCTGCTGTTCAGACCAGTCGATCGGGTCGGCTTCCATCGCTGTGAGCATGACGAACCTCCTGCACGAACGCGTCAGTCGGGTGGTCGGGTCACTCCGCGGCGGCGGTGATCGCCTGCGGTTCGCTCGCGTGCTCGACGGCGATCTTCCGCGGCTTGGCCTTCTCGGCGATCGGGATGGAGACGGTGAGGACGCCGTTGTTGTACTGCGCGCTGATCGCGGCGGTGTCGATGCCTTCGCCGAGAGTGACCTGGCGGCGATAGGTTCCTGCGAACCGTTCGCTGGCCAACCACTTCACACTGTCGTCGGACGTGAGGGAGCGTTGCGCGGAGAGAGTCAGGACGCCGTTGTCGACGCTGACATCGATGGAACCGGGGTCCACGCCGGGAAGATCTGCGGTCAGCAGGTAGTGGTCCTCGACTTTGTACAGGTCCATCGGCATGAAACGCGGAGTCCGCAGCGTTCCGCTCTGCTGGCCGGTGAGCAGGCCGCGAGCGAGGGCATCAACTTCACTGAAAGGGTCGAATCCAAGCACAGCAATACACCTCCAATCTGACGGCATCGGCCCTGGTGACCGATGTTCTCTATCACTGTGCGACACCGAATTTAGCACTCTCGGGTGCAGAGTGCCAAGGGGTTTCGGGCGATTTTTTGAGGGCGTCGACGAGGCTCTCCCGCATCACTTCTGAAGCGCACATGAAGGGCGCGGACGCGTTAGTGCAGCGCCCGGCGCCCGGCGCGATCGGCGAATGCGTCGAGAGCCTCGAGAACTGCATCGGATCGCCAACATCGGTTCCGTCGCATCCCGCTGAACTCGGTGACGATCCCGGCCGCTTCGAGGTCGGCGAGCGCCCGGCGAGATGCCGTGGCGCTGATGCCGAGTTCGCGTTGTGCGAATGACGCATCGATCACGGGCTGGCGAGCCAGGGCTTGGAGGATCTTGTCGGCGGCCGAACCTCGCCTGACGGGATGCGCCTCTGCCCAGCCTTCTCGGATCGAGCGCAGTTCCAGGACGAGTCGTCGACCGTTGGCGACGGCGTCGAACGTCGCGTCAGCAAACGATCGGCAGATGGGCCGCAGGTCGCCTGCCCGATACGCGGTGAGGGCGTTGAAGTAGTCGTCAGGCGCAGTGAGGAGACCTGCGGAGATCGGGACGGTGATGTTCTGTGTCAGGCCTTTGCCGCGGAGAAGCGCATGGATGAGTGCTCGTCCGGTTCGTCCGTTACCGTCCGGGAACGGGTGGATGGTCTCGAACTGTGCATGGGCGACGGCTGCCTGGAGGAGGACCGGGATGTCGTCGCGGGCGATGAAGTCGATCAAGTCGGTGATGGCGGGCAGAACACGATGGTGCTGAGGCGGGACGAACTCGGCGGAATGAGGAGTCCGACCGCCGATCCAGACGGCGCCGTCACGCCATCGTCCACCGGGAATCCGGGGGTTGTCGTCGCCCAGAAGCGCGAGGTGCATCTCGAGGATGGTCTCGGTGTCGAGACGATCGGACAACCGGACGGCTGCTTGCATCGCTCGGGTGTTTCCGACGATCTCGGTGGCATTTCGCCGACTTCGATCACCGAGCTCGGCGAGGGCGATCGCCTTGGCGGACGCAGTCACCTGCTCGATCTCGGAGGATGACGCGGACTCCGTCCGAAGGAGAGCTGCGCTGAAGGGGGCGATCTCGCCTCCCATCTCGGCGTCGAAGCGAACGATCTCGGTGGAGGCCTCATCGAGAAGAGCGGCGAGGGCGATGGGGACGTCGGGTTGTTCGGCGCTGATCGCGGGGGTGACGGCAGACTGGTAGCTTCCGAAGCCGCGATCGCGACGGCTCCCGAAGTCGGACGGAGTCCACTGAGCGGCCTCATAGGTCACGACTGGCCAGTCGGTCCCTTGTTCTGCTCGCATGGGGCGATCTTACGCCCACTTATCGAATAACCGGTTGCATGGCCGATGGTAACGACCACTTACGGATCGGCCATTGCGAACTTTGTAGTCCTACTGGGCCTCACGCCCAGTAGGACTACAAAGTTCGTGCAGGAGGCCTAGACCGCCAGCAGTCGGTCGCGCACCGGCTGGCCGTCGTTGATGAGCGCCTCCCGGACTACAGCGACGTCGGCGTCGGCCAGTTCGAGCATCGGGGAGCGGACGGCGGCGTGGCCGATGACGCCGATCTCGCGGAGGGCGGCCTTCGCGGTCACGGCACCGGGTGCGGTCTTCATCAAGGCGAGGGTCAGCGGGCGGACCTCGTCGTTGATCGCGCGCGCGGCCGCGAGGTCGCCGACGTCGATCGCCTCCATCAGCGCCAGATTGCGGTCGGCGGACACGGCGCCCACCACGCTGACCACGCCGGACGCGCCGGCGGCGAGGTACGGCAGGTTCAGTTCGTCGATGCCGCAGTAGTAGGAGATGCCGGTCGCGGCCATCACCGACATGGCCTCGAACAGATCGCCCTTCGCGTCCTTCACCGCGGCGATCCGCGGGTGCCGCGCCAGCTCGACGATCGTCTCGTAGGCCAGCGGTAGACCTGTGCGACCGGGGATGTCGTAGACCATGACCGGCAGTTCGGTGGCGTCGGCGATCGCGACGATGTGCGCGATGACGCCGGCCTGCGTCGGCTTGGAGTAGTACGGCGTCACCACCAGCAGGGCGTCAGCGCCTGCGGCGGCGATGACCTGAGCGGTGTGAACGCTCTTGGCGGTGTGGTTGGTGCCGACGCCGACGGTCAGCTTGGTGTCGGGGCCTGCGCCTTCGCGCACCAGCTGCAGGAGGCGGACCAGCTCGTCGACGTCGAGGGTCGGCGCCTCGCCGGTGGTGCCCGCGACGATGATGCCGTCGCAGCCCAGCGCGACCAGATGCTTGGCGACCTCGACGATGCCGAGCTCGTCGAGCGAGCCGTCCGGATTCATGGGGGTCGGCATGGCGACGGTGTTGCGGCCGAAGGCTGCGCGCGCGGAAGATGCGGTCGGTGTCATGCGTCCATCGTCGCTGGACCAACCATTCACCACAAGCGAGCGGATATGGTGGGTAATCGTTAGGAGTACTTCATGATTGATGTCGGTGCGCTGAAGTCTCTGCGCGCGATCGCTGATCTCGGAACCATGGCCCGTGCCGCCGAAGAGCTCGGCTTCACGCCGTCGGCGGTCTCGCAGCAGATCAAACGACTGGAATCGCAGGTCGGAGTGCGTCTCGTCGCTCCGGCCGGCCGCCGCGTGGTCCTGACCCCCGCGGGTCAGGCGCTCGTTGCGACGGCGCCCGCCGTCCTCAACGCCCTCGAGGAGTCCGTCGCTGCAGCGCGATCGGTGGACGCCGGAGCACCGCGCGGTGTGGTGAGAATCGCAGCGTTCTCGACCGGCGTGCGCGGGATCGTCGCTCCCGCGCTGAAGCGGGTGCGCCGGGAGTTCCCGGACGTCCGCGTGGAGGTCGTGGAGCTGGATCCGGTCCCGGCCGTTTATGCGGTGGAGTCCGGGAACGCCGATCTGGCGATGGTGCACGACGCCGACGGTGTCACCGTCGCCGTGCCGCACGGCCTGCAGCGCGCGCACCTGCACACCGATGTCGGCGACCTGGCACTCCCGGTCGGTCACGCGCTCGCGGAAATCGGCCGACCGATCCGACGGTCCGATCTCCGCGACTGCCACTGGGTCACCAGTCCCACCGGCACCGTGTGCCACCGCTGGTTCGAGCGGCTCTTCGCGGGCGCCGACCAGCAGCCCGACGTCGTGCACTCCGTCGACGACTTCGGCACCCAGATGGCGTTGGTCGCCGCCGATCGGGTGGTCGCGCTGATCCCGCGGCTGGCGCGGCCGCGGGTGCCGGACGGGGTGGTGGTGCGGGAGCTGCACTACGCCCCGCGCCGGGAGGTGCACACCGTGTGGCGGTCGAGCGGCGAGGCCGACCCGGCGCTGCGGGCCGTGCTCTCGGCGCTCGATTCGCGCGTCGGCTGAGCACCTACGCTCCCGACACCTCCTGCTGGATCCGGGCGACGACCGACGAGTCGGCGAGGGTCGTCGAGTCGCCGGGCTCGCGGTTCTCGGCGATGTCGCGCAGCAGGCGGCGCATGATCTTGCCGGAGCGGGTCTTCGGCAGTTCGTCGACCAGCATGATCGACCGCGGACTGGCGATGGCGCCGATCTCGGTGCGCACATGCTTGCGGAGTTCGTCGACGATGTCCTGGCCGCCGCCCTTCGCGCTCTCGCGGAGGATGACGAACGCCTCGATCGACTGCCCGGTGGTCTCGTTGGCGGCGCCGACGACGGCGGCCTCGGCCACGGCGTCGTGCGAGACCAGCGCTGACTCGATCTCCGTCGTCGACAGGCGATGGCCGGACACGTTCATGACGTCATCGACGCGGCCGATCACCCAGATGTCGCCGTCCTGATCGCGTTTGGCGCCGTCGCCGGCGAAGTACACGCCCGGGTACTTGTCCCAGTAGGTGTGCTGGAAGCGCTCGTCGTCGCCCCACAGGGTGCGGAGCATGCCGGGCCACGGCTCCTTGATGACGAGGTAGCCGCCCTCACCGTTGCCGACCGGCTCGCCCTGATCGTTGTAGACGTCGGCGACGATGCCCGGCAGGGCGCGCATCGCGGCACCCGGCTTGGTCGCGGTGACGCCGGGCAGCGGGCTGATGAGGATCTGGCCGTTCTCGGTCTGCCACCAGGTGTCGACGACCGGCGTCGTGTCGCCGCCGATGTGCGCGCGGTACCAGATCCACGCCTCCGGGTTGATCGGCTCGCCGACCGAGCCGAGGAGGCGCAGCGACGAGAGGTCGTACTTCGCGGGGATCTGTCTGCCCCACTTCATGAACGTGCGGATCGCGGTCGGTGCGCAGTACAGGATGGTCGCCTTGTACTTCTCGATGATCTCCCACCAGCGCCCCTGGTGCGGGGTGTCGGGGGTGCCCTCGTACATGATCGACGTCGTCGCGTTGGCGAGCGGCCCGTACACGATGTACGAGTGGCCGGTCACCCAGCCGATGTCGGCGGCGGTCCAGTAGACGTCGCTCTCCGGCTTGATGTCGAAGACCGCCCAGTGCGTGTACGACGTGCCGACCAGGTAGCCGCCCGTCGTGTGGAGGATGCCCTTCGGCTTGCCCGTGGTTCCCGACGAGTACATGACGTACAGCGGGTGCTCGGCGTCGAAGGCTTCGGGGGTGTGCTGCTCGGATTGCCGGTCGACGACGTCCGACCACCAGACGTCGCGGCCCTCGGTCCAGTCGACGTCCTGCCCGGTGCGCTTCACCACGAGGACGGTCCGCACGTCGGGGCACGACTCCATGGCCTCGTCGACCACGGCCTTCAGGGGCGACGGCTTGCCACGGCGGTACCCGCCGTCTGCGGTGATGACCACCTCGACGCCGCAGTCCTGCACGCGGTCGGCGATGGCGCGTGCGGAGAAACCGCCGAAGATCACCGTGTGCGGGGCGCCGATGCGGGCGCACGCGAGCATCGCGAAGACGGTTTCCGGGATCATCGGCATGTAGATGGCGACGCGGTCGCCGGTCTTGACGCCCAACTCCAGCAGCGCGTTGGCGGCGCGGCTGACCTCGTCCTGTAGGTCTTTGTAGGTGATGGTGCGGGTGTCGCCGCCCTCGCCCTCGAAGTAGTAGGCGACGCGGTCGCCGAGCCCGTTCTCGACGTGTCGGTCGACGCAGTTGTAGGCGGCGTTCAGCTTGCCGCCGACGAACCACTTGGAGTGCGGGGCGTCCGACCAGTCGAGGACCTCGGTGTAGGGCTCGGCCCACGTGATGCGTTGGGCGGCGTCGTCCCAGAAGCCGAGGCGGTCGGCGGCGGCGCGGTCGTAGGCCTCGGCGGTCACGTTGGCGTTCGCGGTGAACTCGGCGGGTGGCGCGAACGTGCGCGTCTCTTCACTGAGCGCCTGTATCGTCTGGTCCTGAGTCATGGGAGCCTCCTCTGGGGTCGATGCCCGTCGAGGCTGGAGAACACGATCCCTCAGCGACACGGCGGGTTGTGTGCTGCATCTCGACGCGGCGATTCGCGTCGTCGCGCGGGACGTATGACTCGAACATATCCATGCCGGAGGGGCGGTGGTTCGACATTGGGGATACTGCGTGGCGCGTGGTCGGTGGCGGTCTGAGAACATCGCGATATTGGTAATGTTATCAACTAACTATGAATGCTTGATAACATTAGCAACATGCGAAGTGTTGTCAACAATCCCTTCGTCCCGGGATCTGATGTCGTTCCGCCGGTGTGGGCCGGGCGTGCAGCACAGGCCGACGACTGGGAAGGGAAGGTGCGTGCCAGGCGCGTGGCCGGCCTCTACGAGCGCGGTCGCGTGATCCTCGGTGAGCCCGGGCTCGGCAAATCTTCGCTCGTTCGCAGGTTGTCTGATCACGCGGCGAGTCGAGGCGACTGGGTGACGCCGCAACTTCGGATCCCGGTCGGTGCCGACCCGATGAAGTCAGTTGCGACTGCTGTTCTGAAGTTGGCAGATCAAGCCGGCATCAGTGCGGGCCGTGACCGGCAGATCAAGGAACTCCTGGAGCGTGTGCGGTCGATCGAGATCGCCGGGATGGCGCTTTCGATTGACCGCCGTGACGGTCCAGAGCCGTACGCGGCCCTCACTGATCTGTTGATCAAGGTCGGGCTGGCGGCCGCAGAACGTCGAGTCGCGGTTTTCGTTCACGTCGACGAGGTGCAGAACATCACCGATGTCAAGGCGCTCTCACAACTGCTCGTATGCCTGGGGGATGTCCTCGGTTACGAACATGACGTCGTCGCGCCGGGCGGCTACTCCATTGCGACTTTCCTGCCGGTGATCGTGTATCTCACGGGACTGCCGGAATTCGCAGACAGTGCGGGTGCGCGTATGGGGGCGACCTTCGCTCGTCGATTCGCGTGGGAGACCCTGGAACCGATCGACGATGCTGACATCCTGCAAGCGCTGAATGAGTTCGTCAGCGACGGGTGGGAGGTGAGTGACGGTGAAGGCGGCATTGGACGGGTCGGTATGACGCCGGCCGCTGCGGAAGCGATCGTCGACAGGTGTTGTGGCGAGCCGTTCTTGTTCCAGCTCGCGGGCGAGCGGGCATGGGATGCGGGGTCGAGCGCGGTTGTGACTGTGGAGGACGTGGTCGACGGCTGGCGCAGTGCGGAGACGGAAGCGGAACACCACGTCGAACGGATTCTGGATCGATTGCCCGACCGTGAGCGTGAGTTCTTGGAAGCGATGAGTCAGATGGGGCCGGAGAAGCGCACGCCCACCGCGATAGCAGTGCGACTCGGCCTGGAGACCGCGGCGCAGGTCGGCACAACGGCAAAACGCCTCGACTCGACTCGTGGCATCATCCGTCGTGGAAAGCCGTACAGCTTCCGTCATCGCGCGGTCGAGGCCTACCTCACGACGGACTGGCCGCACGTTTAACGTCGACGGAAACACCGCGAGCCGCGAAGCGGAAATGCTTCGCGGCTCGCAGTCTGTGTGGACGACCTACTTGGTCGGCGCCCTGTGGTCGGTGGGGGTGTGGACGATGTCGATCCACACCTTCTTGTTGTTCTCCTCCGGGAACGTGCGGTAGGTGAACGTGGCGTCGGTCAGCTCGACGATCTGCGAGTCGCGCTCGAACTTCACTTTGCCCTTATCGTCCTTCGCGACGATGTGGCGGTTCTTGCCGTCCTGCGAGACGGTCCAGTCGCCCTGCATCTTCGGCTTGTCCTGCAGCGTGTACATGGTGAAGGTGCCGTCGGCGTTGAAGTAGGCGAAGCCCACGTAGGTCTCGACATTCTTGTCGGTCAGCGGCACGTTCTTGCCGGTCTGGTCGACGGCGCCGGTGGTCTCCCACGGATGCGCGGACAGGATCTGCGACGGGGCCTGCGCCTCGGCGGCGGCCGACGTGCTGGTCGACGCGGTCGAGGAGTCGTCGCTGCTGCAGGCGGCGAGCGGGACGGCGATGAGGGCGGTCGCGGCGGCGATGCCTGCGATCTTGGCGAGCTTCATGGACGGCCTTTCGGGAGGGGCTCGAGGGAGGGTGTCAGCGGGAGGTCGGGGCGCCGGCGACGCGCTTGTCGCCGCCGTTGCGCTCTTGCCAGCGTCGGTACACGTCGACGGCGTCGAGTCGGGATTCGTGTCGGATGGGGAGGCGGCGCTCGTTCCAGGGCTTCGCGAACTCGTCGTAGAAGTTGTCGAAGTCGAAGTACTTGCGGTCGTCGACGTAGTGCGCAGAGTAGTCCTCGCGGGTGGTCAGGAAGACCACTTCGTCGGGAGAGCAGTAATAGAGCGAACCCAGGCACATCGGGCACGGCAGCGCCAGGATGTAGATGGTGGCTCCGGTGAGGTGTTCGGTGCCGAGCTTGGTGCACGCCTCGCGGATGGCGAGGATCTCGGCATGCGCGGTCGGATCGTTGGTCTGCGCGACGCGGTTCGGGCTCTCGGCGAGGATCTCACCGTCTTTCACGATGACGGTCGCGAACGGACGACCGCCCTCCTCCACGTTCTTGAGGGCGAGGTCGATGGTGTGCTGCGCGAAGTCTGTCATGCGATCCAGCGTGCGCCCCGATCGCGATAGCGTCCAATATCGAGTTCGGATGATTTCGATAGATGAAATCTATCGTGCGGTGAGCTCGTCGACGACGCTCCGGAGGGCCGTGGTGAACGCTCGGGCTGCGCTGGACCGATAGCCGCCGTCGCGGACCAGGAGTTCCACCTCGCGATCGGGGAGCGGCGGACTCAACGGCAGGCAGGTGAGGTCGTCGTGGGCGTCGGTCGCGAGATCGGGGAGCACGGTGGCGAGATCGGAGCCGCGGGTCACGTCGAGCAGGGCGCTGATGGAGTTCACCTCGATGGCCACGACCGGCGTGGCACCGTGCTCGACGAAGTGGGCGTCGATGTGGGTGCGAGTGGCGAAGTCACTGCTCAGGAGGGTGAGCGGCTCGTCCTTCAATGCGGCGACCGGGGTGGGCGACGCCGCGCCGGTCAGGCGGTGACCTGGTCCCGCCACCAGGCTCAGCGTCTCGGTGTACAGCGACGCGGCGCGGATGCCGGGCAGATGCGGGTGCTCGAAGGCGATGCCGACGTCGATCCGGTCGGCCATCAGGTCGGCCTCGATCCGATCCTGCGTCGTCTCGTGCAGTGCGAGGGTGATGTTCGGGTAGTCCCGACGGAACCGGCTGATCAGCGGTCCCACCAGGTAGGCGGAGAACGTCGGGGTCATCGCCACCCGCACATGGCCGCGGGAGAGGTCGAGGACGTCGTGCACGGCACGACTGCCCGCGTCGAGGTCCCGCAACGCCAACCGCGCGTGGTGCGCGTAGGCGGCGCCGGCGTCAGTCAGCGTCACGGTGCGGCCCGAACGGTCCAGGAGCTCCACACCCAGGTGACGCTCGAACTGCTTGATCTGCTGCGACAGCGTCGGCTGCGAGATGTGCAGCGACTCCGCGGCGCGCGTGAAGTTCCCGTGGTCGGCGACGGCCAACAGATATCGGATGTGGCGGAGCTCCATGCAGGAACCATAGTTGATATCTATCGTCTCCATGGCGCATGCGTCTTGGACGCTATCGCAGAACGTCGGCATGCTGGAGGACGATGCCCGTACATGGAGGTTCCCCTGTGAAGGATTCGATTCGTCGGCCGATCGTCCTGGCGGTCGCCGTCGCCGCGGCGGCCACCGGTCTCACGGCGTGCTCCTCGGAGGAGTCCGCTGCCGCACCCGCCTCGTCGACGACGGTGTCGTCGGTGTCGTCGGTGTCCCAGCCCGCGACCAGTTCGGCGGCAGCGACGACGACGTCGAAGCGCGTCGATCCGTCCCTCAACGGACCGCTGCAGCAGGCGGCCGCCGCCAACGACGCCGCCCGTGTCCGTGAGCTGCTGGCCCGCGGAGCGGAGATCGAGAGCCGCGGCCACCAGGGCCGCACTCCGCTCGTGACGGCCACCAAGAACCGCGCGGTCGACGCCGCCCGCGTCCTCATCGACGCCGGTGCCGACGTGAACGCGAAGGACGACATCCAGGATTCGGCCTACCTGTACGCCGGAGCCGAGGGCTACGACGCGATCCTGCGGATGACGCTCGACCACGGCGCCGACCTGAAGTCGGTCAACCGCTACGGCGGCACCGCGCTGATCCCGGCCGCCGAGCACGGTTTCCTCTCCACGGTGCAGATGCTCATCAAGGCCGGAGTCGACGTCAACCACGTCAACACGCCGGTGTGGACCGCGCTGCACGAGGCCGTGGTCTACGGTGACGGCTCGCAGAAGTACCAGGACGTGGTGACCGCGCTCCTCGACGCCGGTGCCGATCCCAACATCCGTGACGGTCAGGGGCGTACCGTCCTCGCCAATGCGCGGAACAACGGGCAGACCGCGATCGTCCGAATCCTGCTCAATCATGGAGGCGCCCAGTGAATCCCACTCGCATCAGCAACGTCACCGCACCCGATGGGCAGCGCGTCGACATCGCTCTCGTCGACGGTGCGATCGCCGCGATCACGCCCCATCGGTCCGACCCCGCAGTCGCCGACACCGTGATCGACGGTGCCGGCGCGCTGGTGCTGCCCGCGTTCGTCGACGGTCACTGCCACCTGGACAAGACCTTCCTGGGCGCGCCGTGGCAGCCGCACCTCGCGTCGGGGTCGCTGCGTGAGCGGATCGCGAACGAGAAGGTGCTCCGCAGCAGCATCGGCGTGCCGGTCGTCGAGCGTGCGACGGCCCTCGTCGACCAGATGGTCGCCTTCGGCACCGGGCACGTTCGCTCGCACGTCGACATCGATCTCGAAGCCGGGCTCGACGGCCTCCACGCGCTCCTGCAGGTCCGCGACGCCGTGCGCGATCGCCTCGGCATCCAGCTCGTCGCGTTCCCGCAGAGCGGCGTCGTCACCGCACCCGGTGTCGCCGACCTGCTCGACGCGGCCCTCGCCGAGGGCGCCGAACTCTTCGGCGGCCTCGATCCCGTCGGATTCGACGACGACATGAACGGCCAGCTCGACGTGATCTTCGGCCTCGCAGACAAGCACGGCGCGGGCATCGACATCCACCTGCACGACGGCGGCACCGTCGGCACCGCGCAGCTGCGCGCCATCGCCGAGCGGACCCGCGCCCTCGGTCTCGGTGGCAAGGTGACGGTCAGCCACGCGTACGCGCTCGGCCAGGTGTACGGCGACGAGCTCGACAGCACCGCGCAGGCGCTCGGCGACGCGGGAGTCTCGATCCTCACCAACGGTCCGGCAGGCACCATGCCGCCGATCCTGCGTCTGCGCGAGCACGGCGTCCGCGTCTTCGCCGGCTCGGACAACATCCGGGACGCCTGGTGGCCGTACGGCAATGGCGACATGCTCGAGCGCGCCACCATCATCGGCCTCGAAGGCGGCCTGATGAACGACGACGACCTCGCAGTCCTCGCGTCGCTGACCACCGACGTCGCCGCCGACGTCCTCGGAGTGGCCGACTACGGGTTGCGCGCGGGCGGTCGTGCGGACCTGGTCCTCGTCGACGCGCAGAGCGTTCCCGAGGCCGTCGCCGCCCACCCGCCACGGAAGCTGGTCCTGCACGGCGGCCGCGTGGTGCACCAGGCGTAGGTGAGGCCGCCGGTCTTACCATCCTGTCGGACTGCCCTCAGACGTGAATCAGTCCTGCTTTGCTCATTGCTCGCCGTGGGACACCGGGGTCGTGCTCTCGATCACGTCGAAGAAGTGTTTCGCGGGTATGGGCTTAGCCCTGCGGGCTTCGCCCGTTGGCATCAGAACCAGGATTTCTTGGCCGGCGGTCTGTGGGACGAACTTGCCTGTACCGGCTGTCGTGCCGAGGACTCGCAACTCGGCTGACTCTTCGAACCTCCGTGCTCGCTGCCGGACTTTTCGGTCGGAGTCGAGGCTCTGTACTGCGAGGTAGAGTGTCAGGATCATGGCGGCCAGTGCTGCGAGCGATGCGACAAGGGTGCTGGTAGTCATCGCACTTGTCCCTTCGCTCGTCGCGCGGAAATCGTCCAGCAAATCGCTGCTGTGCAGAACGACATTGCGCCTAAAACCCATGGTGCCACACCCATGGGGACGTTGACAGCGCCCGCGTTGACCGTGTCGACGTACCCCCAGACACACAGGACGACGATAAGCGTCAGGGCGGCTCTGAGTCGGTTGGTCGCGGTTACGGAGTACGTCTGCGGTCGACGGTAAAAGTAGCTCAAGTTTGCCGATGTCAGGCCTGCGATGGTCAGGAGCGACATGTAGGGCGCACCGTCAGTGAAGATCTTGACGGGTAGCTCCGAACCCGGGAGCCCACGGTAGACGTGATAGGTCACGAGACTTAGGTAGGGGAGCACGCCGTAGAAGACTATCCAGCATGTCTCTCGGTTGGCGGCCGCCCACCACTCGCCGTCAGGTTCCGAGTTGTGTTCCCCCATGCTGCGTGAATATAGCACGCTAAACGAATTAAAGGGACAAAAGAGTAGGCGTCTGATGGTTGGGACTCGTGAACGCGGACTGTCGAGTTACCTCACCGCCCGCACCTGATACACCCCGTGCGTTGTCGCAACGACAGTCCCGGCCGCGTCGACCAACACCGCATCGACGACGAACTCGCTCCGACCGCTCGACTCCACCTCGCGCCGCATCCGCTCACGCGTCGCAGCGTCGAGCGACGCCTCGCCGCGCACGTCCGTCGTCGCCGGGCGTCGGAACGAGATCTGCAGGTCCTTCACGGTCGGCAGGAACCGGTCGGTGTCGTAGTCGACGATCGCCAATGCACCGCCGAGCACTTCGGCGACCCCGAAGAGCGCACCCGCGTACATCGTCCCCAGGTGATTGCCATTGGTCGCGATCGGCACCGTGGCGACGGCGCGCCCCGACTCCAGTTCGACGATCCGGATCCCGAAGCCCTCGTAGATGCCCGGGACGGTTCCGCGGATGAACTCGTTGGTGAAGCCGACGGGGTCGTCGCGCTTCGAGACCGCCGTCATCGCGTCACGTACGCGAGGCTCTCGCGCAGATCGCGCTTCAAGATCTTGCCCGACGGGTTGCGGGGGATCGACTCGACCACGATAAACTCGTGCGGCAACTTGTAGTGCGAGATCCGTTCGCCGACGAAGGCGCGGACCTCGTCCAGGTCGAGCGTGGCGCCGTCGACCAGCGTCACGAACGCGACGATGCTCTCGCCGAACTCCTCGTGCGGCCGCCCGACGACGGCCGCGTCGACCACGTTCGGGTGCGCGGCCACCGCGCCCTCCACCTCGATGGAGTACACGTTGCGGCCGCCGGTGATGATCATGTCCTTGAGCCGGTCGACGATCGTGATGTAGCCGTCTTCGTCCAGACGGCAGATGTCGCCGGTGTGCAGCCAGCCGTCGACGATGGTGTCTGCGGTGGCCTCGGGCTTGTTCCAGTACTCCTTCATGATGGTCTCGCCGCGCAGGAGCATCTCGCCGGTGGAGCCCGCGGCGATGTCGTTGCCGTCGGGGTCGACGATGCGCACCTCGGTGAGGACGACGGCTTGGCGGCCACTCGCGTCAGGGCGTTCCCTCACCTGGTCGCGGTCGCAGAAGATGCCGCTCGGACCGGCTTCGGTCTGTCCGGCGAGCTGGATGAAGTTCACGTTCGGAAGGGTCGTCACGAGTTGTTCGACGGCGTGCGGCGGCATCGGTGCGGCGCCGAACAGGCCGGTCCGCCAGGCGGAGAGGTCGCGCTCGCCGAGGTCGGGGAGACGCAGCAGAAACTGGAACATGGTGGGGACGCCGAAGAACATGGTGATGCGCTCGGCCTCCAAGTTATCGAGGACCTTGACGGGGTCGAATCCGGCGTGCACCACGTGGGTGGCGCCGACCAATGTGCCGGGGATGAGCAGGATGCAGAGCTCTGCCGCGTGGTACAGCGGCGCGACGTGCAGCAGCCGGTCTGCGTCCTTGATGCCGCAGGTGGTGATGACGGCGAGTGCCGTGCTCATCACGCGGCGGTGATCGAACAGCGCGCCCTTCGGCTTGCCGGTGGTTCCCGACGTGTAGAGGATGTGCGCGTTGTCGGACTCGGTGACGGTGTCGTCGATCGGGGTGGCAGGACGATCGGCGACCAGCGCGAACAGATCTCGGTGTCCGTCGACCGGGCCCAGTGCCAGGAGCTGGAGGTCGTCGGGCAGTCCGTTCTTGCTTGCGGCGTCGACCACCGGCGACAGGGCCGGCGCGAAGGTCAGGAACGTCGACCCGCTGTCGCGCAGGATGTAGTCCAGCTCCGGCGCCGACGACGCCGGGTTGATGGGCACGAAGATCGCGCCGATGCGGTGTGCCGCGTACATGGTGACGACGAAGCGGTCGGAGCTGGGGGAGAACATCGCGAGGCGGTCGCCCTTGCGGAGTCCCTGCTCGGCCAGCCATCCGGCGAGGCGGTCGGCGGCCTGGTCCAGTTCCCGGTAGGTGTACCGGACGTCGCCGAAGATGAGGGCCGTCCGCTCGGGCACACGATTGGCGGACAAGCGGAGCGTGGAACCGATGGTTGGCATGGTGATTCCTCCAGGGGCGCGACTGCGTTTCGGCGACTATCTATTCACTTGGTCGAAGATCTGGACGCTACTGATTCGTGCGGTGGTCGTCCGGACTGCGGCTGGTGTAGGCGGAAGTGCAGGTGGGAGGTGGATGGACCAGGTTGCGGCCGAAGTCGACCCTTCCCGTCTTCCGTTACGTACATCACACTAACAACTATTCACTTACTCAACAAGGGGTAAGTCTTGCCGCGACGCGACCAGGCGCTTTTCCGGACGCGCTCGGTTGCTGTCGGGGTGGAGATTCACTTGGCGGCTTCTGTCAGCGGTTCGGTGTCGGCTGTTCGAGGCGCGACGGGCACGCATCCTGAACTGTGTGGCGGACCCGCTGTGCTGCGGAAATCGGTGAGTAACCGGCGACACGCCTCCTTCCTCCGCGTGTGACGAGAGCGCAGCGCCTCAACGCGTTAATGTCGAGTTCGACACCGAATTGCAGGGAGGAGCTTCCATGACCGTTGTCTTGCTCGACGCGTCGCGGCCCGACCTGATCCCGGCCGGCGCTGTGGCATTGCTCGCGGACACCGTGGCTGTCACCGAAGAGGTTCATCCCTCGTTGCTGTGGCAGCTGCCGTCGTACGTCCTGGTCGGCCTGGTCGGCGACGACCGCACCAGGACGCTCGTCTCGTCCGATCGTGAGCATCCGGCGGTCGTGGAGCGCCTCAAGTGGGGCGAGAACGTCGTTCAGGGTGGCACCATGCCCGGCGGCACGCTGCTGCGGGCGGTCGAACTGATGGACCGACTGCGACGCCTCGGCCCGTGGGAACGTCAGCAGACCCACGACTCCCTGCGCCGCTACCTTCTTGAAGAGGCCTACGAGACGCTCGACGCCATCGATCACGGCACGCCCGACGAGCTGCGGTCCGAGCTCGGCGACCTGCTTCTTCAGGTCCTTTTCCACGCGCGGATCGCGGCGGACTCGGCGACCGGCTCGTTCGACATCGACGATGTCGCGCAGAGTTTCATCGACAAGGTCTCGTACCGCACGCCCGGTGTCCTCAGTGGCGAGCACGAGGACCTGGACCGCCAGATCGACGAGTGGGAGGCCGCCAAAGCCGCCGCCCGCGAACGTGAGCGCAGCAGCGTCCTCGACGGCATCGGCACCACGCAGCCCGCGCTCGCCCTGGTCCAGAAGATCTTCGAGCGCCTCGCCGGCGTCGGCTTCCCCGTCGCTGCCATCAGTCCCTCGCTGTACCGAGTCGACATCCCGTTCCATAAGCACGCGGCCGTCAGCGTCGAAGACGACCTCCGCCGCCGCGCGATCACCCTGATGGATCAGGTTCGCGCAGCCGAGCAGGCCGCCGACGCCGACGACGTCCAGCTGCACGACGAGAACACCTGGCGCAAGTACCTCGGCATGGCCTACGAGCCGGAGACCGAGGAGTTCGAGGTCGACGAGGAACTCGAGGACGACGACGCCGTCGAGTCTGACGAGGCCGAAGACGCCGATCTCGAATGGGACGAGGAGACCGTCGACGCCGATCCGATCGCCAAGAACACGAAGGGCAAGACCCGGAAGTTCAAGGGGCTGAAGGTCGGGAAGGTGCCCGGGATGGTCGTGCACGAGAAGTGGAGTGCTGAGGGGGAGTAGGGGCTGGTGGCACGACAGATTAGTTGGACCTGGCCTGAACTCGTCCTCGCGGTTGAGCTTCGACACGAAGTTGGATGGCTAACCGGCAGCGTCGACGCAGACGATCCGCGGACCGTGGCGCTGTCAGAACTGCTCCGAGCGGCGAACCCGGGACTGGCCCTCGACCAGCGATTTCGTAGCCGCAACTCCGTGCGGCGCAAGGTAGAGGATCTCAAAACTCAGCACCCGGACTACCACGGCAAGCCTACGAAGTCGGGTATTGCTACCAAGCGGATCGTTCATGCCTTTCTCGAGGACCCAGTTCACATGCTCGGCCTAGCCGAACAGTTCAGAGCCGAGCCTCATCTCGTATCGATCGAGTTCACGGACAGCATGCAGGTTGAGTACGTCAACTTGGACGAGCTGGACGGTGACGGTCCAGTATCCGCGATCGAGGGTGCGGTCGCGTACCGGCTTGCGGCGTTTCGTGAACGAGATCCGAAGCTGCGACAAGCGAAGATCGATGAGTCCATGCGCGAACGCGGCACGCTTGCATGTGAGACGTGTGGATTCGACTTCTATGGGACGTACGGTGAGTTGGGCGACGGGTACACGCACGTGCACCACGTGACGCCCCTTCACGTCACGGGTCCGACAGTGACAACGCTGGACGACCTGGTCCTCGTGTGCGCGAATTGCCACGCGATGGTTCACCGGCGAAGGCCTTGGAAGACGCCTGAAGAGATCGTCTCGATCGTTGACGGTAGTCCATACCTGCCAGACTGAGCTGAGCGCCCAAAAAGTGGAACCGGAAAGTCCCGGAGTAGGCAGGGTGCAGTGTCGTGACCTGCGACGACGCCCAGAGTGTCCGAGGTATGCGCTACGACTAGCGAGCAGACCTTGAGCCGGGGGCTGCGGATGACGCGAGCGGCTCGCCACTGTATTGGTCACCGACGTCGCTCGCGACCTATGATCGACTGCTAGTGCGGAGGAGGACAGGGCGTGGCTGCGAGATCTGGTCGGGACGACGACACCTACACGGTCGTAGAGATTTGTGCTGGCGCTGGAGGACAGGCGCTCGGCCTCGAACGGGCCGGCTTCGAGCACGTACTCGCAGTCGAGCTGGACGAGAACGCTGTGGCAACCCTGAAGCTCAACCGTCCGAACTGGGACGTGCGGACGGGGGATGTTGCCAGTTCAGAGGTGTGGAAGCCCGCAGAGTTCGAAGGCGTTTCACTGCTTGCTGGGGGTGTGCCGTGCCCGCCGTTTTCAATCGCAGGTCGGCAACTGGGAGCTTCGGACGAGCGCGACCTATTCTCGTGGGCTGTCGAGCAGGTTGCGGTTGTAAAACCTCGAGCCTTGATGCTTGAGAACGTGCGAGGACTCTCGCAGCCTCGGTTTGATGCATACCGTGCGCGGATACTCGCCCGACTAAGGGAGCTCGGTTACGAGCCATTCTGGAAGCTGTTGCACGCCTCCGACTTTGGTGTTCCGCAACTGCGTCCTCGGTTCGTTCTGGTCGCGCTGAGGCCTGGGGATGCGAAGTATTTCAGGTGGCCACAAGCTCACGAGTCTTCGATCAGTGTCGGTGACGCGCTTAGGGACCTGATGGCTGCTGACGGTTGGCCGCACGCTGACGAGTGGGCGACGATGGCGAACGATGTGGGGCCGACAATCGTTGGTGGGTCGAAGAAGCATGGCGGCGCTGACTTAGGGCCGACGCGCGCGAAGGCTGCATGGCTGCAGCTGGGTGTTGACGGAAAAGGTGTAGCCGATGCGCCGCCGTCGACCGAATCGCCGCGCCCGCATGATACGCCTCCGCGCTTAACAATTGAGATGGTCAAGCGAGTCCAGGGTTGGGGACAGGACTATCCCTGGGAGTTCTCTGGGCGTAAGACGTCGCAGTACCGTCAGATCGGAAATGCATTTCCGCCTCCGGTTGCGCGCGCAGTAGGCGAAGCGGTTCTTGCAGCGTTTCGTCGAGAACTGGTTGGGGGCCTTGGGCAGATCCCTGCGTCAGCGGCACGTGCAGAGGATCCCCTCTACACGTTGCTAGCGGCCAACCCTGGCGGGATTGCTGACGATGAGATTTTCAGGCATCTGCCGCAGCTGACACCGCGGACACTTGCCAAGCGGATCGATCGGCTTGGTCTGGACTTTGAGGTCGAGCAGTCTGTAGCGGGCAATACCACGACATATCGCCTGGGCAACTTCAAGGGTTTCGTCGGGCAGGCTGAGCATTTCCGTCATGACTACATCAGTGAGCACAGGTCCAAAGTGAGCTAATTGCGTGTACGCGCGACAGGCTATGCTGTGGCCGGCTAGGAATGGTTAGATGGCAGCAAAGTCGACTCTGGCCCTTCCGGGCCACACATGTATCCCAGATGATCGGCGTAGTGGTCCGCGCATGCCGCACCAGATACTTGCACCCGAGGAAGACGCTGACTTGCAGCGAGTTGCAAGTTGGCTTGTTGATGCTGACGCGACGACCAAGATTAGAGAGGCCGTCGACGATGCAATCCGGTATGTTCTCGACGGTGCTCGGACGTGGCGATTCGCGTTAACTGACAGCAGAGTTGACTCCGACGAACGGTCTACGGTAGGAACAAAACTTCAGTACCACGTGATTGAGGAGCTTGGTCTCGTAAAGGAACCGCCGCTCGACACGTCGATTGTGGGAATTCCGGTTGAAATCAAAGGGACGGTTCGTCGAAACTGGATGATTCCGCGTGAGGGTCAATGTGAGATCACGTTGATGATCCAAATTGATGCTGATCAACATCGGTTTCGTGCATTCCTTATGCGAACGCACCGTGCGTGGTTGACTGGGATTAAGGGAAATCGAGATCTGAAACGTACGATTCAGAAGGCGGCGCTGGATAGATTTGCTTTGTCGATTGTCGAATGGACGCCACTGCCCTCTGAGCCGCTCCGTCAACTAACGGCGGAGCAGTTGGCGATCGTCTTCGGCAAGCAGGGGCAGGCGCGCCGACTTACAGCACTTTTCGGCTACCTTCCGGAAACGGTGATCCCGCGGCCGACAATCGAAACGGTCTGCGCCAAGAACCAGGATCCGATGCGCCGTGCACGGCAAGCAAAGGAGCAAGTGCTGCAGCAGCACGGCCTGGTGATACTCGTGGGTAAATGGCAGGGTGAACGTGAGTTGGCGAAGCGGCTCGGGTTTGATCTCGGAACGTCATCGTGGGTCGCGGTGCCGAAGTGGAAAATTGAGCCAGAATACATGGTGGAAGGCCGTGAAGCTAGTCTTTGTTGAGGAGGGTTGTGTTCGCGAGTTTCTGCTCGTGATCGAGTGATTAGCGTTTACTGCACGATTTGAGGCCGTGTCGAGGATGTTTGATTCTGCTGTCGACGGGGTAATGTGGTTGTGGAGCATGCTGACGTCGTCGCCTCAACCTTATGCCTTGGCCGCTTTTGTCCAGCGGTCGACGACCATGCAGTGACGCTGGGCGCTTCAGTGAAGCTCGATCCTGCCGACTGACGCAGGTACCCATGGACACCGGTACCGCACAGTTCGCCGCTGACCGGGCGCCACCTGGAACGCGCAATCAGCAGCCGCGATCCTCCAGAAGTAGCGCGTGTAGATATGGACGGTGTGCGCGCCCGTAGCGACGTCGATGGTCCTCTTTCCCCAGCTCTTTCCGACGACGACACCGTCGACCGTGGTCTTGGGGCCGACGATCGCCCACAGGAGGTAGAGCAGTGGGAAGGCCCAGACGTCGAGGGTGAGGAGGGAACCGGTGCCGAGTGGCGACAGGGGACGCTGCCACTGCGGTGGGTAGGGAGGCGGCGGGTATCGCGGTGCCGGCGGTGTCGGAACAGCCCACTGCGGACCGGGCCCGTTCTGGCCGTATGGAGACGGGCCGTAGGGCGGTCGAGGTGGAAGCTGATTCACAGCCGAAGAGTACGCCGCGTCGGACTGCGGTTCATTCGGTCGAGCGAGGCCCAGACGCTATCCGAACAGCGGTGACTTCAACCAGCCGTAGTCGAGTCCGACCCAGTGCTGCGCGACATTCGCAGCGCCGGTGACCCACAGGGTCCCCAGCACGATGGCGCACGTGCCGCTCGCGAGGGCCGCCTGCGCGAGGCGGTTGCCGTCGATGTACTTCGCGTAGAAGTCGTTGAGCAGCCGCATGATCCGGTGGCGGAGCTTGGCTGCCCACTCGAGTTCCTGGGACAGGATCAGCAGACCGAGGAAGACGATCGCCCAGCCCGGACCCGGGTAGGGGATGGTGATGACGCCGACCGCGGTGACCAGAAAACCGACGACGATCGTGACGTAGCGGAGGACCCAGCCGTACTTGGTCTCGTGCCGGACCCGGTGATACGCGGCCCCGAGGTTCTTGAAGCGATCCAGAGTGGTGGGCACGTCGTCGAGTTTGCCAGAAGTTGGGGGAGTGGGGTCGTTGGGCCAGGCTGTGGGGATGTCGACCCAGCCCGCGGCGATCTCGATACTTGACGGCGCTCGCAAGCTCGCGTCGGCAAACTCGATCAACCTGAGAGGTGGCGATCTCGGGGGGCTGGAGGTCTAGCCAGCCTGCGGCGATCTCGATACTTGACGGCGCTCACTACGTTCGCGTCGGCAAACTCGATCAGCCTGAGAGGCGGCGATCTCGGGGGTGCTGGAGGTTGAGCCAGCCTGCGGCGATCTCGATACTCGGCGTCGCTCCGCTGCGCTCCGCGTCGTCGAACTCGATCAACCTGAGGGGCGCGGCGTCGCGATGGTCGATCAACCTGGACTGCGCAGCGCCGCAGGCTCCTTTACTTCTCGAAGAGGTGCTGGCCCCACCACTCGCCGGGCTTGAGGCCGGGCGGGACGGCGAAGTTCGCCGACGCGTTCGGGATCAGGTACTCGGTCATCGCGTCCTTGCGGGACAGTGTGTGCTGCATGGGCACGAACTGCTTGAAGCTGTCGCGGTTGAAGGCGATGAAGAACAGGCCGGCGTCCAGGTGGCCGAAGCCGTCGGAGCCGTCGGTGAAGTTGTAGCCGCGACGCAGGATCTGCACGCCGTTGTTCTGATCCGGATGCGCCAGCCGCATGTGCGCGGTCAGCGGGATGATCGGCGAACCGTACGAGGTGATCTGGAAGTCGGGCTCGTCGAACTCGGCGTCCTTGCCGAGGGGAGCGCCGACACCCTTGGTGCGGCCGATGATGTTCTCCTGCTCCAGGAGATTGGCGCGGTCCCACGGTTCGATGTCCATGCGGATGCGGCGGGCGACGAGGTAGGTGCCGCCGGTCATCCACTGCGCGGCGGGCGGATTGTCGTCGGCGCCGACCCACACCCACTTGTCGACGGTGTCGGTGTCCTCGGCGCGGATGTTCGCGGTGCCGTCCTTGAACCCGAACATGTTGCGCGGGGTCTCCTGACCCTTGGTGGTGGACGCGGTGCGACCGAAACCGAGCTGCGACCACCGCACGGAGACGACGCCGACGCCCATCCGCGCGAGGTTGCGGATGGCGTGGACGGCGACCTGCGGGTCGTCGGCGCACGCCTGAATGCAGATGTCGCCGTACGACCGCGACGGCTCGATCTTCTCCTGCGCGAACGCGGGCAGATCGGCGAGCGCCGCGGGCTTCTTGTGCGCGATCCCGAAACGGTCCTTCGCCGCGGGATTGGACGCGCTGGGACCGAACAGGCCCGGACCGAAACCGATGGTGAGCGTCAGGTGCGCGGCCGAGAGGCCGAGGGCCTCACCGGTGTCGGCCGGCGGGTGGTAGTCACCGAGATCCAGTGCGCCGCCGGGCTCGGTCTCCTCGCCCCGCGTCATGCGCTCGGCGGCGACGGTCCACCGCTTCAGCATGTCGACCAGGGCGTCGCGGGAATCGGTGATGACGTCGAACGAAGCGAAGTGGAGCCGGTCCTGGGCAGCGGTGACGATGCCGGCCTGGTGGTCGCCGCGGAACGGCACCACCTGGTCGGACGACGACGCGTCGTCCGAGCCGGAGACCGCGGCACCGATCGCGCCGCCGCCGGCCAGCCCGGCGACCACGCCGATGCCTGCGGCACCGAGGACGGTACGACGGCTCACGCCGTGCCTGCCTTCGGCGCCCGTCGTCGAATCCTGGCCTGCGGCCTCGGTCGACTCCACTTCGCTCTCGCTCACTTGATTGCGCTCTCCTACTTCGCCATGACGGCGCCGGGCACCATCGACAGGGTCGCCGACAGCGCGTCGACCTTGTCCGAGAGGGCCTTGCGCTGCTCCGGGGTCACCTTGTCGTACGAGACGTAGCCGTCGCCCTGACGGAACTGCTCGATGTCCTTGCTGACCGCGGCGAACTGCGTGTTGATCTTCTCGACCAGGTTCGGGTCACGCTTGGTGATGATGGTCTCGAGCTGGCTGATCAGAGCCTGCGAACCCTCGATGTTCGCGGCGATGTCCCACAGGTCGGTGTGGCTGTACCGATCCTCTTCGCCGCCGACCTTGGTCTTGGCGATCTCGTCGATCAGCGCCTGCGCGCCGCGCACGAACATCTGCGTCTCGAACTGGAAGTCCTTGGCGTCGATCTCGGCCTTCAGCGCCTTGACGTCGGTGACGAGCTGGTCGGCCACCTTGTCGATGTTCGCCTTGGTGTCCGCGGTCTTGGCGTCCTTGGCGTCCGACGGCGCCACCTGGCCTTCACCCTCGCCGACCTGGCTCGCCTGCGGCGGGAACAGGAAACGCTCGATGCGGTGGAAGCCGGTGAACGGCTGCTTGCCGTCCTCGGTGTCGTCCCAGCGCATGTCGATCTTCGGGTCGAGCTCGGGGAACGACTCGGCGACCGGCTCGATCCGCTCGTAGAAGGTGCGGACCAGACCGAACTCGCTGCGGGCCTTGTCGAGGTTGCCGCTCTTCACGTCGCCGGTGAAGGTCTCGGTCTGGGCGAGGAACCCGTTGAGCTGACCGCGCACGTAATCGAGGTAGCGGACCTTGGCGGCCTCGACGTCGGCGGGCGCCTGGCTCTTGGCCTTGGTCTCACCGGTGACCTTGATCTCCTGCCGGATGCCCTGACCGACCATGCCCGGCTTGCAGGCGACCGTGTAGGTGCCGGGCTCGGTGATCTCGACGCCCAGTTTGCCCTTGAGTCCCGGTCCGATGTTCTCGACCTCGGCCAGCACGCGGTTGTTCTTGCCGTAGACGTAGAACTCGGTGACCTTGTCGCCGGCGTTGGTGATCTCGAAGTTCACCTGACCGGTCTGCAGATCGGTGCTCGACAGCTCGCACGCGTCGTCGGTGGAGTTCACCGTGATCGCGCCGTCGCCGGCGGACTTCTCCGTACACGCGGCCAGCGCGAGGGGAGTGGCAGCCACGACGCCGAGGACGACGACGTTCCGCAGAACGGGGGAGAGCTTGGCCATGGGGTTCCTTTCGGGGACTTGCAGGAAGGATCGGGGCGACGTCAGGCGGCGTCGTTGAGGGCGGGCTCGGCAGGCTTCGGCTTCGGCGGCGTGGTGCGCCCGCGGGCGATGAACACGCCGCCGACGATGACGACGTACAGCACCCACGCCACCACCTGGAGCACGGTGGGCTCGGGGCGGAAGTTGAAGATGCCGCCGAGGATGGTGCCGTACCAGCCGTCCTGCGAGTACCAGGACGAGATGTCGAAGGCGATGTTGTCCATGCCGGGCAGCCAGCCGTACACCTGCAGGGCGTGGACGCCGTACGCGAGGATTCCCGCGGCGACGATGATGAGGAAGAAGCCGGTGTAGAGGAAGAACTTGGCGAAGTTGATGCGGATGGCACCGCGGTACAGCAGCCAGGTGAGGCCCATCGCGACGAGGATCCCGAGGAGCAGACCGACCAGCGTCCAGCCCTTGCTGCTGGCGTTCTCGGCGTACCCGACCATCAGCAGGGCGGTCTCGAAGGCCTCGCGGCCGACGGCGAGGAAGGCCAGTCCGAACACGGCGGCGCCGCCCGCGGTCAAGGCGTCGCTGAGACCGGATTTGAGGTCGCCGGAGATGTGCGCGGAGGCCTTCCGCATCCACAGCACCATGAAGGTGACGATGCAGACGGCGACCAGCGAGGCGATGCCCGCGATCAGTTCCGCGCCGAGGCTGGTGATGGTCGACGACCCGTACTGAATGATGAGGAAGGTCGCGATCAGCATGATCAGGGCGGCGGCGACGCCGAGCCAGATCCACTTGAGGGAGTCGCGACGGTCCGACTTCACCGCGAATGCGATGAGCACCATCACGACGATGCCTGCTTCGAGGCCCTCGCGGATGCCGATCAGCCCGCTGCCGACCATCTGGGTGACCACTGACGGGCCGCCCTGGGCGATGAACGTCGTCATCGGTTCCCTTCCAACGCGCGGATGGGTTGGTGAGCCAACCCATATCCAACTGAGCAAGAATAACTCAGCTGCGGTGAGCCTTGCCTCACAGGATTCGTCCGTCTAGCTGCAACGACGCCGAAAACGGTGTGAAAAGTGACGAAGTGCCCTGACGCAAACGGGTCCGACGGGTGTGGCGTCGCGCACAGTCGGCGGACGTCGGATTAGTCTGCTCAGACGACACGCTCGTCGTCGGACCTGGTCACACTCGGGAACTCGCACGACGTTTTCGGCGTTGGGCAGATGATGTGGGACGCTGTTTCGCGGCCACGAGCCGAAATCGCTGTCGCGATGTGACGAGAAGTTGAGGAGCAGGGTGACCCGAGGAGTGAGATCGACGTCGCGCCGACGTCGGTGGTGGATCGCCCCCGTCTCGATGATCGCGGCGGTGACGGTGACGTCGTGCGGCATGCAGATGCCGTGGGATCGCCCCGACATCCCCGACGGCCTCCCTCCGGGCGTCGGCACCCAGCAGCCGTACATCGACGTGAACGCCCCCGGTCGTACCGCGGACAAGATGCGCGCCTGGGCCGAGCCGATCTCCGACTCCACCGGAATCCCGCTCACCTCCCTCGAGGCGTACGGCAACGCCGCCGAGATCCAGCGGCAGCAGCACCCCGAGTGCGGCATCGGCTGGACCACCCTCGCGGGCATCGCGGCCCGCGAGACCAAGCACGGCCGCTACCGCGGCGCCAGCGTCGCGCCGAACGGTGACGTGAGCCCCGAGATCCGCGGGCCCGCGCTCGACGGCACCAACGGCAACCGCGTCATCCGCGACACCGACGGTGGCAAGCTCGACGGCGACAAGGTCTACGACCGCGCCATGGGCCCCTTCCAGTTCATCCCGGAGACGTGGCAGCGGTACGGCGTCGACGCCAACGGCGACGGTGTGGCCGACCCCGACAACATCGACGACGCAGCACTTTCCGCGGCGCGCTACCTGTGCGTCTACTCGGGCGGCGACATGACCACGCCGGAGGGTTGGGAGAAGGCCGTCCACGCCTACAACAACCACACCGCGTACGTGCTCGACGTCCGCAACTACGCCAACGCCTACTCCGTGAACATTCGCTACTGATCTGCGTTTATCCTGGAGCGGACCCGTCGGCGGAGCTTCCGTCGACCCGACGAAACCGAATTGGGGCTGACAAGTGGCAATTATCGAGCAGGTAGGCGCGCGCGAGATCCTCGACTCCCGCGGCAACCCGACCGTCGAGGTCGAGGTGGTCCTGGACGACGGAACCTTCTCGCGGGCGGCTGTGCCTTCGGGCGCGTCGACCGGTGAGCACGAGGCCGTCGAGCTGCGCGATGGCGGCGACCGCTACAACGGCAAGGGCGTCAAGAAGGCCGTCGAGGCAGTCCTGGGCGACATCGCCCCCGAGGTGATCGGCATCGAGGCCGACGACCAGCGCGTGGTGGACCAGACCCTGGTGGACCTGGACGGCACCCCCGACAAGTCGCGACTGGGCGCCAACGCCCTGCTGGGCGTCTCGCTGGCCGTCTCGAAGGCCGCCGCCGAGTCGGCAGGCCTCCCGCTGTTCCGCTACGTCGGCGGACCCAACGCGCACATCCTGCCGGTCCCGATGATGAACATCATCAACGGCGGCGCGCACGCCGACAACGGCATCGACTTCCAGGAGTTCATGATCGCGCCGACCGGTGCGTCGACCTTCGCCGAGTCGCTCCGCTGGGGCGCCGAGGTGTACCACTCGCTGAAGTCCGAGCTCCACAAGCAGGGCCTGAGCACCGCGCTCGGTGACGAGGGCGGCTTCGCCCCCGACCTGCCCAACACGCAGTCCGCGATCGACGTCATCGCCAAGGCCGTCGAGAACGCTGGCTACAAGTTCGGCAGCGACATCGTGATCGCGCTCGACGCCGCGTCGACAGAGTTCTACACCGACGGCGCCTACCAGTTCCAGGGCAAGCCGCACTCGGCCGACGAGATGATCAAGTTCTACGAGAAGCTGGTCGCCGACTACCCGATCGTCTCCATCGAGGACGGCCTGGGCGAGGACGACTGGGCCGGTTGGGCCGCGCTGACCGAGGCCGTCGGCGACAAGGTGCAGCTGGTGGGCGACGACCTGTTCGTCACCAACCCCGAGCGCCTGGAAGAGGGCATCAGCAAGGGCATCGCCAACGCGCTGCTGGTGAAGGTGAACCAGATCGGCACCCTGACCGAGACCCTTGACGCCGTCGCCCTGGCCCACAACAGCGGCTACAAGACGATGATGAGCCACCGTTCCGGCGAGACCGAGGACACCACCATCGCTGATCTGGCCGTCGCCTGCAGCTCCGGCCAGATCAAGACCGGCGCACCCGCTCGTTCCGAGCGCGTCGCCAAGTACAACCAGCTGCTCCGCATCGAAGAGGGCCTCGGCGACGCCGCGCGCTACGCCGGTGACCTGGCGTTCCCGCGTTTCTCGTTCGGTGCGTGATTAGCTAGTAGTCATGGGTGTGGGCGAGACCGAGGGCGACGCGGGGGCTTCCCGGCGTCGAAGCACGCGGAACCGGGGTGATCGTCGGGCGAGTACGTCCCGACGGTCGCGTCCCGACCCGCGGCGCACTCGGTCTCGCTCCACGTCGTCGCGGGGCGAATCGTCCCGCACGCGTTCGGTTTCCGACGACCAGGCGAGCGCCACGCACGACGGTGCGGCCGAATCCCGCGGTCGGGCCGAACGACGGTCTGCCTCGCACGTGGGCGGCCGCCGTCGTCGCCCGTCCGACCGTCCCTCCGGGCACGCGTCCGGCGATCTGCCTGCGGAGCCGTCGCGGCTGGCGCTGTTCGCGCAGCGTCGCGGTGTCAGCGTCACCAACGTCGGCATTGCCGTCGCACTCGGCATCTTCCTGATGCTGACGCTCGCGGTGCCGGTCCGGACCTACATCGCGCAGCGCAACGAGTTCCACCAGTTGCAGCAGGCCAACGCGGATCTGCAGAAGCAGACTCAGGAGTACAAGAGCCGCCTGGCGCAGCAGAGCGACCCCGCGTACATCGAGGTGCAGGCGCGACAGCGACTGCAGATGGTGCCCGAGGGCGAGAAGCCCGTCGTCATCATCAACCCGACGCGCGAGCAGCAAGAAGCACAGCAAGAGCAGGAGCGCCAACGCAAGGCGACTCCCTGGTACGAGAATCTGATGAATGCGGTGTCGACGCCGCCGGAGACCCGAGGGTAAGTGAGCATCACCGAAGCCGACCTGCAGGCGGTCGCGAAGCAGTTGGGACGTGAGCCGCGGGGCGTGCTCGAGATCAGCTACCGGACTCCGGACGGTCAGCCGGCCGTGGTGAAGACCGCGCCGCGCCTGCCCGACGGAACGCCGTTCCCCACCCTGTACTACCTGACCGACCAGCGGCTCACCGGTGCGTGCAGCCGCCTCGAGTCGGGTGGCGTGATGCGCGAGATGCAGGCCCGCCTTGCCGAGGACGCCGAACTCGC
Organism: Gordonia phthalatica; assembly: GCF_001305675.1. NCBI lineage: Bacteria > Bacillati > Actinomycetota > Actinomycetes > Mycobacteriales > Gordoniaceae > Gordonia > Gordonia phthalatica. Next base: position 1,056,447 of record NZ_CP011853.1, read on the forward strand.
CGCGGGCTACCGCCGCGCCTACGAGAGCTACCTGGCCGAGCGCGACGCCATCGAATCGCTCGGCACCGACTTCGCCGGCGGCGGCATGCCCGACCGCGTGAAGTGCCTCCACGTGCTCGTCGCGCACTCGCTGGCCAAGGGGCCGGGCGTCAACCCGCTCGGCGACGAGGCCGTCGCCATGCTCGCCGATGTCGAGAAGATGCGCGGCATCGCGGTGCCTGCGGACTGGCCTGCGCTCGTCGGCGAGGACGACGCGTGACGCGCGTCGCCGCCGTCGACTGCGGCACCAACTCCATCCGCCTGCTGATCGCCGACATCGACGACGCGGGCACCCTGGTCGACGTGGAGCGCGACATGAAGGTCGTGCGTCTGGGCCAGGGCGTCGACGCGACCGGGAAGTTCGCCGACGAGGCCATCGAGCGCACCCGCGTCGAACTGGCCGGGTACGTGGAGCGGATGCTGGCCGCCGGCGTCGAACGCGTGCGCATGGTCGCGACGTCGGCCACCCGCGACGCGAGCAACCGTGACGCATTCTTCGCCATGACCGCAGAGCTCCTCGGTCGCGTCCAAGAAGGGGCGGTCGCCGAGGTGATCACCGGCGACGAGGAGGCGCGGCTGTCGTTCCGCGGCGCCGTCGGCGGACTCGATCCGGCCGACGGACCGTTCGTCGTCACCGACCTGGGCGGCGGCAGCACCGAGGTGGTCGTGGGATCGGTGGTCGGCGGCGACGCGGTGGTCGCGGGGGCGTACTCCGCCGACATCGGCTGCGTGCGTCTCACCGAACGCGCCCTCCCGTCTGATCCGCCCACGCTCGACGAGCAGGCGCGCGCGGTGCTGATCGCCACGGACGAGTTGGCGAAGGCCTTCGCCGGGGTGGACGTGTCCGCCGCGCGCACATGGGTCGGGGTCGCAGGCACCTTGACGACGTTCGCCGCGGTCCACGCCGGACTGGCCGCCTACGATCCCGACGTGATTCACCACTCCCGGATCTCCCTCGCCGACCTGCACGTCCTGTGCGGTCGGATCGTCGCGATGACCCGCGAAGAGCGACTGGCGCTGGGCCCGATGCACCCCGGCCGCGCCGACGTCATCGGCGGCGGCGCCCTCGTGACCCGGGAGCTGGCGCGTCAGTTCGCCGACCGCGCCGCCATCACCGAGATGGTGGTGTCCGAGCACGACATCCTGGACGGGATCGCACTCGGGCTCGTGTGACCCGATTCTTCAAGACGCGTAAGGCGCCCCGCGACGGTGTCGCGGGGCGCCTTACGCGGTAGGTCTACCGGCCGAAGTTGTAGCAGGCCTCGCAGACGCTCTCCGGGATGGTGCCTGCGCGCTGCAGCAGGCCGAAGCCGATGCAGCCGAGGCACAGGCCGAAGGCGAACTCGAGGAACGCGGCGCCGATCAGCGCGCCGACGACGATCTGCGCGGCCAGTCCGAAGCCGAGGAGCGACAGCACCAACGCGGTGCCGGAGAAGGCGAGGCCGATGGTCTGCGCGAAACGCTTCGGCGGGCCGGGGACCGTCTTGGTCTTCTTCCACACCTGCGGGACGATCACGTGCACGGCCAGGCGGCCGAACGGGGAGTAGCGGGGGCCGCCGGCGACACGCAGGGTGAAGCCGAGCGCCAGGACGGCGTACAGCCACGGCTGGTTCACGACGATCGACACGGCGGCCAGCACGATCACCAGACCCGCGGTGGAGCGCGCGGCGTAGTCGTTGACCGGATTCGGGAAGTCGAGCAGTCCGCGGTGCCACGTCGGTGCCTCTTCGAGGGCGATCGACGAGTCGACCTGGGTGAAGACGTCAGAGTTGGTCACGGGTGCTCCTTCTAGCGATGACGCTTCACGATATGTCCGCGCAGAACGCCTGCCCAGGGTTTTTCTCACGCTGATCGGAATGGAATGGGCCGCGCCGGTCGTCGGCACGGCGAGTCGTGGAACCGATGGTCGACTCGGTGCGTCCAATCGGTATGACGAAGGACTCGGGGATTTACACGCGGTTGCAGTTGATCGTGAAGGGCTACGACGATCAGATGATCCGGAAGGCGGTGCGGAACGGGTCTCTGATCCGATTGCGGTCGGGATGGTTCGCGCTCCCGTCCGCGGACGAGCGGGCGATGGCGGCGGTCCGCGACGGGGGCGTGTTGACCTGTGTCGGGGCCTTGGCGTTCTACGACCTGTGGATTCCACCGGGGTGCAACGACCGCCTGCACCTGCGCCGGAGCAAGAACACGACCGGGAAGCACAAGGCCTGCCGACCTCTGGTCGGACGACTGCGGGCGGCGACGGACCCCGTCGACTCGATTCCCGTCGCACTGAGTTGCGCCGCGCGATGTCTCACTCCCGAAGAGTGGATCGCGATCTGTGATTCGTACATGGACCGGACCGGCAAGACTCTTCAGGACGTCGCGGAGGAACTCGTCGGCGCCGGACCGACCGTCGACCGGCTGCTCGCCAAGTGCGAGAGCAGGTCGCAGTCGGGGACCGAGAGCATCGCCCGTGTTCGGCTCCGCTCGCTGGGGTATGACGTCGTGGTGCAGCCGCAGGTGGAGGGTGTCGGTCGGGTGGATCTGCGGATCGGGGTCCTGCTGATCGAGTGCGACAGCATTCTCTATCACGCCAGCAAGGAGGACTACGAGCGCGACCACCACAGGGATAGGCGCGCCATGGTGGACGGCTGGCTGAAGCTGCGACTGACCTACGACGACATCCTCTACGACTGGGACGGCGTCCTCGCCGACATCCGAGCCATCACCAGAACTGACCGGCATCGTGCGCGATCGGCTCGCAAGCGTGAGCTAGTGCAAAAATCAGTCCGCCTGTCGTCCGCCGAGGGAAGATTTCCCTCGGACGGCGACCGATGGCCTGATCTTGGCGATACCTGCTGATATGCGGCGGAGACGCGCCTACGCCGACTCGAAACTCGCGAGGACTTCGAGGACCTGGTCGCCGTAGTTGGTGAGCTTGGCCTGACCGATGCCGGAGACGGAGAGCAGCTGGTCGTGGTTCGACGGCTTGACGCGCGCGATCTCCTCGAGCGTCTTGTTGCCGAGCACTGTGTACGCGGGCGCGCCCGCCTCTTTCGCGACGGCGGCGCGCCAGCGGCGCAGCGCCTCGAAGAGGTTGCGATCCTCGTCGGACAGGTCGGGCGCCGCGGAGGCGCCTCGGGCGGGCTTGGTGCGCGAGCGTGCGGGTGCCTTCACGTCCTCGCGCAGCATCAGTGTCTGCTGGCTGCGCAGCAGCGGCGTCGCCTTGTCGGTGATGGTGAGGACGCCGTAGTCGCCGCGCGGGGCGATGATGCCGAGCGCGAGGAGCTGCCGGACCACGCTGCCCCATTGGCGGGCGTCGAGCTCGGTGCCCTTGCCGTACGTGGTGAGGGCGTCGTGTCCGCGCTGCCGGATGCGGTCGTTTTCGACGCCGCGCAGGATGTCGATGAGATGCCCGGCGCCGCAGGAGAATCCGTGGAATTCGTGGTCGAGCCGCCAGATGGTCGACAGCAGCTTCTGCGCGGGGACGGTGCCGTCCCAGGTGGCGGGCGGGTTCAGACAGGTGTCGCAGTTGCCGCACGGTTCGATCTGCTGGTCGAAGTAGCCGAGCAGCTGCTGCCGACGGCACGTCGACGTCTCGCAGAGGGCGAGCATCGCGTCGAGCAGCTGGGATTGGACGCGACGGTGGGCGGCGTCGCCATCGGACTGATCGATCATCCGGCGCTGGTTGACGACGTCGGCCATGCCGTACGCCATCCACGCGATCGACGGCAAGCCGTCGCGTCCGGCACGGCCTGTCTCCTGGTAGTAACCCTCGATGCTCTTCGGGAGGTCGACGTGCGCGACGAACCGCACGTCCGGCTTGTCGATGCCCATGCCGAACGCGATGGTGGCGACGACGACGATCCCGTCCTCGCGGAGGAAGCGGTGCAGGGTGCCGGCGCGGACCTGACGGTCCAGGCCTGCGTGATACGGCACGGCGTTGATCCCGTTGGACGCGAGGAACGCCGCGTACTCCTCGACCTTCTTGCGGCTGAGCGCGTAGACGATGCCGGTGGCCGGTTCGCCGTCGACGACGCCCTCGGATCTGATGAAGCTCAGCAGTTGCTGCTTGACCCGGTCCTTGGGCTCGATCCGGTAGGTGATGTTGGGACGGTCGAAGCTGGAGACGAAGTGTCGGGCGTTCTCCAAGTGCAGGCGAGCGGTCAGCTCCTCGTGGGTGCGCCGGGTCGCGGTCGCGGTGAGGGCGATGCGCGGGACGTCGGGCCACAGGTCGGCGAGCTCACCGAGTGCGAGGTAGTCGGGCCGGAAGTCGTGGCCCCACTGCGAGACGCAGTGCGCCTCGTCGATCGCGATCAACGACAGCTTCCCGCGCGCGAGGAACTCGCGTGTCCCGCGCTGGCTGAGACGCTCGGGCGCGATGTAGATGAGGTCCAGTTCGCCCGCGAGATACGCGCGCTCCACTTCGGCGCGATCCTCGGGGAACTGCGTCGAGTTGAGGTAGGCGGCCCTCACGCCGAGACGCTGCAGCGCACCCACCTGGTCGGCCATCAGCGCGATGAGCGGCGACACGACCACCGCGCAGCCCTCGCGCACCAGCGCGGGCACCTGGTAGCAGAGGCTCTTGCCGCCGCCGGTCGGCATCAGAACGACGGCGTCGCCGCCGTCGATGACATGGGAGACGATCTGGTCTTGGTCACCGCGGAAGTCGTCGTAGCCGAAGACGTCGCGGAGGACCTGGTACTGGTCGGGCACGCCGCGGTCAGTCGTCCTCGGAGTCGGCGTCGTCGGACTCGTCGTCGCCCTCGCTGTCGTAGCCGTTCAGGGAGTCCTGCTCCTCGGGCTGCGACTTCGGATGCGGCACGGGCGCGGCGTCGCGGCGTGCGGCCTTGGACGCCTCGCGCATCTCGAAGCCGTCGGTGACGAGTTCGCCGATCTCGCGGGCGACGTCGGCCACCGCCGAGGTGATGATGGACGCGATGTTCCCGACCCGATGCGCCGTGTTCTCCACGACGTCCTGGACCAAGTCCTTGTTGCGCTCTGCCCGTCCGACCACTGCTCGTCCCTCCAAGATCGATGCGACTGCTGACCTCCCATCGTAGGCGGACCGGCGGCGCCCGGCTTCAGGGCGTGACGCGCTCCACCATCGCGACGATCTCGGCCTCCACGTCGGCGCGGGTCTCGGGTTCGTTGTGGACCTCGTGTCGGAATCCGGTGTACACGCGAGTCCGCACGTCGCGGTGTCCGGAGGCGACGAGGCGGTTGGCCACGTGGTAGGCGCCCTCGCCGAAGTTCGTCACCGGGTCCTGGTCGCCCGCGAGGATGAGGATCGGCAGGGTGTCGCGGATCTGCGGGTACCAGTCGTCGCTGTTGGCGTCGTCGTACAGGTCGATGAAGCCCTGCAGGAACCTGACGCTCATCGGGGCGCCGAAGTTGTTGAACGGATCGACGGAGTGGTCGCGGACCACGTCGCGGTCGCGGGCCACCCAGTCGGTGGGGCCGACGACATCGTCGTAGCGGTCCAGGAATCCGGAGAAGACCGCCTCGACGTATCCCGCGGCGGCGGGTGCCGCGCGGTCGGGTTCGGCGGCGAGGGCCTCCCGGTCGACGACCGTCTCGATGCCCGGCATCTGCGCCGCGATGCCGCACAGGATCAGGGCGGCGACGTCGTCGCCCGCGCGGGCCGCGAGCGGCCGGGCGATCATCGATCCCCACGAGTGCCCGAAGATCACGTACGGCAGATCGGGGCACTCGGCGCGGGCGGTCGCCATCAGCGTCAGCTCGTCCTCGACGGCGGTCGCGGCGCCGTCGTCGCCGGTGTCGACCCAGAAGCCGGACTCCATGGCGGTCTTGCCGTGCCCGGCGTGGTCGTCGGCCACCACGACGCAGCCGGCGTCGAGCAGGGTGGTGATCAGGTGCAGGTAGCGGCGCGAATGCTCGCCGAGACCGTGGATCAGGTGGACGACGGCGCGCGCCGGTCGTGTCGGGCGGTAGATCCAGCCGTAGACGGTGTCGCGGCCGTTGTGGGAGGGGAACGTCAGCTCAGTCAGTGCCATGAGGGTGACGGTAGTGCGCCGCGGCGGCGGGGCGAGTCGATTCGAGAGGGTTGCCATCAGACCCTGCCCGCGGCGGTCTCGATGCGCAGGCTCGCTTCGCTCGCATGCTCACTCGACCGACGTGGGTGGGCTCCGTCGACGAAACAGCCCGACGCACCGTGGCGGTGCGTCGGGCTGTTTCAGTGCTGTTCGGTGATCAGGCCGCGTTCTCGACGGCCGGGGTCCGCTCGATGTTGACGACGATGTCGTTGTCGTCGCGGGTCATCCAGTTGGGGAGCGAGAGCTTGGCGATCTTCTTCCACGTGGAGCCGAGCTGCTGGCGCAGCGAACCGGTGTTGTACGGGAGGCCGTACTTCTCGCAGATCGCCTCGACCTCGGGCGCCATCTCCGGGTACCGGTTGGCGGGCACGTCGGGGAACAGGTGGTGCTCGATCTGGTGCGAGAGGTTGCCGCTCATGATGTGGAACAGGTCGCTGCCGTAGATGTTGGCCGAGCCGAGCATCTGGCGGACGTACCACTGACCCTTGGTCTCGTCCTGGCACTCCTCGGCGGTGAACGTCTGGGTGCCGCTGGGGAAGTGACCGCAGAAGATGATCGAGTAGGTCCACACGTTGCGGATCAGGTTGGCGCCGGCGTTGCCGATCAGCGTGGTGACGAAGAACGGGCCGGTCAGCGCGGGCCAGATGATGTAGTCCTTGGCGACCTGCTTGCTGGCCTTGCGCCACATGCCCTTCACCAGGCCCTTGATGTCCGACCACTTGCGCTTGCCCTGGATCAGGTTCTCGGCCTCGAGGTCGTGCAGCATGACGCCCCACTCGAACAGCAGCATCAGGGCGGTCGCGTAGCCGAGGTTGCCCAGGAAGTAGGGGTTCCACTTCTGGTCGCGGGCCATGCGGAGGATGCCGTAGCCGATGTCGCGGTCCTCGCCCAGGATGTTGGTGTAGGTGTGGTGCATGTAGTTGTGGCTGTGCTTCCACTGCTCACCCGGGCACACGGTGTCCCAGTCGAACTCGCGCGAGTTGTAGGTGTCCTCGCGCATCCAGTCGAACTGGCCGTGCATGACGTTGTGGCCGATCTCCATGTTGTCGAGGATCTTCGCCACGCCGAGCGACGCGACGCCGGCCAGCCAGATCGGCGGGATGAAGGGCACGTACATCATGGCGCGGCCGGCGAACTCGAGCTTCCGCTGCGCGCGGATGATGGTGTACAGGTACTCGCGGTCGGACTCGCCGAGGTCGGCGACGATGCGCGCGCGGAGCTCGTCGAGATCGTTCCCGAGCTGCTCCACCTGCTCGTAGGAGAGGTTGATCTCCTTGGTGGTGGCGGTTTCGGGCCGGAAGTAATCGGTGATGTTGATTGCCATTGCTTTTAAACCTCGATTTCCACGTCGCCGACGGGCGCGCTGACACAGATCTGGATGTGCTGGCCGGGCTCGGAGTCGAGCTCACCGGTCAGGATGTTGCGGGTGCATCCGCTGGTGCGGACCTTGGTGCAGGAGAAGCAGATGCCCATGCGGCAGCCGTACTCCGGGTCGAGACCGGCCGCCTCGGCCTGCTCCAGCAGGGTGCGACCGTCGTTCGGGGTGGTGACGTCGGACTTGGTGTACGTGATGTCGCCGGTGATGGGTTCGTTGGGATCGAGCACGGGGGAGGTGTCGATGGTGAACGCCTCGGAGAACACGCGGTCGGATAGGCCGCGCTCGTCGGCGTACTCCTTGACCGCGCTCATCAGCGTGCCGGGGCCGCACAGGAACACCTGTGCACCGTCCGCGTCGGCCAGACCGTCCAGGTGGGCGGGCGCGAAGTGCTCGGCGTTCTCGGTGCGCGTGTAGTGAAACTGCACGTCAATGTGGTCGAACGTGCGATCCAGGGCATCGAGTTCGGCGCGGTACGGCACGTCCTCGGGGGTGCGGGCGTAGTGGACGAAGGTGATCGGGCTCCGGTGACCTTCGGCGACCAGTGTGCGCAGCATTGAGAGGACAGGTGTAATCCCGCTGCCGCCGCTGACGAGGACGGTGCGTGCGGGGCGCTGTGCGGGGAGGCTGAACTCGCCCGACGCGGCGCTCAAGCCCAGGACCATGCCGGGGCGAGCGTTCTCGCGCAGGTAGCGGGAGACGAAGCCGCCCGAGTGCGCGGTCACCGTGAGCTCGAGGGCGTCGGTGTTCTGCGCGGCACCGGCCGGCGAGAAGAAGCGGCGGTGGCGGACACCGTCGACAACCACGCTGACCTCGACATACTGTCCGGCCCCGTGGCCCTTCCACTGGCGGGTGGGCTTCAGGACCAGAGTCACCGAGCGGTCCGTCTGGCGGCGGACTTCGGTGATCTTGGCGCGAGTGTCGCGCCAGGTGATCATCGGGTCGATCAGCTCCAGGTAGCGGTCGACCGGGTAGGGGGTGGCGGTCGCTTCGACGATCGATTCGACGAGGCGGGCGAGCGTGTGGGCCATCGTTCTGCTCCTCCGGGATTGCGTTCCGTTTTTCAGTGAACGTCTGTACACAAAAGAGCATGACATATGACCACCTCGGGGTGTCAAGGAAATGGCTGTGTGTCTGCTGTCACGATCGGATTCGGACCGCCCGGCCGGGCCCGACAGGGCGACCGCCTAGACTCGGGGACGTGACTTCTACACCCGACTCACCAGGCACGACGCCGCGTAAGGCCCGTGCCAAGCGGTCGCGTGCGGAGTCCGGCGGCAGCCGCGCGGAGAAGAAAGAGCAGACGCGCCAGGCGCTGTTGGACGCCACGATCGACTTGGTGGACGACCGTTCTTTCGGAAGCATCAGCCTCCGCGAGGTGGCTCGCGGCGCAGGCATCGTGCCCACGGCTTTCTATCGGCACTTCGCGTCGATGGAGGATCTGGGCGTCACGCTGGTCGAGGACGCGATGCGCGTGCTGCGCAGGGCCCTGCGGGAGGCGCGCCGCGACCTCTCGTCCCGCGGCATGCCGACCGCGCGCGACTCGCTGTCGACCCTGCTGAAGAAGGTGCACTCCGACGAGTCGCAGTTCCGCTTCCTCATCAGGGAGCGGCACGGCGGTGTCGCCGAGGTGCGCCGCGCCATCGCCACCGAGCTGCTGCTGTTCTCGCGGGAACTGGCGATCGACCTCGCGCGCGTGCCCACGCTGACCGAGTGGGGAGCGGCCGATCTGGAGGTCGCCGCCGACCTGGTGGTCTCCATCATGATGACGACGGTCGCCGAACTGCTCGACGGCGACGGCCGCGAAGCCACCGAACGCGCGCTGGTGGAGCGCGCGGAGAAGCAGCTCATCATGGTCTTCCTCGGCATGGCGCAGTGGAAGCCCGAGCGCTGATCCGATCCTGATTCCGGCTCCGGCGCGAAACTGTCGGAGCCGTGGGGGAGGATTGTCGGTATGGCGGACCACGGAACACGCGTCGGCACTCGGTTCGGGCCGTATCGGCTCGACGCCCTGCTCGGCTACGGCGGCATGGGTGAGGTCTATCGTGCGCACGACACCGTGCGTGACCGCGACGTGGCGCTGAAACTCCTTCACGAGAACCTCGCCGGCGACGCCACCTATCAGGAACGATTCCGCCGGGAGGCGCAGGCCGTCGCGAAACTCGGCGAGCCGCACATCATCCCCATCCACGACTTCGGTGAGATCGACGGCGTCCTCTACCTCGACATGCGTCTGGTGGAGGGAGAGGACCTCCGGGCGCGACTGCGTCGTACCGGCCCGACGTCGCCTGTCGACACGGTGGCGATCGTCGAGCAGGTGGCCTCGGCGCTCGACGCGGTGCATGCCGTCGGCCTGGCGCACCGCGATGTGAAGCCCGAGAACGTGCTGGTGACGCCGTCGGACTTCGCCTATCTGGTCGACTTCGGGATCGCCCACCAGGGGACGGACACGCACCTCACCCAGACCGGCACCGCCATCGGCTCACTGGCCTACATGGCGCCCGAACAGCTCGACGGCGTCCCGGCCGGCGCCGCGACGGACGTGTACTCGCTGGCGGCGGTGACCTTCGAGGCGTTGACCGGGACGCCGCCGTTCCCCGGGGCGACGGTCAGTCAGATCGTCCGCGCGACCGTGATGAACGACGTCCCGTCCCCGCGGCAGCGGTCCGCCGCGGTGTCGCCGCAGCTCGACGCCGTCGTGATGCGCGGCCTCGCGAAGGCTCCGGAGGCGAGGTTCTCGTCGGCGGGAGCCTTCGCGCAGGCGGCCCGCGCCGCACTGTCCGGGCAGTGGCCGGAAGGCAGTGCGCCGCCCACCGCCGCGCTCGGGGCCGATCCCGCGTACGACCAGACCATGATCGGACAGCGGCCGCCGACCGCGCCGATGACCGGCCCCCAGGCGTACTCGGCACCGGAGCCGCAGCCGGCCCCGTACGCCCAGTCTCCGTACGGTCAGCCTCACTACGCCCAACCCCAGTACGCGCCGCCGCAGAACTACCCGGGGCTTCAGCGGACGGAGTCCGGCGACGGCGGGCGGTCGTTGCAGGTGGTGCTCGGCGTGTTGATCGGACTGCTGGTCCTCGCGCTGATCGGACTGGGCGTCTACTGGTTCGGGTTCCGAACGGCGGCCGGTCCGGGGCAGGCGGCGCCATCGTCGACCACGACCCTGACACAGACGGTTCCGCCGAGCACGAGTGCGGCTCCGACCCCGCCGCCGGGGACCGAACGCTGCAATGCCGACGTGGGAGTGGCCGGCGGTGTCACCAGCTGCGCGTTCGCGGCCAACGTCCGCACCGCCTACCTGGCCGACGGGCCCAAGGGGGAGGCTCGGACGGTGACCGCCGCCAGTCCGGTCACCGGACAGAGCTATGCAATGAACTGCGCGCCGGAAACCGGCGTCGTGGTGTGTCGCGGTGGAAACAATGCGGTGGTGGTGATCTTCTGAGTTTCCGCGGAACCGCGACCGACGGACACTGCGACGAACGAAGGAAATCACTGGTGAAGACAAGCAGGAGTCGGGCGGCGATGCTGGTCGCCGCGAGCGTGTGCCTCACGACGGTGGTCGGGTGCGGGTCGTCGGACTCCACCGAGAAGACGGTGGCGACGGTCGTCGTCACCGAGACCGCGGCCACGACGTCGTCGACGAAGGCTCCCGCGCCGACGGCGAAGCTCGTCGCCAGTTTCGACGCGATGGCGAAGGGGCTGTCCGCGCCGGTCGGTCTGGCGTTGGTCCCGGTGGGTGGTGGCGAGGCGATCACGTTGGGCGACCAGACGCCGCGCGTCGCGTGGTCCACCAGCAAGGTGCCGCTCGCGATCGCGGCCGAACGGGCCGGAGGACAGACCGCCGCGGAGGAGAACGCGATCGTGAACTCCGACAACGCCGCGGCCGAGACGCTGTGGGCGTCGCTCGGCACTCCGACGCAGGCGGCCGCTGCGGTGACCTCGGTGCTGCGCGAAGGCGGGGACAAGGCCACCACTGTGCCGTCTGCGCGGTTGAGGCCCGAGTTCTCGATCTTCGGTCAGACCAGGTGGGCGCTCGGCGACGCGGCGACCTTCGCCGCGGGACTTCCGTGCATGAAGGGCACGAAGCACGTGCTGTCGCTGATGGAGAGCGTCGCGGGCAACCAGCAGTGGGGACTGAAGGCGATCGAGGGTCGGACCTCCGCGGTCAAGGGCGGTTGGGGGCCGACTGCAGGCAGCGGGTACCTGGTGCGGCAGCTCGGTGTGCTGACTCTGCGGGACGGTCGTCGAGTCGGAGTCGCGATGAGCTCGCAGACGGCGGCCGGCTCGATGGAGACGGGTGCTGCTGCGCTCAGTGCGGTGGGGCAGTGGATGTCCAAGCATCTCGCAGCCCTGCCTGCTGGACGATGCCGCTGAACGACGGCCCTTCGATAACGGCAGCGCATCGCTGCGGTGTCGGGTCCGGCACGGGACTACTCGACGCATTTGTACGCCCACTAATGTTGCGAGAGTTGTCTATGTGACCCGAGGTGTTGATGTTGCGAGTGGGGCGTGCGGTCGGAACGGTGTGCGCGGCGGTGGCGATCACCGCTGCCGGAACCGGAGTGGCGCAGGCTGCGCCGCCCCCGCTTCCGAATGTCCTGCTGCAACTCCCGGCTCTCCCGCCGATCCCCGGGCTGCCGACGCCCGCGCCGGGGGTCGATCTGCAGAAGAGCTTCTCGCAACTGTCGAAGAAGATCACGAAGACGATCCCCGGACGTCTCGGCGTCGCCGTCGTCGCGACCGGCAGCGGCGAACCGCTGTTCTTCGGCACTGTGAAGTCGGCGCGCGCCTGGTCGACGTTGAAGGCGCCGGTCGCAGTCGCCGCCGAACGCCGGCACGTCACCAACCTCGGTGCGATGGAGAACAAGGCGATCCGCGACTCCGACAACGCCTCGGCCGAGCAGATCTGGGACTCGCTGGGATCCACGCAGCAGGCGATCGACGCGGTCAGCGCCGTACTCCGCGACGGTGGCGACGCCCGCACGCAGATCGCCTCCGAGCTCAGCAAGCCCGCCAGCTATCCCGGTGCCACGCAGTGGGCCACCACCGACCAGGCGATCTTCGGCGCCAACCTCGCGTGCGTCGCCGGATCGGATCCGGTGCTGCGCAACATGAGTCGGGTGGGACCGAACCAGCGGTGGGGTGTCGCCAAGGGGAAGAAGGGCGTGCGGACCGCGGTCAAGGGCGGATGGGGACCGGTCTCCGACGCCACCGGCAAGTACGTCGTCCGCCAGCTCGCGAACGTCACCACTGATCGCGGCACCGTCGGCGTCAGTCTCGTCGCGATCCCCAACAGCGGCACCTTCGCGGACGGCACCGCCATGCTCACCCGCGTCGGCGACTGGGTGCAGAAGAATCTGAAGAATATGCCGGCCGGGCAGTGCCCGCCGGCGGTTCCGGTGGTGCAGTAGACCCAGCCTGCGGCGGCCTCGACCACGGGGTGGTCGAGTATCGAGGCCTTCCGGCTGGGGCATTTTCCGTCGAGTGCTGTTGTGTTCCAGCGTGACTCGCGGTCGTCTCGATACACCGCGTGCTCGCTGCGCTCGCAGGCGGCACTCGACGAGCCTGGGGAGGCGGCACTCCACGAGCCGGGGGAGGCGGCACGCGACACGCCTGGGGAGGCGGAACTCGACGAGCTTGGGGGAGACGCCTCGCTCAGTCCTTCGTGAACGAACTCAGCAGGATCGCCTCGGTGAGGGCGGTGCGACGGATCTCGCCGGGGTCGACGCTCTCGTTGGGCGCGTGGATGGCGCACAGGGGTTCCTCGACGCCGAGGAGGGCGATCTCGGCGTGCGGAATCGTCTCGTGCAGCACCGTCGTCAGCGGGATCGAGCCGCCCTGTCCGGCGAACTGCACGGGGATGTCGTTGTACGCGGTCGACATCGCGGCGATCAACTGCTGGTAGGCGGGGCCGCTCGGGTCCGCGGAGAAGGCGGCGCCGAATGCGTCGGGCTCGAAGTCCACCTCGACGCCCCACGGGATGTGCTTGCGGAGGTGGGCGACCAGCAGGTCATAGGCCTCGCGGGTGTCGGTGCCCGGCGGAACGCGCAGGTTCAGCATCGCGGCGGCCGTCGGCATGATCGCGGCGGCGCACTCGGCAGTGCTCGGGGCGTCCATGCCGATGACGGTGACGGTCGGACGGGCCCACGCCATGTCGGCGGGCGTGCCGCTGCCGAGGACCTCGGTGCCGGGCAGTGCGCCGACGGTCGCGCGGAACTGGTCGTCGTCGAACTCGAATCCGGTCCACTTCTGATCGGCGCGCAGACCCTCGATGACGGTGTCGCCGCGCTCGTTGCGCAGCGACGACAGGCCGTGGATCAGCGCGGCCATCGCATCGGGCGCGGGACCGCCCGCGCCGCCGGAGTGGACGCCGTTCGTCAGTGCTTTGACCGTCACCTTTACGTTGGTGACGCCGCGGAGGCTGGTGGTCAGCGTCGGGATGCCGACGGTCAGGTTGCCGGTGTCGCCGATGATGATCAGGTCGGCGTCGAACAGCTCGGGGCGAGTGCGGACCAGGTGGTCCAGGCCCTCGCCGCCGGCCTCCTCCGAGCCCTCGATGATCAGGCGGACGTTGCACGCCAGCTCCTCGCCGACGGCGCGGAGCGCGGTCAGGTGCGCCACCAGGTTGCCCTTGCAGTCGGCGCTGCCGCGGCCGTACCAGCGGCCGTCGCGCTCGGTGAGCTCGAACGGCGGTGTCTCCCACAGTGATCGGTCGCCCGCGGGCTGGACGTCGTGGTGGCTGTAGAGCGCGACGGTCGGGCTTCCCTCGGGGCCGGCCAGGTGGCCGACGATGGCGGGGGAGTTGTCGGAGGTGACGATCACTTCGGTCTGGAAACCGAGTGCGGTGAAGGCCTTCGCGACCCAGTCGGCGCTGGCGGTGCTGGCGTCGACGGGCTCGTCGTCGCTGTGGATCGACGGGAAGGCGACGAGTTCGGCCAGATCGGCGCGCGCCTGATCCATCAATTCGTCGACGCGGGCGGCGAGAGTTTCCGGAGTGATGTCCACGGGGCTCATGACATCAAGGATGGCACGACCGCCCCGCTCATGCCGGACGAGGAACGTCGAACTCCGCGTGCATCTCCCAGTACACGATCTCCGCGTCCGACGACGCCGTCAGTGTGAGGTCACCGCTGTCGGCCAGGCGGACCGCGTCGCCCACCGTCAGCGACTCCGGAAGGTCGGGGTCGTCGACCCGGATCTCGCCGCGCACCACGTACAGGTGGCCGAACGGTGAGCCGGGCAGCGTGATGGTCTGACCGGCGTGCGGTCGTGCGATGTGCAGCGCGGCGAACCGGTTCTGGATCCGCAGTGCGGGTGTGTCGGCGTGGGCGGCCCGGCCGGACACCACGACGACGGGGTCGCCGGAGGCGAGCTCGGCGGTGAAGTCGCGTGCGCTGTGGTCGGGCTCCAGTTCGTCGGCGTGCGGCGGCACCCACATCTGGACGACGCGCAGCTTCTGTCCACTGGCCCGATCGTTGGCGTTGCCCTCGGCGTGCCGGATGCCGCGACCCGCGGTCATCGCGCCGACGCTGCCCGCCGCGATGGTCTCGGTGTGGCCGGAGGAATCGCGGTGCTCGACGGCGCCCTCCACCACCCACGTCACGATCTCCATGTTGCGGTGCTGGTGGGAGTCGAGCCCCTCGCCTGCGACCACCTCGTCGTCGTTGTGCATGGCGAGGACGCCGTGGGCGCCCGCAAAGATGTCGAAGTTGCCGGTGCCGGGGAACGACTGCCGCGACGTGAGCCACTCGTTGTTCCAGAAGTGGCGGTCGGCGGCACGGATCAGAGTGGCGGTCATGATGTCTTCTCGCAGTGGTCGAGGTGGTCGGCCAACGCCTGCATGGCGGCGGCCAGGGGCACGGCGTCGTCGGTGGAGACGGCGCTGAAGAACAGTTCGTCGACGTCGGCGCCGTGCTTGCGGGCGGCGCCCTCGAAGGCGGCGGCACCGTCGTCGGTGAGGACCGCGTAGCTGCCCCGACGGTCCTCGGGCGCGCTCTCGCGACGCAGCCATCCGCGCTTGCAGAGGGCGGCCACCTGATAGGTGAGTCGCGATTTGGAGAACACCATGGCGCGGCTGAGCTCGTTCATCCGCAGCCGACGGCCTGGGGCCTCGTGCAGCAGAAGCAACACGTGGTAATCGGCCAGGCACAGGCCGTCGGCGCGAAGTCGGCGATCGAGCTCGGTCTGGATGCGCGCCGAGTTCTCGATGAACAGCCGCCAGGCACGCCGCTTGGCGGCGGCGGTCATTGCTGGACGCGGTGGGGGCGGAGGGCGTCGTCCGGGATCTGGCCGAAGCGGCCGGACTGGAAGTCCTCCATGGCCTGCACGATCTCCTCGCGGGTGTTCATGACGAACGGTCCGTACTGCACGACGGGCTCGCGGATCGGCTGGCCGCCCAGCAGCAGGATCTCCATCGCGGGACGGTTCGAATCCTGGCTCGCGTCGGCGGCGACGGTGATGTGGTCGCCCTTGCCGAGGACCGCCAGCTGGCCGCCCTCGATGGGACGCTGCTCGGAGCCCACGGTTCCGCGCCCGGACAGCACATAGACGAGAGCGTTGAAGTCCTGGCGCCACGGCACCGAGAGCTGGGCTCCGGGCTGAATCGTCGCGTGCGCGAACGTGATCGGCGTGTGGGTGGCACCGGGACCGGCGTGACCGTCGATCTCGCCGGCGATGATCCGGACCAGCGACCCGGCGTCGGCCGAGGTCAGCAGGGTGGACTGGCCGCCCTCGAGACTCTGATACTTGGGCGTCAGGAACTTGTCGGTCGCAGGCAGGTTGACCCACAGCTGGATGCCGTGGAACGTGCCGCCGGACTCGACGAGCGCTGCGGGCGGGGTCTCGATGTGCAGGACGCCCGAACCGGCGGTCATCCACTGGGTGGCGCCGTTCTCGATGAGGCCGCCGCCGCCGTGCGAATCCTGGTGCTGGAAGCGGCCGTCGATCATGTACGTGACGGTCTCGAAGCCGCGGTGCGGGTGCCAGTCCGTGCCGAGCGGCTCGCCGGGCTGGTACTCCACCTCGCCCATCTGATCCATGTGGATGAACGGGTCGAGGGCACGGGACGAGACGCCGGCGAAGGCGCGGACGACGGGGAAGCCCTCGCCCTCGTAACCGCGCGGACCGGTGGTGATGCCGGTGACGGTGCGGTCGGTGTCGGTCTCGGACGGACCCGAGATACGGGGCAGGGTGAGCGTGTCGGCGGTGACGGCGGGCATGGCGACCTCCTGGAGTCTGCGTTCATAGTAGTTCATATTTGAACTACTTCATAGATCTGAAACGCCCGCGATCCCGATTCAATTCCCACCGAGAACAAAAAACGTCATACTTGCAGGTATGGCCATCAACCCGATCGTCGACCGACCGACCCGCGGCGGAGAGCGACAGCGCCTGCGAAAGTTGGCGCAGGCGGCGCTCAACGCCGACCAGACGGTCGACCAGGTGGAAGGCATCCTCGGCGAGGTGGGGCCCGTCCTCTCATCGATGGGCAACACCATCGACGGCCTCGACTCGACGATCGAGAAGCTCAACATCACGCTCGACGAGCTCAACACCACCCTCGCCAAGGTCGACACGACCGTCGGGCGCATGGCCGACGTCGTCGTGCGACTCGAGCGGGTGGTGAGCCGCGTCGAGATCATCGTCACTGTGGCCGAGCAGGCGTTCAAGCCGATTCAGATGCTCGAAAGTGCTGGTCAGACCCTCGGAACGGTGGGAAAAGGGATCGCATCCCGAATCGGTATCGGTTGAGTCTCGATCTGCGAGATCGCTGAATCCTCTTATATGGCGACCCCCGTATCGGGGAATACACATATATAAGGGGGCTCCATCATGGACACTGTTTCCACGCCCGCCAAATGGTTGGCGGAACTCTTCGGCACCTTCTGGCTCGTGTTCGGCGGCGCAGGCACGGCCGTTTTCGCGGCCAAGCAGATCGCCTCGGGCACCAGCGACGTCGGCCACTTCGCGTCCTACAACGTCGGCGTCGGCTTCCTCGGCGTCGCACTCGCCTTCGGCCTGACCGTCGTCACCATGGCGTACGCCGTCGGCCACATCTCGGGTGGACACTTCAACCCGGCCGTCACGCTCGGCGCCGCCGTCGGCGGTCGTCTCCCGTGGCGCGACGTCCCCGGCTACTGGGTGTCGCAGATCATCGGCGGCCTGCTCGGCGGCCTCGCGATCTTCGCCATCGCCAGCGGCAAGGAGGGCTGGGAGGCCACCGGCAACATGGCGGCCAACGGTTACGGCGAGCACTCGCCCGGTGGCTACGCGCTGCTGTCGGTCGCGATCGCCGAGATCATCCTGACCGCGTTCTTCATCATCGTCATCCTCGGCGCCACGGACGGTCGTGCGCCGAAGGGCTTCGGTCCGCTGGCCATCGGCTTGTCACTGACGCTGATCCACCTCATCTCCATCCCGATCTCGAACACCTCAGTGAACCCGGCCCGTTCGATGGGCGTCGCCTTCTTCAACGGCGACGGCGCACCCGCTCAGCTGTGGGCGTTCTTCGTGTTCCCGCTCATCGGTGGTGCGATCGGCGGCGCGCTGTATCCGCTGCTGTTCGAGAACGGCAAGTTCGCTGCGGTCATGTCGGCGGCGGCAAAGCGTGACGAGGACCTGGAGGGTGCCGCAGAATGATGGCATGAAGTCCCAAACTCTGTCCGTGGCAGGCATTCACGGAAACAAGATCGTGTACGACGTCCACCGGCCCGACTCAGGATCGGTGGGCGTCGTCGTTCTGGCGCACGGCCTCGGTGAGCATGCAGGCCGCTACCACCACGTCGCGCAGCGGCTGACCGACGCCGGCTACACGGTGGTCGCACCCGATCACGCCGGGCACGGGCGGTCGGAGGGCAAGCGCCTCGGTGTCACCGACTTCAGCGATTTCACCACCGACCTCGACACCATCATCCGCAACACCGACCGCAGCGGCGGACCCACGTTCCTGCTGGGCCACAGCATGGGCGGTGCCATCGCGCTGAAGTACGCGCTGGACCATCCCGAGGTGCTCGACGGCCTCATCCTGTCCGGTCCCGCCCTGATGCCGGGCGACGACCTTCCTTCGTTCCTGGTGAAGATCGCACCCGTCCTCGGCAAGGTGGCGCCGTGGCTGCCGTCGACCGCGCTGCCCGCATCGGCGCTGAGCCGCGACCCGAATGTCGTCGAGGGCTACCAGGCCGACCCTCTGGTGTGGCAGGGCAAGATCCCCGCGGGTCTCGGCGGCACGCTGATCCAGACCATGTCGACCTTCCCCGGCCGCCTCCCGTCGTTGACCATGCCGACCCTGGCGATGCACGGGAGCGCCGACGCCCTCGCGAACCCGGAGGGCACCCGGATGGTCGGCCGCCTGGCCGGCGGTGACGACGTGACCGTGAAGATCTGGGACGGCCTGTTCCATGAGATCTTCAACGAGCCGGAGCAGGAGGAGGTGCTCGCGACGGTCGTGGAGTGGTTGAAGGGGCATACGGCGGAGTAGTCGCAGACACCTACCGACATTTGCGTCCCCGTGACGGGTCACCGAGGGCAAATAGCCCTCGGTGCCTGCTCACGGGGACGCAAATCGTCGTAGGTGCACCTACAACCAGCTCGGGTCCGTGTCCAGGGTGGTGCGATCCAGCGAGGCGAGCAGATCCAGCTGCGCGGTGGTCTTCGGGAGTTCGTAGGCGAAGAAGTACTTCGTCGCGGCGCGCTTGCCGCGGTAGAAGTCGTCGTCGCCGGTCGCCGACAGCGACTGGTCGAGCCAGAGCCACGCGACGACGATGTGCCCGGCCGCCTCCAGGTACGCGGTGGCGTTGGCGAGGGCGAGCTTCGGATCGCCGGAGGCCCAGACCTGAGCGGTCACCTCGCCGAGGCGCGCGACCTTCGCGGCCAACTGGTCGGCGTACTCCGCAGACTCGCCACCCGCGGCCTTCGCGCGTGCGACGGTCGCGCCGATCGTCTCGCCGAGCAGTTGCAGCCCCTTGCCGCCGTCCATGATCACCTTGCGGCCCAACAGATCCAGGCCGTGGATGCCGTGGGCGCCCTCGTGGATCGGGTTCAGGCGGTTGTCGCGGTAGAACTGCTCGACGTCGAACTCGGTGGTGTAGCCGTAGCCGCCGTGCACCTGGATCGCGAGACTGTTGGCCTCCAGGCACCACTGGCTGGGCCAGCTCTTGGCGATCGGCGTCAGCACCTCCAGGAGCAGATGCGCGCGGTCGCGGGCGTCGGGATCGGCGGCAGTCTGCTCCTCGTCGAGCAGGCGCGCGCAGTACAGGCCCAGCGCCAGCGCACCCTCCACGTACGACTTCTGCGCCAGCATCATCCGCATCACGTCGGCGTGCTCGATGATCGGGACGGGCGCGACGTCGGCGCTCTTCGCGTCCACCGGACGACCCTGCGTGCGGACCTTCGCGTACTCGAGAGACTTCTGGAATCCCGCGTACCCCAACGCCGTTGCGAGGAAGCCGACGCCGATGCGGGCCTCGTTCATCATGTTGAACATGTAGAACAGCCCGCGGTGCGCCTCGCCGACCAGGTAGCCGACGGCGCCGTCACCGTCGCCGAAGGTGCCGTCGCCGAAGTTCAGCAGGGTGTTGGTGGTGCCGCGATTGCCCATCTTGTGGTTGAGGCCCACCAGCGCGACGTCGTTACGGGTGCCGTCGGGCAGGAACTTCGGGACTATGAACAGCGAGATGCCCTTGACTCCGGGGCCGCCGCCCGGGGCCTTCGCGAGCACCAGGTGGACGATGTTCTCGGTGAGTTCGTGATCGCCGCCGGAGATCCACATCTTGGTGCCGTGGATGCGGTATGCGTCGCCGAGTTCTGCGGAGCCGCCCTCCACCGGGGTGGCCTTGGTGGTGATGTCGGCCAGCGACGACCCGGCCTGCGGCTCCGACAGGCACATGGTGCCGTAGAAGCGGCCTTCGAGCATCGGGCGGACCCAGGTGTCGATCTGCGCGGGCGTGCCGTACTTCGCGAGCAGGTTGGCGTTGCCGACGGTGAGGAAGGCGTACGACGTAGTCGCGGCGTTGGCGGCCTGGAAGATGACGGTCGACGCGCGGGCGACGGTGTGCGGCAACTGCATTCCGCCGAGCTCCTCGTCGAACGACGCGGCGATCAGCCCGGCGTCGTTGAATGCCGACAGAGCCTGGCCGATCTCCGGGATCAGCACCACCTTGCCGTCCGGGCCGATCTCGGGATCGGTGCGGTCGGAGATCTTGTTGTGCGTGGCGAAGAGCTTGGTCGCGATGTCCTCGGAGAGGTCGAGGACGCCGTCGAAGGTCTCGCGAGAGTGCTCGGCGAACCGGTCCCGGGAGGGGAGTTCGAGGGTGTCGAGCCACTCGTACAGGAGGAAATCGATGTCGCGGCGGGACATATGTTCGCTCATGCTCTTGTACGTTACTCAGATGCCCATTCGGTTGGTGAGCTGTCCCGCCAGGCGCGGTGACACGGCGGCGATGGCGCGCAGGACCAGCGCGTAGCTCGGATACAGCTCGGCCGGGCGGGTGTCGTAGGCGCGCAGCAGCCAGGACGCAGCCTCGTCGCTGGTGAGGGCGGGAGCGTCGCTGTAGTCGGCGGTGGGCGCGATCATCGGCGTGCGCACCAGCGGGAAGCCCGCGTTGGTGACGACGACGCCGGTGCCGTCGATCTCGGCGTCGAGGGACCGACCGAACGCGGCCAAGGCGGCCTTGGACGCGTGGTAGGCGCCGAACTTCGGCATCGCGCCCGCGCTGACGCCCCAGGTGACGACATTGATGATGTGGCCGCGGCCGGCGTCGATCATCGCGGGCAGCAGTCCGAGGACCAGTTGGACGGGACCGAAGTAGTTGAGCGCCATGGTGCGCTGGTAGTCGTGCAGGCGTTCGGTGGTGTCGACCACCGAACGGCGGATCGATCGGCCGGCGTTGTTGACCAGGACGTCGGGCACGCCGAAGCGGTCGAGGATCTCGGCGGCCAGACGCTTGGCGTCGTCCGGGTCGGACAGATCGGCCGTCACCGGAATCGCGTTGCCGCCGTCGACGACGATCGAATCGCATACCGCGGCGAGCGCGTCGAGGTGTCGGGCGACGGCGATCACGGTGGCGCCGCGGGCCGCGAAGCCCCGGGCTGCGGACTCACCGATTCCGGAAGAGGCGCCGGTGACGATCACCGTCGTGCCGTCGAGTGAACGCTGCTGTCCGCCGATCAGGTGCCGAAGTTCATTGAGTGAGAGCGGCGGGTTCAGCAGGGCGTTGCGGACGACGGTCAGCATGGAGTCACTTGTACTTCTTGATCACCTTGAGGGCTTCTTCAGCGGTGACGTTCTTGGCGACCAGCTTCCCGTTCTTGACCTTGCGGATGCTGAACAGGTCAGCTTTCTTCGCGTCAGCGACATGGAGGCCAGCCTGCTTGGCCTTCTTGTTGAGATCTTCCAGCACGCTTGGATGGTAACCCGTCAAAGTGAACTCGCTTGCGGGGTCCGGGGATGCGGCCCGTTCGTGGTCGGCTTTTGTCGGGGAGTTGATCCACTGATGCGAATGTGTATCAGCGCGTTTCTGTAGGTTTTTCGAGACGGAGCCACTCGACCTTCTCATTTCGCTACGGTGTGATCGGGTCGAGGCGAAGGCAATCGACTTCACATCATCCGGCGCGGAATGGCGAGGCTGACATGATTCTATCGATTCGACGCGGCGCGATCCTGGCGACGGTGGTCGCGACTCTCGCCCTGCTGCTGTCCACGGTGCCGTCGGCGGCCGCTGCACCGGCGAACACCACCTGGCTGTGCAACCCGAGCATGAAAGACGACCCGTGCGATCTGCCGAACGACACCACCGACCTCGGCACCGGTGTCACGACGCCCGCGACCACGGTGCCCGACGCCGACAAAAAGGTCGACTGCTTCTACGTCTATCCGACCGTCACCGACCAGCCGTCGTTCATCGCCGACAAACGGGCGGTGCCCGCGGTGACGTCGATCGCGCGTTTCCAGGCGGCCCGCTTCAACAGTCAGTGCCGGATGTTCGCGCCCGTCTACCGCCAGATGACGCTGTGGGGCCTCTCGCCCGCGGTCGCGGCATCGTGGGTCGGCAACCGCGACCTGCCGAACATCGGTTACGGCGACGTGCTGCGCGCGTGGCGTGAGTACCTGCGCAAGGACAATCGGGGCCGCGGCGTCATCTTCATCGGCCACTCGCAGGGAACGATGATGCTGCGCAAGCTGATCCGCGAGCAGGTGGATCCGGATCCGGCGCTGCGCAAGCGTGTGGTCGGAGCCTTCCTGATGGGCGGGAACGTGATGACCGCGCCCGGCAGAACCACCGGCGGCGACTTCCGGAACATCCCGACCTGCACCCGCGAGGGACAGCCCGGCTGCGTGATGGCGTACTCGACCGAGAAGATCGGCCTGCCGTCGCTGTTCGGCAACTCCGCGCTCGACGTGCTCAGCGCGCCGATGAACCTGCCGACCGGACCGCGCTATCAGGTGGCGTGCACCGACCCGATGAAGATCAGCGGCGATCGCCGCCCCGTCGGCGCCACCACCCCGAGCAAGCCCTACGCGATGGGCGTCATCGCGCTGCTGATGAAGTACACGACGTTCCCGGAGAATCTGCCGTCCACGTCGTCTACCTGGACCACCGGCCGCGGACGAGCAACGCTGAAGTGCACCGACACCCTCGGCTTCCACCGCCTGCACGCGACGATGGTCCGCCCGCAGCAGGTCAACGAGCTGCCGCTGTTCGACACGCACCTGCTCGACATGAACCTCGGCGTCGACCTGCTGGTCAAGATCGCCCGCGAGCAGATCGCGGCGTACACGGCGTAGGCGCTGCGTCAGCAGAGTTCGGTGTTCACCGGTGTCGAATCGTCGAGGCGACGCACGTTCACCCGACTGCTGGTGCGGGCCTTGACCGCGCACGAGTCGGCGAGTGAGGAACCGGGGTAGTAGACCGCGTAGATCGGGTTGCCGTTCAGCGACTGCCTCAGCGAGGCGCAGGACTGGTCGGTGCGCAGGTACTGCGCGCCGGGATGCTCGGCGAGCGCGGACTGGATCTCCGACGCATAGCTGCCCGGACTGGTGGCGCTGTAGACGATGGCGATGGTGGAACCGTCGCACGCCGGCGTGCTGATCGGCGTCGAGAGTCCGAGGTCGCCGCTGCCGCGCTGCGCGGGAGTGGTTCTGGTAGCAGTGGTTCTGGTCGCAGGGGTCTGCGTGGGCGATGCCTGAGTCGTGGTCTCTGTGGTGGGTGCCGCCTGCGTCTGCGTGACGGTCACCGGAGCGGGGGCCGCCTGGCTGGTCTCGGCGGCGGGGCTCGATCCGCCGGAGTTCTTCAGGACGCCCCACCCGATGCCGCCCGCGGCGAGCAGGATGGCGGCGGTGACGGCAGCGGCGATCAGCGGCGTCTTGGAGCGGCTCGCCTTCGCGGGCTCCGCGACGGGGAGCGGCGGGTAGGTGGGCGCAGCGGCGGCCTGGGCCGTCTGCTGCCCGGCCGGACGGACCGGCGCGACCATCGTCGGGGTGTGCGCGGCGGGGGAACGACCGTGCAGCGCGTCCCGGGCCGCGGCGGCCAGGGCTCCGGCCGACGGGAAGCGCGCGGCGGGATCCTTCGCCATACCCACGGCGATCACCCCGTCGAACACCGTCTCCGTGGCCGGGACCGGGCGACTCAGATGCCCGGCGATGATCTGCTCGATGCTGGTGGCCGCGAACGGTTGTGCGCCGGTCAGGCACTCGTACAGCACGCAGGTCAGGGCGTAGACATCGCTCGACGGGCCCGCTGGGACGTCGGTGCCGAATCGTTCGGGCGCCATGTACGCGAAGGAGCCGATCGCCATGCCGGTCGACGTCAGGCGCGTCTGGCCGGCCGACTGCGCGAGACCGAAATCGGCGAGGTAGGCGAAGTCGCGGTCGTCGAGCAAGACGTTCTCCGGCTTCACGTCGCGGTGCAGCAGACCCGACGCGTGCGCGGTGTCGAGCGCTGCGGCCACCTGTTCGACGATGACGACAGCCCGCTCGGGAGGCAGCGGGCCGGCCTTGATGACGGAGCGGAGATCGTGACCGCGCACGATCCGCATGTCGAGGAACAGCTGGCCGTCGAGCTCGCCGAAGTCGTGGATCGGGATGATGTGCGGGTCGTTCAACCGCGCGACGGTCTGTGATTCGCGCAGGAAGCGGGTGCGGAAGGCGTCGTCGTCGGCGAGGGCGGTGGGCAACAGCTTGAGTGCGACGGACCGGTCTTTATCGGTGTCGACCGCCTCGTACACCTCGCCCATGCCGCCGCGACCGAGAAGTTGGACGAGTCGGTACCGGCCGAGGACGGTACCGGAACGGTCGGGGCTGGTCATGCGGCATCCATTCGTCGAGGTGGGGAAGTATCGCCCAGGACACTAGACGATGCGCCCGTCCGTTTCAGGAGTCGCCGGACTCCAGGGCCAGCCTCAGCTCCTGCTCCAACTCGGCGGCTCCGGACGCCGGCAGGTCGATGAGGCCGTCGAGTTCGCGGCGAGCCCGGGCGTAGGCCTGCTGCCGTTCCTGCGGGCTGGCGCCGTCGTCGCTCGCGAGGTTCAGGAGCCGTTGGGCACGGGCCAACCGTTCCTGCTCGGCCTGATCGAAGTCGCCGCGCTTGCGTCGCCGCGCCTCCTTCTCGGCCACCTCGAGGGCGGCGGCGTACTCGTTCACCGCGTCGCGATACTGCTCGACGGCGGCGGGCGACTCCGCGTCGCCGCCGCCGGGGCGCAGCAGTTCGGCGCGACTGCGCGCCCGGTGGAACTCGACGGTCAGCGGTTCGCGCATGTCGACGAGCATCGGGTAGTCGAGGATCGTCGAGAGGTCGGTCTCGTAGCCGAACCAGCGGTCGTCGACGGACTGATGGTCGGCGACGGCCCGTCGGAGCTCGTGCCGCACACTCGCGGCATCCACCCGGCCGCGACTGCGTGCCTGTTCGACCGCGACTCTGGTCTCCTGCTTGATGCGGTACCGCTCCAGGCTGCGCTCCTCGCGGCGACGGTTCCACGCGCCGATCGCGCGCATAGCGCCACCGATGGATCCGCCGAAGATGAAGATCAGCCACCAGTGGCTGACGATCGCGCCGATCACTTGGTCCACCCGTTCAGACTACGTCCGGACGCTGGTCACGGCAGTGGGAAACCGGCCTCCATCATGTCCAGAGCGTCGAGGAATCGCTCCAGCGGAATCTGATTGAGGTCGCCGTCGTCGGACAGATGGAACATGACGCCCGAGACTGCGGCGACGAAGACCTGGAGTCGCGGATTCTTGGGGTCGACGCCGAGATAGTCGGCCAGGAACTCGGTGGCCTCGGAGATGACCCGGTCGGACTCCAACTGGTAGACGGCGCGCAGTGCGGGCTCGGTGTGCAGTATCCGGTAGCGCTCGGGATCGCTGGCCCACGGGTCGTCGAGGGCGAGCTGATACATCTGCGTGATGAGCTCGCGGATCAGGTCGAAGTGCCCGAGGCCGCGGGGGATGCCGGACAGCATCGCCTCGCGCTGCTCGTCGAGGTCGTCGTTGGTGATCACCTGTTCCTTGGACTGGAAGTAGCGGAAGAAGGTGGTGTGCGAGACGTTGGCCGCGTCCGCGATCTGCGCGACGGTCGTCGCCTCGTAGCCGTGTTCGGTGAACAGGGCGAGGGCGGCGGCGCGGATGTCCGCGCGGGTCTGCGCCTTCTGACGCTCACGCAGACCGGGCCGCGGCCCCGGGGTGCTCCCCGGGGCCGCGGCGGTCGAATTGTCGGTCATGCCGTGACCCTACGCGGTGCCGCTCGGAGCGGGTTCCGCGCCGTCGACCGTCGATTCGGCACTGGTGACCACCTCGGTCTCGGCGGCGGGCAGGCCGCGGTCGCGGACCTTCTCACCCTCGATGTCGAAGTTGATGACCAGCTTGTCGAGCCAGCGGGGCAGACCCCAGGCGCGGTCGCCGAGCATCGCGAGGATGCCGGGCACGATGACCATGCGGACCAGGAAGGCGTCGAAGAAGACGGCGATCGCGAGGGCGAAGCCCATCATCTTGGCGGTGGTGTCCGGCGACAGCATGAACGCGGCGAAGACGCTGATCATGATGATCGCGGCCGACACCACGACGCGCGAGCCATGACGGTAACCGGCGACGATCGCGTCCTTGGCACTCATGCCGTGGATGAACTCCTCGCGCATGCGGGTCACCAGGAACACCTGGTAGTCCATCGCGAGGCCGAACACCACGCCGATCAGGAAGATCGGCAGGAACGAGATCAGCGGTTTGGTGTGGTCGATCAGGCCGAACGCGCCGTCGGTGAAGATCGCGGTGGTGATGCCGAAGGTGGCGACCATCGAGAAGATGAAGCCGAGGGTGCCGACCAGCGGGACCAGCAGCGAGCGGAAGACGCCGATCATGATCAGGAACGCCAGGCCCACCACGACGATCAGGTAGGGGATCAGGGCCTTGTCGAGCTTGGCGGAGAGGTCCGACATGATCGCGGTTTGACCGCCGACGTGGATCTCCGCACCCTTCTCGCCGATGACGTCCGACGTGGCGCGGATCTTCTCGACGAGGTCGTGCGTCTGCTCCGACGACGGCGAGCTGGTCGGCGTCACCACGATCATCGCGGAATCGGCGTTCGCGTTCGGATTCTTGGGATCGGTGCCGTTACCCATCCAGGCGACGGTCGCGGGTTCGGCGACGCCCTCCATGGCGCGGATCTTCTCCACCGCGGTGTCGGCGGCGGCGTTGATCGTGCCCTTGTCGGTGTGCATGACCACCATCAGCTGGCCGCCGACACCCTCGCCGAAGCCCTCGGAGATCAGCTCCTGGGCAGCGACCTGGTCGTCGGTGGTGGTGTCCATGCCGAGCTGCATGCCCGACATAGGGATCGCGGCGGCGATCAGGATGGCCAGCGCACCGACGACGAACGGCACCGGACGCTTGACGAGCTGACGGCCGAACTTCACGCCCAGGCTGTCGACGTTCGGCCGCGGTTCGGCGTGCTTGATCCACGGGATCCGCGGGGCGAACGCGAACCGGCCGAATGCGCCGAGCAGAGCCGGGATGAAGGTCAGGGCGGCGCAGACGGCGACGACGATCGCGAGGGCGGCGCCCAGGCCCATCTGCGTGATGATCGGGATGCCGATGACCATCAGGGCGGCGACGGCGATGATGACGGTCAGGCCGGCGAAGACCACGGCCGAGCCCGCGGTGCCGACGGCACGGCCGGCGGCGTCCTCGCGGGCTCCGCCGCGCGCGGACTCCGAGCGGTAGCGCGAGACCACGAACAGTGAGTAGTCGATGCAGACCGCGATGCCGAGCATCGTGATGATGGCGGTAGCCGCCTGGTTGATCGAGAGGACCTCGGCACTCAGGGTCACCAGCATCATGGTGAGGCCGACGCCGACGATGCCGGTCACCAGCGGGATGAACGCGGCGACGAGTGCGCCGAACGCGATGATCATGATGACGAAGGCGATGGCGAAGCCGATCAGCTCGGCCTTGCCCGCGGGTTCCATGGCCGACATGACGCCGCCCATGGCCTCCACCTTGAGGCCGTCGACCCGGTGCTTGGCGAGGGTGTCGACCAGCTGGTTCTTCAGTGTGACGTCGACGTCCATCATGTTCACCGACTGGGAGACGGTGATCAGGCCGACGCGGCCGTCGTCGCCGAGGACCTTCGCGGCCATCTCCGGCTGTGCCTGCGCGACGGTCAGGGGGCTGACGATGGTCTGCGGCTCCGCCTTGTCGAGCTTCTGGAGGTCGGTGACCAGCGCGTCGATGGCGGCGGCGTGATTCTTGAGGCCGTCGTCGGCCTGGACCGCGACGGTGGTGCTCGGCTTCTCCATCTGGTCGCTGAGCTGCGGGAAGTACTCCTGCATCTGCTCCATCGCGACACCGCCGTCGGTGCCGGGGAGGTCGAAGTCCTGCGAGAACTTCGGGCTCAGCGCGCCGACGGATCCGGCGACCACGACGAGGGCGGCCAGCCATGCGACGAGGACCCACCACTTGTGCCGGAATGAGAACCGTCCGACGCGGTACAAGATGGATGACATGCTAACGATTGTTAGTCAGTAACACTTTCTGCGCAAGGGGAGGTGACGAGGGGCGTCGAAACGTCGTTCTCGTGGTCGTGATCACGCCGTGGCGGCCGCCCTCTCCGCCGGCACTCCCGGAACGACGAGCGCGGCGGCGATCGCCGTCGTCAACGGGACGCTGCCCGCGATCGCGATGCCGCCGACGAACGCGCGGGCCAACTCGATCGCGACCTCCTCGCTGGTGATCAGCGAACCGAAGGGCTGGGACGCGACGGAGAACAGGAGGAGCAGTGGCAACGCGCTGCCCGCATACGCGAAGACCAGCGTGTACACCGTGGAGGCGATGTGATCGCGCCCCACGCGCATCGCGGCGCGGAACGCACTGAGTCGCGTCTGCCCGGGAATCGCCGCGAGTTCGAAGGTCGCCGACGCCTGGGTGATGGTCACGTCGTTCAAGACGCCGATCGTGCCGATCACGAAGCCCGCCAGCAGCAGGCCGTTCAGCGAGATGGTGCCCTGATAGAGCTGCAGGCTGGCGGTGGACTCCGTCGACAGCCCGGTGAGGCTCAGCGTCGAGATCGCCAGCTTGCTCAAGACGACGGCCAGCACCAGGGAGGCGAGGGTGCCGAGCAGCGCCGAGCTGGTGCGCAGGCTGAAGCCGTGGGCCAGATAGAGGACCGCGAAGAGGATCGCGCCCGCCGACACCACGGCCACGGCGACCACCGAGTGGCCGTCGAGCACGGAGGGGAGCGTGAAGAAGCCCAGCACGAGGAAGGCGACGCCGAGGGCGGCGATGGCGCGGGCACCGCGCCACGTCGCGACGGCGACGATGGCCAGGACGAAGGCGATGGCCCACCAGATGAGTCCCGTGCCGCGCTGGTAGTCGTAGAAGGAATAGCGCTGGGCGCCGTCGGCCCCGGGGGATGCGGTGACGCGGATCTTGTCGCCGACCTCGAGCTTCGGTTGGCCGGGCTGTGGGTCGTCCGGTGCACCCGACGTCGGCGTGGACAGTCCCGGCGGCGCGTTGTCGGACGTCGACTGGGCGGCGTTGGTCGCAACCATCAGGAGCACGTACTTGTCGCGGTCGGGACCCGAGGTCAGTTGGAGCGTTGAGGCTCGGCACGGCCCCTGTTCGCTCGGCAGCGTGGGCAGGTCGCTGCTCGCGACGCCGATGGCCGGCGCCGAGCAGTCGGCCTTGGTCTGCGACACCACCTCGGCGTCGACGGCCTGAATGGGACCGCCCGTCGCAGAGCGGAACTGCATCGGGATCGGTCGCTCCGCGTGGCTGGGCCAGAGCAGGACGGCGCCGATGCCGATCGCGAGGGCCGCGACCGCCAGGACTCCCACGACGAGGGGCTTCGCGTAGCGCGTCAGCTGGCCGGGGAGCTCACCGCCGTGGTCGTGATGATGGTGATGAGACGACTCCGCCGCGCGTGGAGCGGATTCCCGTCGGGGTCGCTCCGCGCGCGGCGGCAGCTCGTGCTTCGGCTCCGGTTCCGGCAAACGATGGCTCATCGTGCCGAGACTAGAACCTCGGTGTTACCGATACCTTAAAGGCCCATGTCCTTGGCGATGATCGAGCGCATCACTTCGCTGGTGCCGCCGTAGATGCGGTTGACGCGGTTGTCGGCGTACAGGCGAGCGATCGGGTACTCGTTCATGTAGCCGTAGCCGCCGTGCAGTTGGAGGCACCGGTCGATGACGTCGGCGGCGGCCTCGGTGCAGAACAGCTTGGCGGACGCGGCGTCGGCGGCGGTCAGCTCGTGGTTGTCGTAGGCCTCGAGGCAGCGGTCCACGACGGCCTCCATGGCGTCGACCTTGGCCTTGCAGGCGGCCAGCTCGAACTTGGTGTTCTGGAACGACGCGACGGGCTTGCCGAAGACGTTGCGCTCCTGGGTGTACTCCTTGGCGAAGCGGACGGCGGCCGCACCCTGCGCGTAGGCGGACAGGGCGATCGACAGGCGCTCGCGGGGAAGGTGCTGGCCCAGGTAGTAGAAGCCCTGGTTCTCCTCGCCGAGCAGGTCCTCGACCGGGACCTTGACGTCGGTGAACGACAGCTCGGCGGTGTCGGAGGTGCGCAGGCCCAGCTTGTCGAGCTTGCGGCCCACGGCGTAGCCCTCGGCCTTGGTGTCGACGACGAGCAGGGTGATGCCGAAGCGGCGGTCGGTCTCGGACGGGGCCGAGGTGCGGGCGCAGACGATGACGCGGTCGGCGTTGACGCCGCCGGTGATGAAGGTCTTGGCGCCGTTGAGGACGTAGTGCGAGCCGTCCTCGGAGAGCTTGGCGGTGGTGCGCATGCCTGCGAGGTCGGAGCCGGTGCCCGGCTCGGTCATCGCGATGGCCCACATGAGCTCACCGGATGCCATGCCCGGGAGCCAGCGGCCCTTCTGCTCGTCGTTGGCGTGCTTCATCAGGTACGGGAAGCACAGCGGGATGTGAGCGGCGGCGCCGCCGAGGCTGACGCCCGCGCGGGCCATCTCCTCGGTGATGACGGCCTCGAACTTGTAGGAATCGATGCCTGCGCCGCCGAACTCCTCCGGGACCTCGATGCCGAACAGGCCGAGCTCGCCGACCTTGAGGTAGAAGTCGCGCGGCACGATGCCGTTCTCGAGCCACTCGTCGTAGACCGGCACGATCTGGCTCTCGATGAACGCGCGAACGGTCTCGCGGAACGCGTCGTGGTCTTCGTTGTAGATATCGCGGCGCACGGCGCCACCTCCTCATATTGCTGGGCTACTTGATGGGGGCTGGGAGTGAGAGTTCCGGGTGGAGCTCTCGGGTCAGGGGGTCGCTCCGGCGATGCGGAGCGCGGAGTCGGCGTAGAACTCGCCGACGTCGTCGGGCGTCCAGGAACCGCCGTCGCGGTACCAGCGGGCGATGTCGATGCAGGATCCGACGATCGCGACGGCGGCCATGCGCGGTTTCGCGGTGTGGAACACGCCGCGGTCGAGGCCGCGCTGCAGGATCGCGTCGATCACGTTGTCGAGCTCCTTGCGCAACGCGATGATCTCGGCGTGGTGATCCGGCTCCAGCGCGCCGAGCTCGTAGTTCACGACGCGGGCGCTGACGTGCTCCTGGGCGTGGTACTTGGCCAGCGCGAAAGCGTAGGCGCGGAGCTGCTGGGCGGGATCGTCGGAACTGGCGGCGCCCTCGCGGACCACGGCCAGGATCGCCTCGTGGCCGAACTTGGAGATCCGGTAGAGGAGCTCCTCCTTCGACTTGTAGTGCACGTAGACCGCGGCCGAGCTCATGCCCGCGGCGGTCGCGATGTGGCGGGTGCTGGTGCCGTGGAAGCCGAGCTCGGAGAAGGACGCCATGGCGCCTTCGCGGAGACGCTTCTTGGTCTGCTCGGACTTGCTCGTCGGATCGACCTGCGCACTGTCGTGGGACATCGTCGACCTCCGATCCATCGTCCACCACGGTTATAAGCGATCGCTTATTTTGGAACGATAGCACGCAGATCCCGTCCCGGCTCAAATCGCGGGCGCGCTAACCTCGACGGCATGTACGTGAAGGTGTGCGGCCTGAAGACCGTCGACGCGGTGCATGCCGCCGTCGATGCGGGTGCCGATGCGATCGGCGTCGTGATGAACGAGAACAGCCCGCGCGCGGCGTCCGCGGACGTCGCGAAGACGGTGGTCGACGCGGCGCGCCAGGCCGGCGGCGACCGGCTCGACATCGTGCTCGTCGTCAACGACAAGCCCGCTGCCGAGGCGGCGTCCCTGGCCGCGGACCTGGGCTTCACGGTGCTGCAGCTGCACGGCCGCCGATATGCGGCGGAGGATTTCGCGGCGGCGTCGAAGGTGTTCGGGACGCTGTGGCGCGCAACGTCGTTGGCGCACGACCCGCCGCTCGACGTGGGCGCCTACGGGGAACGGCGACTGCTGCTAGACGCCCCCAAACCGGGCTCGGGGGAGCGGTGGGATCTGTCGGGCCTGGCAGACCTCGGCCTGTCGGGCGAATGGCTCCTCGCGGGCGGCCTCAATCCAGACAACGTCGCCGACGCCATCGCGCAGGCGCGACCCTGGGGCGTCGACGTCTCCAGTGGCGTCGAGTCGGCGCCGGGCGTGAAGGATCTGGACGCGATCGCCCGGTTCATAGCGGCGGCCAAGGAGGCCTGACAGACGGCGACCGCCCCGGACCGTGGGGTCCGGGGCGGTCGCGTCAGTAGGAGGCTACGAGGAGAACTCCACCGAGGCCGTCTTGTCGTTCATCACGACGACCGGGGTGACGGTCGGGTAGCCGGCGGCCTCGACCTTCGCGAGGTCGACGTTGATGAGCGGCTGACCGGCGGTGACCTCATCCTTCGCCTTGACGAGGGGCTCGAAGCCGTCGCCCTTCATCTTCACGGTGTCCAGTCCGACGTGGATCAGCACCTGGGTGCCGTCCGCCAACTGCAGGCCCACGGCGTGCCCGGTCGGGAACACGGTGACGACGGTGGCGTCGGCGGGCGCGACCACCTGGCCGTCGGTCGGGACGATCGCCATGCCCGGACCCATCATGCCGCTGGCGAAGGTCTTGTCCGGAACCTCGGAGAGCGCGATCGCGTAGCCCTGCAGCGGGCGCTGTAGCGTGACGACCTTGCCTGCGGGCTTGGTCAGGACGGCGGTGCCGCCGCCCTGCGCGTCGGACTGCTCCTCGGCGGCGTGGACCGCGGCGTCGGCCTCGTCGACCGCTTCCACGGCGGCCTCGACCGTGCTCGGATCCACCTCGCCGGACATGATCTTCTCCATCGCGTCCTTGATGAACTGGACGTTGAGTCCGTAGATCACCTGGACCGAGTGCCCGCCGGGCTTCATGGTGCCGGCGGCGCCCGCGCGCTTGAGGGCCTGCTCGTCGACCTTGGTGGTGTCGCCGATCTCCATGCGGAGGCGGGTGGCGCAGTTGTCGAGTTCGAGGATGTTCTGCTTGCCGCCCAGCGCGTCGATGAACTTCGACGCGGTGCCGATGAAGCCTGCGGACGCGCCGCCCTCGCTACCGTCACCGGTGTCGTCGAAGTCGTCGTCCTCGCGGCCGGGAGTCTTGAGCTGGAACTTCAGGATGACCCAGCGGAACACGAAGAAGTAGACGAAGAACCAGCCGATGCCTATCACGATGATGATCCACGGGTTCTCGGCCATCGGGTTCTGCCAGTTGAGCACGAGGTCGACGAAGCCGCCGGAGAAGCCGAAGCCCATGCGGACCGGCAGCAACTGGGCGATAGCCATCGAGATGCCCATGAACACCGCGTGGATCACGAACAGGAACGGGGCCAGGAACATGAACGCGAACTCGAGCGGTTCGGTGACGCCGACGAAGAACGACGAGACCGCGCCCGAGAGCAGGATGCCGTAGGCGATCTTCTTGCGGGTGGTCTTGGCGGTCACGTACATCGCGAGCGCCGCGCCCGGGAGGCCGAACATCATGATCGGGAAGAAGCCGGTCATGTACTGGCCGGTGACGCCGAACTCGCCCGTGCCGGACAGGAAGTTGTTGAGGTCGTTGATGCCTGCGACGTCGAACCAGAACACCGAGTTCAGGGCGTGGTGCAGACCGAACGGGATCAGCAGTCGGTTGAAGAAGCCGTAGAGGCCGGTGCCGACGGCGCCGAGGTCGACGATGTGCTCGCCGAACCAGACCAGGCCGCTGTAGACCAGGGGCCAGATGAACAGCAGAATCAGCGCGACGATCAGCGAGACGCCTGCGGTGACGATGGCGACCGAACGGCGGCCCGAGAAGAACGACAGCGCGTCCGGCAGCTTCACGTCCTTGAAGCGGTTGTAGCAGGCGGCGCCGATGATGCCGCACAGGATGCCGATGAAGGCGTTCTGGAAGTTGCCGGGCGTGAACGCGGCGTTGACGTCGGGCGTCTGGATCAGGAAGGTGCCGCCGTGCTCCACGACGGTCGCGCCGTTGGTGGCGACGTCGCCGTCTTTGATCGGTGCGGAGGTGAAACCGCGGCTCAGGAGGGTCATCACCGATGCGGGCGCCAGCAGGCTGGTGATGACCAGCCAGGACACGAGGCCGGCGAGGGCCGACGTGCCGTCGGACTTGCGCGCCATGCCGATCGAGACGCCGACGGCGAACAGGAGGGCGAGGTTGGCCAGGATCGCCAGGCCGGCGGTTTGGAGGAAGGAGGTAACGACGTTGGCTTGGCCGTCGTTGATGCCGATGATCCAGTTGGCGATACCAACGAGGATTGCGGCGACAGGCAGAACTGCCACCGGCAACATGATCGATTTGCCGAGGTTCTGCAGGAATTTCATCATCTGGGTGGTTCCCAATCGGTCGTGCAACTGTGCGAACTTCAGGGTGGTGTTCGGATGGCACTTTATACCGGGTGACTCCGGTCACGAGGGTGATCGCGAGCAATGGCGGGGCTGCTACGTTAGGTTCGACTCAGTTTAGCTAGGGTTACCTAACTCAACCGAATGGAGAGTGATGCTCATGTCGACCGCCGCCGTCGAGATCGTGGACCAGCAACCGTATTCCGTCCATCGTGCTCGGGTGGGGGCCGTGCAGCGGCTGTCGCCGAGTTTCGCGCGGATCACGTTCGTCGGTGACGCTCTCGCCGGCTTCGGGAATCCGGGCGCCACCTTCGATCAGCGGGTGAAGATCATCTTCCCGCCCGTGTCCGGGGTGCTGCCGCCGGTTGTCGGCGGCGCCGACTGGTACCGGTCGTGGCTGGCGGTGCCGGAGGAGGAGCGAGGGGCGATGCGCACCTACTCGATCCGCGATATCCGGATCGACGACGACGGTGCCACCGCGGTCGATGTCGACTTCGTCCTCCACCTGGTGCCCGGCCAGACCGGGCCCGCATCCACCTGGGCGTCCGAGACCACCCCGGGGGATGAGGTGCTGATCGTCGGGCCGCGGAGGGGACGGCTCGACGGCGGCGGCATCGAGTACCTGCCCGGCGGTGCGGGTCAGGTCCTCTTGGCGGGCGACGAGACGGCGGCCCCGGCGATCGCCCGCATCCTCGCCGACGCCCCGGACGACCTGTGTGGCGCCGCGTACATCGAGGTCCCCGAAGCGGCCGACGCGCAACCGATCGACGCGCCGGACGGGGTCGCGGTGCACTGGCTGCCGCGCGACGGCGTCGCGCCGGGCGAGAAGCTGCATCCGGCTGTTCTCGGGCACCTGGGCGAGGCCCCCGGTGACGTCGAGCCCGTGGCCGAACCCCGGACGGGCGAGGAGCTCCTCTGGGAGACACCGCGCTTCTCGCGGCTCGGCGAGCAGCTCGACTCGGCGGGAGCTCCCGTCGACGAGCGCTACTTTTGGATCGCCGGCGAGAGCCGTGTGGTCACCGGACTCCGTCGACGGCTGGTGAAGGACCTCGGCATCCCGCGCGCGCAGGTCGCGTTCATGGGGTACTGGCGCGAGGGCGTCGCGATGAAGGGCTGACGGTCAGACGAGGGCGTCGAGGTCCAGGGCTGCGGTGAACGGCGTCGTCACCTCGACGGTCCCGGTGTGCCAGTCGCCCACGTACCGGCCGTCCGAGAGGGTGAGGAGTTCGATCCTCGGGTGGTCGTCGAGGTCGACGATCCAGTAGTGCGGGATGCCTGCGTCGGCGTACTCGCCGCGCTTGCGGACCAGGACGACGTGGCGGGTGCCGGGGGAGACGATCTCGATCACGAGGACGACGTCGTCGGCGGTGAGCGCGACGAGGTCCTCGCGATCCCGAGCCACCACGATGGCGGGGTTGCGGACCGTCGGGCGATCGGTCGCGGTCAACACCACTTCCGGTTCAGCCGCAACGACGAACTCGGTCGGAGCCTGCGCGATCAACTCCGCCGCGAGTCTCGTGAGAAGCCTCTGGTGCAGAAAACGCGGTCTCGGCGACACGATCAGGACCCCCTCCTGAAGCTCTGACCGCTGTGACGTGTCCTCCCCCAAGGCACGCCACTGCTCCAACGACATCGGTTGAGGATGTGTCGGAGCCCAGGTCATGGACCCGACTGTAATCGCCGTGTCCGGTTCTGCCCAGCGCGTTGTCCACAGGTCTGCGGGAGCGACTGGAACATTCACGGCTTCGGATCGGTTGGAACGAACATGGCTGACGACACTGGTGAATTCCGAATCGAACACGACACGATGGGTGAGGTGCGGGTCCCCGCGGCCGCACTCTGGCGAGCGCAGACGCAACGCGCCGTCGAGAACTTCCCGATCAGTTTCCGGCCCCTCGAACGCACCCAGATCCGCGCGCTCGGCCTCCTGAAGGCCGCGACCGCCCAGGTGAATCGCGATCTCGGTCTGCTCGACGCGACCAAGGCCGACGCCATCATCGCGGCCGCGCAGGAGATCGCTGACGGTCTGCACGACGACCAGTTCCCGATCGACGTCTTCCAGACGGGGTCGGGCACGTCGTCGAACATGAACGCCAACGAGGTCATCGCCTCCATCGCCGCGCGGAACGGCGTGGACGTGCACCCGAACGACGACGTCAACATGTCGCAGAGCTCCAACGACACCTTCCCGACGGCCACCCACGTCGCCGCGGCAGAAGCCGTTGAGCGACAGCTGATTCCGGCGCTCGAGCACTTGCAGGAGACCCTGGCCGAGAAGTCGACGCAGTGGCGCACCGTCGTGAAGTCGGGCCGTACCCACCTGATGGACGCGGTGCCGATCACCCTGGGCCAGGAGTTCAGCGGCTACGCCCGCCAGGTGGAGGCCGGCGTCGAGCGACTCCGGTCCTCCCTTCCCCGCGTCGGCGAGGTCCCGATCGGCGGCACTGCGGTCGGCACCGGGCTCAACGCTCCCGAACGTTTCGGCACCCTGGTCGTCGCCGAGCTGATCAAGCTCACGGGTGTCGACGACCTCTCGCTGGCTCGTGACAACTTCGAGGCGCAGGCTGCGCGCGACGGCCTCGTCGAACTGTCCGGCCAGTTGAAGACGATCGCGGTCTCGCTGACGAAGATCGCCAACGACGTCCGCTGGATGGGCTCGGGTCCGCTCACCGGCCTCGGCGAGATCTCCCTTCCCGACCTGCAGCCCGGCAGTTCGATCATGCCCGGCAAGGTGAATCCCGTTCTGCCGGAGGCTGTCGCGCAGGTCGCGGCCCAGGTGATCGGCAACGACGCGGCCGTCACGTGGGGCGGCGGTGGCGGCGCCTTCGAGATCAACGTCAACATCCCGATGATGGCGCGCAACGTGCTGGAGTCGGTGACCCTGCTCGCGAATGTCTCGCGACTCTTCGCCGACCGCTGCATCAGCGGCCTGGTGGCGCACGAAGAGCGCCTGCGCACCCTGGCGGAGTCGTCGCCGTCGATCGTCACCCCGCTGAACTCGGCCATCGGCTACGAGGAGGCGGCCGCCGTCGCGAAGGAGGCGCTGAAGGAGGGCAAGACCATCCGTCAGACCGTCATCGACCGCGGTCTCATCGGCGACAAGCTCTCAATGGAGGAACTGGACCGTCGCCTCGACGTCCTCAAGATGGCGAACATCGACCGAGAGCGCTGAGTCCGCGATCGGACGAAAAATCTCGGCCCCCGAATCCATCTGTGAGGTGGATTCGGGGGCCGAGATCTTTTGTTCAGGCGAGGCCGTGCCGGTCTAGCGCTCCTTGGAGCGGACGCGGATGCCGCTCAGGGGGATGCTGACGCTGCCGCTGGGGTCGGTGAAGAAGTCGTTGCCCTTGTCGTCGACGACGATGAAGGCGGGGAAGTTCTCGACCTCGATCTTCCACACGGCTTCCATGCCGAGCTCCGGGTACTCCAGGACCTCCTGGCTCTTGATGCAGTCGAGGGCCAGACGGGCGGCGGGGCCGCCGATGGAACCGAGGTAGAAGCCGCCGTGCGCGTTGCACGCCTCCGCGACGACCTTGGAGCGGTTGCCCTTGGCGAGCATCACCATGGAGCCGCCCGCGGCCTGGAACTGCTCGACGTACGAGTCCATGCGACCGGCCGTGGTGGGGCCGAAGGAACCCGACGCCATGCCCTCGGGGGTCTTGGCGGGTCCGGCGTAGTACACCGGGTGGTTCTTCAGGTACTCGGGCATCGGCTCGCCGGCGTCGAGGCGCTCCTTGATCTTGGCGTGCGCGATGTCGCGGGCGACGACCAGCGGGCCGGTCAGCGACAGGCGGGTCTTCACCGGGTGCTTCGACAACTCGGCGAGGATCTCCTCCATCGGCTGGTTGAGGTCGATCTCCACGACCTCGCCGCCCGCGATGTCCTGGGCGGTGCCGGTGTCGGGCATGTACTGCGCCGGATCGGTCTCGAGCTGCTCCAGGAAGACGCCGTCGGCGGTGATCTTGCCGAGCGCCTGGCGGTCGGCCGAGCACGACACGGCGATCGCGACGGGCAGCGACGCGCCGTGGCGGGGGAGTCGGACCGCGCGCACGTCGTGGCAGAAGTACTTGCCGCCGAACTGGGCGCCGATGCCGAACGACTGCGTCAGCTTGAAGATCTCCTCTTCGAGCTCCGGGTCGCGGAAGGCGTGGCCGGTCATGTCGCCCTCGGTGGGCAGCGAGTCCAGGTAGTGGGCCGACGCGTACTTCGCGGTCTTGAGCGCGAACTCGGCCGACGTGCCGCCGATGACCACGGCCAGGTGGTACGGCGGGCAGGCCGCGGTGCCGAGCGACCGGATCTTCTCGTCCAGGTAGGTCAGCAGGCGCTTGGGGTTCAGGATGGCCTTCGTCTCCTGGAACAGGAACGACTTGTTGGCGCTGCCGCCGCCCTTGGCCATGAACAGGAACTTGTACTCGGGACCCTTGGGGCCCTGCTCGGTCGCGTAGATCTCGACCTGGGCGGGCAGGTTGGTTCCGGTGTTGCGCTCCTCGTACATGGTGATCGGCGCGTTCTGCGAGTACCGCAGGTTGAGATTGGTGTAGGCGTCGTACACGCCCTTCGAGATCCACTCGCCGTCCTCGACGCCGGTCAGCACGCCCTCGGACTTCTTGCCCATGACGATGGCGGTGCCGGTGTCCTGGCACATCGGCAGGACACCACCGGCGGAGATGTTGACGTTCTTGAGGAGGTCCAGGGCGACGAAGCGGTCGTTGCCGGAGGCCTCGGGATCGTCGATGATCTTGCGCAGCTGCTTCAAGTGCGCGGGCCGCAGGTAGTGGCTGATGTCGTGCATCGCCTCCGCGGTCAACTTCTGGATCACCTCGGGATCGACCTTCAGGAAGGTCTGTCCGTCGACCTCGAAAGTCGAGACGCCCTCCTTGGTGATCAGTCGGTACGGGGTCTCGTCTTCACCGATCGGCAGGAGGTCGGAGTAGAGGAATTCGGGGGCTGAAGCTGATTCACTCACGGCTCTGATGGTAACTCTCCTGCTGAGCGCGCTTGCCCACCGCCGGGATTACCGGTCGGTAGGCAAGCGCAGGTCGGCGTGCGATCGGGTCAGCTGCCGATGCCGATGGCGGTCAGCAGGACGGTCACCAGAGTGGCGACGGCGAAGAGGCCGTGCGCGCCGACGACGGCGATCGGGAACGACTTCTCCGGCGGGTCGACGGCGTCGTTCGAGAGGCTCGGCAGCCAGCGGGCCACCATGCCGAAGCCGGTCAGCGCCAGCAGCACCAGCAGGACCAGCGAGACCCAGGCGAGGGCGTCGACGTCGGAGACCAGGTAGACGATCCAGAGGACCAGGCCGACGGCGGCGACGAGGAAGTGTGCGAAGACGACGGGTGCGGGGAGCCGGGAGGTGGTGCCTGCTTTCGCGCCGCCGCCCGCCAGCCACTTGGCGAGGAGGACGAAACCGCCTCCGGCGGTGATCACCCAGAGGATCAGGGCTGCGATGTTCATAGTGTTCTGCTCCAAACGTTGAGGTGTGGGCTGTGACTTGAAATCACCGGACGAAACCGGTTGCTTGTTCGGCCTCGGCGACGACGCGGACGCCGTAGCGGTAGGCGAGTTTGCCGCCGAGCGAACCGGCGATCGTCAGGACGACGAGGCAGACGACGCTGAGTGCGATTGGGCCGTAGGCGACGGCGTCGTCGAGCGATCCGACCGCGCGCCACCAGAAGGCGAACCCGAAGCCGATGGTCACGGCGAGCATCAAGCTCATGTGCCAGATCCCCGTGCGGAAGGCCTCGGTGCCGGTCGGGATGACGAGCAGGTCGAGGAAGCCGACGGTGGCGGCGGCGAGGGCGCCGAGGACTCCGATGCCGATGAGCCAGAGCGCGCCGCGGTTCAGGAAGGCCGGGTCGTCGACGACGTGCGAGGCGATGTCGAAGACCAGGCTCGTGACCCACGCGCCGATCGGAATCGTCACGAGAATCGGGTGGAACGGATGTCCATACGGACCTGCCATCGCTGCGCTGGCCGGGTGTTTTGCCTGCTCGTGGAGCTCATCCATCGTAGTCACCTCTAAAATTCATAGTCGTTGCTATTAGAACTGACATTACGCCCACAGATGTTGGTTTTACAATGGGGTCATGGCTCTCTTCTCGCGGTTCCGTCGGTCCCTGCCCGACCGGGACGACGTGGCGGCCGTGTCGGCACTCGACGAACCGACCCGGCGTCGGATCTACGACTTCGTCTGCCCCAAGCGCGACGCGCTCAGTCGCGACGAGGTGAGCGCCGCGCTCGGGATCCCGAGGCAGACAGCGGCCTTCCATCTGGAGAAGCTGGCGGATGCCGGCCTGCTCGACGTCGAGTACGCACGACGCAGCGGACGGACCGGTCCAGGTGCCGGGCGGCCGTCGAAGCTGTATCGGCGCAGTCGGCGAGAGGTGAGCGTGCAACTCCCGGGACGGTCGTACGACGTCGCGGGCGCGCTTCTGGCTCAAGCGGTGGAGGACGCGGATCGGACGGGGGAGTCGCCGCGTGCGTGTCTGGCGCGCAGTGCCGCCGACCTCGGTCGCGATCTCGGGCTGCCCGAGGGGGCGACCGACGAGGAACTCATGACGCTGCTCGCCGAAGCCGGCTACGAACCGCGCATCGAGGGCGACGACATCGTCCTGGTGAACTGCCCGTTCCATGCGCTCGCCAAGGAACACACCGGACTGGTGTGCGGAATGAACCTGGATCTGGTGTCGGGCGCACTCGGCAGTGCGGCTGGGCGGGCTCGGCTCGAACCGCACGACGGGTACTGCTGCGTGCGGATCAAGCGTGCGGTGACGCCGGCCTGAGTGGGCCTGCGCGACCCAGCCCGCGGCGATCTCGATGCGCGGGCTCGCTGCGCTCGCGCGCTTACTCGATCAGCAAGGGGCGGCTCGCTCGATCGGCAAGGGGTGGTGCGGGCTACGTCGCGGCGGGGATTCGCGAATGGACAGCCTCGGCGAGGAAGGCGAGCTCGGGTTGCTCCTCGGCCTCGGTGAGCGCCTCCTCGAGGATGCGGTCGTGCGTGGGGCGCGCCTCGTCGAGCAGCTTGATGCCTGCCGGGGTGAGTTCGGTGTAGATCCCGCGTCGATCGTCGGCGCAGAGGATGCGCGTCAGCAGGACGCGATCCTCCAAGCGGGTCACCAAGCGTGTGGTGGCGCTGCTGGAGAGGGCGGCCGCGCGGGCCAACTGCTGCATCCGCATGTGCCAGCCGTCCTGTCTGCTGAGGGCGTCCAGCACTGTGAACTCGACGACCGACAGTCCGTGTTCGGACTGCAGTGCCTTCTCGAGCTTGGTCTCGATCAGCGAGTGGAGTGCGACGAGTGTGCGCCACCCGCGTGCCCGGATCTCGACGGCGTCGTCGGCAATTCCCATGTCAAAGCCCTTTCTGATGCTGATTCACTGTAGCACCTTGCGAAGGTAACCGGCGTGTGCAACTATTTAAACCGTTGCGTACGCAATTACTGCACACGCTGGTGATTGCAAACGCGGTTTCACATCACGAACACACAGTCTTGAGGAGTAGTCATGCCAGTCGCGCTCTACGCGCTCGCCCTCGGCGGCTTCGGCATCGGTCTCACCGAGTTCGGCATCATGGGCCTCCTGCCCGAGGTGGCCGCCGACTTCGGTGTCACCGAATCGGTCGCCGGGTACCTGATCTCGGGGTACGCGCTCTCGGTGGCGATCGGCGCCATCATCTTCACTGCGGTCCTCGGCCGCGTCGACCGGAAGAAGGCCCTGCTCGGCCTCCTGGTCCTGTTCATCATCGGCAACATGGTGTCGGCGATCGCAGGCACCTACGAGTTGATGCTCGCCGGTCGCATCGTCGCGGCCCTGTGCCACGGCGCCTTCTTCGGCATCGGATCAGTGGTCGCCGCCGACCTCGTCAGCGAGAACCGTCGCGCCGCCGCCATCTCGATCATGTTCGCCGGCCTCACCGTCTCCAACGTGCTCGGTGTCCCGCTCGGCACCTTCCTGGGGCAGGCCGCGGGCTGGCGCGCCACCTTCTGGGCCATCACCGTCATCGGCGTCGCCGCACTGATCGGCATCGGTGTTCTCGTCAAGCCCACCGCGGCACCGGAACGCACAGGCAGTGCCCTCGACGAGTTCATCATCTTCCGCAGCCGCCAGGTGTGGCTGTCCATGATCGTCACCGTCCTCGGCTACGGCGGCATGTTCGGCGCGTTCAGCTACATCGCCTTCA
The DNA here is from genome assembly GCF_001305675.1 of Gordonia phthalatica. Classification (NCBI taxonomy): domain Bacteria; kingdom Bacillati; phylum Actinomycetota; class Actinomycetes; order Mycobacteriales; family Gordoniaceae; genus Gordonia; species Gordonia phthalatica. Next base: position 1,099,317 of record NZ_CP011853.1, read on the forward strand.
CCCTCACCGGTGTCAGCGGCTTCAGCTCGTCGGCCGTCCCGTGGCTGCTGGTCCTGTTCGGCGTCGGACTCTTCGCGGGCAACCTGCTCGACGGTCGCGCCGCGGACAAGAACCCTCCGCGCACCCTGATCGTCCTGTTCATCGCCCTCACCGTGGTCCTCGGGATCTTCGCGGCGACCGCGACCTCGCAGATCGCCACCGTCATCGCGCTGGTGCTCATGGGCGCCCTCGGTTTCGCGACCGTCCCCGGACTGCAGATGCGCATCATGAACTTTGCGACCGACGCGCCCCCCTCGCCTCCGGCACCAACATCGCCGCGTTCAACGTCGGCAACGCCTTCGGCGCGTGGGTCGCAGGCCTCACCATCGCGGCGGGTCTCGGCTACACCTCGCCGCTGTGGGTCGGCGCCCTCATCACCGCGGGCGGCCTGCTGGTCTTCCTCGCCGCGACCAGGATGTCCGACGGAGAGTACGCCGCATCTGGTACGCCGGAAGCGGAGTCCGCTCAGCGTGCGCCCGCAGGCGTCGCCTGACACCGTAGAACCGGAACCGCACGCTCAGAACAACACGACTTCAGCACAACAAGACTCTTAGGAGAAGTATGTCCGCCATTCCGAACATCACCCTCAACAACGGCGTCGTGATGCCGCAGGTCGGGTTCGGTGTCTTCCAGGTACCGGACGACGGCGCGCAGGCCGCCGTCGAGACCGCACTGGAGAAGGGCTACCGCAGCATCGACACCGCGATGATCTACGGCAACGAGGCCGGCGTCGGCCGCGCCATCGCAGCATCCGGCATCGCCCGCGACGAGCTGTTCATCACCACCAAGCTGTGGCTGGCCGACCTCGGTGCGGGCAAGGCGGAGGCCGCCCTCGACGCGAGCCTCGAACGCCTCGGCCTCGATCAGGTGGACCTGTACCTGATCCACTGGCCGGCACCCGCCACCGACGACTACCTCGACAGCTGGCAGCAGCTCTCGGCGCTCGGCGATGCGAAGACCCGGGCGATCGGCGTCTCGAACTTCCTGCCCGAGCACCTCGACCGCGTCGCGGCACTGGGCGGCGCCATCCCGGCCGTCAACCAGATCGAGCTGCACCCGACGCTGCAGAACAGGGAGACCGTGGAGGCCAACCGCCGTCTCGGCATCGCGACCGAGGCGTGGAGCCCCCTCGCGCAGGGTGCGGCGCTGACAGCTCCGGCAGTCGTCGAGGCCGCCGAGCGCCACGAGGTGAGCCCGGCACAGGTGGTCCTGCGGTGGCACGTGCAGAACGGCACCATCGTGATCCCGAAGTCGGTGACGCCGTCGCGCATCGCGTCGAACCTCGACCTGTTCGGCTTCGACCTCACCGAGTCCGAGATGGACGCGATCAACGCGCTCGAGGCCGACGGTCGTACCGGCCCGCACCCGGCACAGTTCAACGGCTGATCAATTCAACGGTTGAGGAATCGGCTCCTTGTCGGGGGCGTGAACGTGAACGGCGATGTGGTCGGCGGGGAACTCCCGCCGACCACCGTCGACGTCCAGGAACTTCGCGGCGGCTTCGTAACCGCGTTCGATGAGCTCGTCGGCGTGAGAGAAGTCCATCGGGCCGATGGTCAGCGGGCACGGCGGAGGCAGCACGATCAGGTCGGCGGCGTCGGTGTACTCGCGGATGTCGCGCAGCAGTCGTTTGTGTATGAGCAGCGTCATCGTGTGCAACAGAATCGCCGGCACGTCTTTCGGCGGATCGGCGAGTGCGCACGGATAGCCGCACGGCAGCACGTAGATGGTGTCCGCGCCGCCCTCCACGGCATTCGAGATGGCGGTGTTGTCGGCGATCCCGCCGTCGATCAGGAGTCGCCCGTTCCAGTCGATCGGCGGAATCAAGCCCGGGATCGCGGCGCTGGCGACGATCGCGTCGGACGCCGGTCCCTCGTGGATGTCGACCTCGTTGCCGGTCACCAGATCGGTCGCGACCACCGTCAGCGGGATCCGGGTGTCCTCGATGCGATCCGGGTGTCCTCGATGCGATCGAAGCTCAGGTACTTCTCGGTGAGATGACGGATGCCCTGGTCGCTGAACAGTGCGGACTTGCGGCCGAGGAGCGCCAGCGCGATCTGCTTGGGACTCGGTCGGAACAGCTGCCAGGTGTGCAGGCCGCGCCAGATGGTGTCCAGATCGTCGACGACGTCGAGCCGGAGACCGCGGTCGGCGATGAACGCGGCGTTCAACGCGCCGACCGATGTGCCGACCAGGAAGTCCGGCTCCACCTCGATCTCGGCGAGCGCCCGTAGCATCCCGACCTGCATGGCACCCAGGTTCGCGCCACCGGAGAGAACGAGTGCTGTGGTCATGGCGAACACCTCCCTCGACTCCACGATAGGACGATCCGCGGACGTCGGGGCGCGTTAGCGGTCAGGCGCGAGCGGGCAGCCCCACGTCGACGCGGTGGTGCTCGAGGTCGTGGACGGCGTAGATGCCGAGCGTCTCGACGGTGAACGGAGATCCGTTGCTGCGCATGCCCTGCCGCGCCCAGTCGTCGTCGCCAACCACCCGATACAGCTCGGCGAAGCCCTTCGCGGCGGCCTCCAACTGGTCGGCCACGGTCTCCGGGTCCTGCGCGTTGTATCCGGCCTCGGCCTCGGCCGAGTTCTGATCCCAGTCGGCGAAGTTCACCGGCTGCGTCTGCAGCATCATCTCCAGCCGCTCGGTCATCACCGCGTTCACATCGCGCACATGGCACGCATACTCCAACGGCGACCACGTGTCGGCATTCGGGCGGTGGGTCACGTCCGGGCGCGCGAGGACCTCGCGCCAGCCGTCGACCGTCGCGAGGATCCGCTCGCAGATCTCGGCACGTCGGAACTCGGCGGGGTCGAAACCGCATTCGCTGCAGCGCAGCGCGATCACCCAGGTCCAGTCCTTGGTGTCCGGCTTGATGGTCATGTCATCAGCGTAAGTCGAGTTCGGCGGACGGGTGGCGACGGCGCGCGAAAGTACGGTCGAACGGCTGAGTACACGCGATATGCGGTCGGGGAGGTGCGATTTCGTGTCGATGCCGACACCCGGATCGGCAGTGTGACGCACGGATCCGCGCGTCGCCCGCGGATTGCCGTCGCGTTCGGCCGATGGTCACTCGATGCTCGCCTCGATGTCATATGACGCCGGTAGAACCGGGGCGTGACAACCACGATCGAGCGCGTCGAGGCACCCGACGACGATCCGCTTCCCGCTCCTGCGGTGCCGACTGCTCCGGCCCGCGACTCGAAGTGGAGGCGGGTGCCGCGGCCGGCGCGCTACGTGGTGGTGATCGCGGCAGCGTGGGTGCTGGCCGAGCTCGCCGCCCGCGTCGGGGTCCCGGCGCCGTCGTTGCTGGCGGCCCTGGTTCTCGGCGTCACGGTGCGGATGATCGGTGTGCGCGGCGTCGCGGTGCCGGGCGACATGAGCCGCTGGACGCAGGCGTTCATCGGCGTCATGCTCGGCGGCTACCTGAACGTGGAGGCGATCCGAGCCGTCGGACCTGCGCTGCTGCCGTTCGTCGCGGTGTCGGTCCTGACCATCGCGCTGTCGCTGGTCCTCGCGTGGGCGCTGAGCCGGTGGTCGCCGGGCATCGACAGGTCGACGGCCGTCCTCGGGCTGATGGCCGGCGGCTCGTCCGCGGTGGTCACCATGTGCGACGACTTCGGCGCCCGCAAAGACGTCGTCGGGTTCATGCAGTACTCGCGCGTCCTGATTGTCAGCGCCAGTGCGCCGTTCGTGATGATTGCGCTCGCCGGCGACACCGGCTCGGCGGGCACGGTGCCGGAGAGTCTGCTGCAACTGGTGGGGCGCGGCGACCAGGTGGCCGGTCTGTCGACGGCCATCGTCCTCGCTGCGGCAGGCATGTGGCTCGGCAAGCGGTTGGGGATGCCCGGCGGTGGATTGATCGGGCCGATGGTGGTGGCGGCGATCATCGGCGGCACCCAGCTCAGCCGGGGTTTCGCACCGCAGGGGGTGTTCAAGGAACTCCTGCTGGTGGTCGTGGGGTTGGAGGTGGGGCTGATGTTCAACCGGCAGATCTGGCGGCGACTGGCCCGCGCGCTCCCGGCCATCACCGCGTCGATCGTCGGCATGTGCGTCGCCGTCGCACTGCTGGCTCTCGGCGTGGCGCAGATGACCGGGGTGGCACTGTCCGACGCGTACCTCGCGACCACGCCGGGCGGCATCAACGCGGTGGTGGCGAGCGCGTCGAGTTCCGCCGACTCCGACATGGCGTTGATCGCGACGGTGCAGAGTCTGCGGCTGATCATCATGGTCCTGGCCCTGCCGCTGGTGGTGGCGGGCATCGAGCGTCTGGCGCGACGGCGTGCGCGGTGCGGTCGACACCGCCGTCGCGCCCCGATCAGATCGAGTTCAGGATCCGGGCGCGCAGCGAGTCGTACTCGCCGCGGGTGATCTGCCCGTAGCCGAGCAGGTCGTCGAGGTCCGACAGGCGCCGCGACACGGTCTCCCGCTTGGTCTCGGAGGCGTCGTGATCGGCCGCGAACGCGTCGACGATCGCCTGGATCTCGGTGCGCGCCTCGGGGTCGTCGCGGACGTCGAGGGCGCCGCCCAGCGCGATGCCGTGCCTGCGGAGGACGTCGACGATGCGCAGGAGCTCGTCGGCGCGGCCGGTCAAGTCGTAGGTCTTGTTCCGCGACTCGGACACGAATCGAGCAGGCCTCCGGCCGGTGTACAGCGCGGTGGCCTTCCAATCGGTCGCGACGACGCGGTCGTCGCCGACGAACACGCCCAGCAGCCCCTTGTCGAGCGCGGCGGCCGCGGAGACGGGCACGGTTGTCGTGAACCGGGTGGTGAAACGGTCCACGCGCGGGCCCTCGACATCGAGGTCCAGGACCATCACGCGGCGGCCGTCGACCTCGGTGCCCGTCTCCCGCGCGTCGACGATGCGGCCGATTGCGGGAACGCCGTGCGCGTCGAGGGCGGCGCGGAGTCGGCCGTTCCTGGTCACCGACAACACCATCGCCGCGACGACGGCCACCAGGATCGCGACGATCACCGCACCGGACCAGAGCAGCCACGCGGGCGCCTCGTCGACGACGACGTAGAGGATCAGGAAGACCGGCCCGACGATGCCGGTGAGCAGGAGGACCGGGAGGGTCTTCGCGAAGGTCTTCCAGAAGGTCGTGCCGCGCATGGGACCACGGTACGGAGCGCGCCGCAGCGGCGCGGCGGCCGGGTGGGACGGCGTGACGGACCGCGTGGTCGAGTTCCGCGACGTAACCTCGAAGCGTGAGCACACGCGCGGGAATCGTCGTCACCGGAACCGAAGTCCTCAGCGGTCGGATCTCCGATCAGAACGGTCCGTGGGTGTCGGCCCGACTGCTGGAACTCGGCGTCGACGTCGCCCACATCACCGTCTGCGGCGACCGTCCCGACGACCTGACAGCGCAGCTGCAGTTCCTGACCGACCAGCGCGTGGACTTGATCGTCACCACCGGCGGTCTCGGTCCCACCGCCGACGACCTCACCGTCGAGGCGGTCGCCGAGTTCACGGGCCGCGAGCTGCGCACCGACCCGGACATGCGGCAGACCATCGAGTCGGTGATCCGGAACTGGCGCAAGTACAGCGATCCGCTGCCCGCGTCCATCGTCGCCGCGATCGACAAGCAGGCGCTGATCCCCGTCGGTGCCGAGGCGATCCCGCCGACCGGTACGGCACCCGGAGTCGCCGTCGACGCCACCGACGGCATTCCGGCGATCCTCGTCCTCCCCGGCCCGCCGCACGAGGTGCAGGCGATGTGGCCCAGCGCGGTGGCCACGCCCGCGGTCGCAGCGGCCATCGCCGGCCGAGGCGCCTACGACCAGCACACGGTCCGCGCCTACGGGCTGTCGGAGCCCGACCTCGCGGTGACCCTCCGCGACCTGGAACAGACGGTCGACGGCTTCGACGCGCTCGAGATCACGACCTGCATGAGCGGCGGCGAACTCGAGATCGTCTCCCGGTTCGAGGTGGGTGCCGCCGCGACCTACCGAGAGGTGGAGGCCCAGCTGCTGTCGCGGCACGGCGACCGCGTCTACTCCACCGACGGCTCGACGATCGACGCCGTCCTCGCCGGACTCTTCGACGGCCGCACCATCGGGACCGCCGAGTCGTGCACCGGCGGGATGGTGGCCGCTGCGCTCACCGACCGGCCGGGGTCGTCGGCGTACATGCTCGGCGGCGTGGTGTCGTACGCGAACGAGGTGAAGTCGGGAGTTCTCGGCGTTCCCGCGGAACTGATCGACGAGCTCGGCGCCGTCAGCGAGCCGGTCGCGGCGAAGATGGCCGAGGGCGCGCGCCGCGTCCTCGGGTCCGACATCGCGGTCTCGACCACCGGCATCGCCGGCCCCGGCGGCGAACGCCCCGGCAAGCCGGTCGGCACCGTCTGCTTCGGCCTGGCGATCGACGGCCGCGACACCGTCACCGTGACCCGGGTCTTCCCCGGGAACCGTGCGACGGTCCGCACCCTGGCGACCTCCGCCGCGCTGCACCTGGTGGAGCGGGCGCTGCGGGACTGATCGGCTTTTCGCCGGTCAGTGCGCGATGTCGAGCACCAGTCGCGTGGGAGAGGTCAACGTACTGACACGGACCGCGGGCTTGTCGGCGTCGACCCCGATGAACAGTCGTTGCTGCCCTTCGAAGACGCCGAACCAGTTCACCTGCGTCACCTGCCCGGCGCCCGGGACCGGCTTCGGTCCCGTGAACTCGGGGATGCCGGTGTCACCGGGATACCGGACGCCGTTGATGACCAGCTGGATCACGCTGCGGCCGGGCACCGACACCGGATCGCCGCTGCCGTCCTGTCGGGGGTCGTCGGTGAAGCGGAGGTCGTAGCCGGGCGTGCCCGTCCCGCCGAACTCGACGACCACGCGGTCGTAGCCGGAGTGGGCGCCGACTCGGATGTCGGTCACGGTCAGCGCGGCACCGACGGCCGGCGCGCTGAGCGGTAGTCGTGCGGTGGGGACGGCCTCGGCGGTCGGTGTCGGCGACGTGTTCTGCGTGGTCGGTGTCGGCGAGCCCTGCTCGTCGGTGACCGTGACGGTGGTGACGGGCGTGGTGCGTGTCGGCGGCGACGAGGGCTCGGCGTCGCCGCAGGCGGTGAGTGCCAGCGTCGCGACCGCAGCGCAGCCGGCAAGGGCGAGACGGTGTCGGACGTCGGTGTTCATGGCTTAGTAGTACGCGACGTTCGCCCGATTCGGCCAGGGTGCCCGCTGTATTGTGACTGTTCTGTGGCTCCGTCGGTGAGGCGCCGCGGATGAGGGAGGGACGATCCGATGGTGCCCCCAGTCGGATTCGAACCGACACTTTGCGAATTTTAAGTTCGCTGCCTCTGCCATTTGGGCTATGGGGGCGCGTGACAAGCATGCCAGGTGCGGCGGCGTCAACGATCTCGCGGTGTCACCAAGGGGAGGAAGACGTCGTCGACGATCGCTTCGAGCGTCTCGTCGGGCACGGCATGGAGGGACATCATCACCTCGTGGCGATACAGGTTGTACGGGACCGCGCGCACGAGGGGAGTGAGGCGCTCGGGGTCGGCCTCGCCGCGCTCGACGGCGCGTTCCAGGATGTCCTCGATCGCCAGGCGGTGCCTCCCGAGAAGGAATTCGCGGACGTCACGCGGGCTGAGGCCGGTCTCCTCGTAGTACCCGCCGAGGCTGGCGCTCATCAGGACCAGGAAGTCCGAGCGCTGTGCGTTGGACCGACGCAGCGCGGTCAGCAGGTCGTCGCGGAGGTTTCCGGTGTCCGGGGCGGTGGTGTCCTGTCCGGCACCGTGGTGTTCGACCGCCGCCTTCAGAAGGTCGGCGCGCGTCGGCCAGCGTCGGTACAGCACGGGTCGGCTGGTCTCGGCGCGGTCGGCGACGGCCTCGAACGTGAAGCCCGAGTATCCGCGCTGTGACAGTTGTTCCCACGCTGCGTCGAGGATGGCGGCCTCGAGTTCCGCGCCGCGTCGCCTGGTCGCCCGTTCACCTTTAGAGTCCACTTGCGTATCTTATCGCACGGCTCTATCTTGGACTTCGTAATTAGATACATCAACGCATCTAAGGGGTTGTGATGGCGAAGGACCCGAGCGTGGCGATCCCACCCGAGGCGAAGCGGGTGGCGGTTGCGGTCATCGTCGGCTTGATCGCCCCGATCCTCGACACGACGATCGTCACGATCGCGTTCGACAGGCTGACGACCGCGCTCGATGCGACCGTCGACCAAGTGCAGTGGGTGGCGACGGGATACCTGCTCGCCCTGGCGGTCGGCGTCCCGCTGGCGGGGTGGGCGGCCACCCGGTTCGGCTCGCGGCGCGCGTGGCGGACGGGACTGTCACTGTTCCTGATCGGATCGGTGCTGTGCGCCCTCTCGTGGAACGTGGGAGCGCTCATCGCATTCCGCGTCGTCCAGGGCTTCGGCGCTGGACTGCTGTTCCCACTGATGACGTCGGTCCTCGTGCAGGCCAGCGGCGGTCGTGCGCTGGGGCAACTGGTCGCGATGGTGAGCCTGCCGACGGCGCTCGGCCCGATCCTGGGGCCGGTGATCGGCGGCGTGATCCTGCACTGGCTGGACTGGCAGTGGATGTTCGTCGTCAACGTGCCGGTGTGCATCATCGCGCTGGTGCTGGCCGGTCGGGTCCCGGACGACCGCGCCGAAGTCGGCGGCGCTCGGACCCGACTGGACCTCGTCGGACTCGCGCTCCTGGCGCCGGGACTGGTCGGCATCCTGCTCGGTCTGTCGAACTCGCACAACGGGATCGTCCGCACCGACGTGCTGGTGCCGCTGCTCGCGGGCCTGGCGTTGCTCGCGGTGTTCAGCGTGCGGTCGATCGGTCGGCCGCGGACCACGCTCGTCGATGTCCGCGTCCTCGCGCAGCGACCGGTCGCGGCGTCGTCGGTCACGCTGTTCTTCTACAGCATCGCCTCGTTCGGAGCGATGCTCGTGCTGCCGCTGTACCTCCAGCAGGAACGCGGGGAGACCGTTCTCGCGGCGGCGCTCGTCCTGATCCCGCAGGGTGTCGGCGCGTTGCTCTCTCGGTCGATCGCGGGAGTGCTCACCGACCGCTTCGGCGCTCGGTGGGTGGGCGTCGTGGGCTTCGGCATCGTGGCCGTCGCGACCGTGCCCTTCGCGGTCTCCGACCCACAGACGAACCTGGTCTGGCTGATGGTGGTGCTGTTCGTCCGCGGGCTCGGACTCGGCACCCTGATCAGCCCGCTGATGGCGTCGGGGTTCTACGGAACCTCGGCCGACGACCGCAACGACATCAGCGTCGTCACCAGGACGTTCCAGCAGGTCGGCGGCTCGTTCGGCACGGCCGTCATCGCCGTCGTCCTGACGGCTGCGACGACGGTCACCATCGGCTTCCGCGATGCCTTCTGGTGGTCGACGGGACTCGCCTTCGCAGGCGCCGCGGTTGCGCTGCTCCTGCCGACGCGGCCGTCGGCCCCCGTCGTTCGGCTGAACGACGCGACCGTAACCGGGAGCATTCCGCCTGACGAATCACCAGTGTCACAGCAGCACTGAGGAGGAGCAATGCGCAGTCGGATCGCCATCGGAACTCTCGTCACGGCCGGAGCCCTGGTCGGGCTCGTGACCGGATGCTCGCCGAACGACGCCGGTCCGGCGACGTCGAGCGCCGTCGAATCCGTGGTTCACCCACCGGCGACGGCCACGCCCAGCACCGTGACGCAGCCCGCCCCGACCGAGCAGACGACCGCCGCGACTCCGGCCCCGCAGGCGGAGACCACCGACCAGCAAGTGCCGACGGTGGAGCCGACGACGCCCGCCGCGACGACACCCGCTGCGGTCCCGTGCGACTCCGCGTCGGCCGGTGCCTTCGCGACCATCGCCGCCGAGTCGTCGGTCGGCTCCCGGCTGGTGAAGCCCGTCGTCTTCGACCGACTGCAGTGTGCGGGCACGTCGGCGGTCGGCCACACCGCACCGGACGGAGTGCACCAGCCGACCGGTGTGCTGTTCCGGTATTCGCCGGGATCTGCCGGTGGCCAGTGGATCGCCGTCGAGGTCGGTAGCGCCATAGACTGCGGACGGTTCGGCGCCGCACCCGAGGACGCGGCGAAGCTCGAGGGCTGCCTCTGATCGCAGACTTCGGGAACAGTCCCGACAGCGGAGACGTTGCACCTCTCAGCACAACTATCACTGGAGGCTTTCCCATGCAGGTCGAGATCTGGACCGACGTCAACTGCCCGTTCTGTTACCTGGGCAAGAAGCGGTTCACCGATGCCCTGGAGCAGTTCGACCACGCCGACCAGGTGGACGTCGTCCACCGTTCCTTCGAGCTCGACCCCACCGTTCCCGCGGGTACCTCGGGCAATGTGATCGACCACCTCGCGCGCAAGTACGGCCGCAGCCCGGAGGAGGCCGAAGCCGGTGAACGTCAGCTCGGCGCAGCAGCCAACGAGGCAGGCCTGGAGTACGTGGTGACCGGCCGCGACGTCGGCAACTCCTTCGACATGCACCGCCTCCTGCACTGGGCCCTCGAACTCGGCAAGCAGGAGCAGTTGCTCGACGCGCTGTACCTGGCCAACTTCGCCGACGCGACGCCGCTGTTCGGCAGCACCGACCGACTGGTGGAGGTGGCGGTCGGCGCGGGCTTCGACGAGGCCGAGGTCCGCGAGGTCCTCGACGACCCGATCCGCTACGCCGAGGCCGTCCGCCAGGACGAGCGTCAGGCGCAGGAGTTCGGCGTCAACGGCGTCCCGTTCTACGTCTTCGACCGCAAGTACGCGGTGTCCGGAGCGCAGCCGACCGAGCTGTTCGCGCAGGTCCTGGACAAGGCGTGGGGCGAGGCTCAGCCGCAGCCGATCGTCGTCGCCGACGGTGAGGCGTGCGGACCCGATGGATGCGCCGTCCCGCAGCAGTGACCTCGCGGCTGTGACCGCATGAGAAAGTGATGGATCTGAGCCCTCCGGGGGCTCAGATCCATCAGTTTTTTGAAGGATTCAGTTCCGCAGGGTCGACCGCGCCAGCAGAACGGCCGGGACGGCGCCGATCAGCAGCAGCGCCAGGCCGTAGGGGCTCGCGGTGGTGAAGTCCAGGACCTCGCCCTCGGTGGTCGCCCACAGTGCGGTGGCGAGCGTGTGCTCGCCGGTCGGCCGCATCAGCAGGGTGGTGGTCAGTTCCTTGCCCGCATCGAGCCCGACGAGGAGTGCGCCGGTGCCGATCGCAGGCAGCGACAGCGGCAGCGTGATCCGGGAGAAGGTCTGCACCGGGCCTTTGCCGAGCGCCCGCGACATCTCGTCGAGCTGCACCGACGCCTGCGCGATCCCGACCTGCTGCGAACCCACCGCGAGCGGCAGGAACATCACCACGTAGCCGATCACCAGCAGCGACGGCGTCTGGTACAGCGGGTACAGCCAGTGCACCGAGATGTACACCAGCGACAGCGCCATGATGACGCCCGGCAGCGCGTGCGCGACCCAGGTGGACCGTTCGACGAGCGACGACACGGTGCCGGGATGCCGGACCGCGAGGAGGGCGACCGGCAGTGCGCACACGGTCGCGATGACGGCGGCCGCCGCCGACCACTGAGCGGTGTTGGCGAGCGACTGCCACAGCTCGGGCCAGTCGATGTCATCGCCGCCGCCGGTGAGGTGATCGAGGATGCCGGACGCGGTGATCCACAGCGGGACGGCGAGCGCGGCGACGACGATCGCGGCGCAGAGTGCCAGCCACAGAGGCGTGGAGGCGCCGAGCCGCCACTTCATCGGCGGCCGCGGTGTACCGACGCCGGTGCGGACCGGCGTGCGACGGCCGCGGAGCAGGCGGTCGACGCCCAACAGCAGCAGAGCGCCGAGCGCGAGGACGACGGCGAGGGCGCGCGCCGACTCCGGCATGCCCAAGACGGTGGTGCGCTGCACGATCGCGGTCGTCAGGGTCTCGTAGTTCAGCATCTGCACGGCGCCGAACTCGGCCAGCAGGTGCAGGCTGATGATGAGCAGACCGGTCGCGATCGCGGGCCGCAGCTGGGGGAGGGTGACGCGGGCGAACGCGCGCAGCGGACCGTGGCCGAGCGCTCGGGCGGCCTCCTCCTGCGCCGGGTCCAGGCGGCGCAGCGCGGTCAGGGTCGGCAGGAAGATGTACGGGAACAGCGTCAAGGTCAGGATCGCGGTGGAACCGCCCAACCCGAAGATCAGATCCGATTCGGGGAAGTAGCGATAGCTGAACGCCACCCACGCGTACGACCCGACGAAGGTCGGGACGCCCAGCGGGAGCGTAAGCAGCACGGTCCACAGGCGTGGCAGCGGAAGGGTGGTCCGGGCGATCAGCACGGCCGCGCCGAGACCCAGGATCACCGAACCGATGCCGACGGCGACGACCAGCTTCACCGTGTTGACGATCAGCGGCATCGTGCTCGGAACGGCCAGCTCGTCGCGCAGCAGCGAGAAGCTGAAACCGGCGCGCAGCAGCAGGTAGGCCGCGGGAGCCAGTGAGGCGAGCGCGATGAGAACGCCGGGGATGACGAGCGTCAACGGCAGTCGTCGCTGCGGCTTGGCGCGACGCGACGGGGCGGGCAGGGCCGCGTCGAGCGCCGACGGCTCCGGCTCGAGCGCCGCGAGGACGCTCGAGCCGGAGTCGGTGGTGGTGTCGGTCATCGATCTAGACGATGCCCGCCTGCTTCAGCAGATCGTTGGCGGCGTCGACGTTGTCGAGCGATGCCTGATCGAACTTCGGGAAGGTCAGCGAGTCGAGAGCCGGGAGACCGTACGCGCTGGTGACGCCGGCGACCATCGGGATCTGCGGGGTCTCCGAGGCGACGACCTTCTGACCGCCGTCAGCGGCAGCCATCCACTTGACGAACTCGGCGGCCTTCTCCTGGTTCTTGCTGGACTTCAGCGTGGCCACACCGGACGCCAGCATCAGAGCGCCGGCGTCGTCGTTGTTCAGGTAGTGCACGCGCGAGGTCAGCTTGTCCTCGCCGCCCTTCTCCTTGGCCAGGATGTACCAGTAGTAGTGGTTCGACAGGCCGAACTCGTGCTGGCCGGCCTCGACGCTGTCACGGACCTTGCCGTTCTTCTGCTCGTTGACACCGTTGGCCTTGATGCCCTTGAGCCACTCGAGGGTCTTGTCCTTGCCGATCGTGTTGATCAGGTAGGCGGTGGTGGATTTGAACGCACCCGACGGCGCGTAGGCGAAGCGGCCCTTCCACTCGGGCTTGGTGAGGTCCAGGATCGACGACGGCAGCTTGTCCTCGGCGATCTTCGTCGGGTTGAAGAACATCACACGGGCACGCGCCGCGACGGGCAGCCAGTTGCCGGTCGACGGCACGAAGCGCTGGTCGGGGAGGGCGAGAACATCCTTGGCGACCGGCGACAGCAGACCCTGCTTGTCGAGCGAGGCCATGGGACCGGGCTCCTCGGTGAGGATCAGGTCGGCCTTGGAGCGGTCGCCCTCTTCGACGATCTGCCCGACCATCTCCGAGTCCTTGCCTGCGCGGACCTCGACCTTGGTGCCGGTGGCCGATTCGAAGCTGGACGCGAGGGCCTTCGCGAAGTCCTCGTGCTGGCCGGAGTACAGCGTCAGGGTGTCACCGGACGACGCGTCATCGGACGAACCGCAGCCTGCGGCCAGGCTGACCACGGCGACGGCCGCGGTCGCGGCGGTGAGAAGTCGAACGGTGCGACTCCGCTTCCACTGGAACGACATGTGTTCTCGATTCTGTGGGGAGAGGGGACAGCCGCGGTTCCGTGTGGCTGTCCTCACATCATCGCGACGATGTAAGGATAGCGTTGCCTCGCCACAGGGGCGACGAAGGGTGCATTTCCGTTGAAATCACAGGCGTCACGCCAGGGCGACGGCCCGCACGCAGACCGACGCGTCGACCTCGGGGAGGTCGCGGCCGGCGATCCGCAGGCGCAACGGCGTGCCATCGTCCAGGCGTAGTTGAACCAGCCCGTCGTGCCCGAAGAAGCGGGTGACGGCCACGGTGGCGTGGGTGCCGGAATCGGAGAGTTCGATCTGTTCCGGCCGGAGGACCAGGGTGGACCCGTGGACCGACTCGGACGGGACGCGCAGGGTGCCGAGCGGGCAGTCGACGGTGCTCGTCCCGTCGACGTCGGAGATCACGGTGCACGGGACCTCGACCGATTCGCCGAGGAAGGCTGCGGCCGCCGGATCGGCCGGGTGGGCGTACACCTCCTGCGGGGTCCCGGCCTGGACCACGCGGCCGTCGCGCATCAGGGCGACGTGGTCGGCCAGCGACAGGGCCTCGTTCTGGTCATGCGTCACCAGGACCGCGGTGGTGGCGATGCCGCGCAACAGGTCGCGGACCTCCTCGCGCAGGTCCACGCGCAGTGCGGCGTCGAGGGCGGAGAAGGGCTCGTCGAGCAGGATCACTGCGGGCGCGGGCGCGAGGGCGCGAGCCAGGGCGATGCGCTGCTGCTGGCCGCCGGACAGCTGAGCCGGGCGACGGTCGCCGTAGCCGGGCAGGCCCACCAACTCCAACATCTCGTCGACGCGCTCGGCGCGAGCACGGCGCTCGGCCGGGCGCATCGCAGTCAACGGTGTGCTCGGCAGACCGTAGGCGATGTTCGCAGCGACGCTCAGGTGCGGGAACAGGGCTCCCTCCTGCGCGACGATCCCGACGCTGCGCTTCTCCGGCTTCACGAAGACGCCGGGGCCGGCCACCGTGCGGCCGTCGAGGATCACCCGACCGGAGTCGGGGCGGTCGAAGCCCGCCAGGATCCGCAGGAGGGTGGTCTTGCCGCAACCGGACGCGCCGAGAATCGCGGTGAGGCCGCCGTCGACGACGTCGAGGTCGACGCCGCGCAGGGCGTGCACCGGCTCCGGACGGGACGGGAACGTCCGGGTGACGCCGTGGATCTGGAACATGAGGTCAGGCTACTCACGCGTGGAATGTCGGGGACGGGCGATGTCCCGATCGCCGGGCCGCATCACTCCGCTGCGGGTGCGACGTCCGTGTACTCGGCGAAGCCGTACTGGTCGTGCGGGCCGATGACGGAGAACTCGAACAGCCCGCGTCCGGTGACGACGGACCCGTCGACGTCGGTCAGTTCAAAGGCCGCCAGGTAGTCGGCGGGGCAGAACAGCTTCATCGTCGCGTCGAGTTCGGAGACCTTGTGGCGCAGGGCCTCCACCTTCTCGTCGCCCTGCCACATGCCGTGCCGCCAGTCCTGCTCCAGGCCGTAGCCGGTGCCGAAGCCGATGAAGTTCGCGAGCTGCGGATCGCACTCGACGGAGACCGTGTCGCCGTTCGGCTTCACGAACCGCAGCGTCGCCGACGCGGGCTCGCGTCCGCCGGGGACGAACCGGACGTCGTGCTCCACGCGCCCCAGCCATTCGGGCTCCCGGTCGGGGTCGTTCCAGATGCGGCGGGCGTCGCCCATGATCCGTTCGCCGGTCCGCAGCTCCTGCACCAGCACGCTGACGGCGTAGTCGTCGAACCGCATCACCGAGTAGATCCAGAAGAAGCTGGTCGCGTCGGTGTTCGCGGCGCGACGGCCGGGCGGCTCCGCCTCGCCGACGGGACGCACACCCCACGACCGGTCGCGGTTGCCGCGCCACGTCTCCGGGTCCACGTCGAAGTCCTGGCCGTCGACGGTCAGCGAGCCGGTCCAGCGGCCGGTCTGGACGAAGCGCATGGTGTCGAACGTGACGCGCTCGAGTTGCCGCTGGAAGTGTCGCGGTTCCAGGGCGGCGGGGCCGTCGGCGTCGAAGACGAGGTCGAACGAGAGGTCGCCGTGACCGGGCTCCAGCTGGACGTGGAGCCGCTGCAGACCCTCGACGACCTCGACGAGGAACGGGCCCACCCGGAGCTCGTTGCGGTTGGCGCCGAGCGCCTTGGAGCCGCGGACGACGATGTGCTCGTCGCCGTGCCGCACCACGGCGAAGCAGTCGGTGACCCCGAGGTTGGGGTAGACGCCGAGGCCGATGATCAGCCATGGATCGTCGGGGTTCCCGTGGTGGCAGTTGAAGTAGTAGCGGTCGTAGAAGTTGCGGTCCGACGTCCCGACGTGCCGGATCACCTCGGCGACCTGGTGGATCGGGTAGTCGTCCATCTCCGAGAGCGTCATTTGATCTGTCCCCAGTAGGTGCCGGCGAGCATGGCCTCGAGCGTGGCGCGGTGCAGGATCATCTCGTCGGGATCGGCGGGCTCCTGCGCGTGCCCGAAGTGGATGGCGCGGCACTGGATGCGGAACATGATCACCGCGTGGATCAGGGCCGCGTAGGTGGTGTAGAAGTCGAGGTCGGTGGGCCGGTGGCCGGTCTGCTTCAGGTACTCGGCGGCCACGTCCTCGCGCCGCAGGAAGTCGGGCAGGCCCTCCATGCCCGCGAGCTCGGCGAGGTCCTGGAAGAAGCGGTGCAGGAAGATGGTCCACGCCAGGTCGAGTTCGCGTGGACCGACGGCGGCCATCTCCCAGTCCAGCACGGCGACCGGCGTGAAGTCGCGGTACATGATGTTGCCGATCCGGGCGTCGCCCCAGGTGAAGACGTTCTCCGGCGTCTCGGGGAGGTGCTCCTCGATCCAGGCGAAGCCGCGCTCGATCAGGCCGGAACCCGCGCGATCGCGGGAGGCCCAGTCGTAGAACTCGCGCAGGCGGCGCACGTGAGCGCGCAGGGGTGTGTCGTCGCCGGTGGGCTGCGCGACGAAGACGTCAGGCACGGGCACCGCGTGGACGCGGGCCAGGACGCTGATCGTCTCGCGCATCAGGCGGGTCCGATCCTCGCGGGAGGCGTCGGCGACCCAGGAACCGAAGGTGTACGGCATCACGTCGGGCGGGACCTCGCCGTCGATCCGGTCCATCACGAAGAACGGGGCGCCGAGGGCGTCGTCGCCGGGCTCCGACCACCACAGTCGGGGGAGCGGGATGTCGGAGTGCGCGCGGACGTGCTCGATGACGCGGAACTGGCCGTCGAGGTCGTAGTGGGGGAACACCGGATCGCTGTCGGCCTGCGGCGCCACGCGGACCACCAGCCTGCGGTCCTCGCCGTCCCACGACGCCTCGGCGAGCAGGGTCTCGCTCGACATGCCGTTGGACTCGGGGATCGTGACCGCGGTGACGCGCGCGTCGTCGCCCGCCTTCGTCTTGAGCCACGCATCGAGTCGAGCGCGGAGCTGCTCGGGGTCGCGTCGGGATTCGCTGGGCCGGGCCACCTGGGCGTTGGTCTCGTCGTCGATTGCCGCCATGTGTGTATTGAAACACGTTCCATTTCGGGCGAGGTGTGAATCACGATCCGCGTCTCAGGACTGTCGTTCCGTGGGATATCGCTGATAACTTAACGGCGGTAAGTAAGGCTCTGACGGAGGAGACCGACTGATGATCACTCGATTGACCGAGCGCGTCGTCGCCGCGCCCAAACTGGTGCTGACGCTGGTCGTCGTACTGCTGGCGCTGTGCGGGGCGTTCGGCCTCGGCGCCGCCGACAAGATGCTCGCCGGCGGGTTCGACGACCCGCACGCGGAATCGTCGCAGGCCCGCGACACCCTCGACCAGCAGTTCCACCGCGGAGGCGCCAACATCGTCATCAAGATCGACGGCGCACCCGGCACCGACATGTCCACCGACCCGAAGGCCGCCGCCCTCGGCAAGAAACTGGTCGGCGAACTCGAGGACACCGGTTACATCGAGAAGCCGATCCTCAACCTGTGGGCCGATCCCGGTCTCGCCGGGGAGCTGCTCAGCAAGGACAAGACGTCGACGCTGATCGTCGCCGGAGTCGCGGGCGGTGACGAACTGGCTCCCGGTCGCGCCCAGGACCTCTCCGAGCGGCTCTCGGGCACCACGGACGGGTTCGACGTGTCCGTCGGCGGCCAGGCGCTGATGTTCAGCCAGGTCAACGAGCAGACCTCGAAGGACCTCATGGTTGCCGAGGCCATCGCCATTCCGATCAGCTTCCTGCTGCTGATCGTCGTGTTCGGCGGTGTGGTGGCCGCGGCCCTGCCGATCATCGTCGGCGTCGCCGCCATCCTCGGCACGCTCGCATTCCTTCGACTGGTCGCCGGGGTCGCCGACGTCTCGATCTTCGCGCTCAACTTGACCACCGCCATGGGGTTGGCCCTCGCGATCGACTACACGCTGCTCATCGTCACCCGCTACCGAGAAGAAGTGGACCGCGGACTCGACCGCCGCGCGGCCATCATCCGCACCATGGACACGGCCGGCCGCACCGTCCTGTTCTCCGGAGTCACCGTCGGCCTCTCGCTCGCGGCCCTCGCGATCTTCCCGATGTACTTCCTGCGGTCGTTCGCCTACGCGGGTGTCGGCGTCGTGGTGGTCGCCGTCGCCGCGGCCCTGATCATCACCCCGGCACTGCTGATGCTGCTCGGCGACCGCGTCGACGCCCTCAACGTCCGCGCCTGGATCCGACATCGCCTCGGCCGACCGGAGCCGGAGGTCAAGCCCGTCGAGCAGACCGGCTGGTATCGCGTCTCAATGGCGGTCCTGAAGCGGGCGGTCCCGGTCGCGATCATCGTCCCCGCCATCCTGCTGATCCTCGGCGTCCCGTTCCTCGGCATCAAGTTCGGCTTCCCCGACACCCGCGTGCTGCCCGCCACCGCCACGTCGCATTCCGTGCAGGCCGAGATCGACGCCGAGTTCGCGCAGAACTCCGGCGGCACCGCCACCGCGATCGTCGAAGGCCAGGTGTCCGACGACGCGCTCGCCGCGTACGCCGCGTCACTGTCGAAGGTCGACGGCGTCGGTGCCGTCACCACCCCGGTCGGCATCTTCGTCAAGGGGCAGCCCGTCGCCCCGGGTGATCCCGCCGACCGCTCCGGCGACCTCGCGGTGGTGACCGTTTCGAGCACGCAGGACCCGGTCAGTGACGCGGGCCAGGACCAAATCGTCGCCCTGCGCGACGTCCCGACGCCCGCAGGCACCCAGGTCCGCTTCACCGGCATGGCCGCGATGAACAAGGATGTCGTCAGCTCGCTGTTCACCTACCTGCCGTGGGTGCTGGTGGTGATCGCGGTCCTCACCTACATCCTGCTGTTCCTGTTCAGCGGCAGCGTGCTGCTCCCGCTCAAGGCACTGGTCCTCAACGTCCTGTCGCTCTCGGCCACGTTCGGCGCCATGGTGTGGATCTTCCAGGACGGGCACCTCGACGCCCTCGGCACCACACCCACCGGCTACCTGGTGGCGACCATGCCGGTCCTGATGTTCTGCATCGCGTTCGGCCTGTCGATGGACTACGAGGTCTTCCTCCTCGGCCGCATCCGCGAGGAGTGGCTGAAGTCCGACCGCACCCGCGCCGCCAACGACCACGCCGTCGCCGTCGGCCTCGCCCGCACCGGCCGTGTCGTCACTGCGGCCGCCCTGCTGATGAGCATCGTCTTCGCGGGCATCGCCGCGTCGGAGGTGTCGTTCATGCGCATGTTCGGCGTCGGACTCGCCATCGCTGTCCTCATGGACGCGTCATTCATCCGAATGCTTCTGGTCCCCGCCTTCATGCGACTGCTGGGAGTGGGAAACTGGTGGGCGCCGGGCCCGCTGCGGAGACTGCACGACCGGTTCGGATTCAAAGAGGAGTGATCAGCGGTCATGAGTGAGGACGTCGCTGTGCGGGGGACCGCACGACCGCGCTCCCCGCGGGGATCGGGGGAGCAGCTAGCCGAGGAGATCATCTCCGCGACCACCGATCTGCTGATCGAGGCCGGCACCGAGGAGAAGGTCTCGATCCGGGCCGTCGCCCGCCGGGTCGGTGTCACATCGCCGTCGATCTACCTGCACTTCGAGGACAAGGAAGCCCTGCTCGACGCCGTCTGCGCCCGCTTCTTCGAGCAGTTCGACGAGGTGATGATGCACGCCGCCGACGGGATCGACGACCTCTTCGAGCGCGCCCTGGCACAGGGGATGGCGTACGTGCGCTTCGCGATCGACAGTGCGGTGATGTACCGGATCACCTTCGCCCGCATCACCCCGCCCGGCAAGCCGACGCTGACCGACGAGGTGCTGCTGTCGTCGGCGTTCGTCCACTTCTCCGACACCGTCGAAGCGCTGATGGCAGAGGGATCGATCCCGCGGGGCGACGTCGTGCAGACGGTCCTGCAGCTCTGGTCGACCGCCCACGGGCTCGCATCGCTGATGATCGCGAAGCCGGGACTGCCGTGGGGAGACGACCTCGAACTCGCCGAGTCGACGATGCGCGCGGTCTGTCGTGGACTCGGGAACCAATAGTTTCGCGCCAATTGGGTACTGTGGGAACCGAATGGCGTGCACCAGCGTTATCTACGTGAGTAAGCCAAGTCGACTTATCCACATCTTTGCTTAAGGAGCAGTGGTGCGAGAGAGTACCAACCCGATCATGCGTGGCGTGGTCCGTGACAACAAGAAGGCCAACGGCGGTTACGCCTCCTTCAGTCAGGGCTTCGCGGGCGCCGGACAGGCGTCGATGGCTGCCGGACAGCAGCAGTACACCGACCAGTACACCCAGGGATACACACCGCAGGTCGGTACCCGCCCCCTGACGATCGACGACGTCGTCACCAAGACGGCGATGACGCTCGGCGTCCTGATCGTCGTCGCGGCCGGCGCGTACTTCGCGATCAGCCAGAACGAGGCGCTGGCGATGCCGCTGTGGCTCGTCGGCATGATCGGCGGTCTGGTGCTGGTCCTGGTCGCGACCTTCGGACGCAAGCAGGACAACCCCGCGATCGTCCTGGCCTACGCCGCCTTCGAAGGCCTCTTCGTCGGTGCGATCTCGTATGTCTTCGGCAACTGGGTCATCACCGGTGACACCTCCGCCGGATCGCTGATCGGCCAGGCCGTGCTCGGCACGTTCGGCGTGTTCATCGGCATGCTCGTGGTCTACAAGGTCGGCGCCATCCGCGTCACCCCGCGCTTCACGCGCATGCTGATGGCAGGCCTCGTCGGCGTGCTGGTCCTGATGATGGGCAACTTGGTCCTCGGCCTGTTCGGCATCGAGACCGGGCTTCGCAGCGGCGGCCCCATCGCGATCATCTTCTCGCTGGTCTGCATCGGTCTCGCGGCGTTCTCGTTCCTGCTCGACTTCGACCAGGCCGACCAGCTCATCCGCGCCGGCGCTCCGTCGAAGGCAGCATGGGGCGTCGCCCTGGGGCTGACGGTCACCCTGGTGTGGCTGTACATCGAGATCCTGCGTCTGCTGAGCTACTTCAACAGCGACTAGATCTCGACGATCTGAACCGACGAAGCCCGGTGGCGCCTCTTGCGCCGCCGGGCTTCGTGCTGTGTGCTGGAGAGGTACTGCCTGTACGGGTCGGGTCGAAGGGAGTCGTCCGATGAGTACTCGTCCGATGAGTACAAGGTGGAGGCGGATCGGGGCGAGCCTGGCCGCAGTCGGAGCCGGGTTGCTGACGGCGGCTCCCGGTGTGGCCGCAGCAGCGCCCGTCCAGCCGTTTCAGATCCAGCCCGCGCCATTCGGCAATCCCAACGGGAGCTTCGACGTGCCGCCGATCCGCTGCGGCTTCGACACCGGAGGGAAGACCGGGCAGGTGACGGTCACCGGCTCGCGGCGAGACCGGTGGGGCTGCCCGCCGTTCGCGACGGTGCAGTGGGTCAATCTGCAGACCGGTGCCACCGGCGCAGCACGCCTCGGTCCGGGGCTCAACGGTGTTCCGCCGGCCGCGACCCTGCGGACCGGGCGCGGTCAGGTGGCCCTCGTCCTGACCACGAGCGGCATCGTGACGCCCGGGTTCGCGACGGTCGTGGTTCGCTGACCGAAGCGTTTCGGTCGTCGCCGATCAGTTTCGGCGTCGGCGACGGTCTACCTCTCTGACGGCACCCGACTGCGGGCGCCGCAGACGAGAGGAGAACGCCCGTGTCCATGACACTGTTCGTCGGTGTGCCGACGACCGGGAAAACGGGTTGCACGACGGGCGGCGGGTGCTGTTCTGTGGAACGGTTCGACTTCCAACCGAGTGACGGGCTCCGATGACCACCGCAACCACCGCGCCGCACGACGACCGCCTGTCGAAGCAGGACCTGGCGATCATCGCGACGCTCATCGTCGCGACCTTCGTCGTCATCCTGAACGAGACGGTGATGAGCGTCGCCCTCCCGGTGCTGCAGCGCGACCTCGGCGCCGACCCCACCCAGGGGCAGTGGCTGACCACCATCTTCATGCTGACGATGGCGGTCGTGATCCCGGTGACCGGCTTCCTGATCCAGCGCTTCGGGACCCGCACCATGTACCTGGCGGCGATGTCGCTGTTCGTGCTCGGCACACTGACGGCGTTGTTGGCACCGGGTTTCGCGGTGCTGCTCGTCGCCCGAGTGGTGCAGGCGCTCGGCACCGCGATCATGCTGCCGCTGCTGATGACCACCGTGATGACCCTGGTTCCGGAGAACCGTCGCGGCGCGATGATGGGCAACATCTCCGTCGTCATCGCCGTCGCTCCGGCGCTCGGTCCGACGCTGTCGGGCCTCATCCTGGACCACTGGCACTGGCGGGCGATCTTCGGCGTCGTCCTCCCGATCGCCGTCGCCGCGCTCGTGATCGGCGCGCTCTTCGTGCAGCCGGTCGGCGATCGCACGTCCGAGCAGATCGACTACGTGTCGCTGCCGATGGCGGTCCTCGGTTTCGGCGGGTTCGTCTACGGGCTGGTCGCGATCGGTGAGGCCGCGAGCGGGTCCGCGGGGATGCCCGTCTGGATACCGTTCGTGATCGGCGGTATCGGCCTGGCGGGCTTCGTGCTGCGTCAGCTCCGACTGCAACGCGTCGATCGTGCGCTGCTGGATCTGCGGGTGTTCGCGTCGTCGACGTTCACGCTCGCCATCGTGCTGATGGTCGCGGCGATGGCGACGATGATGGGTACCTTCATCGTCGTCCCGTACTTCGCTCAAGAGGTGTTGGCGCTCAGTCCGTCGGCCACCGGCCTGCTGATGCTGCCGGGCGGTCTGCTGATGGGCCTCGCGTCGCCGCTGATCGGCCGGATCTACGACGCCCGCGGTGCCCGGATCCTGGTGATCCCCGGAACGATTCTGATCGCGAGTGGCGTCTGGATACTGACCCTGGTGAATTCCGGGACCTCGGCGTGGCTGCTGGCCGCGGCCCAGACCGTGCTGTGCATCGGCCTCGCCGCCACGTTCACCCCGCTGATGACCGTCAGCCTCAGCTCGCTGACGCCGCGGCTGTACGCGCACGGCTCGGCGGTGCTCGGCACGCTGCAGCAGGTGGCGGGTGCGGCGGGCACCGCACTGTTCATCACGATCATGACGGTGGTCGCGACGTCCGACCAGGAGGCGGGCGTCGTTGCCCACGAGGCCGTGACCAACGGGGTGCGGACGGTGTTCCTGTGCGCCGGAGTCCTCGGCCTGGTGCTGATCGGTCTCGGTCTGCTGGTGCGGACACCGGAGACGGTCGACGAGCCGGAGGAAGCCGACGGGGCCGAGCCCGAGCCGGTCGGGGCCGTCGACTAGCGGCTTCCCCGCACCACTTCCGGTTCCCGCACTCGGTCGCGACCGAGTGCGGGAACCACAACCGGTGCGGCCGGACGGGAATTGGTGCGACGACCAAGGCGGGCCCGGATCGCAGATCCGGGCCCGCCTCGCGGTCGTGCTGGTGTGAGCTAGAGGCGCTCGAGCACCATCGCCATGCCCTGGCCGCCACCGACACACATGGTCTCGATGCCGAACTGGCCGTCGTAGGTGTTCAGGTTGTTCAGCAGGGTGGTGGTGATGCGGGCACCGGTCATGCCGAACGGGTGGCCCAGCGCGATGGCGCCGCCCGAGACGTTCAGCTTGTCGTGGTCGATGCCGAGCTCGGCAGCCGAACCCAGAACCTGAACGGCGAAGGCCTCGTTGATCTCGAACAGGTCGATGTCGGAGATCGACATGCCCGCGACGCGCAGCACCTTGCGGACCGCCTCGATCGGGCCGAGGCCCATGATCTCGGGGGACAGGCCGGTGGCCGCGGTCGCGACGATGCGGGCGAGCGGCTTGAGGCCGAGGGCCTTGGCCTTGGTGTCGCTCATGATGACGAGGGCGGCGGCGCCGTCGTTCAGCGGGCAGGCGTTACCAGCGGTGATGGTGCCGTCGGGACGGAAGACCGGCTTCAGCTGCGAGATCTTCTCGTAGGTGGTGCCTGCGCGGGGGCCGTCGTCGGTGGACACCTGGGTGCCGTCGGCGAGGGTGATCGGGTCGATCTCGCGGGCGAAGAAGCCCTCGTTGATGGCCTTCTCGGCGCGGTTCTGGCTCAGGACGCCCCAGCGGTCCTGGTCCTCACGGGAGATGCCGGTCAGCGAAACGACGTTCTCAGCGGTCTGACCCATCGGGATGTAGACGTCGGGGATCAGGCCGTCCTCGCGGGGATCGTGCCACGCGACGCCGCCCTCAGCGGTCTTCGCGGTGCGCGCCTGTGCGTCGTCGAACAGCGGGTTCTTGGAGTTGGGGAGGCCGTCGGCGGCACCGGCGTAGCCGAAGCTCGAGACGCTCTCGACGCCGCCGGAGATGAAGACGTCGCCCTCACCGGACTTGATGGCGTGCATCGCCATGCGGGTGGTCTGCAGCGACGACGAGCAGTAGCGGTTCACAGAGACGCCGGGGACGTGATCGAGGCCCAGCTGCACGGCGACCGAGCGGGCGATGTTGTAGCCGCCCGCGCCGCCCGGCTGGCCGATGCCGAGGTGGATGTCCTCGATGTCGGCGGCGTCGAGCTCGGGGACCTTCGCGAGGGCGGTGGCGATCATCTGACGCGCGAGCTCGTCGGGACGGACGTCCTTGAGCGAGCCCTTTCCGGCGCGGCCGATCGGGGAACGGGCAGTGGAGACAATGACAGCTTCTGGCATGTGTGCCAGATTACGCTACGGGCGATTTAAACTGCCTCTTCGTCCCACTCATCGGCCCGATCCGGCATGAAGTCGACGGGGATGGGAACATGGACGGCATGCGTATCGCCAATCATGTCGTGGACCTGGTCGGAAACACTCCACTGGTCAAGCTGAACAAGGTCGTGAAGCCGGGATCGGGCTTGGTTGCGGCCAAGGTCGAGTACATGAACCCGGGCGGCAGCTCCAAGGACCGCATCGCCACCCGCATGATCGATGCGGCCGAGGCGTCCGGTGAGCTCAAGCCCGGCGGAACCATCGTCGAGCCGACCTCCGGAAACACCGGTGTCGGTCTGGCGCTGGTGGCCCAGCAGCGCGGCTACAAGTGCATCTTCGTGTGCCCGGACAAGGTGGCCGAGGACAAGCGGAACGTGCTGCGCGCCTACGGCGCCGAGGTCGTGGTGTGCCCGACCGCCGTCCCGCCGGAGCACCCCGACAGCTACTACAACGTCTCCGACCGCCTGACCCGCGACATCGAGGGCGCGTGGAAGCCGAACCAGTACGAGAACCCGAACGGCCCGCTCAGCCACTACGAGACCACCGGTCCGGAGATCTGGCGCGACACCGACGGCAAGGTGACGCACTTCGTCGCCGGCGTCGGCACCGGCGGCACCATCACCGGCACCGGCCGGTACCTGAAGGAGATCTCCGAGGGCAAGGTCAAGGTGGTCGGCGTCGACCCCGAGGGCTCGGTGTACTCCGGTGGCTCCGGTCGCCCGTACCTCGTCGAGGGCGTCGGCGAGGACTTCTGGCCGGGCGCCTACGACCCGACCGTCCCGGACGAGATCATCGCCGTCTCCGACGCCGACTCCTTCGAGATGACGCGTCGTCTGGCCCGCGAGGAAGGGCTGCTGGTCGGCGGCTCGTGCGGCATGGCTGTGGTCGCCGGGCTGAAGGTCGCCGAGCGTGAGGGCCCCGACGCGGTGGTCGTCGTGCTGCTGCCCGACGGCGGTCGCGGCTACCTGTCGAAGATCTTCAACGACGACTGGATGAGCAGTTACGGCTTCCTGCGCACCCCGCTCGACGGTGTCGAGCGCAGCGAGAGCCGCGTCGGCGACGTCCTCCGCGGCAAGGACGGCGCGCTGCCCGACCTGGTCCACACGCACCCGCAGGAGACCCTGCGCGACGCGATCGAGATCCTCCGCGAGTTCGGCGTCTCGCAGATGCCGGTGGTCGGCGCCGAGCCGCCCATCACCGCGGGCGAGGTCGCGGGTGCCGTCTCCGAGCGCGACTTGCTCAGCGCCGTCTTCGAGGGACGCGCCAACCTGGCCGACCCGGTGTCGGCGCACATGGGGGAGGCCTTCCCTCTCATCGGTGCCGGCGAGCCGGTCTCCTCGGCGATGGAAGCTTTGAGCACCTCGGATGCATTGATGGTGGTGGAGGACGGCAAGCCGGTCGGCGTCATCACCCGCCACGACCTGCTCGCCTTCGCAAGCACGCACCCCATCGTTCACCAGCAGCAGGAGGAGAAGTAGTGTCCGACCAGGGCTTTTCGACCAAGGCGATTCACGCGGGCTGGGATCCCGACGGTCGCACCGGCGCGGTCAACGTGCCGATCTACGCCAGCTCGACGTTCGCTCAGGACGGCGTCGGCGGCATGCGCGACGGCTTCGAGTACTCTCGCACCGGCAACCCGACCCGTCGTGTCCTGGAGGCCAACCTGGCGTCCATCGAGGAGGGCACGTACGGTCGTGCATTCGCCTCCGGCATGGCGGCGACCGATGCGCTGCTGCGCGCCACCATGCGCCCCGGCGACCACATCGTCTTCCCGAACGACGCCTACGGCGGCACCTTCCGCCTCATCGACAAGGTCTTCACCCAGTGGGGTCTGACCTACTCGGCGGCGCCCGTCGTCGACGTCGACGCGATCCGCGAGGCCATCACGCCGCAGACCAAGCTGGTGTGGATCGAGTCGCCGACCAACCCGCTGCTGAACGTCGGCGACATCGCCGCCATCGCCGAGGTGGCGCACGCCGCCGGTGCCAAGCTGGTCGTCGACAACACCTTCGCCAGCCCCTACCTGCAGCAGCCGCTGACTCACGGGGCCGACGTCGTCGTGCATTCGACCACCAAGTACCTGGGCGGCCACTCCGACGTCGTAGGCGGTGCCGTCATCACCAACGATGAGCAGCTCGACGCCGACATCGCGTTCCTGCAGAACGGTGCGGGCGCTGTCCCGGGCCCGTTCGACGCCTACCTCACCCTGCGCGGCATCAAGACCCTCGCCGTCCGCATGGAGCGTCACTGCGACAACGCCGAGGCCCTCGTCGAGTTCTTCAGCTCGCACCCGAAGGTCGAGAAGGTCCTGTACCCGGGCCTGGAGGATCATCCCGGTCACGCCGCCGCTGCCAAGCAGATGCGTCGTTTCGGCGGCATGATCTCCGTGCAGCTCGCCGGTGGCCGTGAGGCCGCGCTCGACTTCTGCGCGCGCACCAAGATCTTCACCCTCGCCGAGTCGCTCGGCGGCATCGAGTCGCTGATCGAGCACCCGGGCGCCATGACCCACGCCTCGACCGCAGGCTCCCTGCTGGAGGTCCCAGACAACCTGGTCCGCCTGTCGGTCGGCATCGAGGACGCCGCCGACCTCCTGGAGGACGTGCGCCAGGCGCTCGCGTAGGCGATTCCGCTTCAGCAGTGTTCCCCGTGACGGTGTGTCCGTCGCGGGGAACGCTGGTGTTTGGGGGTCTGTCCGGCGACCTCGTCGAACTTGCTCAGCGTTGGCGCTTTTCGTCGGACTGGGTGCGACGAAAAGCGCCGAAGTTCGTCACATGGTGCCCTGCCTGAGCTCAAGCGTCCGGCTGAGCTCGCGGAGGACGTTGTCGGGCTCGAATTCCAGGCGCTTCCACGTGAAGATCAGTGGCAGCCAGCCCATTCCGGTCAGCATGTTGGTGGTCTCCTGGTCGCGTTCCCAGCGGTCGTGGTCGTGGTGGAACGCCCAGCCGTGGAGCGAGACGGCGATGCGTTCCTCGGGCCAGACGAAGTCGAGTCGGCGGTTTTCGAGCCACACCTGCTGCTGCCAGCCGCGGATCCGGTGCTTGCGGAGGAAGCGGACGAACTTGCGTTCCAGCTCGGACTCCGACAGTCCCTCTGCTGCGGTGAGGAGTCGGCGCGCGTTCCGCATGCCGTGCGACCCGGAGTTGCGATCCAGCGCAGCGCGCAGCTCCCTCAGCGATACTCGCTTCGTCTGCAGTGCGCGGTCCATGATGGCGATGCCGTCGTCGAGGTCTGCGGCGGCAGCGAGCACTGTGAGGGGCAGGGCGGTGGTTCGGATCCCGCGGACGGTCGTCAGGTCTTCGCTGGGGAACGAGCGCCGTCGTATCTCCGTCAGGATCGAGCACGCACAGGTACCGTGCACCGACCGAGGGACCGACATCGTGACGGTCGACGGCGCCTCGTCAATCAAGCCGTGCAGCCACGCGGCGGAGGACCGGTCGACTGTCGCTCCTTGATGGGCGAGAGAGGCGATCCGGACGGCGGCCATGTCGGTGAGATGGTGCTCGGCGCTGAGGAAGACGGACCGGGCGTGCGACCTCCACAACCCGACATCGGTCTTGTGATGCACCTGATCGCGCGTCATGCCGAGGTTGAGAGCCTGCGTCGTCTCGATGACGCCGTCGTGGTCAGCCAGGAATTCCGCCGTGCGGATTGCGATGTGTTGTTCTTCTCCCACAAGGATTGGACGCGCGCGGAGCGTCGCCGGTTCCATTCCACGCATTCCGGGCGTGTCGTGGCCGCGGAAGGTCGACGCTCCCAGCGGCTGTGTGCAGAGCATTGGACGCTCGGTTCCACCGTTCAGATGCTTCAAGAAGCGAGGTTGAGACTGGGTCGCCGATCGCACCTACAGTCGTTTGACGGTGACGCTGTACCGAGGCGCCACTCCGACGAGTGAGGTCGTCCGACGATGAGCACTGCTCCGCAGTCCGCACACTCCGACTATCCGCAGTTTGAGGAAATGGGTCCTGATCCTCGCGTTCCAGTCTCGTCGAGCCGTCGGATCATCGGGTACGTATTGGTCGCCTGTGCAGTGCTGATTCCGGCGATTGCCGTGGTGTCTGAGGGCTCGGATTTGTACGGTACGACGTTCTGGATCAGTGCGGCCACGCTGCCGCCTGCCCTCGTGCTCATCGCGTGCCTCACTGTCGCTCACCGGTGGACGCGCGGAATCGCTGGGGTGGCGCTCTGTGTCGTCGCCAGTGTTCTCGCGTACACGCCGGTACCCGAACAGATCGCCCCATGGAACGGGGTAGTGGGATGGCTAGTGGTGGTTGTCGGCATTGCGCCGCTGGTCGGTGTCGGATGGGCGATCGCCCGCGGTCGATCAGTTCTGCCGGCGGTGGGGAGCGGAGTCGGCGTTGCCGTCGGAACCCTCGCGATCGTTGCAGCGACCGCTTCCGGTGCGGTTCCGGCGGCACCGGTGTGGCTTCTCGGGCTGGTGCTCGGTGGACCGGTCGCCACCGCATGGCTCGCGGCATTGGCATCGCCTCGACCGTCAGCGGAGTGAAGCCCCGGACGAGCCGATCATCGCTGAGTGAAATACCTGACGGTGTCGTTCTTGACGGTCCCGAACGCACCACTGGAGATCGGGCCCGACAGGAACGACGGCAGTCCGACACCCCCGAGCTCCATCGCGAACTTCCAGACCAGGCGGGAGCCGCTGTCGGTCGGAGAGACCTCGGTGTACTCACCGAACTTCTTCAGCCCCGGAATGCTGGCGCGAACACCGTGGAAGGCGTGCTTGTAGGTGGAGGTCGAGGAGTCCTCGTCCCACAGGAAGAAGCGTTCGTCCATCGTGATGAAGCCGGGCGCCAGGGCCACCGACCGCGTCGTCCCGACCGCGTACGGCTCCGGTGACGTGTACCGCACCGACTTCAATGCGCGGCACCAGTCGAGGGTGTTCTGCCGGGTGAACTCCGCCCACGCCTTCTCCGGTGTGACCGGGATGTTCACGTCGATCACGTAGGTCATCGGTGCGCTGTCGAAGTAGGACTCGTCGAACGGTTCGAGATCGAATGCCATGGGTCCGGAGTGTAGCGGCGTACCGGGTCAGGTCTCGGCGACGTACGTCAATTCCGTGTCGGTCACGATCAGCATGCCGTCGCCGACGCGATATAGCGTCGCAGTGTTGTTGTCGGCACCGTAGGTCAGCGACCAGGCCTGCTCGCCGGTGTGGAGATCGAGGGCCGCGAGTGTTCCAGAGCTGCCGCTGAACAGTCTGGTGCCATCGGTGAGCCAGGTGTTCTGACCGATGATCTGCACGCTGTCACCGCCCCACAGCTTGGTGCCGTCGGAGAGTGAGAAGCCTGCGGTCGAATACCCCTCGGTCGGAGTTGATCCGGATACGACGACGGTGTCGCCGATGAGTTGAGCGGAGGCGGACAGTCCGTAGTCATCGAGGGGGTTGACGGCGCCCCACACCGGAGTTCCATCGGGAAAGGATCGCAGGGTTCCCTCGCCGAAGTACGGGGCGGGCGAGACCGCGGTGTCTGCGATACCGAGCTTCGGGGAACTCGATGCTGTCGGAGCGTGCCGGCGGAGCAGCTTGCCGGACACGTCGTACACGAAGACCTCGGATGAGTTGGTCGAAGAGCAACGCGTTCCGACGATTCCGACGCCCGGCTGATAGGTGGTGTACGAGAGGCCGCCGTCGACGAGCGGCTCGCCGTCGATTGTGCGGACGTAGAAGTCGAGCATGCCGTTGCCGGTGGCGATCACACTGCGGTCGGCGGTGAAGTAGGTGCTGTCGCCCGATCCCGGGCAGCCTGTCTCGACCCTCTGATAAGACCGTGTCCAGTTCGCAGTCAGACTCTCGGCAGTGCCGCTGGAGATGATGAGCGATGTGGAGCGATCGATCCCGGACGAACCGACCGTCACGATGTTGCCGTCGACGACGCCGATGGCGCTCACGAACAGGGACGGAGTGATCCGGGATTCGACCGTACCTGTCGTCATGTCGTGAAAAACGATGTCGGTTCGCGCACCCTAGTCGGTGCTGCTGCCGGTTCGATCGAGGCACGCCAGCCGCCCGTCGACGAGCTGATCCGCACACGCCTTCGCGTCGCCGATCGTGGACCATTCCCTTTCGCCCGTCGACGCGTTCAGCGCGATCAGTTCGGGAGCCGAGCCTGACAAGTCGCGGACTGTGAGAACGATCCGGTCGCCGAACTGCAGCACAGCGGGCCGTCGGGAGTAGAGCTCTCCGGAGCCGAAGGTGCCGTTGCTGAGGGTGGTCGCCTTCTCGACGGGGAGTTGCCACTGGATCGTGGGCGCCTCGGAGAATTCGACGGCCGTCTGCGCGTCCGCCAACGGCGTCGCCGAACCGCTGTCCTCGTCACGGTTCAGAAGAGCCACTACACCGACGACGAGGACGACGACCAAGACTGCGGACACGGCGGCGAGCCCGATCAGCAGAGGCTTGCGTGCCACCGTCTTCGTCGGTGGCGGGGTCGGGTTCTGGCGCAGTGGCGGGTAGGTCGACGGGGGCTGGAGCGATGGATAGGCCGGGTACGACGGCGCCGACGAGCCGTCAGATTGTCGGGGCACTCCGTAGCCTGGCGGTGTCGTGAAGTGGGGGACCGGTCCGGCGTTCCGATCGTCGTTCCCTGAAGTCATCGCGCTCTGCCTCCCCTGCAGCTTGCACCCGTCGATGGCGGCGATGGATCGACCGCGCAAGCGCACCGTACGACGTCGAGTGCCCGCCGTCGATCGCCCATACGGCTGATTTGTTCCCTCGCGATGACCCGTCTGGAAAAGAATTTTCAGATTAGATGGAACCGATCGGCGCTCTGCTGCGTCTAATTACTGAGAGCTCTGTCGGAGACTGTGCGGCCGCCCCGCTTCTGCGCCCGCCGAGACACCCAGGAGGATGTCTGTGGAAGACCTCGTCTACCAGCGAGAACTGTGGTCGAGACGCGCGGCGGTCGCGCGGGAGTGTGGGGAGGAGTTGGGGGAGTTGGCGCGGAGCCTCGCTCGCGTCGTCGAATGGAACTACTTCGGGCGCGATTGCGTCGAGGGCCAATCCGTCTACGACGGACTAGCTGCGCTGATCGATTCTGGAGTCGGCACGTTAGAGCGGGTCGCGTCCGATGCGGTCGCGCTCGCAGCGGCGGCTACAGGGGCTATCAGAGAATTGGAATCGGCGGACGGCGTTGGCGGGACGCTAATCGGTGGACAATAATGCAGCGTTCTCGGCGTGGCCTTGGATTCGCAGCACTGGTGCTGTGTGCAATTACTGGTTGCTCGAATCCGACTGAAACTCGTAATTCGGTGCCGAGCTCATCGGCGAAGCCGACACTAAGGCAGGTCGACGACGCAGGCGTCCGCCTTCCGTTCGATACAAAGTTTCCGGACCGTTGGAATCAGGCAAATAACGGGACCAGATATGAGCCATGCACTGCCTTGCTTCCGACGGAATTGGCCCGGCTGGGCGTCGACGCTACATCCGTTCGTGATGCCGCCGGAACGAATGCCCAGACGCTACGGGGGTGCGAGTGGGCATATCGTGGCACAGAGGTGCCCGCCCGCTGGTTCGTCAGTCAGTTCGTCGGTAATTCTGTCGGCCTCGAAGAAGACAAGCGCAAAAAATCTTCGGAAACGTATGTCTGGCTTCCTGATGTCCGGATATCTGGGCGCACCGCTGGCGTTCACTACACCGCAAGCGGGCGGTACTGCGTCACCTATGTGCAGTCGGGCCGAGCCGCTGTGAACACGATGGTCAGCGTCTCGGGCCGAACCCCACCCCCACCCTCCAAAATCTGCGACCGAGCCCTGGCGTTCACCCGCGCGACCATCGGGAAGATGCCTCTCTGACAAGAGATTTGGCTGTGTCGCCGCAGGTCAATCGCTACGCACACAGCTGTGTGCGGACATTCTGGTGTGCGGTCGACACATTAGTTGTGTGCCGACGTCTGACCATGGATCCCTCGAGTGGGATACCTACGCGTTCGCGTTCGGTCATCGGCTGGTGACGCTGCGGAAAGCACGCGGATTGTCGCAAGAACAGGTCGCGGAACGGTCGGGACTGCATCGGAATGCGGTGTCGAATCTGGAGCGCGCGGTCAGCAACAGCAAGTCGGGGTTGGCGAATCCGGAACTGTCGACCGTCTATCGGTTGGCGCGGGCGTTGGACGTGCCGCCGGTCTATCTGATTCCTGGAGCGAACACTCGGATTCTCGATCGGGCGGCCGAGCAGGAGAGCAACCAGTCGCTGTCGGATCTGGAGCGGCAGCTCCGCGGCCTCATCAGCGGGGAGCTTCCGGATTCTGTGTCTGGTGCCGGTCTGCGCGAGCCCGACTGGATCATCGAACGGGGCTGAGTCCCCGATTCCGGGCGTCTGCTGCAGATGCGTCTCCCCGCGACATAGTCCGCGTCTCCCAGCGACAGCTGCGTCGTCCGGGACGACGCAGCTGTCGGTGGGAGACGCAGATGGTCGAAATCCCTGCAACTGCGTCTGTCGGCGACATCCGCGTAATTCGCCGGTATCCGCGTAACTCGGCGGGAGACGCAACTGTCGGCGGGCGACGCGGACGTCGATCGGGGGAGCGAACGGGCTCCTCTGGGCATGCGAAAGGGCCGGTCCGCGTTGCGGACCGGCCCTTTCAGCAGCTTTACGGCTGGTACGGCTCGGCGCTGACCAGCGTCACGCTGGCCTGGGCGCCGCTCGGCACCGTGTAGGTGCGCGTCTCGCCGACCTTCGCATCGATGAGTGCGGCACCGAGCGGGGAGCTCGGCGAATAGATCTCGATGTCGCCGGAACCCTCTTCACGCGTCGCGATCAGGAAGGTCTCCTTGTCGGACTCGTCGCCGTCGTAGTACACGGTGACGACCGAACCGGGGAGGGCGACGCCGGACTGCGTCGGAGCCTCTCCGACGTGCGCCTTGTTCAGCAGATCCTGCAGCTGGCGAATACGCGCTTCCTGCTGGCCCTGCTCCTCACGCGCTGCGTGGTAGCCGCCGTTCTCCTTGAGGTCGCCTTCTTCGCGACGCTCATTGATCTCGGCGGCAATGACCGGACGATTCGCGATGAGCGCATCGAGCTCACTCTTCAAGCGATCGTGCGACTCCTGCGTCAACCAAGTCACGCCTGCATCGGTCATTGTGGTCTCCTTTGCTGTCCGCTAGTGGACTGCTCTAAATGCAGCAACACGGCCCCTTGCGGAGCCGTGCACCGTCTAGCGTACCAGCGCCTGTGGCCTACCGCACATTTGAGGTGACCTGCGTAACATTATCCAGCGCTTCGCGATACGACGGCTCGGCGCGTTTCAGGTAGCGGACCACGGCGTAGGTGACCGGCATGATGAGCACTTCCACCAGCGTCTTCCAGGCGAAACCGATGACGACGTAGTTGATGAAGTCCGACCACGTGCTGATGCCGATGGCCGTGGCGGCGATGGAGCAGAACACCAGCGTGTCGAAGAACTCGCCGACCACCGTCGAACCGATGAGACGCGCCCACAGATGCTGCTCGCCGGCGCGTTCCTTCATCTTCACCAGGACGAACGAGTTCAGCAACTCGCCGACCACATACCCGGCCAGACCCGCGGCCACGATCCGGGGAACGGTGCCCAGGACCGCTTCGAACCCGGCCTGGCCGTCGTAGAAGTCGGCGGCCGGAAGCTCGATCGCCACCCAGAAGCACAGGGACGCAAGCACAATGACGCCGAAGCCGGACGCGATGGTGCGACGCATCGCGCGGAAGCCGTAGACCTCGCTGATCACGTCGCCGATCACATAGCTGAGCGGAAAAAGGAAGAAGGCGCCGTCGGTGACGAGGCCGTTCACGTGCAGGGGGCCGAGGTCGAGCTGCAACCAGTCGAACAGCACGACGGCCTTGGTCGCGGCGATGTTGCTGATCAACATCACGCCGACGAACACAGCCGTCAGCACCGGGTAGTACGGGCTCGAGAGGCGTGCGAAGACCGCCTTGCCGGACCGGGTCACGCGTTCGGCTTGAGGTAGGAGGGAACGTCGGTGCCGCAGCCGAACAGCTCACCGATCACGGCCGGCTTCGACGTCGACACCTCGGTGCGCGCGCCGACCTGAGTCTGGGAACCCGGCGGGATCAAGATCTCCCGGCGCCCGACCTCCGAGCCGTCCTTGGCGCGGGCGCGGACGATGCACACGACGGCGTCGTCCGGGTTGGTGCGGTTGACGGTGTACTGCACGGCGACGCGATCGGGGGAGAGGAGCTCGTAAGCGGTGGCCTGCCCTGAGATGTCGGGGTCGCCGAACCGCTGGTAGCCGATGTACGCGATTCCGACGCCCGCGGCGATCACCGCGACCGCCAGCACGTAGAACCAGCGACGCTTGGCACTCGGCGACCTGTCTGTGGGGTACGTCGCTCGGGGGCCGCTGCGCGGAGTCTGCTGGTCATGGCCCCCGTCTGATGTGCTCACGTGTCAATACCTACCATGTTCAGTAGGACCGAGCGAAGGTGAGGAAGCGTGACCGAACGCGCGAACGGGCTGCGACTCATGGCAGTCCATGCCCATCCCGACGACGAGTCGAGCAAAGCGGCGGCCACCCTGGCGAAATACGCCGCCGAAGGCGCGGACGTGATGGTTGTCACGCTGACCGGCGGAGAGCGCGGCGACATCCTGAATCCGGCCATGGATCGGCCCGGCATTCTCGAGAATCTGCCCGAGGTGCGACGCGACGAGATGGCTGCAGCAGCCAAGGCGCTGGGCGTCGATCAGCACTGGCTCGGCTTCGTCGACTCGGGACTGCCCGAAGGGGACCCGCTGCCGCCGCTGCCCGAGGGGTGCTTCGCCCTCGTCCCGCTCGAGGAGGCCGACGAGCGTTTGACGAAGGTGATCCGCGACTTCCGGCCGCACGTGATCATCACGTACGACGAGAACGGCGGCTACCCGCATCCCGACCACATCAAATGCCACGAGGTCTCGATGGCGGCGTGGGAGTCGGCGGGCGACGCCTCGAAGTACCCGGACGCCGGTGAACCGTGGACTCCGCTGAAGCTGTACTACACCCACGGTTTCATCCGCGACCGCATCCTGGCGTTCGCCGAGGAGTTCGACAAGAACGGGCAGGAGAACCCGTTCACCGAATGGCTGAACAAGTGGAAGCGCAACCAGGGCGACATGATGGCCCGCGTCACCACCCAGGTGGAATGCGCCGAGTACTTCCCGAAGCGAGACGAAGCTCTCCGCGCCCACGCCACCCAGATCGACCCCAACGGCTTCTTCTTCGCCGTCCCCATGGAGTGGCAGCAGCGACTGTGGCCGACGGAAGAATTCGAATTGGCGCACACTCGGGTGCAGACCGATCTCCCCGAGAACGACCTCTTCACCGGAATTGAGCAAGCATGAACGCCCTGTCCCTCTCGACCGAAGCCGTGATGTTCCTGGCCGAAGAACCCGCGAAAGGCCCCGAGTTCGGTAAGGCCTCACCGGTCGGTCTGCTGATCATCCTGCTGCTGCTGGTCGCGGTGTTTCTGCTGATCCGCTCGATGAACAAGCAGCTCAAGAAGCTCCCGGAGAGCTTCGACACGGAGAACCCCGGCCCCGACCAGGCATTCGACGAGGGTACGGACCGGGTCGACGGCGGCCCGTCGTCGACGGAAGCGAACGCCGACCACGGCGCAGGCGACGGAGGACGACACCATGGGGATCCCACCGAACGCGGATAGCCGCAACCGGCTCGACGAATCGTCGAGCCCCTACCTCCGTCAGCACGCGGCCAACCCCGTTCACTGGCACGAGTGGAACGACGACGCCTTCGACGAGGCCCGTCGCCGCGACGTCCCCGTCCTGCTCTCCGTCGGGTACGCGGCGTGCCACTGGTGCCACGTCATGGCGCACGAGACCTTCGAGAACGACGAGCTCGCGGCGCAGATGAACCGCGACTTCGTGTGCATCAAGGTGGACCGCGAAGAACGCCCCGACATCGACGCCATCTACATGGCGGCGACCGTCGCGATGACCGGTCAGGGCGGCTGGCCCATGACCTGCTCCCTCACCCCCGACGGTGACCCGTTCTACTGCGGGACGTACTACCCGCCCCATCCCCGGAACGGCATGCCCGGCTTCACCGACGTCATGGACGCGATCACCCGCACCTGGGACGAGCGCCGCGACGAGGTCCTCGTCGCGGGCACCAAGATCGCCGAGCACCTGCGCGCCAACTCCGCATCGCTCCCGGCCGGGCCCGTCCCGGACCAGCAGTTGCTGGCCGATGCGGTGAAGTCGATCCTGGGCGACGAGGACCGACGGTCGTCGGGCTTCGGCGGCGCCCCCAAATTCCCGCCGACCGCGCTGCTCGAATCACTGCTCCGCGCCGACGAACTGGCAGGCCATACGGCGGCCGCCGAGGCCGCGACCCGTACCGCGCACGCCATGGCGCGCGGCGGCATCTACGACCAACTCGCCGGCGGCTTCGCGCGGTACTCGGTCGATGCCGACTGGGTGGTCCCGCACTTCGAGAAGATGCTCTACGACAACGCGCTGCTCCTGCGCGGCTACGCGCACTTGGCCCGCCGCGGCGATCGGCTGTCGTTGCGGATCGCCGACGAGATCGTCGCCTTCCTCAACGAACAGCTGTGGACGGGAACGGGATTCGCGTCGTCGCTCGATGCTGACACCGAGGGCGTCGAAGGACTCACCTACGTGTGGCGGCCAACTGAACTCGCCGACGCCCTCGGCGACGACGACGGCGCGTGGGCCGCCGAGCTGTTCACCGTCACCGATGCCGGCACCTTCGAGCAGGGCGCCTCGACGCTGCAGCTGCTGCGCGATCCCGCCGACGCGGAACGCTTCGCGTCGGTCCGCGCACGACTGCGCGCCGCCCGCGACACCCGGCCCCAGCCCGAGCGCGACGACAAGGTCGTCACCGCCTGGAACGCCATGGCGATCACCGCGCTCGCCGAGGGCGGTGCGGCGCTCGGCCGCGCAGAGTGGGTGGAGCGGGCCGCCGAGTGCGCCCGCGGCCTGCTGTCGCTGCACCTCGTCGACGGCGACCTGCATCGCTCGTCGCTCGATGGTCGCGTCGCAGTCCCGCTCGGCGGACTCGACGACTACGCGGCCCTCGCCACCGCGCTCCTGACCCTGCACCAGGTGACCGGTGAGATCGGCTGGCGCACCGCGGCACTGACGATCGTCGACCGGATGATCGACGTCTTCGCCGACCCCGAAGCGGAGGGCGCCTGGTACGACGCCCACGACGAGGACCTGCTCCTCCGCCCGCGCGACCCCGTCGACGGCGCCACGCCGTCCGGGGCGTCACTCGCGGCGGAAGCACTGCTGCTGGCGTCGACCCTGACCCCGGATCTGGAGGCCGCGGCGCGGTACGAGGAACTGCTCGACGCATCCCTCGGACGATCCGGCCTGATCCTCGCGAAGGCGCCGCGCTCGGCCGGGCACTGGCTGTCGACGGCGTTCGCCCGCACCGCCGGACCGATCCAGGTCGCCGTCGCGCAGACTGCGGACAGCGACGGTGAGATGGCCGCCGCCATCCGCCGCGGCGCACCGGGCGGAGTGGTTGTCGTTGCGGGGGAGAAGGACTCGCTTCCACTCCTCGAGGACCGCGGTCCCGTCGGCGACTCCGATGCCGCCTACGTCTGCCACGGAAAGGTCTGCGACCTGCCGGTGGTGGAGGCGGCCGTCGCGCTCCTGCGGATCAGCTGAGCGTTCGACGGTTGGTGAGCGGTCTGGAACCTGTGCTAGCCTCGGTCCCGTGATGCAGGCAGCACGCTATTGGCGTTTCTTTATCAAGGCTCCGGGTGGGGCCGAGATGAAGCGATAACGCGCGCACACATCAACCTTCCCGGAGCCGAGCAGTGGTCGTACGACCGCTGCTCGAGTCGTTTCCGGGAATGTTTCTCACGCCGCAGGCGTCCTTCCGGAAGCGGACAAGCTCCGAGCTCGCGGAAAACACCTGAAAGGCATTCCCTTGACTACCACCACCGGCCCCGTCACGACCGACACGGCGCAGGACGCGTCGACTTCTGACCGTCGGGTCACCGCGTTCTCGCCGATCCCGTCGCCGGAGGCGCTCCGCAGCGAACTGCCGCTGACAGCCCGCCGCGCCGCCATGGTGCAGCGCGACCGCGAAGAGATCGCCGCCATCCTCGCAGGCCAGGACGATCGGATGATCGTGGTCGTGGGGCCCTGCTCGGTCCACGACCCCGTCGCCGCCCTCGACTACGCGCGTCGCCTGGCGCCGCTCGCCAAGGAGTACGCGGATTCGCTGAAGATCGTGATGCGCGTGTACTTCGAGAAGCCGCGCACCACCATCGGGTGGAAGGGCCTCATCAACGACCCCGACATGGACGGCACCTTCGACGTGGAGCGCGGTCTGCGCACCGCCCGCGCGTTGCTGCTGGACGTGATCGACCTCGGCCTGCCGGTCGGCTGCGAGTTCCTGGAGCCGACGAGCCCGCAGTACATCGCGGACACCGTCGCCTGGGGTGCCATCGGCGCCCGGACCACGGAGTCGCAGGTCCACCGCCAGTTGGTGTCCGGCCTGTCGATGCCGGTCGGCTTCAAGAACGGCACCGACGGCAACGTCCAGGTCGCGATCGACGGCGTCAAAGCCGCAGCGTCCGAGCACGTCTTCTTCGGGGTCGACGACTTCGGCCGCGGCTCGGTGGTCCACACCTCCGGCAACGACGACTGCCACATCATCCTGCGCGGCGGCACCGCCGGCCCCAACTACGACGCGCAGTCCGTGGCCGACGCCGCCGAAAAGCTCGCGAAGGCCGGGCTGTCGCCGAAGGTGATGGTGGACTGCTCGCATGCCAACTCTGGCAAGGACCACGAGCGT
Organism: Gordonia phthalatica; assembly: GCF_001305675.1. Taxonomy (NCBI): domain Bacteria; kingdom Bacillati; phylum Actinomycetota; class Actinomycetes; order Mycobacteriales; family Gordoniaceae; genus Gordonia; species Gordonia phthalatica. Next base: position 1,138,853 of record NZ_CP011853.1, read on the forward strand.
CAGGCCGAGGTGGCCGTCGAGGTCGCCGAGGCCTTCGCGGCCAAGCGACGCGACGGCGACGGCCCGGTGCTGTCCGGCGTGATGCTCGAGAGCTTCCTGGTCCCCGGTGCGCAGTCCCTCGGCGGCGACCTGGTCTACGGCCAGTCCGTCACCGACAAGTGCATGGGTTGGGAGGCGTCCGCCGCGGTGCTGGACGCCCTCGCGCGCGCCGCTCGCTGACCCTCACCGCCGGACCTCGTGGCCGGCGCAGACAAACTGTGACATTGAGCCGATCAGAGCGGCTCAATGTCACAGTTTGTCTTGGCGGCTCAGCTCGCCGGTCGAGACCTCACCGATCCGGCGACCGTGTCGACCACCAGGAACACCAGCAGCGGCCACCCGAGCAGCGGGATGAACCAGCCGACGGCCGCGGCACCGACGAGGATCGCGGCGGACAGCGGCACCGGAAGGTCGCGCAGGGCGCCCCTCGCCGGAGCCGACCCGACGCGGGCCGTCCGCGCCCGACGCTGCCACCACGACCGGTAACCGAGCACGATCGCGATCGAGAGCGCGACCATCACCGCCAGCAGGAGCAGCTGATTCAGCAGGCCGAACATCAGCCCCATGTGCAGCTCCACGCCCCAGGCCGACAGCTTCGCTGCGAGCGGCCAGTCGGCGAACCGGTTCAGATCCACTACCGCATCGCGTGACGGGTCGACGGCGATGGAGCTCGTCGACGCCCGCCACGGAACGCGACGCTGCGCCACGGTGAAGGCGGTGGCATCGTCGGACGGGGGAATCACCTCGACGGCGCCGTCGACCCCGTTGGCGCGGGCGATGCCGAGGGCTCCGTCGATACCAGCGACGGCGTCGACGGTCGGTCCGGATCCGGTTGCGGGCATCGTGTGCCCGGCATGATCGCCGCCCGCGGTTGCAGGTGCCCCGGTCAGCGACGCGTCGACCGTGGGTGTGGTCCAACTGAGCGCGGATCGCAGGTCGCCCACGTGCTCGCCGGCGTAGGTGGACCAGGTGAGGCCGGTCGCCGAGATGAACAGCAGGACCACCGCGATCCAGACGCCGATCACCCCGTGCCGGTTGACGGTCCGCGCACGACCACGAGTGCCGCCGACGCCGCGCAACAGCGACCCCGACCCGGTGGCGCGCCGACGCTTCCGGATCTGCATCACCCAGAGGGCCACACCGCCGAGGGCCACCAGCCACAGCCACGACGCGGCCAACTCGGAGTAGAGGCGACCGGGCTCGCCGAGATGGAGGTCGCGATGCAGGCGGTCGAGCCAGGTCCGCACCGGCAGGGCGCCTGCGGATCCGTAGCTCGGCAGCTCGCCGAGCGATCGCAGCGTCGACGGGTCGATGAAGACGGCGAGGCGCGTCGACTCGCCGAGGGACGGATCGTCGAACAGGACGCGGGTGGTGTCGCCCGGATCGGTGGCCGGCCAGACGGCATTCAGCGTCAGGTCGGGGCGGGCGGCCTGCGCGGCGCGGACCTGTTCGGCCACCGACTTCGCGGGGCCAGACGAGTCGGTGTGGAGTTGGGCTCGATAGATCACCTGCTCGGCGGACGGCGCGACGGCGTACAGCGCGCCGGTGACGGCGGCGACGAGGAGGAAGGGGGCGATCAGCACGCCGGCGTAGAAGTGCAGGCGTCGGACGAGGCGGTTCAGCGTCGCGCCGATCGGTGCGGATGCCGGTGGGGCGGGAGCATGCGGGGTCGTCGAAGAGACGGGTGTGGACACGGAGGTGCCTTTCGATCAGACAGCAGTGATCGCGCGCCGTCGCGGCGCGCGATGAGAAGAGCGGACTACTGGACCGACGGCGGACCGCGGCGCCCGACGGCACCGAGGAAGATCAGGGCGGCAGGGACTGCGGCAGGAGTGGCAGGCACCGGCACGACCGCCACGCGGGGCAGCGGCCGGAAACAGCTGGGGAGGGCGTGCTGCGCGAGGCCGGCGGCGGCATGCAGAAGGAGTTCGGCACCGACCAGCAGGAGCAGTGCGGCGACAGTGCCGACGGCGTGCATGGCTGCCATCGGCGCGGTCAGCATGTCGCCGTGATGCCCGGATGTGATCACCAGCAGCACGTGGACCAGCAGTTGTCCGCCGACCAGCGCGGGCAGCACGCGCAGGGCGGGCGCGGCGGCGACACCGAGACCGAGGGCGACGGCCGCGGCGATCACCAGCATCAGGCTCGACGTGTCGGGCAGCATGCCCGCCGCTGCCGCGTGGGCGCCGATACCGGTCAGGGCCGACACTGCGCCGACGGTCGCTCCGCGCAGGCGCGTGAGGGTCGTCGGCGCGGTCATCCGATGAGCGTAGCAGGGCGGGGTCAGCTGAGAACGACGAGCCACACGGCGATGTAGTGCAGCAGTGCGGCGATCGCCGTGCAGGCGTGGAACACCTCGTGGTGGCCGAAGACACCGGGCCAGGGGTCGGGCCAGCGCAGCGCGAACAGCACGCCGCCGAGGCTGTAGAACACGCCGCCGGTCGCGAGCAGGACGATCACCGCGACGCCCGTGTTGTGGATCAGCATCGGCGCGACGGCGATGATCACCCACCCCAGGACGATGTAGAGCACCACTCCCAGCCAGCGCGGTGATCCCGGCCAGATCACCTTGAGTGCGACACCCAGGACGGCTCCGACCCACACGATGCCGAGCACCCACCAGCGGGTCGGCGAGTCCAGACCCATCACGCAGAAGGGTGTGTAACTGCCGGCGATGAACAGGAAGATCATTGAGTGATCGGCCCGTTTCATCGCTATCCGAGCGCGCGGCGTCTTCCAGTTGATGCGGTGGTACACGGTGCTGACGCCGAACAGTGCACAGATGGTGACCACGTAGATCACCACGGCGACGACGGAGACGGCGCTTCGCTGCATCGCAGTGCCGACGATCAGCACGATGCCGACCGCGGCCGCGATGAAGGTCGTGTACTTGTGGATCACGCCGCGCAGCGTCGGCTTGGTCTCGGGACCGGTCACGTCATTGACGATAGTGGGCGCCGGGGCAGGGAGGGAGGTCTGCTGCATGAACCTACGGTACCGTAAGTTCCGCACCGGTAACTTGTCGGCGGAGTAAGATCACGGCTGTGAAATTGCTCCCGGACCGGCTGCGCGGCGGCATGCTGCGCGTGTACGAACACCGCCTGGTGCAGCTGATGGACGGCAGCCGCATTCCGCGGCACGTCGCCATCATCTGCGACGGCAACCGGAGATGGGCCCGCGAGGCGGGATTCGAAGACGTCAGCCACGGCCATCGCGTCGGCGCCAGGCGGATCGCCGACATGCTCGGCTGGTGCTCCGAACTGGGCATCGAGGCGGTGACCATCTACCTGCTCTCCACCGAGAACCTCTCGCGCGAATCCGAGGAACTCGACGCGCTGATGGAGATCGTGCCCGACATCGTCGACGAGATCTGCGACGTCGACGCCGACTGGCGGGTGCGGATCGTCGGCAACCTCGACCAATTGCCGTCCGCCGTCGCGAATCGCCTGCGCGAGGCGTCGAGCCGCACCGAGGGCGCCCACGACATGGCCGTCAACGTCGCCGTCGGATACGGCGGGCGGCAGGAGATCGTCGACGCCGTGCAGAAGCTGCTCGGCGAGGCCATCGACAGGGGCGCCACCCGCGAGGAGATGCTCGACGCGGTCTCGGTCGACGGCATCGACTCGCACCTCTACACCAGCGGCACCCCCGACCCGGACCTGGTGATCCGCACGTCGGGTGAGCAGCGGCTGAGCGGCTTCCTCCTGTGGCAGTCGGCGTACTCGGAGATCTGGTTCACTGATGCCTACTGGCCGGAGTTCCGCCGCGTCGACTTCCTCCGCGCACTGCGCGACTTCGCGGCGCGGAATCGCCGGTTCGGCAAGTGAGCTGACCGAGAACAACCACAGATCGCACGAACGGACAAGGAGTGCAGGACATGCGGGTCACGGTGGTCGGAGCCAGCGGCGAGTTCGGTGCCGTCCTCAGCGACATCCTCGAGCGACGCGGCGCGGAGGTGGTCCGGGCACACCGAGTGACCGGCGTCGACGCGGTCACCGGCAAGGGGCTGCAGGAGGCCTGCGCGGGCGCCGACGTGGTGGTCGACGCGACCGGGACCACGGTCCGCAGTCCGCGCGAGTCCGAGGAGTTCTTCTCCGCGGTCGCCCGCAACATCTCGATCGCGGCGGAGGAGGCGCAGGCCGCCGTCGTCTACCTGACGATCTACGGGGCGTCGAATCCCGTCGTCAACAAGAAGATGGGCCACTACAAGGGCAAGGCGGCGCAGGAGGCGACGTACACCGAGATGCTGGGCGACGGCGCGACCGCGTTCCGCTCCACCCAGTGGTACTCGCTGGCCGAGACCTTCCTGACGATGCTCAGCAAAGGACCGATCGGCGCCGCGCCGCGCATGCAGAGCAAACCCGCCGACGTCGTCGACGTCGCCGAGGCGATGGCCGACGTGGTCCTCGACCCGAGCCGGCCGTCGGACATCACCGTCGCCGGCCCGGAGGTGATGGATCTGGCCGACGCCGCGAAGGCCATCGCCGCCAAACGCGGTGCGCCGAAGAAGGTGATCGGCATCAACTACGGGGGCCCCGGTGTGCGCTCGGGTGGACTGGTTCCGCCGCAGCCGGATGTCACGACCTCGACGACCTTCGAGCAGTGGCTGGCCGCGCACTGATGGCGGCCGCGACTCCGGCCATCGCCGCGCTCGAAGCGGCGGGCCTCCCGTTCCAGATGCACAAGTACAAGCACGACCGCCGCCGCGACGACTACGGCGACGAGGCCGTCGCCATCACGATGAAGACGCTCGGCGTGGAGGCCGCGCAGATCTTCAAGACGCTCGTCGTCGACCTCGGCGGCACCCTCGGCGTCGCGGTGATCCCGGTGCCGAACAAGCTGTCGCTGAAGGCCGTCGCGAAAGCACTGGGCGCGTCGAAGGCGGAGATGGCGCAGGCCGCGAAGGTCACCCGCTCCACCGGTTACGTGCTGGGCGGGGTGTCCCCGCTCGGACAGAAGACGCCGCTTCCGACCGTGGTGGACTCGTCTGCGCTGCAGTGGGATTCGATCCTGTGCAGCGGTGGTCGCCGCGGGCTGGAGATCCAGCTGGCACCGGCCGACCTGGTGACGGCGACCGACGCGGTGGTCGCCGAGGTGACGGCCTAGAGCTTCCGCAGCCGCACGCGGTTGATCGCGTGATTGCCGTCCTTGCGGAGCACCAGTGTGGCGCGCGGGCGGGTCGGCAGGATGTTCTCGATCAGGTTGGGACGGTTGATCGACGTCCAGATGTCGCGGGCCGCGATCGTCGCCTGCGCGTCGGTCAGCGACGAGTAGTAGTGGAAGTGCGATTCCGGGTCGGCGAACGAGCCGGTGCGCATCTGCAGGAACCGCGAGATGTACCACTTCTCGATGTCGGAGGTCTTGGCGTCGACGTACACCGAGAAGTCGAACAGATCCGAGACCGTCAGCGTGGGACCGGTCTGCAGCACGTTGAGGCCCTCGACGATCAGGATGTCGGGCTGCTGCACGGTGTGGACCACGTCGGGGACGATGTCGTAGGTGACGTGGTCGTAGACCGGGGCGGTGACCAGGGGATTGCCGGACTTCACCTCGGTGACGAAGCGCAGGAGCGCGCGGCGGTCGTAGGACTCGGGAAAGCCCTTGCGGTGCATGATGCCTCGACGCTCCAGCTCCGCGGTCGGCAGCAGGAAACCGTCGGTGGTGATGAGGTCCACCTTCGGGTGCGTCTCCCAGCGGGACAGTAGCGTCGCGAGGACGCGCGCGGTGGTCGACTTGCCGACGGCCACCGACCCGGCGATGCCGATCACGAAGGGCACCTGGCGGTTTCGCTGGCGCTGGCCGAGGAACGTCGACGTGGCAGCGAAGAGTCGCTGCCTGGCCTCCACCTGCAGGTGGATGAGGCGAGACAGCGGCAGGTAGACCTCGGCGACCTCGTTGAGGTCGATCTGCTCACCCAGGCCGACGAGCTTCTCGAGCTCGGACTCGTTCAGCACCATCGGCATCGACTGTCGCAGTGCACGCCACTGCGTTCGGTCGAGTTCGAGGTACAGCCCGGGATCGCGGTCGTGCGAAAGACGCGCCATGGACCGATAGGTTACTAGCCCGCGTTACGCGAATCTGATCACCGGTAGCTTTGGTCACATGAATGCTGCCGCGGATCCCGTCGTCGAGTACCTGCGCCTGGGCTTGGCGTTCGATCGGATCGAGGAGGGGTTCGTCGACGCGTACACCGGTGATCCGGCGTTGCGGGTGGAGTCGGAGAACGCGCCGGCACCCGATCCCGCCGAGTTGGTACGCCGGGCCCGGGCCCTGCACGACGAGCTCCCCGCCGGGCTGCCCGCCGACCGTGCCGAGTTCGTCGGCTCGCACCTGCGGGCGCTGGAGTGCTCGGCCCGCAAGTTCGCGGGGGAGGAGGTCGGCTTCGTCGACGAGGTGCACGCCTACTTCGACGTGCGGATCGAGCCCGGCGACGAGGACGTCTACCGACAGGCGCACGCGCGGATGGCCGACGCGCTCGGCGTTCCCGGCGCCACCGGCGACCAGTTGCGCGACGCCTACACCGCGTACCGGCGGGCCGACGAGATCCCCGCGAACCTCGTCTCCCAGCTGATCCACGAGTTCTCCGGCAGCCTCCGCGAGACCGTCCGCCGCGAGTTCCCGCTGCCCGACGGCGAGGTCGTCGACTTCGAGGTCGTCAGCGACAAGCCGTGGTCGGGCTTCAACTACTACCTGGGTGACTACCGCTCCAAGGTCGCCGTCAACACAGATCTGCCGCAGTACATGTCGTCGCTGCCCGGGCTGATCGCCCACGAGGCCTACCCGGGTCACCACACCGAGCACTGCCGCAAAGAGCAGCGTCTGGTCGGGACCGGCCAGTCGGAGCACACCATCTTCCTCGTCAACACCCCGCAGTGCCTGATGGCCGAGGGCCTCGCCGATCATGCGCTCGCCGCCGCGATGGGCACGTCGTGGCAGGAGTGGGCGGCCGAGATCTACGCCGACTTCGGGCTCCGCTTCGACGCCGAGCGCGCGCGGGCGGTCTCTACCGCGGCGGCCGGACTGATCCGGGTCCGACAGGACGCCGCGCTGGCCCTGCACGACCGCCACGAGAGCGTCGACGACGTCGCGCTGTTCCTGCAGCGTTGGCTGCTGGTGGCGCCCGACCGTGCGCGGCAGATGCTCCGCTTCCTCACTTCGCCGCTGTGGCGCGCCTACATCTCCACCTACGTCGAGGGATACGCCCTGCTGGAACAGTGGCTCGACGAGGCGGGACCCGCCGGACCGGCGCGGCTGGCACGCTTCGGTCGGCTGCTCGACGAGCCCCTCACCCCGGGCGTGCTACGCAGGGAACTCTCCGCATAGAATCGGAGCCCATGAGCCTGTTTTCCCAGTCCCTTGCCGACCTGGATCCCGACGTCGCCGCCGCCATGAATGGAGAGCTGTCGCGTCAGCGCGACACGCTCGAGATGATCGCCTCGGAGAACTTCGTTCCCCGTGCCGTCCTGCAGGCGCAGGGCAGCGTGCTCACCAACAAGTACGCCGAGGGCTACCCCGGTCGCCGCTACTACGGCGGCTGCGAGCACGTCGACGTCATCGAGGACATCGCGCGGGCACGCGCCAAGGAACTGTTCGGCGCCGAGTTCGCCAACGTGCAGTCGCACGCCGGCGCACAGGCCAACGCCGCAGTCCTGCAGGCCCTCATGGAGCCCGGTGAGACCCTCCTCGGCCTCGACCTCGCCCACGGCGGTCACCTGACCCACGGCATGCGACTCAACTTCTCGGGCAAGCTCTACGAGAACGCCTTCTACGGCGTCAGCAAGGAAGACTTCCGGATCGACATGGACGAGGTGCGCAAGATCGCCCTCGACACCAAGCCGAAGGTGATCGTCGCCGGCTGGTCGGCCTACCCGCGCACCCTCGACTTCGCGGCGTTCCGCGAGATCGCCGACGAGGTCGGCGCGCACCTCTGGGTCGACATGGCGCACTTCGCCGGCCTCGTCGCCGCCGGTCTGCACCCCAGCCCCGTGCCGCACGCCGACGTCGTCTCGACCACCGTCCACAAGACCCTCGGCGGCCCGCGTTCCGGCATGATCCTCGCCAAGAAGGAGTGGGCCAAGAAGCTGAACTCGGCCGTCTTCCCGGGTCAGCAGGGCGGACCGCTCATGCACGTCGTCGCCGCCAAGGCCGTTGCGCTGAAGATCGCCGCGAGCGAGGAGTTCGCCGAGCGTCAGCGCCGCACCCTGTCGGGCGCCAAGATCCTCGCCGAGCGGCTGACCGGTGACGACGTCGCCAAGGCCGGCGTCTCGGTCCTCACCGGCGGCACCGACGTTCACCTGGTACTCGTCGACCTGCGGAACTCCGCGCTCGACGGCCAGCAGGCCGAGGACCTCCTCCACGAGGTCGGCATCACGGTGAACCGCAACGCCGTCCCGTTCGACCCGCGCCCGCCGATGGTCACCTCGGGCCTGCGCATCGGCACCCCGGCGCTCGCGACCCGCGGCTTCGGCGACGCCGAGTTCACCGAGGTCGCCGACATCATCGGCACCGCCCTCGCAGCAGGCAAGTCCGCCGACGTCTCCGCGCTGCGCGCCCGCGTCAGCAAGCTCGCGCTCGACATCCCGCTGTACGACGGCCTCGAAGGCTGGGGAATGATGGGCTCGTAATCCTCCGCTCGCTTCTCGAGCGAGCGAAGCGAGTCGAAACCTCGCATAGGCGGCCCTCATCGGTTAACGGTGCGGGCCGCCTGTCGTTTAGGGTGGGTTCCGTGGCCGTACTGAGCAATGAAGACCTGATCAATGCGCTGGAGAAGGCGCTTCCCGAAATCGCGGAAGAGCACGCCGAAGGCGCGATCGCGTGGACCCCGTCGGACCTGGTGCCGTGGGACCTCGGTCGCAACTTCGCCTTCCTCGGCGGCGAGGACTACGTCCCGGAGGATTCGACGCTGTCGGACACCGCGGCCGCCGGTCTCCTCGCGCTGCTGCTGACCAAGGACAACCTGCCGTCGTTCCACCGCGTGCTGGCCATGCACTTCCCGGCGTTCTCCGACTGGCGTCAGCTGGTCGGCGTGTGGACCGCCGAAGACAACCGCCACTCCATCGTGCTGCGCGACTACCTGGTCGTGACCCGCGCCGTCGACCCGGCCGACGCCGAGACCCGCCGCCGCATCCACATCGTCGCCGGCTGGCGGCAGAGCCCCGAGGCCGTCGAGGACCTCGGCCCGATGGACGTCCTCGCGCTCCTGGCCGTGCACGAGAACCAGAGCGTCGTCTTTGCCGACAAGCTGATCGCCCATGCCGAGGACGACGTCCTCAAGCAGATCGTCTCCAAGATCCGGACCGACGACGCCGTCCAGGCCGCCACCTTCCAAGCATTCCTCATGGCCGGCATGGTCGCCGACCAGGAGGCGACCATCGTCGCCGTCGACAAGGCGCTGGCCGGCATCGAGCACATCGGTTCCGACGTCGCGGACTTCGACTCGTACCGCGAGTTCATCTCCGACTTCGAGGACGCGTCCACCGACGCCGCGATCGCCGCGAAGCTGGCCGACGAGCTGAAGCTCGAGAGCGTTCAGGAACTCAGCGACGAGGCCGAGGCCGCGCGTCAGCGGATCCTGGCGCTCGCCGCCGGCAAGGCCTGATCAGTCCCAGTAGCACTCCGGCCGTGCGACGACCCGCACACGGGCGTCGAGCGGCCGGAGTTCTGTCGTCTGTGCTCGCTGGGGCCGACGGTGCTGGTGAGGTGTGAGGCCATGGGTGAGGCGGGGGAGCGGTCGGGGCGACCTCGTGGCCACCTGATGTTCGTCGGTATGTCGCATGTTGGTCCCCGTCGCTTGGTGTGATCCCGCGTACGTTGACGACAACGGGCCGCGGGGAAGCGGTTCGTTCGGGAGGTTCGATTCGTGAACGACGCAGGAGTCGCGAGAGAGCCGGCCCCGGCTCTCGCCGAGGTCCGCTGACCGCCTCACGGCGGGCAGGGGGAGGCACGAGCCGACCGGCTGCTCAAGACAACATGGTTCCGTGCGGGGCCCGCATGGACGCCTAGGAGTCCGACGTGACCGCACGCACCCCCGCTGTTCGCACCTATGTCCTCGACACCTCCGTTCTGCTGTCCGACCCGTGGGCGGTGACCCGCTTCGCCGAGCACCACGTGGTGCTCCCACTGGTCGTCATCTCGGAGCTCGAGGGCAAACGGCACCACAGCGAGCTCGGCTGGTTCGCCCGCCAAGCGCTACGCCTGCTCGACGATCTGCGCGTGAAGCACGAGCGCCTCGACATCGCCATCCCGATCGGCGACGACGGCGGCACCGTGCAGGTGGAGCTCAACCACACCGATCCCGCCGTGCTGCCCGCCGGCTTCCGCAACGAGACCAACGACTCCCGCATCCTCGCGTGCGCGCTGAACCTGCGTGCCGAGGGCAAGGACGTCACCCTGGTCTCGAAGGACACTCCGCTGCGCGTCAAGGCGGGCGCCGTCGGCCTGGCCGCCGACGAGTACCACGCGCAGGACGTCGTCGTCTCCGGCTGGACCGGCATGGACGAGGTGGACGTCGCCGACACCGCGATCGATGCGCTCTTCGCCGACGGCCTCATCGATCTCGACGAGGCCCGCGACCTGCCCTGCCACACCGGGCTCCGACTCCTCGGCAACGGGCAGAGTGCTCTCGGCCGGGTCACCGACACCAAGCAGGTGCAGCTGGTCCGCGGCGACCGCGAGGCGTTCGGCCTGCGTGGCCGGTCCGCCGAGCAGCGCGTCGCCCTCGACCTGCTGCTCGACGAGTCGGTCGGCATCGTCTCCCTCGGCGGCAAGGCGGGCACCGGCAAGTCGGCGCTCGCGCTGTGCGCCGGACTCGAAGCAGTTCTGGAGCGGCGCACGCACCGCAAGGTGGTCGTGTTCCGGCCGCTGTACGCGGTCGGCGGTCAGCAGCTCGGCTACCTGCCCGGCAGCGAGGCCGAGAAGATGGGGCCGTGGGCGCAGGCGGTCTTCGACACCCTGGAGGGCCTCGTCTCCACCGAGGTCATCGACGAGGTCCTCGACCGCGGCATGCTCGAGGTGCTTCCGCTGACGCACATCCGCGGGCGATCGTTGCACGACTCGTTCGTCATCGTCGACGAGGCACAGTCGCTGGAGCGGAACGTGCTGCTCACCGTGCTCTCCCGCCTCGGTGCGGGCTCCCGCGTGGTGTTGACGCACGACGTCGCGCAGCGTGACAACCTGCGCGTCGGCCGCCACGACGGCGTCGCCGCGGTGATCGAGAAGCTGAAGGGCCACCCGCTGTTCGCGCACATCACGCTGTCGCGCAGCGAGCGGTCGCCGATCGCCGCCCTCGTCACCGAGATGCTGGAGGAGTTCGCGCCCGGCGCGGGCGTGTAGTCCGAGCTACCGACATCTGCGTCCCCGTGGCGCCCTCTCAAGGGCGATTTGCCCTCGGCAAGGGCTCACGGGGACGCAGATGTTTCTAGCCCTCGGAGTCGACGGCGTGCCGGAGGATCGACACCGCGAAATCGGCGTCGTCGTGCCAGGGGCGCAGATCCCAGGTCGCCAAGCGCAGCTCCAGAACCAGATCAGTCTCGGCGAGCGCGGCATCGAAGTCGGCCAGGGCGAGCTTCGCGACGTGGAAGCCGACCACCACTCTGCCGTCGGGCTTCAGGTGCTCACCGAGTCGGCGCAGCACCTCCGATTCGGTGTCCGGTGCGACGAATGCGAGCACATTGCCCGCGCAGACGATCGCGTCGAAACGGGTGCGGGTGCCGTCGGTCTCGCGGATGTCGAGTTTGGCGAGGTCGCCGAGCAGCCACTCCGGGCCGGGATGGTCGGCCTCGGCGGCGGCGATCAGGACGGGATCGACGTCGACTCCCGTGACGTGGTGCCCGACCGAATGCAGGTATCCGCCCACGCGGCCGGGCCCGCACCCGGCGTCGAGCAGTCGCGAGCCGCGGCCGACCATCGCGTCGATCATCCGCGCCTCGCCGGCCAGATCGGCGCCGTCGGCCGCCATCTCGCGAAAGCGCTGGACATACCACTCGCTGTGGCCGGGTGCGGTGTCGGTGATCCACCGGGGAGCAGGCGTCATGGCCTCCACCGTAGCCCGACCGTGCATGCGTCGGGGACGTCGGAATCGACCTGTTCCGGCTGCTCACGGATCAGTTGCAGAAAGGTGACGATGGTCTCCGCGGGTGGCATCGGTCCGGTTCGAACTGGCACACTGAGGTGGTGCTGAAGTTACTGATGAGGCGAATGTTAGAACTGGGGTTTGCGTTTGCAGCGCTCCTCGGAGCACTTGTCGTGGGGGTTGGACAAGCGGCAGCGGTCCCGCAGACTGCACCGTCGACCGGGTCTGACAGCATCACCGCGCTACTCGACAACCTGCTCAAGGGGCTGACTCAGCCGGGTGCACCCGCCGTGCCCGGTGCCGCGGAGACCTCGCAGATGATCGTCGCGACCGCACCGGTCGCGACATCGCAGACCGCGATGCTGACCGCGTTCGAGAAGGACGCGACCGGAACGTGGAAGCCGGTCGAGGGCATCGGACCGACCAAGGCGATGCTCGGTGAGAAGGGCATGGGCAAGGCGCAGGACAACGTGTCCCGCACCCCGGAGGGCACCTTCCCGCTCAACATCGCGTTCGGGCGTCAGGACAAGCCTGAAGGCACCAAGATGGAGTACTTCAAGACCACTCCGCGTGACTGGTGGGACTCGAACGAGAAGTCGCCGACCTACAACACGCACGTCCAGTCCGACACCAGCCCGGGTGGCGACAGTGAGAATCTGTACAACATCGGTCCGGTGTACGACTACGCGGTCAACATCAACCACAACCCGACTCGCACGCCGGGCGACGCATCTGCGATCTTCCTGCACGTGACCGACGGCAAGCCCACCCAGGGCTGCGTGGCGATCGCGCGCGAGGAGATGGTGAAGATCCTGCAGTGGCTGGATCCCGCCAAGAACCCGAAGATGACCATCGGCGTCAACATCGATGCGCCGAAGGACGTTCCGAACGCTCAGGCGGACAAGCTTCCGGGCGCGGACGTGATCGGCGGCGTCGTGGGCAACCTCGCCAACCTGATCCCGACCCTGCTGGCGGGCTCAGCGTCCTGAGATAGTCACAAGCCACATCGGTGAACCCGGGGCCGTACGCGAAAAGCGTGCGGCCCCGGTGCTGTCGTTTGGGCGGGGGCTACGCCTTCGGTCGGATCTGTTCGAAGCCCGATGCGTGGGCGGCGGCGAAGCCGTCGATCGGTTCGGTGGACCACTCCACCTGCCGGCGTGCCTGCGTCTCGACGGGGGTCTCCGGATCCAGGACCTCCAGGTACACCTTGTGGCAGGTCAGCGATTCGACGGCCTTCTCGGTGTACCCGGTGACGTCCACGGCGTGCGTGGGGTTCGGTCCGTTCCAGTAGACGGTCGAGCGAGCGTTCGGCAGTTCGTCGTGCGCGTCGATGACGGCAGCCGCGAACTCGATGTGATCACGCTGGTTCGGCGGCTTGCCCTCGCCCCAGCCCGGTCCGCCGTACGTGCAGAGGATGACGTCGGGGTCGACCCGCTCGACCACCTCGGTGATCTTCGCGCGCAGTTCCGGCGAGTTGAAGACCTCGCTGTCGGGGAAGCCCCAGAACTCCACCTCGGTCACGCCGACGACGGCGGCCGACGCGATCTGCTCGCCCTCGCGCAGCGGGCCTGCCTCGGCGGCGTCCATGCCCTGGATGCCGACCTCGCCACTGGTCGCGAGGCCGTAGACCACGCGCTTGCCCTCGGCCGTCCACCGTGCCACCGCGGCGGCCATGCCGTACTCGGGATCATCGGGGTGGGCGACGAGGACGAGGGCCGTCGACCAGTCGGACGGAAACGTTGCTGGTGTCATGGTGGCCACGGTACCGCGAGTGACGGCGTCTACGGCACGATGACGAGCTTGCCGCGCACATGCCCCGACTGGCTCTGCCGGAAGGCCTCCGCGACCTGATCCAGGCCGAACGTGCCCGCGACGTCGACGGTCAGCTTGCCGTCGTCGGCGAGCTGTGCAAGGCGGGCGGTCTCGGTGCCGTCGGGGCGAACCCAGACGTACTGACCACCGTGCTCGACGACGGAACCGTCGGCGATGGACGAATGCGGACCGTCGGCCCGCAGGACCGCGAGGGTGGTGGCGAGCTGATCGCCGACGAAGTCGGCCACCGCGTCGACCGGTCCGTCTGCGGCAGCCCGGATCCGGTCGACGAGGCCGTCGCCGTACTTGATCGGCTCAGCGCCGAGGCTCCGCAGGTAGTCGTGGTTCTTCGGCGATGCGGTACCGAGGACCCGGGCCCCGCGTGCGACGGCGATCTGCACGCCGAAGCTGCCGACGCCGCCCGCGGCGCCGTGGATGAGGAGGGTGCGACCGGCGAGGTCGCCGAGGACGTCGATGGCGCGGAGTGCGGTTCCGCCGGCGAGGGGGAGGCCCGCGGCCTGCTCCCACGACAGCGATGCGGGCTTGTGCGCGACGGCGCGCACCGGCACGACCGCCCGTTCGGCGAACGTGCCCTCGCCGACGGTGTCCTTCCGCGCGTACGCGAGGACCTCGTCGCCGACCTGGAACTCGGGGGTGTCGAAGCCGGTCGCGATCACGACACCGGCCACGTCCCATCCCGGCACCACCGGGAACTGTGTCGGCATGATCGCGTCGAGGCCGCCGGCCATCAGCTTCCAATCGACGGGGTTCACGCCCGCGGCCTTCACCTCGATCAGCACCGACGCGGGCGCGAGCTTCGGGTCCGGGAGGTCCCGGACGGTCACGGCATCGAGATCAGTGGTGAAGTGGTCGTAGACGGCGGCGCGCATGGCGGGGGCCTTTCGGGATCATCGGCGAAGAAGTTACGAAAGTAAGTATACGGCGCATGCAACTAATCGCGCAGCAGTGGTCGCGCCCGGCTCACCGTTCGACGATGGCGCGCTCGGCCGTCGTCGACACGAGGCGGAGACCGACGGTCCGGCCGGAACCGCGCGCGACCACCGTCCCGCCGTCGGCGGACTGTCGGATCATCGGGCCGCGGCCGGACGGTGGAGGCGCGCCGGCATCGCGCAGGCGGAGCAGTGTGGTGCCGCGCGGTGCGGTGAGAGTGCAGGCTTCCGTGTCGTCGACGATCACCTGGATCGGATGCTGCGGATGGCCGACCGTCACCGATCCGGTGCCGACCGATGCGGCGAGCCGTCGCCACTGCTGCGGGTGATCCGTCGCGACCGCGACCGCGAAGCCGAGCGCGGCGAGGCGTGCGACGACCTGCCGATGCAGCACGCCGTCGCCCATCACGTCGCAGTGTGGAATGTCGCGGCCCGCCATTCGCAGGGTGACGGGCCGGTCGGACGCGTCCGCGCCGACGATCTGGCCGTCACCGGCGAGGGGGACGGCGATCGCGTCGCTCGCGGCGAGGTGGAAGGAGGGGCTGATGTCGTCGGTGCTCCGGCGGCGGCGCGGTGTCGGCACGTCGATCGGAAGGCCTGCGGCGGCGATTGCACGGCGGTCGGCGGTGACGAGTTCCAGGCCGAGTTCCCCGCTCCGGTCGACGGCACGACCGCCGTTGTCGCGCACCGAGACGCGCACCGACGGTCCCGGCGTGACGCTCACAGTGACGGTGGTCGAGACGGCGTTCACGGCGACCGGGGTGGCGAGCAGTGCGGTCGCGGCCTCCGGGCGGGCGTCGCGCAGGACATAGGAGACCAGCGGTGACCCGTTGTGCTCCACGCCGATCGGTGCCTCGGCGGCGGACCAGACCGGTATCCCCTCGGTGAATCGTGCGGTGAGCTCGGCGATCTCGGCGGCCGCCAGCGGATGGGCGACGACGCCGTCGTCGGCCAGGCGGGCGCACAGCCGACGCAGGACCCAGAGCGCGGTCCGCAGGGCTCCGGTGCCGGCGTCGCCCCGCGACCGGACTGCGTCGGGCCAGTCCGCCGGACGGATCCGCACCACGAGGTGCACGCTGCGGTGCGCGGCGATCCGCTGCCCGCCGAGCAGGCCGCGGTACGCCCGGGCCGCCGGACCGTTGCCCCAGCAGGCCATCGTGTGCGTGACGACGTCGACCGACGACGGTGCCGCATCACGGGCGCCGAGTGCGGCGACCGCCGCGGCCATCAGGCGGGCATCGCCCGGCTGGGCGGCACCGACGACGAGCGGCGCGGGCGTCGTCGGACCGACGCCGATGACTCCCACGAGCGTGTCGCCGCACCGCCGGAGGCCGACGCGAACGCCGTCGTCGGGGACGTCGAACGGTGCCGTCGGCTCGGGTGCGACGGCGCGCCGGAACAACAGGCGTGTCTGCAATGCTGCGTTCCCCCTGAAAAACTATTTTGCCGGAATCGTCGTGATGCGAGGCTATCGTGCGGATAGGGTTCGTGCGGGGAATTCGATCGGGGGAGTGAATGTCACGACGCATCACCACGCGTGCGCAGGTCAGCGGGTACCGCTTCGGGTTGGCGCGCGCCGAGCATGCCCTCGTCCGCCGCGACGTCCGCATGATGCACGATCCGATGCGCGCGCAGATGCGCGCGCTGATCGCGGGCGCGATCCTCGCGGTCGTGATCGTGGCCGGCGCGGGGATCTACGGTTTCATTCGGCCGCAGCCGGGCGTGAAGGACGCGCAGATCGTCACCGCGGACAGCGGTGCGGTGTACGTGCTGCTCGACGGCGTGATGCACCCGGCCGCGAACATCGCCTCCGCGCGACTGATCCTCGGGCAGGCTGCCCCGGTCCGGAAGGTCAGCGACACCGCACTCGCCGATTATCCGCGCGGCGCGCAGGTGGGGATCGTCGGCGGTCCGACGACACTCGCGGCGGCAGCGGACGCCGACGTCTCGACGTGGACCGTGTGCGACTCGGCCGGCGTCAGTGCCGTGATCGTGGGGCGCGTCGACTCGGGGTCGCCCGCGGACGCTGCGCTGGTAGAGCACGACGACGTCGCCTGGCTCGTCTACCGAGCGCCCGGCCCGGACGGTGCGATGACACCCGTGCGTGCCCGCGTCGACGGCAGTCGGGTGGAGTTGCTGCGAGCGCTCGGCCTGGAATCGGTGACGCCACGGCCCGTTGGCTCCGGATTCCTCGACTCGTTCCCCGCACGACCCGACCTGCGCGTGCCCGACGTTCCCGGCCGCGGGTCGCCCGGCGTCCTCGGCAGGCCGGTGGGATCGGTGGTGGCCACCGCCGGAGTCGACGAGACCCTCAGCTTTCACCTCATCCTGTCCGACGGCGTCCAACACCTGTCGGTGGCCGCGGCCGAGACCATGCGGCTGTCGGACCCGGACGCGGAGGGCGCGGTGCCGCGGATCGCACCCGCGGACCTCGCCGCCGTCCCGGTCCGCGAGACCGTGCCGCTGACCCACTTCCCGACCGCGGTGCCCGCACTGTCCGACGTGGAGCCGCCGGTCCTGTGCCACCGCTGGAGTCGCGATCGCGACGCCTCGCTCGCTTCCGCGCAGGTGATGGCGGCGCGACGACTGCCGATCCCGAACGAAGCGCGGCCGGTCACGTTGGCGACCGCCGACGGCCCCGGGCCCGCGCTCGACCTGGTCTATCTGCAACCCGGGTCCGGCGAGCACGTCCTGCTGACCGGTGTCGAACCGGATTCGCGCCGCGCATCGACGCCCTTCTACATCAGCGACGTCGGCGTCCGCTATCGACTGGCGGGTGCGGAGACGGCGTCGATCCTCGGGCTCGACGACCCGCTGCGGGCACCCTGGCCGATGGTGTCACTGCTGCCATCCGGGCCGGAACTGAGCCGGGAGGCCGCAGCCGTGACCCGCGACGGCACGAGCTGAGCGGGCCTCAGTACCCGGCGACCAGTCGCCGGACCATCGCCTCCCAGTCGTCGGCGATCTCCGCGCGTGTCATGCCGATCACGTCGATGAGGTGACGGACGGTCTGCGCCATGATCGGCGCCTGAACGGCCTGCGCGACCACTTCGACGCGACCGTGGAAGCCGAGTTCGCCCAGCAGCATCCGCACGTGCTGGGTCGACATCGCCCACACCGGGTGCGACAGATGATCGGGGTGGTCGGCGCCGGCCTCGAGCAGGATGTCGAGGTGATCGACGGTCATCTTCAGTCGCGCGCGACCGTAGGCGATCAGACGTTCCAGCGGGGGAGCGCCGGGGCCCAACGGCTCGGGGCCGGAGAGGAAGCCCTGCTGCAGGTCGGATTCGGAATGGTCGAGGAGGGCGAGCATCAGGCCGGTGCGGTTGCCGAATCGGCGGAAGACGGTGCCCTTGCCGACACCGGCCGCACGGGCCACGGCCTCCATGGTGACGGCGGCGGCGCCCTGACTGTCGATCAACGACTGCGCTGCCGCCAGGAGCAGGCGCCGATTGCGCGCGGCGTCGGCCCGCTCCGGGATGGGAGCGGGGGCGTTCGCCACGTGCAGTTCGAGGGGCCCGGGGCCGTCGGAGGGCATGCCTCGACCTTAGTTCATGTCTCCGATGTCGCACTTTGTCCGCGTGTCGGGCAGCTCCCGGGGCGCTCGCGGGCGACTGTGTCGGGGCTCACCGTGAAACGCGGAATCATGGCGGACCCCGGTCCGTTTAATGAGGGTAACGCGGTGACGACCCCACGGGACGCGGCACCGAAAGACATCACGACCGAACAGACCTCACAAGGGAGCACTCCATGTCGAACAGCAACCTCACCATCGCAGTCCTCGTCGGCAGCCTGCGCTCCGGCTCGCACAACCGCGCGCTCGCCGAACTGGCCGTCGCCAACGCGCCCGAGGGCGTCGAGTTGACCATCGTCGACGGGCTGGCCGAACTGCCCTTCTACAACGAGGACCTCGACGTCGAAGGATCGGTGCCCGCGAACGTCGCCGCGCTGCGCGAAAGCCTGGCCGGCGTCGACGCCTTCTTGTTCGTCACCCCCGAGTACAACGGCACCATCCCGGCCGTCCTGAAGAACGCGATCGACTGGCTGTCGCGTCCGTACGGCGCAGGCGCGCTCGCAGGCAAGCCCGCCGGCGTCATCGGCGCGGCGCTCGGCCGCTACGCGGGCACCTGGTCGCGTCAGGACACCCGCAAGTCGATCGGCGTCGCGGGCGCCAAGGTCGTCGAGAACGTCGAGATCGGCATCGGCACCGGCAACCTGGGCGACGAGGGCGTCGCCACCGACGCGATCGTCGAGAGCGTCGTCGCAGCGGTCCGCACCCTCGTCGACGAGGTGGCCGTCGCCGTCTGATCGGACGAATCTGCACGTGTGGCCGCGACCTTCGGATCGCGGCCACACGTGTTTGTCGGGAGTTCGTCCACATCTAGTGTTGACCACCTTGTGGAGGACCTTGTGGACGTGCTGTGGACGCGTGTGAACGACACGCCCAACACGCCGAGACACGCCGGAACGACCTGTGGACAAGCGACCCGCGACCTGCGACTTTCATGAATGTTATTCACAAGTTCTTGTGGTCTGGAAAAAGGTCAGACACTAGGTGTAGTGTTTGGGGAGTCCGGGGGGCAGACGGCAACCGAGAGAGTTACAAGGATGTCGTTCGCTGCGAAAGCAGTATCCGGTCAGAGAAGTGCGGCGACCAGATCGCGGCAGTGAATTCGTCTCAAGGGAGCTCAATCGATGGCCATCACCGTTTACACCAAGCCCGCATGCGTCCAGTGCAACATGACCTACAAGGCGCTCGACAAGGCCGGACTGGAGTACGAGGTCGTCGACATCAGCCAGGACGACGAGGCGCGCGACTACGTGATGGCGCTCGGCTACCTGCAGGCGCCGGTCGTCGTCGTCGGTGACGATCACTGGTCGGGCTTCCGTCCCGAGCGCATCAAGTCTCTCGCTGCTTCTGCAGCCTGACCGGGCGCGCCGATGGCCGCTGACACCGACACCCAGGATCTGATCGCGGAACGGTCGCCCGCAGGCGACGACGGCCCGCTGATCGTCTACTTCTCGTCGGTCTCGGAGTACACCCACCGCTTCGTTCGGAAGCTGGGTCTCCGCTCGGTCCGGATCCCGCTCATCGATCGCACCGGTTCGTTCCGAGTGAACGAACCCTACGTCCTGATCACCCCCACCTACGGCGGCGGGAAGATCAGCGACATGGGCAAGGCCGCCGCTCACGCGGGCGGCGGATACGTGCCCAAGCAAGTCATCAAGTTCCTCAATATCGAGCACAACCGGTCACTGATCCGGGGGGTGATCGCCGGTGGCAACACGAACTTCGGAGCGGAGTTCGCGATGGCCGGCGACATCATCTCGCACAAGTGCCAGGTGCCCTACCTGTTCCGTTTCGAACTGATGGGCACCGCCGACGACGTCGAGAGGGTGCGCGCAGGTCTGGCGAATTTCGTTCAGAGTTCTGCGTTCACCGGTCGAGCAGCCTGACGGCAGCCCGGCCACAACCGCAATCGAAGCCCTTCGATCGCTTCATTCACACCACGTTTTACCCAGGGAGAAGCAGTGTCGCCCACCGCAGTTTCTGTCAACGAGTCCGAGATCTCGGCCAGCATGTCGGGGGTGCACGCCGGCCCCGCGGGACATGAGCCCGGCGACCTCGACTTCCACGCGCTCAACGCGATGCTGAACCTGTACGACGCGGACGGCAAGATCCAGTTCGACAAGGACAAGGAAGCTGCTCGTCAGTACTTCCTGCAGCACGTCAACCAGAACACCGTCTTCTTCCACGACCTGGACGAGAAGCTCGAGTACCTCATCAAGGAGAACTACTACGAGCCCGAGGTGCTGGAGCCCTACGACCGCGAGTTCGTGAAGCTCCTGTTCAGCCACGCCTACGGCAAGAAGTTCCGCTTCCCGACGTTCCTGGGCGCGTTCAAGTACTACACGAGCTACACGCTCAAGACGTTCGACGGCAAGCGCTACCTGGAGCGCTTCGAGGACCGCGTGTGCATGGTGGCGCTGACCCTCGCCGCGGGCGACACGGCGCTGGCCCGCCACCTGGTCGACGAGATCATCGAGGGCCGCTTCCAGCCGGCGACCCCCACCTTCCTGAACTCGGGCAAGAAGCAGCGCGGCGAGCCGGTCTCGTGCTTCCTTCTGCGCATCGAGGACAACATGGAGTCGATCGGTCGCTCCATCAACTCGGCCCTGCAGCTCTCCAAGCGCGGCGGCGGCGTCGCCCTGCTCCTGTCGAACGTCCGTGAGCACGGAGCTCCGATCAAGCGCATCGAGAACCAGAGCTCGGGCGTCATCCCGATCATGAAGCTCCTCGAGGACTCGTTCAGCTACGCCAACCAGCTCGGTGCCCGTCAGGGCGCGGGTGCGGTCTACCTGCACGCGCACCACCCGGACATCTACCGCTTCCTCGACACCAAGCGCGAGAATGCGGACGAGAAGATCCGCATCAAGACCCTGTCGCTCGGCGTCGTGATCCCGGACATCACGTTCAAGCTCGCCAAGAACAACGACGACATGTACCTGTTCAGCCCGTACGACGTCGAGCGCGTCTACGGCGTGCCGTTCGCGGACATCAACGTCACCGACAAGTACGACGAGATGGTCGGCGACAAGCGGATCCGCAAGACCAAGATCAAGGCGCGCGAGTTCTTCCAGACCCTCGCCGAGCTGCAGTTCGAGTCGGGTTACCCGTACATCATGTTCGAGGACACGGTGAACCGCGCCAACCCGATCGAGGGCAAGGTGACCCACTCGAACCTGTGCTCGGAGATCCTGCAGGTCTCGACGCCGTCGGAGTTCAACGAGGACCTGAGCTACTCGAAGATCGGCCGCGACATCTCGTGCAACCTCGGCTCGATGAACATCGCCAAGACGATGGACTCGCCGGACTTCGGCCTGAGCATCTCCACCGCCATCCGCGGTCTCACCGCCGTCGCCGATCAGACGTCGATCGACTCGGTGCCGTCGATCAAGCGCGCCAACGACGAGGGTCACGCCATCGGCCTCGGCCAGATGAACCTCCACGGCTACCTGGCCCGCGAGCGGATCTTCTACGGCAGCGAAGAGGGCATCGACTTCACGAACATGTACTTCTACACGGTGGTCTACCACGCAATCAGCGCGTCGAACACCATCGCGAAGGAGCGGGGAGTCGCCTTCAAGGGCTTCGAGAAGAGCAAGTACGCCTCGGGCGAGTACTTCGACAAGTACACCGACCAGGTGTGGGAGCCGGCCACCGAGAAGGTGCGCACCATCTTCGCCGACGCCGGCATCGCCATCCCGACGCAGGACGACTGGCGTGCGCTCAAGGCCGAGGTGCAGAAGCACGGCATCTACAACCAGAACCTGCAGGCCGTCCCGCCGACCGGCTCGATCAGCTACATCAACCACTCGACGAGCTCGATTCACCCGGTCGCGTCGAAGATCGAGATCCGTAAGGAAGGCAAGATCGGTCGCGTCTACTACCCGGCGCCCTACCTGACCAATGACAACCTGGAGTACTTCCAGGATGCGTACGAGATCGGTTACGAGAAGGTCATCGACACCTACGCCGCGGCGACGCAGCACGTCGACCAGGGCTTGAGCCTGACGCTGTTCTTCAAGGACACCGCCTCGACGCGCGACGTCAACAAAGCGCAGATCTACGCATGGCGCAAGGGCATCAAGACGCTTTACTACATCCGCCTGCGTCAGATGGCTCTCGAGGGGACTGAGGTTGAGGGTTGTGTCAGCTGTATGTTATGAGTGTGACTCCAAGTAACACTTAAATCTGGGCGGCCCCGCCCCTCCTGTCGGGAGGGTGCGGGGCCGTTCGGCTCGCCGCCGTTTTCTGTTCCCACATGAGGCGTTGATTCCCGCTCATTGTCGGACAATGAGCGGGAATCAACGCCTCATGTGTGGTTCGAGACCTGCAGCGGGAGCGCGGCTATCCGGCGGTCCAGCCGCCGTCCATGACGTAGGAGCAGCCGGTCATCATCGCGGCGGCGTCGGAGGCCAAGAAGGCGGCGAGCTCGGCGACCTCCGTCGGTTCGATCATCCGCTTGATCGCCGGGCGCTTGAGGAAGACCTTCTCGGTCACCTCGTCCTCGGAGATGCCGTGGGTGCGGGCCTGCTCGGCCACCTGCTTCGCAACGAGGGCGGTCTTCACGTAGCCGGGGTTGATGCAGTTGCTGGTGACGCCGTGCTCGGCACCCTCCAGTGCAGTGACCTTCGAGAGGCCTTCGACGGCGTGCTTGGAGGCCACGTACGCCGACTTGAACTTCGACGCGCGCAGGCCGTGAACCGACGAGATGTGGATGATCCGGCCGAACCCGCGCTCGTACATGCCGGTCAGTGCGGCGCGGGTCAGCAGGAACGGCGCCTCGATCATCAACGTGGTGATCTGCCGGAACTTGGCGGGACTGAACTCCTCGATCGGGCTGACGTGCTGGATGCCCGCGTTGTCGACCAGGATGTCGATGTCGAGGGTCAGTTCGGCCAGGGCGTCGGTGTCGGTGAGGTCAACCTGCCACGGAGTGCCGCCGATGCGCTCGGCGACAGCGGAGGCCGCGTCGCCGTTGATGTCGGCGACGGTGACGGCCGCGCCAGCTTGGGCGAAGCGTTCGGCGACGGCTTCGCCGATCCCGGATCCGGCCCCGGTCACGAGGACGCGTCGTCCTGCCATCGAGGTGTCGGTGGGCTGAATGCTGTCGGTCATGGGCCTCTTCGATCTGTGCTGGTGCGGGGTGCGCCGACGGGGGACACGTCGACGCAGAAATGATTCTCGGTAAGCGCTGAAGCACACGCAATGACCAGAATCGGCGATACGATCTGCGTTTATGCACATCGGTGAGGTGGACCCCAGTGACCTGGTCACCTTGTTGACAGTCGCGCGAACCGGACGGTTCACGGTGGCCGCCGATCTTCTCGAGATCAGCCACACGACGGTGTCCCGGCGCATCGCAGCGTTGGAACGTGCGCTCGGCGGACGTGTACTGATTCGCGATGCGGGCGGCTGGTCGCTGACCGACCTCGGCCGGACGGCGGTCGGCGCCGCCGAGGAGATCGAGGCGACCCTCGCACACCTGCGCACCGACGCCGACGACGCGCTCCGCGGCACGGTCCGCATCGCGGCGACGGAGGGCTTCAGTGCTCGGGTGGTGATCCCGGTGGCAGCGGAACTCGAGCGGAGGAACCCGCAGCTGTCGGTGGACCTGATGGTCGTGACGCGGGCGGTGCCGTCGGCCTACTCCGGCATCGACATCGAGATCGTGGTGGAACGGCCGACGAGTCACGACGTCGAGGCGAGTGTTCTCGGCACCTACCGGCTGGGGCTGTACGGGTCGTCGTCGTATCTGGCGGAGAGCGGCACGCCGGCGGGGCGCGACGACCTGATCGGCCGCCCGCTCATCTACTTCATCGGATCGATGCTCACCATCGACGCGCTCGACGTCGCCAAGTCAGGCCTGCCCCCGATGACCGACCGGTTCCGGTCGACGAGTGTCCAGGTGCAGGTGGACGCCACCCGAGCCGGCATCGGCATCGGCCTGCTCCCGTGCTTCCTGGCCGACGAGCACGACGACCTGACCCGGGTGCTTGCCGACGAGGTGGACGTGGAGATGTCGTACTGGATGGCGATCCGGCCCGAGGCCGCACGACGACGCGAGGTGGCGGCCGTCGCCGACGCGCTGCGCGACCGGATCCGCGCCATCGGTCCGGAATTGTCCGGATACCAAGTCCGATGAGTGATTCCCGCTGACCTCGCGCGGTCGCCTACGACAACTGCCACGCCAATGCTGCGGCGACGGCGCCTGCACCGTTCGCGGCCCAGTGCAGCGCGAGGCAGGGGAGCAGGCTCCCGGTCTTGACGCGCAGCCAGCCGAAGACGACACCGGAGATACCGGTGAACAGCACCGCGCCCACGATGCCGAGGATCGTCCCGACGGCGCCCGAGCCGACCGCGTCGCTGAAACCCTCGTTGCTCGCAGTGAGGCCGAGCGACGACACCACGTGCCAGAGTCCGAACAGGACCGCTTGAATCGCTACGGCGACCCAGGTGCGGTGTCGGCGGAGGAGCGCACCGAGGATGATGCCGCGGAACAGCAATTCCTCGGGGATGACCGTCTGCAGCGGGATCAGCACGAACGCCGAGAACAGCGCCCAGGGGAGAGTGCGGTAGGCGTCGTTGTGGAACAGGTCGCGCAACGGCGGGATGGCGAGCGCGAGTGCGATGGCGGCCACCACCACGACGATGATCGTCGCGGCCCAGCGCATTCCGCGCGCATAGGTGTCGGGTCCGAGGCCGAAGTCGGTGGGCTTGAGGCCGGCGCCGAAGGCGAGGAGGGTGGCGACAGCTGCGGTGATCGTCACGATCCATCGCGACCAGGTGAAGTGGGTGAAGTGCATCGTCGCTTCGGCCGCGAACATCACCGCGATCAGGCCGATCAGCGTGTAGTAGTTCCGGACCCGCGACTGGACCAGACGAGCGCCGTCGAACGACGGTCCGGAACGTTGACGCATGGCGCTCCTTCGGCGTCGACTGTGCGAGGCGAGTCTATCGGGGCTCGGTGCGGTCGACAGGTCAGTGCTGCGGTCCGCCCGACTCGGCCGTGGTGACGCCGAAATGGAAGCCCACGATCGCGATGGCGAGGCCGATGAGCGGCCAATAGAACACCAGTCGACCCTTGGCCGCACAGACGACGGTGCCGACCATCGTCGTCACCAAAGCCAGCAGCGCCCCGCCCCACACGATGAACATGCCGTCGCCGACGCGATCCTCATCGCAGACGGTCGGACCGAAGCAGCTGTCGGTGATCATCACGAAGAAGAAGCTGTAGAACACCGCCATGCCGGCGGCGGCGATGAGTGCGATCCAGCCGAGGACGGCACCGACGATGTCGAGGATCGTCACGGTGCGACTGCGTCTCGGTCGGCGTAGTGGTTCGGGGATCGTCTGAGGGGCGGGCGCGGCGGACGGAAGGGGCGACCAGACACTCGTCGGATCCGGCGGTTCGGTCACGCATCCTCCTGATGATCTGTCGGCGTGACCGGTCGGACCCACCTCGCGTCTGCTCATCGCGACTCTAGGCTGTCGGCCGCACGACACGCCGAGGCAGACACGCCGGAGTCGTTCAGACACACGATGTAGTGCTTTCGGGGTGTCGCGGGCCCAAGCGGTAGGGTTGGAGACGTTCGCTCTGTTCCATTTTTCTGCACACGTGGGGTGTCATGTCTGAGTTCTCGCACAGTCCTGCCGACGGCGCGCCGGTCAAGTTGGTCAACCGGGTCTCGGCCATCAACTGGAACCGCATCCAGGACGATAAGGATGCCGAGGTCTGGGATCGCCTGACCGGCAACTTCTGGCTGCCCGAGAAGGTGCCGGTGTCCAACGACATCCAGTCGTGGGGAACCCTCACCGAGTACGAGAAGGTCCTCACGATGCGGGTCTTCACCGGACTCACCCTCCTCGACACCATCCAGGGCACCGTCGGCGCCATCTCGCTGATCCCGGATGCGATCACCCCGCACGAGGAAGCGGTGTACACCAACATCGCGTTCATGGAGTCGGTCCACGCCAAGAGCTACAGCCAGATCTTCTCGACGCTGTGCTCCAGCAAGGAGATCGACGAGGCCTTCCGCTGGTCGGAGGAGAACGAGTACCTGCAGCGCAAGGCGCACATCATCATGGACTACTACCGTGGTGACGACCCGCTCAAGCGCAAGGTCGCGTCGACGATCCTCGAATCGTTCCTCTTCTACTCCGGCTTCTACCTGCCGATGTACTGGAGCTCGCGCGCCAAGCTCACCAACACCGCCGACATGATCCGCCTCATCATCCGCGACGAGGCCGTCCACGGGTACTACATCGGATACAAGTACCAGCGCGGCCTCGAGGTCGAGACCCCCGAGCGTCGCCAGGAGCTCAAGGACTACACCTTCGAGCTGCTGTACGAGCTCTACGACAACGAGGCCGACTACACCGAAGCCCTCTACGACGAGGTCGGCCTCACCGAGGACGTCAAGAAGTTCCTCCGCTACAACGCCAACAAGGCCCTCATGAACCTGGGCTACGAAGCGCTGTTCCCGAAGGACGAGACCGACGTCAACCCGGCCATCCTCTCCGCGCTCTCCCCGAACGCTGACGAGAACCACGACTTCTTCTCCGGGTCGGGCAGCTCGTATGTCATCGGTAAGGCGGTCAACACCGAAGATGACGACTGGGATTTCTGATCCTTTCGTAGACGGTTGTTGATCGTCGCCCGGTTACGGGTGGCGTCGGTGTGATTCCGCCGCCTCCGCAGTCCTCGCTCCTCGCCCTTGGGGCTCGTCGCTGCGGAGAGGTCGGCGGTCGGAATCACACCGACGCCACCCGTGACCTGTTTCTGCGGTCCTCGCAGTTCGCTCTCCCGTTAGGTTTGTCGAATGAACGTCACTGTCAGGCAGACGCTCACCGTCCGGGCCGTCCTCACCTTCATCGTCGGGCCGGCGATTTTCGTCGCGCTCGGGATCGTGATGATCCTCGGCAGTCAGGGGGATGTCTCGGGGCTGCTGCTCGGCATCGTGTGCATCGTGTTCTTCGGCGGTGGCGCGGCGTTCGCGCTGTGGCGGAACTTCGGCTCCGGCCGCGACCTGCTGGAGGTCGACGACGACGGGATCCGGGGCCTCGGCCGGGTCGGCGTCGGCCGATGGAGTCTGCCGTGGTCGAAGGTCGACGCTGTCTACGCGGTCACCCAGCGGACGGGGCACGTCACCGTGCAGCACCTCGCCGTCGGTGTCACCGGCACTGCTGAGCATTCCGGAACAGGCAGACTCGCGAGGATGACCAGCGGCCTCGTCGACGTCCCCGTCAACGCCGCAGACCACATGCTGTCGTGGAATCCCGGCATCAAACCGTCGATCGACGAGGTCCTGGCGGCGGTCGCAGCGCGCGGTGTCCCGGTGTTCGACAAGCTCTGAGTGCCTGCGATCCGATGGTCACTGACGTCGTCGGATCGCGGCGAGGACAGCTTCGAGCGCCTCCTGATGCGAGGCGCCTGCCGCGGTCACGGCATCGAGATACGACGATGCAGCTTCCGCCAGCGCCGACGGGGTCTCGGTCGGCATCTCATCGGGAACCTTGGCGACACGGGTGCCGCCGCCTCTCCGGGAGACGATCAGGCCCGTCTCATCGAGCAGCCTGTATGCGTGGCCCGCGGTGTTGACGGCGACGCCGAGGTCGCGAGCCAACTGCCGCAGCGGCGGCAACTTGGCGCCGACCGGTAGAGCGCCGCTCGCGATGTGAGCGACGATCTGCCGGCGGATCTGCTCGAACGCCGGGGTCGGATCGGTGTCGTCGACGCGAATCCGGGGGAGCGGGGCGGTCATGCGGAGACTGCGGAGACGACGGCGCGGGGAATCTTGACCGGCGGGTTGGCGCACGTGACGAACGCGACGATGATCAGCACCATCGCGACGCCCTGGAGGAATTGCGACAGCCCCAGCACGTGGGCGGACTCCACCCACTCCCAGCCCCGGCGGGCGGGCGCGTCCGCATCCCGGTAGCCCCACCCGACATTCGAGAACGCTCCCAGCGCGAAGAACCACGTCATGGACGCACCGCCGACGAACAGGGCGACCGCGCGGGTGGCGACGCCGCTGCGGGTCCAGTTGTCGCTGGGACCGGTCTCGTCGAGGTCGCCGCGCGAGATCGCGAGGCGGACCGTGACGATCGTCAACACGGCCGTGGCCGCCAAGATCGCGAGCGCGAGCCAGTAGGAACCGGGTTGACGCTGGAACGCGAAGTCGGCGGACGCATCGTCGATCACCAGGGCGCCCGCCGTCGTCGTGAGTGCGGCGGCCGCCACGATCGCGGCCACGACGAGCAGCGGTGTCGCCACCAGCGTCGTCACCGAACGCGCGGCGAGGGTGGCGACCGGAACCGAGAATCGACGGATCACTCTCTCGGCGGCGATCAGGGCCAGGAGCGGGACGACGACGAGGCCGACCGTGCCGATGGCTCCGAACACCGTGCGTGCGGCGGCCCAGGCGTCTGCGGACTCGCCGCCGTTCAACCGGGCCGTTTCGATGAAGCCGGCCCCGAGGGACACCGCGTAGGCGACGAGCGGAATCGTGAAGCCGATCCGGAGGAACTTCCGGACGATGGAGCGGTACCGCGCGAAGGCAGTGGACTTCGGCGCCTCGGGCGGCCGGATCGCCGTGAACGCGACGCGGCCGACGACGGCGACCGCCGCGACGATCCCCACGACGATGAGAATGTGGATGTAACTGATGTGTCCCATGAGACCCCCGACCGCACTTGTCTTTGTTGATTGAGACAAGAATGCCGTGCGACGACTCTTGTGTCAATCAGTTACGACAAATGCGGTCGGGGTCGGTCGAGGGGGCGCCTCGGACCGAAGGCGGTCAGGCGACGACGAGTGACTCCCACGGCGGCGTGCCGACGCCGGTCATCCGGACGGTGCCCCACTGCGTCACCTCGGCGAGCTTGGCCTTGACGGCTTCGCCGCCGGGGAGCGCGACGGTCGCGGACGACTTCCCGTCGGCCTTCAGCTCGGCCGCGCGGTCGCTGTAGAGCATGCCGACCCAGTGGAAGCGTCCGTCGTTGGCGTCGACGGCTCCGCGGGCGCGGATCCGAGCGGTGAGCTCTTCGTCCGCCACCTGCACCACCACCTCGCCGTCGAAGGCCTCGACGTCGATCGATTCGTCGGTGGTCCAGTCGTAGTCGACGGCGTCGAACTTGTTGGTGCGACGGGAGAGCTTGCGCGCCAGTCGGTGCCAGGGCAGATGCAGGCCGAGGACCGGCAGATCGGAGTTGGTCTGCACGGTGCGCCGGACGCGGACGCCGTGCGCGCCGGCGAGGTGCGCCTCGGTGAGGGCGGCGACCACGTAGTCGACGGACTCGTCGCTGCAGAAGAAGTGGTCCGGCACGTCCGCCGAGGCGACGCCGAGGTGATTCGGCGTCGGTGCCGGCTCGTCGGTCACGATCAGGTCGGCGAGTGCGGTGTCGTCGACCACCTGGAACGGCAGCGGCGACTCGGCCAGGCGCTTGCGAATCTTCGTGATGGCCGGTGTCGTCCCGACCAGGGCGATCGTCGTCACTTCAGGAACCCCGCGCGTCGCCACATGAAGGAGCCGAACGGGCCCATCAGGTCGTTCTTGATCAGGAACGTGGACAGCGACTCGAAGGACATGATCTGCGAGGCGTTGAAGTTCGGGTTCTTGCGGGCGATCTTGGCGATCTGCTTCGGGTTGTCGAAGCCCGCGCGCCGGTACATCTCGGGCGTGGTGAACAGACGCTGGAACAGCGGGGCGGCCAGGCCGTGGACGTTGGCCGAGACGAGGGTCTCGAACCGGGAGCGGATCGGGCCGCGGCGCACGATGGCATCGCGCGCGAAGCCGATGTGGCGGGACTCCTCGGTGACGTGGATCTGCATCACGCGTGCCACCATCGGCTGAAGCTCGGGGTCGTTCTTGATCTCGCGCTGCAGGGCGTCGAAGAGCTCTTCGCCGACGAGGGTGATGACCCACATCTGGGTGCCGCGCATGATGGGCGGCAGCACGTGCATCACGGCGCGCTGCCAGCCGCGCATCATGTACGCACGACCGCCGACGCGCTCGATGGTCTTGCCGAACATGGTCATGTGACGGCACTCGTCACCCATCTCGGTGAGCGAGTAGTGCGTCGTCGCGGCCGCCGGATCCTTCGTCATGAGGCGGTTCAGCAGCGCGCGGTTGAGCAGGTTCTCGAACCAGATGCCGACGGAGAGGATGTTGGTCATCTCCTGGCGGGAGAGCTCGATCCGCTGCTCCTCGGTCATCGACTCCCAGACGTCGGTGCCGTACAGGCTGATCACACGCGGCGGCAGGAAGTACTTGCCCTCCACCAGTGGGGCGTCGAAGTCGACGTCGACGATGGGGTCGTACGAGCGGCTCGTCGATCCCTTGAGGAGGCGGTTCGCGATCTTGAGTTGGCCGTCGCGGACGGCCTGCGCGTCGTCTGTCGTAGTCATGTTCGGAGTACCTCCGGTCGGGGCCGTTGATCCGGGTGCGGATGCGGCGTACCTGTTAATTCCAGTGACACAAATTACTATACCAACAACTAATGTCACATTCACCAGTGGCGCAACGGTCGACGGCGCGTCGCCGCCGTCAGCGGCGGCGCATGAGGATGTCGTAGAAGGTCGCCAGATCGTCGAACGCCTCGGCGATCTCGGTCGTTGGAATCCCGGTGGCGCGCAGGGCTTGTCGGAGGACGGCCGGGTCGAGCTCGGTGAGCGCGTCGACGACGGGGAACGACGGTGTCGGCGGCGGCAGCAGGTGATCGCCGAACGGATCGTCGACGGTCAGGGGATCGGACTCGACAGCAGTGGGCCCGGGCTCATCGTCCTGCGCGACGGCCAGGAGCTCGGGCAGATCGGTCCCCATCACGGTCAGCAGAGTGGCGGGGCGGCGGTCGATCTCGGCGGCCACCTCGAAGGCCGTCGCCAGCACGTGCGTGCAGCGCGGTGCGTCGTCCGGGCACGTGCAATCGGAGACGACGTCGGCGGGCTCGGTCGGCGCGATCAGATTCCCGAGAGCGGGCGGCTGCTCGCCGCGCGCCAACTCCAGCAGGGTGTCGGCGTCACCGGTGCGACGCAGCAGGTCGATCACCGTCGCGGGATCCACGGTCCGCATCTCCAAGCGCACCTCGAACGGATCGAGCTGACTCCCGCGGACCGACGCGGTGACGAAGCCGTGGGCGATCTGCAGGCCGTCGACGTGCCGATCCCGGAAGTACCGGCGGGCCCCGGTGATCCGTCGGTGGTCGGCGCCCGCCTCCACCACACCGACGAAGGCGCGCGACCAACCGGTGATGCCGTACGCGCGGACGGCGGTCTTGGTTCGACGGAGCCGGGCGGGGCTCATTCGCTCACCGCCTCGTCGCGCAGTGCGAGGAGATCCATCAGGGTGTCGTCGTCGAGCTCGGTCAGCCACGACTCGCCGGTGCTGATCGTCAGCTTCGACAGCTCGCGTTTGGCGGTGATCATCTCGTCGATCCGCTCCTCCAGGGTTCCGACGCAGACGAACTTCCGGACCTGCACGTTCCGCTGCTGCCCGATGCGGTAGGCGCGGTCGGTGGCCTGATCCTCGACGGCGGGATTCCACCACCGGTCGGCATGGATGACGTGGTTGGCCGCCACCAGGTTCAATCCGGTGCCACCCGCCTTCAATGTCGCCAGCAGCACCGGCGGTCCGTCGGGCGCGGTGAACCGGGTGACCATCGCATCGCGCTGCTCCCGGGAGCTTCCGCCGTGCAGCACCGGGACCTCGGCACCCAGCACCGGCGCGAGCCACTCCGACAGCAGCTCCGCGAACGCCGCGAACTGGGTGAACACCAGGGCGCGCTCACCCTCGGCGATCACCGTCGTCAGGATGTCGACGAGCAGCTCCACCTTGCCGGAGCGGTGCCGACCGCGGCGCATCATCGCCGAGCCGTCGTCCAGGTAGTGCGCGGGGTGATTGCAGATCTGCTTGAGGCGGGTGAGTGCCGCGAGCACGGTGCGTCGTCGCGGTCCGCCGTGCGTGGTGTCGGCGAGCGCCTCGTTCAGTTCGTTGAGGACCGCCTGGTAGAGCCCGGCCTGCTCGCTCGACAGATTGGTCCGGACCAGCAGCTCGGTCTTCTCCGGAAGATCGGGGGCGATGGCCGGATCGGTCTTCTCCCGACGCAGGATGAACGGTCGCGTGACGGCCGACAGCCGGGCGACGGCCCGTGGATCGCGGTCGCGTTCGATCGGTTCGGCGAAGCGCGCGCGGAAGGCGGATGCGGTGCCCAGCATTCCGGGGTTCACGAGGTCGATCACCGCGCGCAGGTCTTCGAGACGATTCTCGACGGGGGTGCCGGTCAGGGCGATCCGCTGCCGGGCGGGGACGGCGCGCAGAGCCTTCGCCGCCGCGGTCCGGACGTTCTTCACGTGCTGGGCCTCGTCGACCACCAGCTCGCCCCACCGGAGCGGCGCGAGTGCGACCCGATCACGCGAGAGCGTCGCGAAGGTCGTGAGGACCACGTCCGGCCGGTCGTCGACGATCCGTTCGGTGGACCGACCGGTTCCGTGGTGGACGAGGACCGTCAGGTGCGGGGCGAAGGTCGCGAGTTCGCGGCTCCAGTTGCCGATCACCGACATGGGGCACACCACGAGGGCGGGCGGCAGGTGGTCGCCGCGCTCCCGGTTCGCCGTCAGAAGGGCGATGACCTGCACGGTCTTCCCGAGTCCCATGTCGTCAGCCAGCACACCGCCCGCGCCGATGCCGCCGAGCGCCGACAGCCACTCCAGGCCGCGCTGTTGATACGGGCGCAGCTCGGCGCGCAACGAGACCGGCGCGGGGAGGGTGGGTGGCACCAGCACTCCGCCGCGGGCGATGTCGTCCAACCAGCCGAGGCCGCTCACCTCCGCGACCGGAACCGGAAGTGCGTCGTCCGGGTCGGTGATCAACGCCAGCAGTTCGGCCATCGTCGGTCGGTCGCCGTCGGACTTCACCGCGCGCTGGGCCGCGATGAAGGCGGCCGCACGATGCAGGGCCGCCCCCTCGGCGCGCAGCCACTTGCCGCGCAGACGGACCAGTGCGCCGCTCTGCTGAGCCAACTCGTCGATGTCGGACTGGGTCAGCTCGCCGGCACCCGCCACGTCGCCGAGGGCCAAACGCCACTCGAAGTCGGAGATCTCGTCGAGTCCGACGAACCCGGGACGCGCACCGCCTCCCGGTGTCTGCTCCGACCGGATCGAGAGGGTCGGCGTCACCGCAGCGATCGACGACGGAAGCAGCACGGTGATGCCCGCGGCCTGCAGGTCGGCCACACCGTCGCCCAGCAGTTGGTCGACAACGTCGGTCGTCAACAGGAAGTCGAGGCTGTGCGGGTCGGCCTCTGAACGGCTTAACTCGCCGAAGGCCACTGTCGCGCGCGCCACCTCGGTGGTGACGGTGTCGAGCTCGTGCGGGTCCAGGCGGTGGGGGACCACCGGTGCCAACTCGCCGGTCGGTGTCTGCCTGCACACCTCCAGCCGCCACCGCACCTGATCGGGCGGGACGGCAGGTGCGTCGGGGTCGGGATCGTCGTCGGGCACGTGCAACCGCAGCACGACAGCCGCGGAGCCGGGCCCCGCCGTGCCGACCCAGTCCTGCCAGGCCTGAGCGCTCCGCGGTCCGACCTCGGCGGACAGCAGACCGGGTGAACGACCGGCGAGACCGGCGATCAGCGGTATGGGCGACGAGCCCCGGCCGGCCTCGAGGCGGCGCCGGCACTCGTGGTCGAGCGCCTCGGCCACGAAGTCGGTCACGGCGGCCGGATCCGAGGAGAAGGCGGGCGGGGCCGACGCCTGGGCGACTGCCAACCAACTGCGCCACGCGGGAGTCGGGACAGGGATCCACCGGACCTCGTACTCGCCCCCGACGAGGCAGGTGCTCGGCGCGACGGCCCCGGACGTGATGTAGGCGCGTACGCCGGACAGCAGATAGCGGTAGAAGCCGACGTCGCCGCCCACGCGCAGATGATCGCAGCGGTCCAGCAGTTCGACAGCGCTCGCCATCCCGATGCCGGCGGCCGGCTGGAACCGTCGCGACCCGTCGGTGGTAGGCAGATCGACGGTGTGCCGCAACTTCCGTCGCCCGATCAGATCGGTCAACGAGTCCGGGACGTCGATGACGTCGTCGAACACATCGCCGGGCTCGGCCGGGGTGTCCGGCCACACGGCCAGGCCCAGCCCCGGAATCCACCGGACGCGGAGCGGCGCCCGGCGGTCGGAGTCGATGCTCGCCGTCATGGAGACAGTTCTATCGCGAGGCTGTGACAGTCCTCAGGCGTGGGATGCTCACCCCGCCGAGCTGCTGTTGAGCGAATCCTTCAGATCGTTGAGGACCAACCAGGCCGCTGCGAGGCCGGAACCGGAGTACCAGACGTCGTCGTCGACGTTGAGGACGCGTTTCCAGGTGGGGGCACCCATGTCGAGCCAGCGGTCGCTCATCAGCACGTCGGTGCCGCGAGCGGTCCCCTTCTCGCCCTGGAAACTGACGTAGATGAGGTCGGCGTCCGCGTCCTTATAGTTGTCGTCGTTCGCCACGACGGCCTTCGGCGTGCGCTGCGCAGCGGGTCGGGCCACACCGACCTGCGTCATCACCTGGGCGCCGAACGAGGACGTCCCCTCGATCAACTGGGCGTCGGGGGTGAATCGGACCAGCGAGACCTGCGTGTGCCCGGCGTCCATGACGCGACCGACGCGCTGAGCCTCGGCATCGAACTCGGCGAGCCGCGTCTGCGCCGCCGCGGTGCGGTCGACGGCGGCGGCCACTGCGCGGAAGGAGTCCTGCCAGCCGGTGGTCGGATCGACGACCGCGGTGCGGGCCGCGCCGAGAGCGCCGCCGTCGCGCAGAGCGGTCAGACGACGCTCGGTGGCGGGGGAGGAGAGGACCAACTCGGGAGCGGCCTTCTTCACCGCGGCCGCGTCGGGCGTGTCGCCGAGCGTCGGGACGGCGCCCAACTGCGGGCCGAGATAGGCGGGCACCGATCCGGCCGGTGCGACGACGGCCTTCACCTGAGCGCCCAGACCGAGCGCGCAGAGGGCGTCGAGCAGTGCGGGGTCGGTGACGACGATGCGCTTGACGTCGCTCTTGCCAGCATCGGGAGCGGTGGGGGCCAGGCAGGTCTTGGCGAAGTCGCGGCCCGCGTTCACGATGTTGACCTCGGCGATTCGGGTCACCGTCGTACTGATGACCGAACCGTCGGGGGTGCGAAGAACGCCGTCATCGCTCGCGCAGGCGCTGAGTCCGACGGTCAGTGCGGCGGTCGCCGCGAGGGCGCCGGTGCGGCGCAGCACAGCGCCGGAAGGCTTGAAGAACACCCGCCCACGCTAGCATCGACCGGCGTCGGCGAAATCTCGCCGCGGAATGGGGCTACCTGCAGCGATCAGACAGCGCTATCTTGTAATTACGACAGATCGTAGGACCCGGTCGGAACAGTGTGGCGGTCTGGTTTACGATCAGTACGTAGCGCAAGCGCCATAGGTGATCTAGGGCAGCGAGTTTGGGCCGTGAGGCCCGGTGCCCACCAGCGGCGCCGAGGAGGAGGAATCTGTGACCGCGGTAGACCAACCGACGACCAGAGTGGAGGCTGAGCGGCCGTATCCGGCTCGCGTCCAGCCCAAGGGGTCGTTCTTCTACAAGCTCATCACGACGACCGATCACAAATTGATCGGTCAGATGTACATCGCCACGTGTATCGCCTTCTTCATGATCGGCGGACTCATGGCGCTGCTCATGCGTGCCGAGCTGACCATGCCGGGACTGCAGTTCTTGTCGAACGAGCAGTTCAACCAGCTGTTCACCATGCACGGCACGGTGATGCTGCTGATGTACGCGACTCCGATCGTGATCGGTTTCGCCAACTTCGTCCTGCCCCTGCAGATCGGTTCGCCCGACGTCGCCTTCCCGCGACTGAACGCCATGGGCTACTGGCTCTTCCTGTTCGGCAACCTGGTCGCGCTGGGTGGCTTCCTCACCCCGGGTGGCGCTGCCGACTTCGGCTGGACCGCCTACACCCCGCTGACTGACGCGGTTCACGCGCCGGGCATGGGCGCCGACCTGTGGATCATGGGTCTGGGCGTCGCCGGCCTCGGCACCATCCTCGGCGCAGTCAACATGATCACCACCGTCGTGTGCCTCCGCGCACCGGGCATGACCATGTTCCGCATGCCGATCTTCACCTGGAACATCCTGGTGACCAGCATCCTGATCCTGCTGATCTTCCCGCTGCTGACCGCAGCGCTGCTGGGCCTGGAGGTGGACCGCCAGTTCGGTGCTCACCTGTACGACCCCGCCAACGGCGGCGTCATCCTCTGGCAGCACCTGTTCTGGTTCTTCGGTCACCCCGAGGTCTACGTCATCGCCATCCCGTTCTTCGGCATCGTGTCCGAGGTCTTCCCGGTCTTCTCGCGGAAGCCCACCTTCGGTTACTCGGGCCTGGTCTACGCGACCCTCGCGATCGCCGCTCTGTCCGTGGCCGTCTGGGCGCACCACATGTACGTCACCGGTTCCATCCTGCTGCCGTTCTTCTCGTTCATGACGTTCCTGATCGCAGTGCCGACGGGCGTGAAGTTCTTCAACTGGATCGGCACCATGTGGAAGGGCCGAATAACTTTCGAGACCCCGATGCTGTTCGCCATCGGCTTCATCGTGACCTTCCTCTTCGGTGGTCTGACCGGTGTTCTGCTCGCCAGCCCGCCGCTCGACTTCCACGTCTCGGACACCTACTTCGTCGTGGCTCACTTCCACTACGTCCTGTTCGGCACCATCGTGTTCGCCACCTTCTCGGGCATCTACTTCTGGTTCCCGAAGATGACCGGACGCATGCTCGACGAGACCCTCGGCAAGTGGCACTTCTGGCTGACCTTCATCGGTTTCCACACCACCTTCCTGGTCCAGCACTGGCTCGGTAACGAGGGCATGCCGCGTCGCTACGCCGACTACCTCCCGTCGGACGGCTTCACGGAGCTGAACGTGGTCTCCACGATCGGCGCCTTCACGCTGGGTCTGTCGCTCCTGCCGTTCACCTGGAACGTGTTCAAGAGCTACCGCTACGGCGAGGTCGTCACGGTCGACGACCCGTGGGGCTTCGGCAACGCACTCGAGTGGGCCACCAGCTGCCCGCCGCCGCGCCACAACTTCACGGAGCTGCCGCGCATCCGTTCCGAGCGTCCGGCGTTCGAGTTGCACTACCCGCACATGGTGGAGCGCATGCGTTCCGAAGCCCATGTCGGATGGGGCAGCGACAAGCACGACCCCGCGAACGTTTAATCGTTCCAACGAAGCCAGGCCCGCCCGAGTTCTCCTCGGGCGGGCCTGGTTTCGTGTTCCGTGAGGCGAGTCGGGCGAAATGAACAATCGGTCTGGTAGTGAGTACAAGTGAGAATTGTTTGACATCACCGCTTCGCGCGACCAATCATGAGATTCTCGGCTGTGAACACGACGAGGCTGGCAGCAGCCACTGACCAGGCGATTCGGACAGGAGCAAGGCTGATGTGGTCGTTTCGACACGGAGATGAGCGCACGCGTCGACGCGGTCGATCCGTGGTTCCGTCGGCGGGGAGTTCGGGGCACGGCGCCGGTGTCTGAGTGCGTCGCCCGCGTCCCCGAGCCCGCGGTCGGAGGGTCTGCCCGGAGGAGCGGCATCACTCTCACGACGGTGCGTGAAGCGCCTTCGAACAGCTTGTCGTGGGAGTTCGACAGCGCCGACCACACGATCTTGGTGTGGCGGCGAGGAACGGCCAAGCACAAGGAGACGTATTCGGCCAATCGCTGTCATCGTCTCGATCTTCGGCAGAGCAGCGTGTGGGTGATCCCGGCGGAGTCGCACTCGTTCGCATCGGCACGCGACACGTCCGCTGTCGAGTTCCACCAGTTGTCCTTGGATCCGAGCCTCGTCGGTTCCGGCGAGTTGCGGTCGGTGATCTCCCAGCGGGATCCCGTCCTGCACGGGCTGCTCGACCGGATCGCGAGCACATCCGGGCGCAGCGACACGGTCGCCGGCCTGCTTCGTGATTCGCTCTTCGACGCGACGCGTCTGCACGTCCTCGACGCCTATGGAGTTCGTCGTGAACCTCGCCGGATCGGACGGCGTTCGTTCGATCGGGGCACGCGGCAGAAGCTGACCGAGTTCCTGCACGACGGGTTGGACCGCGAGATCACCCTCGAAGCGATGGCCGAGATCTCCGGCATGTCGGTGAGAAGTTTCCGCCAGTCGTTCTCCGCAGAATACGGAACGACACCGCATCAGTATCTGCTCGATGTGCGGATTGGCAGGGCGAAAGATCTGCTGACCACGACGGCGCTTTCGGTCGCTGAGATCGGTGCCCTCGTCGGTTTCGGTCGGCCGAGTCATTTCGCAGCGACGTTCAAGAGTCGCGTTGGTGTTTCTCCGACGCAGTTCCGCGTCCAGCAGGGCTGATCGCGATCCGCCGACGACCTTCTGGAAAATGCCGCTGCTTTCGTAATCGTCTCGTCGCAGTGACGATTCTCAATCGCTGAGACATACCATCTGCACCGCAGACGAATTCGTCTCTATTCATCTGACAGTGGAGAGGGAGTGGGATGATGTCGACGCGACTGGACAGGAGTCCCACGTCGGGACCCGGTCGAGAGACGGTCGACATCGGTCTCGATGATCGCGCACGACGTCACCCCTTGGATCTGCGGCGGCTCGAGCAGTTCGTCACCGTCGTCGAGGTCGGGTCGCTGACCGATGCCGCGACGGAACTCGGAGTCACGCAGCAGGCATTGTCGGCTGCGATCCGGACGCTCGAGAAGCAACTGTGCGTGACGCTGTTCGTTCGTACACGCGGCATGCAGCCGTCTGCTGCCGGCATTCGGCTGTACGAGGCCGCGCAGGCTCTGCTCGCGGGCGCGAGCAGAACGGTGAGAGACGTGCAGGCGGCGGCGCGAGGACATGCGGCCGCGTTGTCCATCGGGTACACCCCGGCGATGAAGGCGATCCACGCTTACGACCTGGTCGCCGAGCTCGTTCCCCGCGACGTGCCGCTCGAACTGATCCGCGTGGAGTCGACTGCGATCCGGGAGCAGATGGCGGCCGGCGACGTCGACATCGCCTTCTGTCACGACGCCCTCCCTCCGGAGGGCCTGGCAGGCAAGCTCGTCGGGGTCCTGCCGATCAACGTCGCACTCCGCACCGAAGACGCGGCTCGCATCGGTCGGGACCGCGTGGGATTGTCCGACCTCGCAGGTCTGACGATGATCCGCTGCCGATCCGACGGCGAGTCGGTGGATCCGGGGCGCGTGCTGGCGAGATGCCGGGAGTTGGGATTCGATCCCGACGTCGAGAACATTCGCTGCCTCGGGTTGGAAGCCGTTTCGATGCCGTTGGCGACGACGCAGGGCTTCGCCTTCGTCTCGGACGAGGTCGGAGTCTACTTCCGCGGTCGCGTCACTGTGGTCGGCCTACGGGACGAGATCGTCCTGCCGGTTCAAGCGGTCTGGCTTCGGGAGTCCGTGCAGGGCCTGGCCGTCGACGTGATCACGTCGCTGCGATCGGCCGTCGCTACACCGTCATCAGATCTGAGATGAGATAGTCGGACGACCGCCAAGCCAGGGCGACGGCACCGATGACCGCGCCGAGTGTGGCACGTATTCCTCCGGAGAATCGGCGGGCCTCCGCGACCCCCGCAGACAGCAGGTAATGAGCCCGGACGGCCAGTGCGACGGCGGCCACCGCGAGCAGGATCCAGAAGAACGGAAGAATCGTGCTCAGGATTGCGGTCCCCACCGACCAGTTCGCGAGTTGATCGGGACGCAACGGGTCCAATCTGTCGGTCGGGATCTGCGAATCGTCAAGCACGGTGGGAGTGATCCTTCATTGTTTCGACGCTCATCGCGATCACTGTCGGCGATGGACTCTGCTGATTCAGGATATTTTTCTTTCTCGCGGTAATCCAACAATGAGGAATTGTCGCAGTACGCATTTCGAAAGACGTGTCGGTCTTTTCGATGGTCCGCTCACCCGGGGACCCGGAAAGCGGTTCTCGGCTCGGGTCGGCGTGTGGAATCGACGCCGGCCCGGGCATCTGCGATCCGGTTGCAGACGCGGCGACGGTCGTCGACCTGACGTCCGGATCCGGGCGGCGGCGAACCCGGTGCGGCGGACGTTCCCTTCAGGCTCCATAATTCAAGGGTGGAGAAACGCACCATTCTGATCACTGTCAGCGGCTCGGACCGGCCCGGCGTCA
The DNA here is from genome assembly GCF_001305675.1 of Gordonia phthalatica. Taxonomy (NCBI): domain Bacteria; kingdom Bacillati; phylum Actinomycetota; class Actinomycetes; order Mycobacteriales; family Gordoniaceae; genus Gordonia; species Gordonia phthalatica. Next base: position 1,179,451 of record NZ_CP011853.1, read on the forward strand.
CGTCGTCGCTGATGGGCGCGCTCGCCGCAGCGGGAGTCGACCTTCTCGATGTCGAGCAGGTCGTCATTCACAATCACCTGACGCTCGGTGTGCTGGTCTCGACCACCGGCTCGGCCGCCGCCGTCCTCGATGCCGTCGACATGCCGATGCGGGCGCGCGGCATGTCCGTCGAGCTCGTCGTCGATGCGGTCGGCAACGGACGCACCGTCTCGTCGCACGCCATCGTCATCCTCGGCTCGCCGATCTCCGCGGAGTCGTTCCAGGCGGTCGCCGCAGAGGTGGCGGGCTGCGGCGGGAACATTGACACCATCCGCGGAGTGGCCGACTATCCGCTGACCGGTCTGGAACTGATGGTGACCGTCGACGACACCGCGACCGCCGACACCGCGCTGCGCGCGGGACTGGTCACCGTGGCATCACGGTTCCCGATCGACATCGCGGTCGACCGCGGCGGACTCGGTCGACGCGCCAAGCGCGCCATCGTCTTCGATGTGGACTCCACCCTCATCCAGGGCGAGGTCATCGAGATGCTCGCAGCGAAGGCCGGTCGCGAGGCCGAGGTGGCGGCGGTGACGGAAGCCGCGATGCGCGGCGAACTCGACTTCGCCGAATCCCTGCATCAGCGCGTCGAGGCGCTCGCGGGCCTGGACGTGTCCGTGATCGACCGCGTCGCAGAGTCCATCGAACTGACGCCCGGCGCGCGCACCACGATCAGGACGCTCAACCGCCTCGGCTACCACTGCGGCCTGGTCTCGGGTGGCTTCGTCCAGGTGATCGAGCCGCTCGCCCGCGAGCTCGACATCAAGTTCGTCCGCGCCAACACTCTCGAGATCGTCGACGGCAAGCTGACCGGCAGGGTGATCGGTGAGGTCGTCGATCGCCCCGGCAAGGCGCGATCGCTGCGGTCGTTCGCCGAGCACGTCGGCGTCCCGATGGAGCACACCGTGGCCGTGGGCGACGGCGCCAACGACATCGACATGCTGTCCGCGGCAGGCATGGGCATCGCGTTCAACGCGAAGCCCGCGCTGCGCGAGGTCGCCGACACCACACTCGACCACCCCTTCCTGGATGCGGTCCTGTTCATGCTCGGCGTGACCCGGGACGAGATCGAGGCCGCTGACATCGAGGATGGCAGCCTGCGGCGCGTTCCGTTGGACTCCTGACCGTGTTCGACGACGTCTATCGTCGTCTCGTCGGCTATGTCGGCGGTGGCGAGGATCCTGCGGATCGTGACGATGTGCTGGCCATGCAGATGGTGGTGCGCATCGAGAAGGCCGCGCCGCCGGAGCGGCGGGCGCTGCTGATCGCCGCCGCGCAGGCGGCTGTGCTGGTCTGTCTGGATCCGCGGGCGGAGAGCGGGGGACCGTGGGCCGCCGGGCTCGATGCGTGGTGCGACGCCCGAATTCGCAAGATCGCGCGACGCGCGCGCGGCAAGCAGTGGAACGACGTCCAGGGCCTGTGGGGCGTCACCGCAGAGGTCGACGGAGCGCAGGCGCGTGCATTCGTCCCCGGTCGTGTCGGGGACGTCGATCACCGAGTCACCAGACTTCAGATCGGTGGCACGGACGTCGACGGCGTGCTTCCCACCGATTCCCCTGTGGGCGATCGCGATGGATTGTGCCTGTGGCTCAACCCGGACCTCGAGATGTCGGTGGGTAAGACGGCCGCACAGGTCGGGCACGCGTCGATGCTGGGCGTCGGGCTGTTCTCGCTCGCCTCGGCGCGGGCGTGGTACGAGTCGGGTTGCTCGGTGGACGTTCGACGCGCCGATTCCGAACGGTGGGCACGGCTCGTCGGCGAGGCGGACGCGGGGACGGCCGCCGCCGTCCGGGATGCCGGCTTCACCGAGATCGCTCCGGGGTCGATGACCGTGATCGCCGAACGCACCCGCGTCTGACGGTCGGACCACTCGTCGACCAGTCGCACCACTTGTGTCTCCCGCACTCAGTCGCGACCGAGTGCCGGAGACACAACTGGTGCGACCCAGCGCGACACCATCAAGATTCATGTCAACCCTATAGAAGAATTTGGGCCATCGCATTAGTGACGCCCTGCTTTCGGAGTAACTCTGTGTTTGTGGAGTTTCGCGATTCATTGGTTATAGTCGCGGTAAAGCGTAGCTAAAGGTTGCGATCAAGGCTGTTCAACAAATGGTTTTTGTTGAATCACAAATTGATGAGGAGTCAGGTGGCTGGATCAATGGCCTCGGATGCGGTGAAAGGGCTGGTCGATCTTCGCCGGCTTCAACAATTCGTCGCGGTGGTCGAGGCGGGGTCCCTGACCGACGCGGCCGCAGAACTTCACCAGAGTCAACAAGCGCTGTCGGTGGCGATCAAGAGTCTGGAGGAACAGGTCGGTGCGCGGCTGTTCGAACGCACCCGAGGGATGCGGCCGTCGGCGGCGGGTCTGCGGTTGTACGAGTCGGCCACCGTGCTGCTGGCCGGCGCCGAACGGATCGTGCCGGATGTCCGCCGATCGATGTCCGGCGACGAGGAAGTCGTTCGGGTCGGGTACACGCCGTCGATCACGTCGGTCGAGGTCTTCGATCTGGTCACCGGAGCGCTGCCGGACCGGTCGTCGGTTCATGTGAAGCGAATGTTCCCCGACGAGATGACCGCGGCGCTGTACAGCGGGGAGATCGACCTCGCGTTCCGGCGTGACCTGGCGAAACCCGAGGGGCTGACCGGTGGAGTGGTGGCCTTCGACCGCATGAATGTCGCGGTGGTCGCGGGCTCGGCGGTTGCGCAGTCCCAGCCGGTGTCGATGGCGGATCTGGTCGACCTGTCGATGATCCTGTGGGCGCCCGAGTCGGTGTCGCGCTACTCGTCGTACCTGGTCGACCACTTCCGGCATGCCGGATATGAGCCCGACACCGTGATCTGCCGGTTCCAGGGATTCGCGGCCGAATCGGCGCCGCTCGCCGTACCGGACGGATTCGCGATGGTGACCGCTGAGCCGGGCGTCTACTACGGCGGGCGGATCGTCGTCGTCGCGCTCCGGGAGGAGATCAAGTGCCCCATCGTGGCTCTGGCGTTGCCGACGACGACGGGTGCGGCCCGCGAAGTACTGGCAGCGCTCGGCGATGATGCGCGCCGTCGCCGTTTGCGTGCCGACCACTGCGTCGACCATGGCATGCATTGACTGTTGAATTCTGTCCAGACCGTCAATCGAATAACGAATACCGACACGCGGACAATCGTCGATTGTTCGGTCTCAAAAGGCCGTTGTTTGATGTTCTCCGAAGACCCGGGTTTGATATGACTCATTAAAGGGCGTGCCAAGGCGTGATAGATGCTCAGATCGATGCCGACGTCCCTGACTATTCGAATCATCAGCACGAGTGAGGAGTTTCAATGCGCTGTCATCGGAGAGGTGGGTGGATCGCGGGCGTGAGTGCGGCGCTCGCTGTGGTTCTGGCTACGTCCGCGTGCGCGACCGACGATGCGACCACCACCGAATCGGTCACGCCGTCCGAGACGGCGACGCTGGACGTCGCGGCGCTCAAGGCGCAACTGCCGGATCGGGTCCTCACCTCGGGGACGCTCACGGTTGCGACCAATGCTCCGTTCGCGCCGATGGAGTTCCGTCGCGGCAAGGACCTGGTCGGCTTCGACGTCGACCTCGTGAACGCGATCGGAGAGGCACTCGGCATCAAGGTCGACATCAAGCAGGTCGACTTCCCCAAGCTGGTGCCCGAGGTCTCGGCGGGCACCTACGACATGGGCATGCGCGGTCTGTTCGACACCAAGGAGCGTGAGAAGCAGGTCGACATGGTCACCTACTTCCGCGCCGGTACGCAGTGGGCGCGCCGCGTCGGCACCGATGCGGATCCGTACAACGCCTGCGGCAAGAAGGTGGGGGCCGAGGTCGCGACCACTCAGCTGACGATGGAGCTCCCCGCGAAGAGTCAGGCCTGCGAGGTCGTCGGCGAGAAGAAGATCGACATCGTCACCTATCCCTCGGAGACCGCGGCGATGGAGGGTCTCATGCGCGGCGAGGTGGACGCGGTGTCGGCCGACTCACCCGTGACGCTGTACGCGTCGCAGCAGTCCAAGGGCAAGCTCGAACCCACCGGGCACGCCTTCGACACGCTTCCCTACAGCTTCCCGGTCGCCAAGGGCTCATCGCTCGGCCCGGTGCTCCAGAAGGTCGTCGAACACTTCATCAACAGCGGGAAGTTGGCCTCCATCGCCAAGAAGTGGGGCCTCGAACGCGGCGTCGTCAAGAAATCGTCCATCAATGCAGCAATCAACTAGGAAAGGCATGTCCATGCGTAAGGCAGTGACTGCCGCCGTCGCGACGTCGTTGCTCCTCGCACTCGGCGCGTGCACGAATGACTCGGACTCCGGCGCCGCGCCCACCGACTCGGCGGCCGTGGCCGCCGACCCGGGTAAGGCTGCAGGGGATTTCGCCAAGGTGACCGCGTCGACCAACGTCGATGCGAAGCGTTACCTCTACCCGACGACGACCGGCGACCGAGACGACGACCAGAACTGGGCGGACCTCTTCCTGCCGCCCGGCGCGCACGATGCGGGAGAGATCCCGCTGGTCGTCTTGATCCATGGCGGCGCGTGGAAGTCGGAGATCGGCGCGGACGTGTTCGTCACCTTCGCGCGGCGCCTGGCGGAGCGCGGCCTCGCGGTCTACAACGTCGAATACCGTCGAGTCGGCGCGGGCGGCGGTTGGCCGACGACCTTCGCCGACGTCGCAGCAGCCCTCGACTTCATCCCCAACGTCAAGAAGGCAGTGCCGTCGCTCAACATCGACGACGTGGTCGTGGCGGGGCACTCGGCGGGAGGCCAGCTCTCGATGTGGGCGGGCACGCGTCACAAGCTGAAGAACGACGACGTCGGCTCGAAGCCGAAGTTCCAGCCGAAGCGAGTGATCTCGCTGTCCGGCCCGATCGACATGCGGACCGCTGTTCGGATGGGCGACAAGAACATCGTTGAAGCGCTCTCCGGCACCCCCGATGAGGTCCCCGAACGCTACGCCGAGGTGGACCCGATTCAGAACATCGATCCGTCGATCCCGGTGATCGCGATGAACGGGGACAAGGACCACATCGTGCCTGCGGTGCTGAGCCAGAACTACGTGCGGGAGGCGAAGGCCAAAGGTGCGAAGGCCGACATGGTCCTTATGCGCGGCATCAACCACGTGCAGATCGTGGACCCGGGCAATCCGCAATTCGTGACGGTGCTGGAGACGATCAGTCGCTCCGCACACGACGCGGCTCAGGACTGACCGGCCGGACAGACAACCGAACAGATCGACGGGGGCGTCGGGTCGCATCCGCAAGCGGTTGCGGCGCGACGCCCGTCGCTGTCATCCCATCACCCTTTCCCTCTCCGGTGAGCGTGCGTCGCCCGCATCGGAGCGACTTTCAAACTTTGGAGAACTGTGCGTCGTCATGCTTCCTGGAACCGGGGACACTCGAATTCGCCTCCGCGAGGCAGGCGGTTCATCCGCCTCGGAGCGCTTCTGCTGGCACTGATTGCCGCACTGCCGTTCGTCGCGGGATGCGGGCGGAACTCCTCGGCGGCCGCGGAGGTCGAGCAGACGGCGAGTGCCGTCGCGAGTTCGACGGTCGCGCCGCCGCCGATCGTTCGCAAGAAGTCGAACGTGCCGATGACGAAACTGATGCCGGGGGAGAAACCGCCGCAGTTCATCCTGTTCTCCTTCGACGGCGTGGGCGTGAGCAAGAACTGGGACGAGTTCCTCAAGGCCGCCGACGAGACCGACTCACGGTTCACCGCATTGATGACCGGACTGTACTTCCTCACCGACAAGGCGAAGCGTCGCTATCGCGGCCCCGGTCATCTGCCGGGTGAATCCGCATTGGCCTTCGGCGGGACGAAAGCTGAAGTGAAGGAGGAGATCTCCTACCTGAACCGCACCTGGTACGACGGCCACGAGATGGGCACCCACTACGTCGGACACTTCTGCGCCGGAACCAAGTATCCGGGCAAGAGCTGGTCGAGCAAGGACTGGTCGCACGAACTCGACCAGTTCTTCTCCCTCATGAACAACTGGCGGCGCAACACCGGAATCACCGACGGCCCCGACCTCGCGTTCGGACCCGACGTAGTCAAGGGCGGGCGGACGCAGTGCCTGGAAGGCAGCCCCGCGACCCTCTTCCCGGCGCTGCGCAAACACGGGATGACGTGGGATTCGTCGATGCCCGCGGACAAGCCGGGCATCTTCTGGCCGTCGAAGTCGCGAGTCAACGGAATCTGGGAGTTCCCGATCCCGTACGTCTACTCGCCGGCGCTGAAGGCCAATCAAACGGCGCTCGACTACAACTTCTGGTTCACGTTCAACGGTGCGAAGAACGCCCCGAAGAGTGCTCCGAAGATCCGTCGGATCGTCGAGCAGACCTACGAGTACATGTACAAGCGTGCGTTCGAGGGCAACCGTGCGCCCATCGTGATCGCGAATCACTTCAACGAGTGGAGCGGGAACGCCTTCAATCCGGCGACCTACGACTTCATGCGTGCGGTGTGCGGCAAGCCGGAGACCATCTGTGCGACGTACCAAGACGTCATCGCCTGGATGGAGCTGCAAGATCCGCAGGTGCTCGCAGACCTTCAGAAACTGGCTCCGGTCGCGACCGGACCTAACAAGTAGCTGCCACCGGGCCGCTATCCGACAATCCGAAATGGAGAATCAAATGTCAGCCATGAACAATCCTGCGCCGACCCAGCAGAAGAGCACGACCGCGCTGGTCGCGCTGATCCTGTCGATCGTCTCGTTCGTCGTGTTCCCGTTCATCCTGTCGATCGCGGGGCTGGTCGTCGGCTACCGCGCGAAGAAGGAGATCGCGGCCTCGGGTGGACGCCTCTCGGGCGGGGAGCAGGCCAAGTGGGCGGTGATCCTCGGGTGGATCTCGTTGATCTGGGGAATCATCGCCATCATCTACCTGGCCACCACCTTGTGACGGGCGACCACCGGAGGCCTCGCTGAGAGGCCGAGCTTCGAGGGGTTCATCTGATCGCCGCAGGACTGCTGTTCCCGCGGCGATCAGTTGTCTTCAGGGCACTTCTTCAGTGCACTGCGGGCGGTATTCCGTCGGCTCACTTGATGCCGAGCTGCGCGGCCAGCCACGGGAGCTCCTGCTGGAGTCCGGTGCGCCAGACCGCGAAGGTGTGTCCTCCGGGAATGATCTTCATCTCCACGCGCATACCGGACGCTCGCGCGGCCGCGTAGACCCGTTCCAGGCCGGGCCGGTAGTCCCGATCATCGGCGCCGACGACGAAGACGCCTGTGACGTTCGGGAACTTCTGCCTGGCCATGATGTCCATGGGATTGACCTTCCGAAAGGCCTCCACGCTGCCGCCGAACAGGGTGTCCACGGTCCGCTGCCGTCCCCCGAGGGTGGGTTCGAGCTGCCCCGACATGTTGAGGAACACGCGGTACGAGTTCGGGTGATTCGTGACCAGCTGCAGCGAACACGTGCCGCCGTAGCTGAGGCCGCCCACCGCCCAGTGTGCGCGGTCCGTGGCGACGGTGAGTTCACGCGCGGCCCAGTTCTGCAGGTCCGTGGTGAGGTAGGTCGAGACGTTTCCCTCCGGGGAGTCGACACACGCCGGGTTGTCCCACTCGGTGCCCGTGCCGTCGGCGACCACCACGACCGGGGCCACGCCGCCGTGGTCTTTCGCGAACGCGTCCATGATCGACGGCATCCGGACGCTGCGGATCCAGTCGCTCGGCGAACCGGGTTGGCCGGCCAGCAGCACCAGGACGGGAAGTCGAGGTCTCGGGTTGGCGGAGTACGCGGGCGGGAAGTAGACGATCGCCGGGCGGGCCTGGAATCCGGAGGCGGTCGCCGGGATCGGCATCGACGCGACGCGGCCGCTCGACGGAAGGGAGGTGGTCGGATGCCATTCGGAGAGATCGACGATCTTCACCCCGTCGGGACCGAACTCGCCTTGCGTGGCTTCGTCGACGTCGCCGGTGTCGAACAGCGACTCGACAGTGGGGTAGGCGTCGAATTCACGATTGACTCCGTTCGCCGACGCGGCCACGACGGCGATGGTCGCGCACACGGTCACCACGCGCGCGCCGGCCGTCGACGACGCGAGCAGACGAGGCACCAGCAGCACGACCGCGAAGACTCCGAGCGCTATCCAGGCGCGCGTCGCACGGGGGATCGGTTCGGGGAGGATCGAGAGTCCGACGAGGACGCTGTTCGTCGACAGGTAGGTGACCGCCGCGCACCCGGCGGCGGCGGCGATCGCGATCGCATACCTGCGTCGGAACACGGCGACGAGCCAGACCGTCGCGGCGAGGGCGATGACGACGATGGCGACGGGCACCCACCCGGACGTGATGGGAATACCGGCATCCGCGAGATCCTGAAACCGAGAAATCACAATGGGCTCTCACAATCCGTCCCGCACAAATAGAAGAATCGCTGGAGAATAGATATTCTCCAGCGATTCTCAGTGGAGGACATACGAATCGAACGTATCGAAGGCACCCCATCCGGCGCATCCCCCTCGTGCCGAGTGGGCTGCCAATGACTTTACGGAGTGAATTCGTGAAATGCAATCCGAGTGACTGCATCCAATGAAATTTGTACGCGATTCACAATGGTTTGTTTTTGTTAGTCGTAGCAATTCACGACGATCACGTGCCGAGAGTGCTCGACGCCCTCGACATCTGACGCTGACGTTCCATCGCGGTGTCGAAGTCGGCGCGCCATCCGGCCAAGAGATCGACGCCGAGTCGATTGGCCTCCTCGGCGGCGAGCTCGACGGGGAATCCGAACCGCTCGTACAGCGTGAAGAGGTCGGCGCCGCTCAAGGGGCGCGATTCCTTTCCGAGCCGACGCAATTCGCGGAGGCCCTTCCCCAGGGTGCGCCGGAACTGACGCTCCTCTTTGGCCAACACCCCGAGGATCTCGGTCCGCGCGGCGTCGAGGGTCGGATACGCGGCCGCGTACGCGTCGATCGCGGCGTCGGCGACCGACTCGAGCGTGCCGTCGAAGCACTCGATGGCGTGCGCGAAGCGGATCGCACGTCGCAGGAGGCGGCGGAGCACGTACCCGTGTTCCTTGCCGGAGGGGCGCACCCCGTCGGCGATGAGGAAGACCGCGCCCCGAACATGGTCGGCGATCACTCGCATCGCCTCGGTGTCGTCGTCGTAGGCGCGCCCGCTGAGCTCCTCGATCCTGGACACGATGGGTGCCAGGGTTCCGACGCGATAGACGTCCGGACTGTCGATCGCGGCGGCGGCGATGCGTTCGAGTCCGCCACCGAAGTCGACATTCCGGCGCGGGAGCGGGCTCAGTCCGTTCTCGGTGCGCTGAAACTGCATGAAGACGGAGTTGCCGATCTCCAGGTACTGGCCGCCGTCGGAATTGGGATGGGGATGCTCGCCGTAGGACTTGTCGTGCTCTACCTGCGGGAAGTAATAGAAGATCTCCGTGTCTGGCCCTCCCGGGTCGCCGACCGGCATGGTCTCCGGACCGCCGCCGCGCGACCACCAGTTCTTGTCCCGGTAGCCGCAGATCCGGGCCCCTCCGCTGCCCTCGGCGTTCCCGCGCTCCTCGGTGACGAGGTCGATGCGGTCGGTGCTGACGCCGGCGGCGGAGAACAACTCGTGCCACACCTGCGCGCTCTCGTCGTCCGGCGAGATCTCGAGCGACTGGTCTCCGGAGTAGACGCTGACGTACATCCGAGCGGGGTCGAGGCCGACCTTGTTCACGAGGAAGTCCCACGCGAACCGGATCTGCTCGTCCTTGAAGTAGCCGCCGAGGCTCCAGTTGCCCAGCATCTCGAAGAATGTGGTGTGTCGGTTGTCGCCGACTTCTTCGATGTCCTGCGACCTCAGGCACGGCTGGACGTCGACCAGTCGGTCGCCCGCCGGATGGTCGGCGCCGAGCAGGTAGGGGAGGAGCGGTTGCATGCCGCTGCCGGTGAAGAGGGTCGTCGCATCGTCGTTGAGGACGAGCGGTGCGCGATCGATGATCTGGTGCCCGTGTTCGGTGAAGTGGTCGAGATAGAGCTGCCTGATCTGATTGATGTCCATTCGAATTGCTCCTGGAATCGAGGTTTTCGATACGGCCTGCCGCGGTGGGATACAAATAGAATTTGCAGTCGATCTCACGGTGATTGTATTTGCCATTCTGTGGAGGCCGCGTCGCAATACTATCGGTGATCTATTGAATGGCAATGATTTACGATCACCTCATGACAACGAGTGCTGAGGGTGGTGTGGTCGACGACGCGGCCACCGTGACGAGAACTCCGAGTCGGTTCTCGATTCTGTCGGGACGGCTCATGGCAAGAGCTCGATCGGTATTCGTTCGCGCACCATTGTCAATCGTGCTCGCCCTGGTTTTCGTCATCATCGGTGTGGTCACCGGAACGGCGTGGAATTCACTGGCCGGATCGGACCTCCTCGACCGGGTCGGATACGGCGTCGCGGCATTCAGCGAGCACCAGTACTGGGTGATCGTCTCGGGAGCCTTCTTCGGTCTGACCCCGTGGCAGTTCGTGAGCATCGTGGTGATGCTGCTGACGATCGCGGCGTGGGCGGAGTCTCGACTCGGCACGCTGCGCACGGCATGGGTCATGGTGGTGGGCCAGGTGGTGGGGCTCGGTGCCACGCTGCTCTTCGCGTGGCTGCTGAGCAGCGATGTGCTGCCCGGCATTCACTGGGAGTGGCCGACGCACATCGCTGCGACCCGAGATGTTGGCATGACGACGGCGATCGTCGGTCTCGCCGCAGCTGCCTCGGCGACCCTGACCTCGCCGTGGCGACTGCGATTCCGCCTCATCCTGGCCGTCTACGTGTCGGTCTCGCTGATGTTCGATGGAACGTTGGCCGACGTATCGCACCTGGTGTCGTTCCTGTTGATGCTCGGGATCGGCGAGGTGTTCTTCAGCGCGGGCGAACACGGCTTCGCCCCGCGGACCAGGCGGGAGGTCCGACTTCTCGGCTACGCCGGCATGATCGCGATCGGCATCGCTGACATCGTCATGTGGTTCCTCCCCGGCGAGGGGCCGTTCAGTCCCACCGATTCGGACGGCGATGCGACGTGGGTGCGGTGGGTGGAACTGGGAGTGATCGCGTTGATCGCCTGGCAGCTCCGACTGGGCAAGCGCTGGGCGTGGATCGTCTCCCTGGTTCTCGGTGCGTTCAACATCATCGGCCTGGTGGTCGTGGTGCTGCTGGTCGCGCTGACCGACTTCCAGTCCGGTGGCGGCATCCTGTTGGGCACCACTCTCCTGTGGGTGGTCTTGACCTGGGTGTTGGTGGCCGGTCGGTTCGCGTTCCGCGTTCCCGCTCGAGTCTCGGCCGGTGGGACCGACGACGTGGACCGTGCAAAGTCTCTGCTGGAGAACTTCGGCGGCGGCACGATGTCGTGGATGACGACGTGGGAGGGAAACCGCTACCACTTCCTCGACGCCGCGGCGGCCTCGGGCAGTGCGGGTTACGTGGCCTTTCAACGGCACGCCGGCGTGATGATCGCGCTGACCGACCCGGTGTGCGCACCCGAGGACACCGATCGTGCGGTGCGCGAGTTCGTGGACTTCGCAGAACACAGCGGGCTGACGCCCTGCTGGTTCTCCGTCGGCGAAGAGGCCGCCGCCGCGAGTCGTCGGGCGGGCTGGCGTGCGGTGAAGATCGCCGAGGACTCGATCGTCGACCTCGAGGGTCTGGCCTTCAAGGGCAAGTCCTGGCAGGGCGTGCGGACCGCGCTGAACCGTGCTCGCAAGGAGGGGATCGAGCATCGCCTGGTCCGGTTGGCAGACGAATCGTTGGACATTCTGGCGCAGGTGTCCGGGATCTCCGACGAATGGGTCGGTGGAAAGGGTCTTCCGGAGATGGGATTCACCCTCGGCGGCGTCGACGAGGCGCTGGCGGAGGAGGTGCTGGTGTCACTCGCGGTCAACTCCGAGGGCGACGTCCTCGGTGTGCTGTCGTGGCTGCCCGTGTTCGGGCCGGGCGGTCGGCACCGCGGCTGGACGCTGGACGTCATGCGCCGCGCCGGTGACGAGTTCGGTCCGGTGATCGAGTTCCTCCTGGGCTCGGCGATGCTCGAGTTCCAGTCGAGGGGAGCCGATTTCGTCTCGCTGTCCGGGGCTCCGCTGGCGGGGAACGACGATCCGTCGACGGTCGGCACCACCGAGCGGGCTCTGGATCTTCTCGGCGCGGCGATGGAACCCTTCTACGGGTTCCGGTCCCTGCACGCGTTCAAGAAGAAGTTCAAGCCTCGCTACGAGCCGGTGTATCTGGCCTACCGCGATGAGGGCGACCTGCCGCGGATCGGTATCGCGATCAGCCGTGCCTATCTGCCGGATGCGACCCCCGCGCAGCTGGGGCGAATGGTGATGAGCGCGCGGGGATGACAGCCAGTGCTCGGCCGGTTCGGGCGCTCGGCGGATCGGACCGGGTCACCGCACTCGTCGTGATCGCAACCGTTACGATCGTGGTGGTCCGGACCTACCTGGCCCTCACCGGTTATCCCCAGATCGGCGGACACTCCAACCTGCACATCGCGCACGCGCTGTTCGGTGGTGGGCTGATGATCCTGGCGCTGGTGCTCGGCTGTCTGTTCGTCGGTTCACGGGCGCGGTGGATCGAGATCGTGGTCGGCGGTGTCGGCATCGGCCTGTTCCTCGATGAGGTCGGCAAGTTCGTCACCAAGACCAACGACTACTTCTATCACCCGGCCGCCGAGATCATGTACCTCACGATCCTGATCGTGGTGATCGGCGGCAACCTGGTCCAAGCGGTTCACCGGACCACGGTGAGGGAGCGGCTCGTGGACGTCGGCATCGGGGCCGCCGAGGGCATGGCGTTCGGACTCACTCGTGAACGACTGAGGAACCTGTCCGCGTCGCTCGACGCGATCGAGGCCGCCGGTGTGGATCCGATCGAGGTGGCAGCGCTGCGGTCCGCACTCAGCAGATGCGACGTCCACGACGGTCGTGCCGCAGCATTGGGGCGCCGGGTGCGATCGATGCTGCCGCGCTGGGTGGTGAGTCGGCGGCTCGCCGCGGCGGCGGGGTGGTTGATGGCGATCACGGCTCTGCAGGTCGCGCTCAGTTCTCTGGGCGGCTTCGGGATTCGTCCGTCTCAACTGTTGTTCGAGGCGGGCGGCGGCGACACCGTGGAGGTGATGTCCGATCGGGTCTACATCGTTCTCGGATCCGTGACCTTCGTGTGTTCGGTGGTGGCACTGGTGCGATGGCGCCGTGGCGGCACGCCTCAGGTCCGAGTGCAGGCCTTGCGTCTGCTGCACGCGACGGCGATCGCGTTCACGGTGGTCGGCGGTGTCGTGGACTTCGCCGAATTCGGTGGTTTCGCGCTGGTCTCGATCGTCGTCGGCGTGACCACGATCCTGCTCCTGCGCGCTCAGATCGCAATCGAATCCACAGTGGTCGAGGCCGATGTCACGCAATGACCGCGTCGAATAGTCAACCGCTATTTGTGTATTCATCCATCACTTTGGTTATTCGGAGAGATATGAGATTCAGGTGCCCTGTCAACTAGGATCACTGCGACGCCATTCGGCTGTCATCAGGAAAAGAAAAAGGAGCTTCATATCGTGAAGAAGATGAGGCGCACCGCAATTCTTGCGGGTCTGTTCTCAGCGGTTCTGGTCGTCGGCGCCTGCGGGACCGACGATACGTCGAAGCCGGCCACATCGTCGGCCACCACGACCCATTCGACGACGAAGACGACCTCGTCGCCGACATCATCGGCAGAGAAGACCACGCCGAGCAAGCCCGTTGAGACCGAACCGGTGGCGACTCACCCGGCCGCGACTCACCCGGCTGCGACGACCAAGCCCAAGCCCAAGCCGCAGCCTGAGCAGGACGACGATCCGGGCGGGCATCCGTGTACTGATCAGTCGGGTGCTCCCGGTCATCTGATTCCGGACGGCACCTCGGGGTGGGTCTGCGAGATCACCGGAGACGCACCGCGGGTCGACAAGCAGCGCCATGTCAACCACGACGACGATCCGGGCGGGCATCCGTGTACTGATCAGTCGGGTGCTCCCGGTCATCTGATTCCGGACGGCACCTCGGGGTGGGTCTGCGAGATCACCGGAGACGCTCCCCGCAACTGACAGTGTGACTCCTTCTTCGGCTCGCCGTCCTATCCGGGGCGGCGAGCCGAGGCGTCATTCTGTCGAATTTCGACCGATGCGGTTGTGAAATCAATTCCGGCGTCGACCTCCCGCAGAGAATTAGTCGCCGGTCGCTCCGCAGATCGACGTGAATTCGATCTCCGTCGGTCATGAACAAAAGAATGGGGTCAGTGTCGTGTCTTCGGTACTCCTGGCGGCCGGTGTCGTCATTCTTCTCTGGTCGCTGACGGCTGAACGCCTCGACCGATGGCGACTGGTGCCCGCGTTGCTCATCGCAGTCGGCGGTGTGCTGACATCCGTCATCTTTCACGTCGACCTCGCTGCGCCCCTGTATTCGCCGATCACCGAACGCGCCGTCGAAATGGTGCTCGCGCTCCTGCTGTTCGTCGATGCGACGGAGGTTCGAGGTGGTCTGCTGGGACACGACGGTCCAGGAGTTCTCCGGTTGACCGTGATCGCGCTGCCGTTGTCGGTGATCGCCGCGACCGTCGTCGGCGCATTCCTGCTACCGACGACGAGCCTGGCCGTGCTCTTGATGATCGCCTGCGCGGTGATGCCCACGGACCTGTCGCCGATGCGTCCGCTGTTCGCCAACGATCGGGTGCCGGAGAAGGTGCGGCACCTCCTCAACGTCGAGAGCGGATACAACGACGGAGTCGTCGCCCCGGTGTTCGTTCTCGCCCTCCTGATGGTCGAGGGCCAGAAGACGAACGACAGCTTCGCAGAGACACTCGCCGCCGCGATCACCTCCGCCGCGGTGTCGGTCGCAGTCGGTGCGGCGGCCGGATTCGTGATCGCCACCGCTGCGGGCCACTGCCTCTCCCGCGGACTGACGTCGGCGCGCGCACTCGGAATCGCCGTCGTCCTCGCCGCGCTCCTGACGTACGGGATCGCGTCGGAGCTGGAGGGCAACGGCTTCGTCGCAGCGTTCGTCTGCGGCATCGTCTACCGGCTCGCAGGCGAGGGGCAACGCGATCCGGTGGAGCTGGAGTTCGCGGAAGACGTCGCCCTGCTGTGCAACCTGCTGGTCTGGTTCGCGTTCGGCCTCGTGCTGGACTACGTGTTCACCGCCGAGGTGATGTGGTCGTGGATGACCGTGTTCGCGATCCTCGCGGTGACGGTGCTGCGGTTCGTCCCGGTCTGGTTGTCCCTCGTCAGAAGTCGATACACCCGGCGCGAACGGATCCTGATCGCCGGATTGGGGCCGCGCGGCACGGCGTCGATCGTGTTCGGCCTGCTGGCCTGGACGAAGCTCGCGGGCGATGACGTCGACGACGCGTCGCTGGTCCTCATCGTCGTCGCGTTGACGGTCACGGTGAGCCTCATCGGGTATTCCGTCGTCGCGCCGGCTCTCGCAGCGAGACCGAGGAGCAAGCCGTGATCTCCGACCTGTGGCGGCGCGGAGGCCTGCGCACCCGGACGGTGATGGTGATCGCGCTCGCCGTCGCACTCTATTCGCTCCTCACCGTCGTGGCGGTCGGCATCGACGCCGGTGCGGCAGTGGCCGCAGTCGCCGTCGTCGGGGGCGCGATCACCGCGGTCCTGCTGTGGCTGGTCGCACGTCTCGCGCTGCCCGGCGGCACGGTAAGCGGCTCCGAGGCCCGGTTCGCGGTCGTGTGGGGCGGTCTGGTCGCCACCTGCCTGGCATCGCTGCTCAACGATGTCGGCCCGGGATTCCTGATCGCCCCTTTCGTCGAGGAACTCCTCAAGATCACCGGAGTGGTGATCGTGCTGAGAATTCTCGGGACCGCGACGCCTGCCCGCGGTTTCGTCCTCGGCTTCCTCGTCGGCGGTGCCTTCGAGGTGTACGAGAACGTCCTCTACATCGCCATGCCGGAGACGCCGTACGAGGGCGGGGCGATGCCCCTGCTCACCGCGGTGGCGGTCCGGGTGTTCGTCGGATTCGGATTGCACGCGGTGACGACGGCGCTGGTGGGTGCGGCGGTCGGATACACGGTGACAGCACGGGGCCGTCTGGTCGGTGGTCCGTCCGCGGCGGCTCTCGGCGCGGCGATCGTCATCCATCTGGCATGGGACGTCGGCCCCGAGACAGGGGTCGCCGGACTGGTGCTCATGGCCGCGGACTACGCGGTGATCGTCACCGTCTTCGTGCTGACGCGGCGGCGGACCCTCGCGCTGACGGCGGGGTCCCCACCGGGTCCTCTCACGGGCTGAAACCTCACGGGTCAGGCCGGCGGCGCCAGCTTCTCCACGGTCCCGTGCCACACCTCGCGGTCGCTCGCGAGCGGCGCCAGGATCAATTCGTCGGCACCCGTCTGCAGCGCGAAGTCGTCGAGCTGGGCGAGCACCTGCTCTCCGGTGCCGACGGCGGCGCAGCGGAGCATCTCGTTCACGTGCATGCCCTGCGGACCGTCGAGCTGCGCTTCGGCCTCGGCGGTGGTCATGTTCCGGCCGCGGTTGAACAGGAACTTGATGCGCCGGATCTTGGCATCTCGCAGCTGCTGGTGTGCGCGGTCGGCGTCGTCGTCGGCGATCACAGTCGCGGCGACCATCAGGTGGGGCTCGGTCTGACCGCCGTCGGGCAGCTCCGCGGGGCGGAAGTCCCGCCGGTACAGCGAGATCGCCTGCTCCAGCGCCGCCGGCGCGAAGTGCGAGGCGAACGCGTACGGCAGGCCGAGGGCGGCGGCCAGCTGGGCCCCGAACAGCGACGACCCGAGGATGTAGAGCGGCACCCGGGTGCCGGCACCCGGCACGGCGCGGACGCCGTGCACGGTCGCGCCTGCGAAGTACTTCTGCAGTTCGACGACATCGCCCGGGAAGTGCTCCGATGCAGCGGGAGTGCGGCGCAGTGCGGTGAACGTGGCCGGATCGCCGCCCGGGGCGCGGCCCAGCCCGAGGTCGATGCGGTTCGGATACAACTCGGCGAGGGTGCCGTACTGTTCGGCGATCGCCAGCGGGGAATGATTGGGCAGCATCACGCCGCCCGATCCGAGCCGGATGCGCGAGGTGTGCGCCGCCATGTGCGCCACCAGGACGGCCGGTGCGGCCGACCCGATCATCGACATGTTGTGGTGCTCGGCATACCAGATTCGCTGGTAGCCGGTGGTGTCGGCGAATCTCGCCATCTCGCGGGAGTGGTTCAACGCCTCGGCGACGGTCTCACCGCTGCCGATCTGGGCCAGGTCGAGGAGAGAGAACGGGACGCGTGGCGTCGCACGGTTCGCAGCGCTTTCGGGCACGACGGAATCGGGGGAAGGAGAATCGGTCACCCCTAGTGCAGCGGTCCTCGACACGTTTGTATTCCATGGCCCGGAATCCCACTCGTATCCGGCACGATGGAGGGGTGACCGAACTGATTGCTGACCCCGACCTCCTCATCGACTTCCGCGACGTCTCGCTGATCCGCGACGGCAAGACCCTTGTGGGCCCGGTGGACTGGAAAGTGGAGCTCGACGAGCGCTGGGTCATCATCGGTCCCAACGGTGCGGGGAAGACATCGCTGCTGCGGATGGCGGCGGCGATCGACTTCCCGAGCCGTGGCGACGCCTTCGTCGTCGGCGAGCAACTCGGGCGCGTGGACGTCCGCGAGCTCTCCACGAGGATCGGCATCGTCAGCTCCGCCATGTCCGCGCGTGTCCCGAGCGACGAGCGCGTCTCCGATCTGGTGATCTCCGCCGGCTACTCGGTCCTCGGCCGCTGGCGCGAGGAGTACGACGACATGGACCGTGCGCAGGCGTCGAACATTCTCGAATCGATGGGTGCCGAGCACCTCGCCGACCGCACCTACGGCACCCTGTCGGAGGGCGAGCGCAAACGCGTTCTGATCGCCCGCGGTCTGATGACCGACCCTGAGCTCCTGCTGCTCGACGAGCCCGCCGCAGGACTGGACCTCGGCGGTCGCGAGGAGCTCGTCAACCGGTTGAGTGTGCTGGCCGCCGACCCCGACGCGCCGGCGATCGTGCTGATCACCCACCACGTGGAGGAGATCCCGCCGGGCTTCACCAACATCCTGATCCTGTCCGAGGGCGGTGTCGTCGCGCAGGGCCCCCTCGAGGAGGCGCTCACCGCCGAGAACCTCATGACCGCGTTCCGGCAGAACATCGTGCTGACCGAGGACGACGGCCGGTACTTCGCGCGGCGGGCCCGTGCTGCGGGCGGGCATCGTCGCGCGGAGTGACGCGGGAGAAGCTTGAACCCGGGGAGTACCGCTTCCTTCGGGCTTTCACGCCGGGCTACCTGGCAGTCAACAGTCTGCTCGTCGCGCTCGGCGTCAGCCTGGCCGTGGCCGCCCTGATCTTCCAGTTCGCCGCCGGGTCGGCGGGGCGATGGAGCTGGGAGTCATTGCTCGTGATCGCATTGGCGCTCCTGATGTGCGCCTTCATCGCGGTGGTCCTCGCGCGGGGTGCCGGAGCCGACCGACGCCTGACGGACACGCCCGAGCCGACCGGCGACGATCCGTCATTGATCGAGGTGAGGCCGAAGGTCGGCGGAACGCTGGTGCTGCACTTCGCGTGGTCGCTCTGCGCAGGGGCGTTCGCTGTTCATGTCCTGCGCCGGACCGACCTCTGGCGCGTCGAGGTGGATCCGCAACTGCTGCAGGTGCGTCGTGGCCTGGAGTTCGCAGGTGCCGCGCCGTCGACGTTCGAGGTTGACGAGGGTGAGCAGTTCGCGAGGATCTGCTCCGGGCTGACTGCACTCAGCTGGAGCTCGTGGATCGCGGCGCTCGGCATGATGGTGGCCGCCTGGCTGTGGACCAATCGGCGCCGCAGCTTCGTCTGGTTCTCGGCACACGGCATCGGGTACCTACCGAGTCGGGTGGGCGATCGGGGATATCGGGACTGGGCGGACATCGCGTCGATCGAGCACGCGGAACTGATGGAGGGACGCGCGTTCTGGACTACGGGTCACGAGTTCATCATCGTCACGACGGCGGGTGAGAAGACCGTGGTCCGCATGATGTGCGGCCTGTCGGTGCCGCGGGCCGCGATGGCGGCGGTCCTGGACGACGCGGCGCCGCACGTGGAGCGGATCGACATCGATCCCGATGACAACCCGTGGGGAGACGTCGTCCCCCAGCGCAAGCGGTCGTGAGTTCCGGGCAGATGAAATCCTCGGATGTGCAAGTATTGAGCGGTACCGACCGAGCGCATGCTCGGTCGCCTGCGAGAACGCGATCGGAAGAGAGTTCAGATGTTCACAGACGGCAAGTCGGCGCCGGTTCCGCTGCGTGACGCGTCCACCGTGGTCCTGGTCCGCGACTCGGACCGAGGCATCGAGATCTTCCTGCAGCGTCGCGTCAAGCAGATGGCGTTCGCCGGCGGGATGACGGTGTTCCCCGGCGGCGGCGTCGACGCCCGCGACCGGGACGCCGAGATCGCGTGGGTGGGACCCGAGGTCGGCTGGTGGGCTGAGCGGTTCGGCGCCGATGTCGAGACCGCTCGCGCTCTGGTGTGCGCGGCCGTCCGGGAGACCTTCGAGGAGTGCGGCGTCCTGCTCGCCGGAGCGTCCGCCGACATCGTGCACCCGAACCCCGCCGAGCTGACGGGGGAGCGCGAGCGCCTGGTGAACAAAGACCTGTCGTTCGCGCAGTTCCTGAACGATAACGACCTGGTTCTGCGCACCGACCTGCTGGCGCCGCTGTCGCACTGGATCACGCCGAAGAACGAGGTCCGACGCTACGACACCCGCTTCTTCCTCGCCGAGCTCCCCGCCGGGCAGACCGCGGACGGTGAGACCTCCGAGGCGTCCGAGACGCTGTGGCTGACCGCCGACGCGGCGCTCGACGCCTGGAACAGCGGCAATCACTTCCTGCTGCCTCCGACCTGGTCGCAGCTGCGGGCGATCGCCGAGTACGCGACCGTCGCCGACCTGATGGCCGCCGATCATGAGATCACTCCGATCGAGCCGTCGATCGCCGATCAGTCCGGACTGGGCGGGTTGCGGTTCGCCGATTCCGACGCCTACCTCGCCTCCCTCGGCGACGGCCGCATGGAGCAGTTGAAGAACACGAACTCGTAGGGGCGGCGTTCGAGCGAGTCGCACCACCTCCGTCTCTCGCACTCGGTCGCGACTGAGTGCGGGAAACACAAGTGGTGCCACTGGTCGACAGATGGTGCGGGGCCAGCGACGCGTACCAACCCCGCTCTAACCGTCAATCCCTCTCGTCGCGCTCCGCCCACTCCAGCAGCGTGTCGAGGCGGAAGACTCGGTCGTCGATGCCCGCATGGAGGTCGCCGAGATCGGCGTACCGCGCGGGCATGGTGGCGACGGTGAAGTCGTCGGGTTCGGCACTGTCGATCTCATCCCACCGCAGCGGAGCGGACACCGTCGCGCGGGCATTGGCGCGGATCGAATACGCGGCCGCCATCGTGTGATCGCGGGCGTTCTGGTTGAAGTCGATGAAGACGGCGGCCGGGTCGCGGTCCTTGCGCCACCACGTCACGGTCGCGTCGTCGGGCAGGCGGCGCACCACTTCCGTGCCGAAGGCGAGCGCTGCGCGGCGGACGTCGGCGAACTCCCACTCCGGTTCGATCCGCACATAGATGTGGAGACCGTGCCCGCCGGAGGTCTTGGGGTATCCGACGATCCCCAGCTCGTCGAGGATCTCGTGCACCACGTGGGCCACTCGACGGACGCGCGCGAAGTCGGCGTCGGGCATCGGATCCAGATCGATGCGCCATTCGTCGGGCCGCTCCACGTGCGCGCGGCGCGAGTTCCACGGGTGGAACTCGACGGTCGCCATCTGCACCGCCCACAGGACCGCTGCGGGTTCGGTGACACAGAGTTCCTGCACCGTGCGGGAGTAGCGGGGAAAGAAGATGTCGACGGTCTCGATCCACGCCGGAGCGCCGGCGGGCAGCTTCTTCTGGTGCACCTTCTTCTCCGCGGTGCCGTTCGGGAACCGATGCAGCATGCACGGGCGCTCCCGTAGAGCGCGCGTGATGCCGTCGGAGACGGCCAGGTAGTAGTTCGCGACGTCGAGCTTGGTCAGCCCGGCATCGTCGAAGTAGAGCCGGTCGGGACTGCTGATCCGCACATCGCGCAGGGCCCCGTCGGGACCGGGAATGTGCAGTACGACGGCGTCGTCACCCATGTCGCAACCCTACTTGTCGACAGGAGGACGCATGCGTCACTTGCGTGCTGCCCGGTTGGGTTCACGACCTGACTTACCGGTAGCCTGCCCTCATGGCTGAGTTTGTCACGTTGGAGACGTCGGAGGAACACCCGGGCGTCGGAACCATTCTGCTCAATCGCCCCCCGATGAATGCGTTGAACCGCCAGGTTCAGACCGAGCTCGCGGCGGCCGCCGAAGAGGCGAGCATGCGCGACGACATCAAGGCCGTCGTCGTCTACGGCGGACCCAAGGTTCTCGCGGCGGGCGCCGACATCAAAGAGATGATCGACATGTCGCACGCCGACATGCAGAAGATCGCGAGCCGCCTGCAGCGCGCCATCGGCATCATCTCCGAGATCCCGAAGCCGACCGTCGCCGCCATCACCGGCTACGCCCTCGGCGGCGGACTGGAAGTGGCGCTGGGTGCGGATCGTCGAATCGCAGGCGACAACGCCAAGCTCGGCGTCCCCGAGGTGCTGCTCGGCGTCATCCCCGGCGGCGGCGGCACGCAGCGACTGGCCCGGCTGATCGGCCCGTCGCGCGCCAAGGACATGGTCTTCACCGGTCGCTTCGTCGGCGCCGAGGAGGCCCTGCAGATCGGGCTCGTCGACCAGGTGGTGGCCCCGGACGACGTCTACAACGAAGCGCTCAAGTGGGCGGGGCAGTTCGCGAACGCCGCGTCGGCCGCGCTCGCCGCGGCCAAGACCGCGATCGACTCCGGCACGGACGTCGATCTCGCGACGGGTCTGAAGATCGAGGAGCAGGTCTTCGCCGCCCTGTTCGCCACGCAAGACCGCACGATCGGCATGGAGTCGTTCGTCGCCAACGGCCCCGGCAAGGCCGAGTTCACCGGAAAGTAGGACCCGACACATGACCGCCATCGACGATCAGAACACCACCGATCCTGCTGAAGAGACCGTGACGGCCCCCGCCGATCATGTGGATCCGGCACCGAACCCGCACGCCACCCAGGAGCAGGTCGAGGCCGCTCTGAAGGACACCAAGCTCGCCCAGGTCCTGTACCACGACTGGGAGGCCGAGACCTACGACGAGAAGTGGTCGATCTCGTTCGACGAGCGCTGCATCGACTACGCGCGCGGTCGTCTCGACAAGATCCTGCCCGACGCCCCGCTGCCGTACGGTCGCGCCATGGAGCTGGGCTGCGGCACCGGCTTCTTCCTGCTCAACCTGATGCAGTCGGGTGTCGCCGAGAAGGGTTCGGTCACCGACCTCTCGCCCGGCATGGTCAAGGTCGCGCTCCGCAACGCCGAGAACCTCGGACTCGACGTGGACGGCCGCGTCGCCGACGCCGAGTCCATCCCGTACGAGGACGACACCTTCGACCTCGTCGTCGGACACGCGGTGCTGCACCACATCCCCGACGTCGAGCAGTCGCTCCGCGAGGTGCTGCGCGTGCTGAAGCCCGGCGGACGCTTCGTCTTCGCGGGCGAGCCGTCGACGGCCGGTGACTTCTACGCGCGCTGGCTCAGCCGCGCCACCTGGTGGGCCACCACCAATATCACCAAGCTGGGTCCGCTGAAGGATTGGCGTCGCCCGCAGGCCGAGCTCGACGAGAGCTCGCGCGCCGCAGCCCTCGAGGCCGTCGTCGACATCCACACCTTCTCGCCGGAGGACCTGGAGCGTCTCGCCACCAGCGCCGGTGCGGTGCAGGTGGAGTCGGCCGCCGAGGAACTGGCCGCGGCCATGCTCGGTTGGCCGGTCCGCACCTTCGAGGCCGCCGTCCCCGCCGAGAAGCTCGGCTGGGGCTGGGCCGGCTTCGCGTTCGGCGGCTGGAAGCGGATGACCTGGCTCGACGAGAACGTTCTGCGCAAGATCGTGCCGCCGAAGTTCTTCTACAACGTGCTGATCACCGGTGTGAAGCCGGAGAAGTAGACGGCAGACGCGAACGGGGATCCCCGCTCGGCGCCGCACCGGTCGAACAGGCCGGCGGGGCGCGGAGCGGGGATCACTGCTGTTCGGCCACCGCGACGACCGGCTCCACGCGGACCGGGAAGTTCACGGAGTTCGCGATGAAGCAGTACTCGTGGGCGGGTTTGTGGGCCGCGACGGCCGCGTCGACCATGGCCGCGTCGGTGACCGTCACCCGCGGCCGCAGGACCACCTCGGTGAATGCGCCGCCCAGCCCGCTCTGGGCCATCGTGCCCTCGGCGTCGTCGGTGTAGCCCACCACCGTCACGCCCTCGGTGACGCAGACATGCAGGTACGAGAGCAGGTGGCATTCCGACAGGGCCGCGACCAGCAACTCCTCGGGATTCCAACGGGCACGGTCGCCGTGGAACGCGGCGTCGGCCGACCCGGCCATCGCGTCCTTCCCCGGTGCCTGGAGCCGGACGTTGCGGTCGTAGTCGCGGTACCCGGACGTACCGGTGCCGCGGTCGCCTTCCCACGTCGAGCGAATCCGGTAACTGTGCTCTCTGACCATGTCGCCGAGTCTATTTCGTCAACGCGACCTCGCGTCGTCCCGCGAACACCCCCGTGCGGAAGTCGGACATCAGGTGAACGCACGACCGGATGAACCGGCCACGGGACCGTCCGACGGCACGCAGTGCGCCGCCGTGGTCGAGGGCCACCACCACCGCGACGACGGCCGCGAACGCCAGCCACACCGCACCGGCCATCCCGCGCAGTCGGGGAGGCGTGTCGGCGAAACCCGCCGCCGACCGCTCCTCCTGGAATCGGACGTGATGCACCTCGTCGTCGAGGATGCGCGCGGACACCTCGTGCAGGAGATGATCCGGCGACGTCGCGAGGGCGCCGTAGTACTCCAGAGCGATCAGTTCGGCGACCGACAGGACCAGCAGTTCGCAGCGCAGCCCCAGCGCTCGGCGGCACCACACGAAGACCTGATCGGACCAGTGTCCCGCGAGCGTCGTCTCGCCGGCTGCGCTGAGCAGTTCGGCGAGCAGTCGCGCATGATTGTTCTCCTCGGCCACGAACATCCGCACCGCCTGCGCGTACTCGGGGTCGCCCGCCGCGTCGGCCAGTCCGATCAGTCGGGCGCCGTCGCCGCTCTCGCCGACCTGGAAGCGTTGGAGACTGGCGACGATCGACGGCGGCAGGGTGCTGCCACGATGCCAGTCCGGGTCGCCGACCTCGGCGCGGTGGCGGGCACGGTCGGAGAACAATTCGGTCCACGTCATGGCTTCGGTTATAGCGGGCAGACCGGTCCCGTCGCCGCGACCTGTCATTCGCGCGGCCGACGCCGGGAGCGGTCGCCAGGTGTTGCGACGGCACGTCGAGAGGGCTCGGCCACCCTTCGATAGGGTGAGATCGCGTTCCGTGGGTGGACGTCAGATCAGGAGTCAGACGCACAGTGGGACAACAGTTCAGTGGCATATGAGTTCAGCATCGACGATGTCGACTTCCTGCGATCCCGGTACGGGACCAAAGCGCTGGAAGTGGTCGCCGACTTCACCCTGACCCCGGAATCGCTGCTGAAGGAGATGCCCGATCTCCGCGCTCGCTACGGCGACCGCGCCGCAGCGCTCGTCGAGACGGTCCGTACGCGCCGCAAAGCAGTCGGCAAGCTCTCAGACCCGGAACGGTTGCTGGCGAGCGATGTCGCCCTGCAACAGGCCACGGCGTCACAGGTGGCCGCACACCGCGCCGCCGACATCGCCGCGCGACGACCGGGGGCTGTCGTGCACGACGTCACCTGCTCGATCGGCTCGGAACTCATGGCGCTGGCCACCGCGGACGGAATCGGCGGAGTGATCGGCAGTGACATCGATCCCGTGCGGTTGGCGATGGCCGACCACAATCTGCGCGTCACCGACACGGCGGCACCATGGCTGCTGGCGCGGGCCGACGCGCTCGCTCCGATGTCGACGGCCGACGTCGTGATCGCCGACCCCGCCCGGCGGAATGCGCGCGGTCGTACGTTCAAACTCGAGGAGCTCGATCCGCCGCTGCTGGAACTGATGGCCGTGTACGCGGGCCGCGAACTGGTGGTGAAGTGCGCACCGGGCCTCGACTACCGGCTGCTGCGCGACCGCTTCGGCTTCGAAGGCCAGGTCCAGGTGGTCTCCCTCGACGGCGGTGTTCGCGAGGCCTGCCTGTGGAGCGAGGTGACCAGGCCGTCGCGTCGGGCGACGGTCCTGCGGTCCGACTGCGACGACTACGAGATCACGAGTGAGGATCCCGACGAGATCGACGGGCCCGGGGTCGGGGAGTGGATCGTCGATCCGGACGGCGCCGTCGTGCGCGCCGGACTGGTCCGCCATTACGCGCACCGGCACGGGCTGCGGCAGCTCGATCCGCAGATCGCCTACCTCACCGGGGACTCCGTTCCGGCGGGCGAGCGCGGCTTCCGGGTGATCGATCAGCTCGGCGTGTCGGAGAAGGTGCTTCGCGGCGCGCTGGCCGCCCACGACTGCGGCAGCCTGGAGATCCTGGTCCGCGGCCTCGACGTGGATCCCGACCGCCTGCGCAAACGACTCAAGCTCAAGGGAAGCAAGTCGCTGACCCTCATCATGACGCGGATCGGCCGGGCCGGGACCGCGTTTCTCTGCGAGCCGGGTGTGCGGGTCTAGGAGTTCGAGTCGGCCTGGTACGCGGATGTCGGCGAGTTACGCGGACACCCGTAACGACGACATCCGCGTAGTTCGCCGTCAGAAGCCGGGTTCTGAATCCAGCTTCTGACGGGGAGTTACGCGGATGGATGCGAAGCCCCTCAGCGGAGGCCGAGACACTAGCTCTTCGCGTCGAAGTAGTAGACGGTGCCCGCGTAGGTGGCGACGGCGATCTGCCCGTTCGGGGAGACCGCGATGCCGGTCGCGAAGCCCTTGGACTCAGGCATCGGGAGGGTCCGCTTGGTGGCACCGGTCTTCGTGTCGACCTCGATCAGTTCCAGGTGCTGATCGGCACCGGTGCGAACGACGGCCCACGCGGTGCCGGTGGTGGTCTGCGTCGACAGTCCTGCGGTCTGCAGGTCGTCGCGCCGGGCGACCTCGGTGACGGCGTCGCCCTCGTCCTTGAGGATCGTGAGGGGCGCGCCCAGCTTGCCTGCGGGGATGATCACGCCGTCCGGGGAGACGCTCATGGTCGCGAATCCCGCGTCGCCCACGTCGTGGCTCCAGCGGGTCTTACCGGTGGCGGCGTCGAGCGCGTACAGCTTGTTGTCGCGCGCGAAGGCGTAGACCGTCTTACCGTCGTTCGAGACCACCGGCGGGCCGACGACGCCCAGCGGCAGGTCCGCGGTCCACTCCTGGGACAGTTCACCGTTGTAGCCGAGCGCCTTCACCTGGGAGGTCTTGGCACCCTGCGGGAAGTAGTTGAGCACGATCCGCTTGTGGCCCCAGTCGACCGCCGGCGGCGCCGAGATCGCGCAGGCGGGTCCGCCGGTGACGCAGTCGGCCAGGCCCGCGGCAGGGGCCTCGGCGGTGGTCGGCCACAGCTTCAACTCCGGCATCATCAGGTCGCCGGTCTGCGAGTTGAAGATGCTGACGCCGCCCTGCGTGGTGGTGACCAGCACCTGGCCGGGGGCGACGAACTTCGCGGACGTGGGCGTGCCGGGGCCGTCGTGACGCCAGCGGATGGAGCCGCCGCCGGTCAGAGCGAGGAAGCGGCCGGGTTCCCCGATGTACGGCTGGCTGAACTGGTCGACCACTGCGGCATTGCCCCAGAATCCGTCGGCCAGTCGTTTGCAGAAGTTCTTGCGGCCGGCACGGTAGTCGAGGACCGTGAAATTGCAGCCGCGAGCTGTGCGTGCGCTGACGACCACGTC
Organism: Gordonia phthalatica; assembly: GCF_001305675.1. Lineage (NCBI taxonomy): Bacteria > Bacillati > Actinomycetota > Actinomycetes > Mycobacteriales > Gordoniaceae > Gordonia > Gordonia phthalatica. The sequence continues at coordinate 1,206,376 of NZ_CP011853.1, forward strand.
GCCGCCGCCGTTCATGACGATCGGGCTGGTGACCGTTCCGCCCGCGTCGCGCGTCCACGACGGTGCCAGGTCGGCGGGCGGCTGAGCCCACGTAAAGTTGGAGTTGGCGCTGTTGCCGCCGTATGACGACCATCCCGCCGCAGGCACAGATCGCACGTCGAGGTGACCGTCGGAGCAGGACGTGACGACCAGGGCAGTGAGCGTTCCGAGGAATGCGGCGCGAAGGAATGCGCGCATGCGGCGACGGGCTGCCTGGGTCATCGTGCTCCGATCTGATGGTCGTGCGCGACGGCCATCGCACACGCGCACGACTCTATCTGGTCCGCTGACCCGGGCAATCGCCTGCTGCGGTCAGGTCGCATCGGGCGGTCGTTTACTGTTTGTGGTCATGACCACCATGTGGAACGCGTCCTACCGGTCTCGTTGGCGTGCGGGACGCCGCCGTGACCCGCAGCAAGTCCGTTTTCTCACGATGGACTCGCTGCGCTGGATCAAGCGGAATCGCGCGTGGACCCCGTGGTACCTGGTCCGGTATTACCGCCTGGCGCGGTTCCGGCTGGCGAACCCGCACATCGTGCTGCGTGGCATGCTCTTCCTCGGCAAGGACGTTGAAATTCATGCGACGCCGGAGTTGGCCCGCATGGAGATCGGCCGCTGGGTGCACATCGGCGACGGCAACTCCATCCGCGCCCATGAGGGCAGCCTGCGGATCGGCGACAAGGCCGTCTTCGGCGCCAACAACGTCGTCAACTCGTACCTCGACATGGAGATCGGCGGCTCCACGCTGGTCGCCGACTGGTGCTACATCTGCGACTTCGATCACGTGACCGACAGCCTGGATCTGCCGATCAAGGATCAAGGCATCGTGAAGGGCCCGGTCCGTATCGGTCCGGACACCTGGGTCGCAGCCAAAGTGACCGTCCTGCGCAACACCACTGTCGGCCGCGGCTGCGTCCTCGGCGCCCACGCCGTGGTCCGCGGTGTGGTCCCCGATTACTCGATCGCCGTCGGCGCCCCCGCCCGCGTCGTCAAGGACCGCAAGGAGGCGTGGGAGGCCGGCGCCGAGCAGCGCGCCGAGTACGAGCGCGCCCTCGCGGACATCGAGCGCAAGAAGGCCGCCGCGCAGAAGAAGACTGGCGAGACGGAGTAGCAATCACCCGCGGATGACCGCCCACGCTCATCGAGTAAGCGCAGGCGCGTAGCGACGGAGCGCATCGAGATGGCTGCTCACTCCGTCGGAACCACGGATTCTGTCGGCGTGACGCTAGGTCGAGCCTCGACAGGCTCGGTCTCGGTCTCGGTCGTCGGAGCGATGCGTTCGGTCGTCTGCGTCGTAGTCGGCGCAGGCGGCGTCACCGTCTCCACCCACCGGTCACCCAGCTGCTTCACGATTGTCACGCTCCCGTCGGGTTCAGTGACCTCGAGCGTCTCTGTTCCCGGCAGCCATCGGACGGTCGCTGCTGAGGAGAAGCTCCCGCGATAGACGACGTCCGTGGACTTCGTGTCGCGGATCGTGACCTTGCTGCCGTCCTGATAGAAGGCGAAGTCTTTCGACGCGGTCGCGGTGCCGTTGGGCGGCAGGGTAGGGGTGGTCGTCGTGGACGAGATCGACCCCGGCGCGGGGACATCCGTGCCGGATTGTTCTTCGGGCGCCGTGTTCGCCGAGGATTCAGAGTCTGAACGTGTGATGGACGTTGTTTCGGTGGGGTGAGTCCGATCGGACGTCTCAGACGTCGTCGGGTCGATGGAGTCGGTCGCGGAAGTCGACCCGGGCATTGCACGTTGGCGCAGCGCACCGGTCACAGTGCCGCCCTGTCCCGGGTTCACGCAGCTGAGTTGAGGGACGAGACCCGTCAGGCCGCCGCCCTTCACGATGATCTTCTGCGTCAAACTTCCGGTGGACCGAAAGTTGCCTATGTAGTTGGTGAGCGTCAAGTCGAGTGTCACACTGCCTCCCAGAAGTGCTGGGATCAGGCTTAACAGCCAGCTCACGAGGCCCAGGCTTCCGGCGTCCACGACTGCCGGGTTCGCGAGGCTTGACGCTGCTTTCGTCGAAGACCGCGGCGCTCCGGATCCGGTGGTGACAATGCTGTACGTGTATGCCGCATGCTCCGGTGGGTTCGGGAAGGTCAGCGTGATGGAGCTGCCTATTCCGGCGACACCGCCACTTAGGTCGTTGCATGTCAGGGATGTCGGATTATCGGGTCGGCCTGCGTTCAGCGTGCCCGTTGCGCTTGCGCTGGCGGCTAGCGGTGCCGCTGACGCCGGACCATTTCCGTTCACGTTAGTCGCCGCGAGAGCGGCAACTGTCACGACAGCGGTACCGGCGACTAGGCGGTGAGCTGCCTGCGATCGTCGCCATCCCTGCGTGGGGGCGAAGGCGACCACGAGCAGGAATACGACTGCCAGTGCTTGGAGGAGCAGCGTCAACGGATTGCTCAGCCATGACGCGACGTATCCGAGAAGCGGGGCCGTTGCCACGATCCGTCGGACCTCCGTGACGACGTACTTCTTCGCGTCGGGCACAGGATTGGCATCGCCCTGCAGTGTGAGGGTCGCTGAGTTCCCGACGATGCCGTCGATGGATTTCACGCGGTGCGTGATTCTCGAGCCATCGTCCGCAGTGACAGTGACGATGTCGCCGCGCTCGACACTGGTAGCCGGCGTTGACCTTGCGAATCCGAGGGCCCCGACCGGGACTGCCGGCGCCATGGAGCCGGTCTCGAAGATCATCGGCCGGATCCCGAAGGTCAGGGCCATCGCAGTCAGCAAGATGCAGATGGCTCCGGCAATGGCTCCCGCAGTGAGGGCAGCCTCGAACGGACCGCGTTTCGTCGGTGAAGTCACGGCATGCCCGTCGCGGAAAAGATGAATCTTGCGGATCCTGATTGACCTGCCAGCGCGCCATCAGCGGTCGTTGGCAGACTCAGCTGTAGACAGAGAGCATCGACTCCGGTCGTGGGCGACAACCAGCTTGTCGTCGCCCGGAACTCGGTTGGGGTGCCCGTAATCGTCGTGCTGGTGCCGGCACCAGGGCAGGCTCCGTTGCTCGGTGCGACACCGGTCGCGTAGCTGAGCGTCACCGCTCGCCCCAGGGCATCAGGGCTCTGGACCGTCGCGGTGTAGGTGAACGGGACGCTGCCGATGTTCTGCACTTTGATGACGAACGCGGTCGACCTGCCAGGGAGCAGGGCCTCGGGAAAACTGAAGCTGAGTGACTTCTCTCCATTGGCCCTGATGTCCACGTTCGCCGTCGTGAACTCCTGCGACGTTGTCGCGGCGGTCGTCGACCACAGGGCCGACGTTCCGATGGCGCCGGTACCGAGCAGGATGCCGGACGCCAGGAGCGCTCGCATGCGGCGCGAGGTCCGTGCGGTGATACGTGGACGTCTCACTGGTCGGCCTCCTTCTCGTGGGTCTGGATGGTCACCGTGTCGGAGGTGTCGTCGGAGATCGCGGAGAATGCGACGGTCGGCGCTTCGTCGGCGGGACCGGCCGTCGCTTCGTCTTCGGCCTTCTTACGACGATCGTCGCGCCAGTCGCAGTAGAACTGCCAGGCCCCGTAGAGGAAGAGGAGTCCGGCGAGCACGAATACGACCACCGTTCGCTTGACGCCGGTGAACCAGGTGTTCACGAAGCCGAGGTAGGGGATCGAGTACCAGAGCTTGCCGCGGATCTGGACGGGTCTGACGGCCGGCTTGTCATTGGTGTTGTTCGCATCGCCGCGCGTGATGAACCGGCGCTCGCCGTCGGGTGCGGTGGTGGTCTCGACGATGCGATGCGTCACGACCTCCGGATCGCCGGAGCGGATCTGGTAGGTGACGACGTCGCCGACGGCGAGGGAGTTCGGATTCACCCGCTTGACGACGATCAGCGTGCCCGGCGGGTACGACGGCCGCATGGAGCCGGTCAGCACCGTGTACGGCTGCGCGCCACCGATCTTCGGAACCAGGATGGTGGCGCAGAGGACTGCGAAGGCGGCGGCGAGCAGCAGCCAGGACACTGTCTGCCATACGTAGTACATCGTGGACTTCGACTCGGCCGAAGTCTCATCGGGGGCCTCGGACGTCGAGGGTGCGTCGGTGGTGGTCATGGGCGCTTCTGCTGGACGTCGAAAGTGAAGGGAATGGTGTATGTCGACGACCCAGTACCGCTCGCTGCGGTGAGTTTGGCGCGGATGCACCAAGTCTCACTGGCACCGCTGGCGAGAGGCCGGGTCGCAGCGGCCGTGGGGGAGCTCGGTCCGGTCAGCCCGGTCGCGGTGAATGCGCTGGTAGGCGGCAATGGATCGGTCGCGAGTACGGGGCAAACGCCGACGCCGCCGGCCAGGTCGATCGTCACTCCCGGTCCGTTGGAGACGGATGGACCGGCCGTTTTCAATGCGAAGTTGATGGGGGTCGTACCGGTGTTGGTGATGACCAAGTTCGCCTGGTTGACAGAGTTGACAACGATGTTCTGGCCGCCGAGCGGAAATGTGTACCCCGATCCCGACTGACTTCCGGCGGACAGACCGATTGTGCCGGTGGTGATTTCAGATCCGGATACGGGTGCGTCGTCAGCCCAGTAGGCCCCGGTGGTGTACACCGATCCGAAGATCAGCGACACCACCAGGAGCACAAGGGCACCGAGAAGGGCTTTCTGTCGAGTCACGGCGGCCGATCAGTAGACGTGTCGCGTGGCTACGACGGTCGGACCTGCTGGAGGGTGATCGTCATTCCGGCGACGCTGACAGTCTGGTGCCCCGCGTCCGCAGTGCCCGACGTGGACGACTTGAACTCTACGGTTACGGTGACTGGGACGGGACTTCCGCTGCTCGCAGTGAACGGGGTCGTGGTGGAGTCGACGCCGTTCACCGTCGAGGTGACAGCGAAGTTGTTCGACGGCACGGTCGTACCGGCCAGATCCACGGCCAGTGTGGCCTTGATGTTCTTGCCGGTGAAGGTCGGCGTGCACATGGCCGCGTACTTCCAGGTGTCGCCGGGGACCATGAAATCTGTCGTGGGGGTGATCGTGGGACCGGTCAGCGTGTCGTTGGAGATGTCGGTCCAGGTTCCGCCTGCGTCGCATTCCAGGTTGAAGTCGCCTGTGACGACTTGGCCGTCCGCGATGTCTGACGTATCGCTCCACAACGCGAACGAACCAGCTCCGCCGAGCAGGATGATGGCGCCGGCACCGAGTGCGAGCGCGCCTTTGGTCTTACGGTTCAACGGTCTACCTCCGTTTTCGCGGTGGTAGGGGGCCGACCACCATGCTCTTGATGTGTTTTGGGAGTCACACACATGAAGATCTTCGGGGGTGATCACTATTTTGTTAACGGTTCCTTGAAGAACGTTTGTCGCGCGTTTGGATGAAACCGCATGTCACAGGACTAAGTGCCCCATGTTCATGCCTTCGAAGGGTCCCGTTCCGGCATCGGGCGCATGGAGATCGTGGGCCTGCCGAGCGGTCGGTCGGGGCGGCGCGTCGCCGATTCGTAGACGACGGCGGTGCGCTGAGCGATCGCCTGCCACGTGAAGTCGACACCCAACCGGGTACGACCGCGCCGCGCGCGGACCTGAGCGGCCTCGGGATCGTCGAGCGCGTCGCAGACGGCCTGGGCGATCCCCGCTGGGTCGAAGGGTTCGAAGGTCCAGCCGGTCTCGCCGTCGGTGACGGCCTCGCCGAGCCCTCCTGCGGTGGAGGTGATTAGCGGAATGCCGGTGGCCGCGGCCTCGAGGGCGACGATGCCGAACGGCTCGTACCGGCTCGGGAGGACGATGGCGTCGCACCGGTGCATCAGGTCCATGAGTTCTTCGCGGTCCTTCTTGCCGACGAAGTCGACGGCCGCGGTCACCTCGTGCTCGTGCGCCAGCTCGTGCAGCCAGGTGGTCTGCGTGCCGTCGCCGGCAACGGTCAGGTGTGTGCCGGGGTGAGCGCGGCGGATGGCGGGGAGTGCTTCGAGGAGGTCCTGCACGCCCTTCTCGTACTCGAGTCTGCCGGCGAACAGCAGGTGCGGCGGCTCGATGCGGACCGCCCGGTCGACGAAGTTCCAGGTGCCGACGTCGATGCCGTTGTGGATGACGGAGATCGGCGGCAGATCGGGACCGAAGAGCGTCTTCACTTCGTCGTGCATGGACGCCGAGCAGGTGATGAGCGCGTCGGAGGCGTTGGCGAGCCACCACTCCACCGAGTGCACCTGCCGGTTGATGTGCCCGGCCACCCAGCCGCTATGTCGACCGGCCTCGGTGGCGTGCAGCGTGGACACGAGGGGAGCGTCGAAGTACTCGGCCAACGCGATCGCCGGATGCGCCACCAGCCAGTCGTGGGCGTGCACGACGTCGGGGGCGGGTTCATCGCGCAGGATGCGAAGCCCGGCGCGGACGAAACCGTGCCCCATCGCGAGGGTCCACGCCATCATGTCGGCGCCGAAGTCGAACGCGGGCGGATCCTCGGCGACCGCGATGACCCGCACACCGTTGACGACGGTGTCGGTGGTGGGATGCGTCATCGAGTCGGTGCCGGACGGCTGCCGGGTCAGCACGATCACGTCGTGCCCCTCGGCGGCGACGGCCTCGGCCAGATGATGCACGTGGCGCCCGAGCCCGCCGACCACGACGGGCGGGTACTCCCACGAGACCACCAGCACGCGCATCAGAATCCGCCTTCCCGGCTCGGCAGTCGCCGAGCGTCCAGGGCGCCGAACAGATTGTCGGCGCGTCGCCACCCCGCGGCCAAGGCCGCCGCGTGATGCTCCTTGCCCGCGTCCGACGCCGCACAGATCTCGCGGGTGGCGTGGGCGTGCTTGTAGGCGCGGTCCTGCGCGTACCCGGCGGCGGTGTCCTTCGAGATCATGAACGGCCAGTCGGACTGCACGGTCATCAGCGTCTCGCGCAGGATCTGGTCGGCCACCTCGTCGCGGCCGCCGCTTCTGCCGTCGAGCCGCTTGTCGAGAGAGTCGAGCGCGGTGCCGGTGACTTCGCGGTTCAGCTGAACCAGGTGCTGTACCTGCGGGCCCTCCCACACGCGCCAGTCCTTCCCGGAACCCCACGACGAGTCCTGCAGGTCGACGGGCTCGCCGACGTAACCGTTGGCGCGGGCGGTGGCGAGCGAGCCGACGGTGATGCCGGCCTCGGGCAGTCGTCGCATCAGGCGTTCGAGCCAGATCGGGCCCTCGTACCACCAGTGGCCGTACAACTCGGTGTCGAAGGCGGCGACGACGTGCGCGGGCCGGCCGATCCGCTCCGACTCGGAGATCAAGCGGTCGCGGATGCAGCCGATGAAGTCGTCGACGTGCTTGTCGATCACCGGGTCCACGAGCGACGGGTCGTACGGCTTCTTGTCCTCGCTCGGCACGTTCTTGCCGGTGACCCGCACGGGTTTGAAGCCGGTCTGGTGGTCGTACGTGTGGAAGTCGCGGTAGTTCGCGTGACCGGGATACCCGGACTTCGGCGACCACACGCGGTAGCTGACCGTCAGATCGCGGCCGAAGGCGACGACGTCGGTGTCGCCGACGGGGCGGCCGAGCGCGGTGTCGCCGTGGAGGGTGGGGCCGTCGACCATGAAGTGGCCGACGCCCGCTGCCCGGTATTCGCGCTCCATGCCGGGCGTGTACGCGCATTCGGGCGCCCAGATGCCGGTGGGGCGGGTGCCCCAGCGCAGCGTGGCGTCGGCGAGTCCCTCGCTGAGGGAGAGACGGCGCAGCCGCTCGTCGAGCAGCGGCTGGAACGGGTGTGCGAGCGGGCCGCCGAGGAGTTCGATGACGCCGGAGGAGATCAGGGGCCGGATCTGCGGGCTGCCGCCGTGCCGCCACTGCGTCTCGAAGTCGTGCAGGGCCGTTGCCGCGGCCTGGAATTCGCGGTGACCCATCCGGCGGCGGTCTGGATCGGTCGAGGTGGCGGCCTCCATCGCACGCAGCTGCCAGTCGGCGAGCCACTCGTACATGGACGTGCCGCAGTGTGGGTCGTCGAGCTGGGCGGCGAGAACCGGCGTGATGCCGAGCGACAGCAGATCGGTGAAGCCGTCGTCGGCCAGACGACGCAGCGCGGCGAAGACCGGCTGATAGCAGTGCGCCCATGACTGGTACAGCCATTCCTCGCCAACCGGCCAGCGCCCGTGATTGGCGAGCCAGGGGAGGTGCGAGTGCAGAACCAGGGTGAACTGGCCGGGGACCTTCTCCGCAGTCATCAGCGTCGGACGGCCACGGCGAACAGGTCGAGGCTGGCGTCGATGTCCGCGACGTCGGATGGGGAGATGTCGAAGTCGGCGGTCGTGACGGCGGCGACATCGGCGGTCAGCTCGTCGGGCCACGGGGTACCCGCGAGGGCGCGCTCGATCTGCGCGTCGATGATCGATCCGCCCCACTTCTCGTCCAGCGCCTTCAGGGTTGCGCCGTGGAAGACGCCGAGCATCTGCTGGACCTGGAAACCGGTGCAGGTGGGCACCACGGTGAGCAACTCCGTCATCTCCGCGGCGTTGAGCTCCCGCGTGTGGAACGGGTTCAGCGGGGTGTCGCGACCGGGGGAGAAGGTGATGCGGTTCGGCGTGCTCATCAGCAGCACACCGCCGGGACGCAGAACACGGTGGCACTCGGCGACGAAGGCGCTCTGATCCCACAGGTGCTCGATCACCTGGAAGTTGACGACGACGTCGACCGACCCGTCGGCCAACGGCAGATCGATCAGGTTGCCCTGGTGCACGATCAGTTCCGGGTAGCGGTGGCGCGTGTGCGCGACGGCCTGCTCGTCGTAGTCGACGCAGGTCACAGACTTGGCGCGCGTCGCGAGCATCGACGCGCCGTAGCCCTCGCCGGAGCCCGCTTCGAGGACGTCGAGGCCCGCACAGCGGTCGAGGATGTACTCGTACGCCACCTCATGTCGCCGGAACCAGTAATTCTCGGCGTCGATTCCGGGTACGGTTCGTTCGCCGGTCAGCACGAGCTGGTCGGCGTGCGCATCGGATTCCGGCTGCGTCGGCTGGTTATCGGTCATCGTGCTGACTGTAAGGCATGCACCGCGGCCCGCCGCATGCGGCAAGTGATCGGTGCCATGTTCTCGCCGTGGACGCCAGCCGCTAAAGTGGTGAATGACCCATGGCCTTACCGGCCGGTAAGTTGCCGAACCCGATGCAGGAGGTCGACGAAGACCCATGACGAATATTGTCGTTCTGATCAAGCAGGTTCCCGACACGTGGTCCGAGCGCAAGCTCGCCGATGGCGACTTCACGCTCGACCGGGAAGCCGCTGACGCAGTGCTCGATGAGATCAACGAGCGCGCTGTGGAAGAGGCTCTGCAGATCAAGGAAGCCAACGGTGGCGAGGTGACCCTCCTCTGCGTGGGCCCCGAGCGCGCGACCGATGCCATCCGCAAGGCCCTCTCGATGGGCGCCGACAAGGCGATCCACATCAAGGACGACCTGATGCACGGCAGCGACGCGGTCCAGACCGCGTACGTTCTGGCCTCCGCCCTGGGCACCGTCGAGGGCGTCGAGATGGTCATCGCAGGCAACGAGGCCACCGACGGCCGCAGCGGCGCCGTCCCGGCCATGATCGCCGAGTACCTGGAGCTCCCGCACCTGACCCACCTGCGCAAGCTGGAGGTCGACGGCGAGACCCTGCGCGGCGAGCGCGAGACCGACGAGGGCATCTTCAACGTCGAGGCCTCGCTCCCCGCCATCGTCTCGGTGAACGAGAAGATCAACGAGCCCCGCTTCCCGTCCTTCAAGGGCATCATGGCCGCGAAGAAGAAGGAAGTCTCCGTGCTGACCCTGGCCGAGATCGGTGTCGACGCCGACACCGTCGGCCTGGCGAACGCCGGCAGCACGGTCACCGCGGTGACCCCGAAGGCCGAGAAGTCCGCCGGCGAGCGCGTCGTGGACGAGGGCGACGGCGGCGTCAAGGTCGCTGAGTACCTGGCCGCGGCGAAGATCATCTGATCGCGCCCACTTCCACTCGCGAACCCAAAGACATTCAGGAGAAGAATCATGGCTGAAGTACTCGTGCTCGTTGAGCAGGACGCCGAAGGCGCGCTGAAGAAGGTCACCAGCGAGCTGATCACCGCTGCTCGTGCCCTCGGCACCCCGTCGGCCGTCGTCGTCGGCAAGCCCGGCTCCGCCGCCGGCGTCACCGCCGGACTCGCCGAGGCCGGCGCCGAGAAGATCTACGTCGCCGAGTCGGATGACGTCGCCAACTACCTCATCACCCCGGCCGTCGACGTCCTGTCGCAGCTGGCCGAGGCGAACGGCGCCGCAGGCGTCCTCGTCGCCGCGACCGCTGACGGCAAGGAGATCGCCGGCCGTCTGGCCGTGCGTCTGGGCTCGGGCCTGCTGACCGACGTCATCGACGTCAAGGAAGGCGGCGCAGGCGTCCACTCGATCTTCGGTGGCGCGTTCACCGTCGACGCTCAGGCCGGCGGCGACACCCCGGTCATCTCGGTTCGCCCGGGTGGCGTCGAGGCCGCTCCGGCCGCCGGCGCGGGCGAGGTCGTCAACGTCGAGGTCCCGGCCCAGGAAGGCGGTGTCAAGATCACCGGCTTCGCGCCGAACGTCGGTGGCGACCGCCCGGAGCTCACCGAGGCGTCGATCGTCGTCTCCGGTGGTCGTGGCGTCGGCTCGGCCGAGAGCTTCTCGGTCGTCGAGGCCCTCGCCGACTCGCTCGGTGCGGCCGTCGGCGCCTCGCGTGCCGCCGTGGACTCCGGTTACTACCCGGGTCAGTTCCAGGTCGGTCAGACGGGCAAGACCGTCTCGCCGCAGCTGTACATCGCCCTGGGCATCTCGGGCGCCATCCAGCACCGCGCGGGCATGCAGACCTCGAAGACCATCATCGCGGTCAACAAGGACGAGGAAGCGCCGATCTTCGAGATCAGCGACTACGGCATCGTCGGCGACCTCTTCAACGTCGCCCCGCAGCTGACCGAAGAGATCAACAAGCGCAAGTGATGGAGCGGAGCGACAGATCGAGCCGACGTCCGAGGCCGAAGGCCGAGGCGTCGGTCGAGATCACGCAAGGTAGGCAGTAAGCCACCGCAAACCGCCGAACACAGAACGCCCTGCCACAGACCACTGTGGCAGGGCGTTTTGTGTTGCACGCTCCAGAGAAGTTAACCCACCGTGCCCGGACATGTCACTCGGCATTGTCAGCGTGGTCGCTCGGCCCGCCTTGACTTCGAGTCATGACAGTTATGGATTTCGGCAACGCCAAAACCACGACCCGCCGGGTGCTCCTGTCCGGCGGCGACTACGAGGTCTCCGTCTCCGAGCACGCCGACCAGATCGACGCCGCCCAACGACTGCGTTTCACCGTCTTCAACAACGAGCCCGGATACTCCGACTCCATCGGCGACGCCTCCACCGGCCGTGACGCCGACGAGTTCGACGAGTACTGCGAGCACATGCTGGTCCGCCACCTTCCGACCGACACCCTCGTCGGCTGCGCCCGGGTCCTCCCTCCGCCCCGCGCGATCGCCGCAGGCGGCTGGTACTCGGCGAGCGAGTTCGATCTCGACGATCTCGGCGGGATCCGCGGCGAGACCGTCGAGATGGGTCGCGCGGTCGTCGACGCCGATCACCGCAGCGGCTCGGTCACCGCGATGCTGTGGGCTGCGATCCTCGGCTACCTGGAGGAGAACAGCTACCGCTACATGATGGGCTGCGTCTCGGTGCCGCTGGAGTCGCCGATCGGCCGAGGCCGGGAGCTCCGCGGCATCCGCGACCTGGCTCGCGACCAGCACCGTGCGCAGTGGTCGGCCTACCCCTACCACGAGGTCCACGTCGACGGCCTGAGCCTCGACGAGCTGGAGCCGCCCGCCACCAACCGGCTGCCTGCCCTCCTCCGCGGCTACGTCCGACTTGGCGCCCGCGTCTGCGGCGAGCCCGCCTTCGACGAGATCTTCGACGTCGGCGACTTCCTCACGGTCCTGGACCGCTACAACGGCGACCAGCGCTACATCGACCGCCTCCGCGGCGCGATGACCCGTCTCGGCAGCGGCGAATAGGCACCGGCATGGGCGGCGCGAACATGGATGCCAGCATCTGGGTCCCGTCGAGTCCGTGCGGACCGCACTGCGTGCACACCTACGTCGAACCCGTCTCGCGTCTGCGGGCGACGATGCGGGTCACGGCACTGGGCACCGTCGGGCTCGGACTCCTGGCGGTCGGGATCCTGACCGTCCTCCTTCCGCGCGTCGCGCGGCACGGCTACTGGCGGGGGAGCGCCAAGATCGCGCTCCGCACCATGGGCGTCGAACTCGACATCGACGACCACCGTCCCGACGGCGCACGACGGGTCCGCGGCGCGCTGATGGTCGCCAACCACGTCTCGTTCCTCGACATCATCGCTCTCTGCTGTGTGGCCCCCGCGCGGTTCGTCGCCAAACGCGAGGTCTTGCAGATGGGCGTCTTCGGTCCCATCACCCGTGCGTTCGGGGTGCTGCCGCACCGTCGGGGCGACCTCCGACGACTCCGGCCGATGATCGATCAGGTCAGCGGAATCCTGGACCGCGGCCGGCCGGTCGCGGTGTTCCCCGAGGGCACCACGTGGTGCGGAACCGCGTCGGGACGTTTCAAGCCGGCGTTCTTCCAAGCGGCGATCGACGCGGGCGTCCCCGTCCTTCCGGTGCGGCTGTCGTACACCGATCACGGACACCGCACGACGATGCCGGGCTTCCTCGGCGAAGACACCATCGGCAGCACCCTGTCGCGGATCGTCCGGTCGCGTGACCTCACGATCACCGTCACAGTCTTCGAACCCCAGCTGCCTGCGGGCGATCGCGGCCACCTGGCGGCCGTCGCACAGGAGTTGATCGCGCCCGCCGAACCGGTCGCGGCACTGCAGGAACTGGCCGTCGACCTGAGCGTCCCGGCGCCGGCCGTCCAGCCTCGACCGGCGGTCGAGCAGGCGGTCGCCTGACTGAGTCGTCACAGCCGGGTCGTCTCGGCTGGGAGAACTCCCGTCGCGGTGTCTATCCTGGTTGGGTCATGTCTTCTCTGCCCTCGACCACCCCGCGCCAGCCGGTCTACCTCGACAACGCCGCCTCCACCGCGCTGGCTCCCGAAGCCGCCGCGGCGATGACCGCCGCGTGGACCACGCCGGGCAACCCCTCGTCGCTGCACGGCTCGGGCCGCGCCGCGCGACGCCTGCTGGAGGAGGCGCGAGAATCCATCGCCCGCGACCTCGGCGCACGGCCCTCCGAGGTGATCTTCACCGGCGGTGGCACCGAGTCCGACAACCTCGCGGTCAAGGGGATCTACTTCGCACGACGACGCGAGGACGCGCGCCGTCGCATCGTCGCGATCTCGTCCGTCGAACACCACGCGGTACTCGACCCGGCGCAGTGGCTGGCCGACGAGCACGACGCCGAACTGGTGGTGCTGCCGTCGGACTCCCACGGTTTCATCGCCCCCGACAAGGTGCGCGACCTGCTCGCCGAGCGGGCCGACGAGGTGGCGCTGATCTCGGTGATGTGGGCCAACAACGAGGTCGGCACCGTGCAGGAGATCGCCGAGATCGCTCGGATCGGCGCCGAGTACGGGGTTCCCGTCCACTCCGACGCGGTGGCCGCGGCCGGGCACCTGCCCGTCGATTTCGCGGCGAGCGGCCTGTCGGCGATGACCGTCGCCGCCCACAAGTTCGGTGGACCGCAGGGCATCGGAGCGCTCCTGCTGGGGCGCGAGGTGGCGTGCGTGCCGCTGCTGCACGGCGGCGGGCACGAGCGTGACATCCGGTCCGGAACGCAGTCCGTGGCCGCGGCGTCCGGCATGGCCGCCGCGTTGCGGGCAGCCGTCGCAAACCTCGATGAGACCACCGCGCGCATCGGTGCGTTGCGCGACCGACTCGCCGCCGTCCTGGTGACCGTTCCCGGCGTGCAGGTGAACGGCGCCTACTCGATCGATCCGTCGCGGGCCCTGGCCGGCGTGGTGCACGTGTCGATCGCCGGCTGCGAGGGAGATTCGCTGCTGATGCTGCTCGACGCCAAGGGCGTCGAATGCTCGGCGGGCTCGGCGTGCAATGCGGGGGTGGCCGCGGCCAGCCACGTGCTGCTCGCGATGGGCTTCGACACAGCGACCGCACGCGGGTCGCTCCGGTTCTCCTTCGGAACCGAGAACACAGATGACGATGTGGACGTCGTCGCCGGAGTGATCGGCGAGGTCGTCGAGCGCGCCCGAGCCGCGGGACTTCTCTCCGCGGCCGGTGCGCGAACGGGAGGTGTGTCCTGATGCGAGTTCTCGCTGCGATGAGCGGTGGCGTCGATTCGGCGGTGGCCGCGGCGCGCGCCGTCGAAGCCGGCCACGACGTCGTGGGCGTGCACCTGGCGCTGTCGACCGCGCCCGGCGCCCTGCGGACCGGGTCGCGCGGCTGCTGCTCCCGAGAGGACGCCGGCGATGCGCGGCGTGCCGCCGACCTGCTCGGCATCCCGTTCTACGTGTGGGACTTCGCCGACCGCTTCAAGGAAGACGTGATCGACGAGTTCGTCGCCGCATACGCGGCGGGGGAGACGCCGAACCCGTGCCTGTCGTGCAACGAGAAGATCAAGTTCTCCGCGCTCGCCGAGCGGGCCGTCGCCCTCGGTTTCGACGCCCTCGCGACCGGCCACTACGCACGCCTGAAGGACGGTGAACTCCGTCGTGCGGTCGACGACGACAAGGACCAGTCATACGTCCTCGCAGTCCTCGACCACGACCAACTCTCGCGCGCCATGTTCCCGATCGGCGACACCCCGAAGCCGCAGATCCGCGAAGAGGCGGAACGACGTGGCCTCGCCGTCGCGAACAAGCCCGACTCCCACGACATCTGCTTCATTCCGTCCGGCGACACCCGCGCGTTCCTCGGTGCGCGGATCGGCATCCGACCCGGTGCGGTCGTCGACTCGACCACCGGCGACACCCTCGCCGAGCACGACGGCGTCCACGGCTTCACCATCGGTCAGCGCAAGGGCCTCGGCATCGAGGCGCCCGCCGCCGACGGCCACCCGCGCTACGTGACCGGGATCGACGCCGAGACCGGCACCGTGACCGTCGGACCGGCCACCGATCTCGACATCCGCAGCATCGCTGCGAACCGCGTGGTGTGGACCTCCGGCGAGACGCCCGACGGACCCGTCGAATGCATCGTGCAGGTCCGAGCCCACGGCGGGCTGGCGCAGGCGGTCGCGACTCCGCTCGACGACGGCACCATGCGCATCGACCTCCGCGAACCGCTGCGCGGCGTCGCCCGCGGCCAGGCGGCCGTGTTGTACGTCCCGGACGCGGTCAAGGGCGATCGCGTGATCGGCTGCGGTCGCATCACCGGTTCGCACGCGTGACGCGACCTGCGCTCCGACTGCCGACCGGCGTCGGCACCGGCATCGGTTCCATGCCCGGCACCGATCCGCGCGAGGCCGTGCGGATCGCAGCGGGCGAGGTGGACCTCCCGTTCCTGTCCGAACTCCCGGCACGCGGGGTGGGGGCCGACATGATCGGCCGCACCGGCGCGCTCCTGGTGGAGCTGCCCGTCGACATGGTGCACCGCACCTACCGACTGGTGGACCACCCGAACACCACGACCCGGCGTGCACACGACTGGCTCCGGTGGGACCTCGACGCCCTCGAGGAGCACTGGGAGACCAGCGGCCGCCACGGCGGCATCGTGAAGGTGCAGGCCTGTGGTCCGCTGACCCTGTCCGCCCACGTCGAACTCCGCGGCGGCCACAAGATCGTCAAGGACCGCGGCGCGGTGCGCGACGTGACCGCGTCGCTCACCGAAGGACTGCGGGAGCACGTCGCGCAGGTGCGACGCCGGGTCGGCGCGGACGTCGTCGTCCAGCTCGACGAACCCGACGCGGGCCGCGTGATCGACGGGACCGTGCCCCCGCTGACGCGCCTCGATCCGATCCGTCCCATCCCGGCACCCGAGGCCGCGGAGTTGCTGCAGTCGCTGATCGACGCCGTCGACGCGCCGGTCCTGCTGCACTCCTGCAACAGTCCTCGCTGGGACCTGACGAACCTGCTGTCGGGGATCGCGCTGTCGCTGGACGTCACGGACCTGCGGCCGACCGTCGACTACGACCCGCTCGGCACGTTCCTCGATCGGGGCGGCGTCCTCGCCGCCGGGCTGGTGCCGACCTCAGAGCCGACTGAACCGCTGCACGCTGAACCGCTGGCCCGCGACCTCGCCGGCCTCATCGACCGCATCGGCCTCCCGCGCGCCGTCCTGCGCGACAACCTGCTCGTCACCCCGACCTGCGGACTCGCGGGTGCGACGCCGTCGTGGGCGACGCGGGCGCTCACGCTGTCGTCCGAGGTGGCCGCGGGGCTGGCGGCCGATCCGGACTTCGCCGCCGCTGAGTAGTCGTCGCCGGGCGGGCTTCTGAGCTATCGCCACCATCGCTGGTTGAGCCGGTCCGGAGCGAAGCGGAGGACCGTGTCGAAACCGCCGCGGGCCGGGTCAGCCCGCCTCCAACACCTTGATCGCCCGCTTGGGAGCCACCTGTCGGAAGCTCGCGTCGAGCAGTTCGCCGACCTCGTCCCAGTCGGCGTCGAGCGCGAGATCGATGCCGAGCCAGCCGTACGCGCCGACGTACGCGGGCACGAAGAAGCGTGGATCCTGAACCAGGGCTTCACGTTCGGACGCCTCTGGGATGAAGAGCAGTGCCGTGTCTCGGCGCACCTTGGAGCCCTTCTCGCCGCCTCCGTACATCGCGAACATCTTTCCGCAGCGGAACGTCGGGCGGCCGTGCGCCACCTTCTCGGTCGCCTCGGGCAGGGCCAGCGCGACGGTGCGCAGCCGGGCCAGGATCGGGTCGTCGTCGGAGAACATGATCGGGTGCGGCATGCCCGCCAAGCGTAGTGGGGAGCACGCTCTTCGTGTCGCAGTTCTGTCGGTGGTCTCCGCTAATCTGAATCGGTGAGTGAGGCTGACGGACAGGACACGGGAGCAGCGGCCATGGGGGAGCAGAACGCCGATCCGGCGCGCGAGTGGGCATTGCTCGCGGAAGAGGTTCGCGGACACCAGTTCCGCTACTACGTGCAGGATGCGCCGATCATCAGTGACGGCGAGTTCGACACCCTGCTCCGAAAGCTGCAGGCGCTCGAGGACGCCCACCCCGAGCTGGCGGTCGCCGACTCGCCGACCAAACTCGTCGGCGGCGGCTTCTCGACCGACTTCACGTCCGTCGACCACCTCGAACGGATGATGTCGCTCGACAACGTCTTCGACCACGACGAGATGCGCACCTGGATCTCGAGGGTCGACGAGGAGGTCGGTGCCGAGACCGAGTTCCTGTGCGAACTCAAGATCGACGGCGTCGCCCTCGCACTCGTCTACGAGAACGGCAAGCTGGTCCGCGGCGTCACCCGCGGAGACGGTCGCACCGGCGAGGACGTCACCCTCAACGCCCGGACCATCACCGATGTCCCTCACGTGCTCGACGACTCCGTCCGCCCGGTGCCGAAACTGCTCGAGGTCCGCGGCGAAGTGTTCTTCCGCGTCGAGGACTTCGCCGCCCTGAACGCCTCCCTCGTCGAAGAGGGCAAAGCGCCGTTCGCCAACCCCCGGAACTCGGCGGCCGGATCACTGCGGCAAAAGAACCCGCAGATCACCGCCAAACGGCACCTGCGGATGATCTGCCACGGCCTGGGCAAGATCGACGGCTGGAAGCCCGAATCCCTGCACGACGCCTACCTGGCGCTCGGGGACTGGGGACTGCCGGTGTCGTCGCACACCCGCAAGGCCACGACCGCCGACGAGATCCTCGGCATCATCGACTACTGGGGCGAGAACCGGCACTCGGTGGAACACGAGATCGACGGCCTCGTCGTCAAGGTCGACGACGTCACGCTGGAACGACGACTCGGCGCCACCTCCCGCGCCCCCCGCTGGGCGATCGCCTACAAGTACCCGCCCGAAGAGGTCACGACCAAGCTGCTCGACATCATGGTCGGCGTCGGACGCACCGGTCGCGTGACGCCGTGGGCGCTGATGGAACCGGTGCTCGTCGCCGGATCCACCGTCGCGCGCGCCACCCTCCACAACGCCTTCGAGGTGAAGCGCAAGGGCGTCCTGATCGGCGACACCATCACCATCCGCAAGGCCGGAGAAGTGATCCCCGAAGTCCTCGGACCCGTCGTCGAACTCCGTGACGGCACCGAACGCGAGTTCGTGATGCCCACCGACTGCCCCGAATGCGGCACCGAACTCGCCCCCGCGCGGGAAGGCGACAAGGACATCCGCTGCCCCAACCAGCGGTCGTGCCCGGGACAACTCCGCGAGCGCCTGTTCTACCTCGCCGGCCGCGGCGCCTTCGACATCGAAGCGCTCGGATACGAAGGCGCGCAGGCACTCCTGAGCAGCGGGGTCCTCACCGACGAAGGCGACCTGTTCACCCTGACCGCCGACGACCTCGTCAAGACCGACATCTACACCACCAAAGCCGGGGCACTGTCCGCCAACGGCAAACGCTTCCTCGCGAACCTCGACAAGGCGAAGGACGTTCCGCTGTGGCGTGTGCTCGTCGGCCTGTCGATCCGCCACGTCGGACCCACCCCCGCCCGCGCGCTCGCCACCGCCTTCGGTGATCTCGACGCCATCGCCAACGCCACCGTCGAAGAACTCGCCGACGTCGACGGTCTCGGCCCCACCCGTGCCGCTAGCGTCCACGACTGGTTCACCGTCGACTGGCACCGCGACATCGTCGCCAAGTGGCGTGCCGCCGGCGTCTCCATGTCCGACGAGCGCGACGAATCCATCGAGCGCACCCTCGAAGGAAAGACCATCGTCGTCACCGGCTCCCTCGTCGACTTCTCCCGCGACGGAGCCAAAGAAGCGATCATCGTCCGCGGCGGCAAGGCATCCGGGTCGGTCTCCAAGAAGACGGACTACGTCGTCATCGGCGACTCTCCCGGCAGCAAGGCCGCCAAAGCCGAGGAGCTGGGTGTGCCGATCCTCGACGAGGAGGGGTTCAAAGCGCTGCTTGCCAACGGGTTTGTCGGTGAGCCTGAGTCTGATCCCGACTCCGAATAGCGGGGTGTGTCCGCTCGCGGGTGGGGTCGGCGACTTTTCCCCGCCTCCGCAGGGGTGTGGTGCCTGTCCGCTCGCGGGCGGGGTCGCGGTGATTTCGCCGCCTCCACAGGGGGTGCCGCTTGTCCGCTCGCGGGCGGGATCGCGGTGATTTCGCCGCCTCCACAGTCCTCGCTCCTCGCCTAGCGGCTCGTCCCTGCGGAGAGGTCGGCGGTCGAAATCACCGCGACCCCGCCCGCGGGCTGGTTCCAGCGAGTTCGTGCGATGGGTGCCGCCGACGCTTGCTCACGCCTTCTTCTTGTTTTTCGCCATGGTGCCGATGATTCCGGCGAGGTAGCCGAGTCTGGCGATCTCAGCGGGACGGAAGTCGGGGCCGCCGATGCGGCCCAGGAGCAGCGCCTTGCCGTTGACCCCGAGCGGGGCGGCGGCGACACGCGTGTCCATGTCGCGCCACGACTGCGGAATCCAGTCGGACTCGGGGTCGAAGGACTGCACCTTCTCCAGAGGCAGCCAGTCGGCGTCGACCAGCGGCGTCTCGGGCGCACCGGAACTCGCGTACAGACGGAGCACGTCGGCGCCCGGCTTGGCGAGGACCGCAGCCCACGACACCCGCAGCACACGCGGCGCGTGATCGACGAGGACCTGCAGCCGATCCTTGCCGCCGGCCGCGACCAGGTCGATGAGCTCCAGCTCCTGGTGGGTGTCGAGGACACCGGCGAACGGGCGCAGTGAGTCGACGCGGATGCCGCTCACCTTCTCGGCGGCGGTGATGAGGGTGTCGGGGAGGGCACCGGCGGGAAGGTCGACGACCAGGTCGTCGATCACCATGCCGTCGGCGCGTTCCACGACCTCGAGCGACCGGATGTCGGCACCGATCGCACCCAACTGCACGGCCAGCATGCCGAGGCTGCCGGGACGGTCACTCAGGAGGACTCGCAGCAGATACGACACCGCGGGTCAGAGCGGCTGCTGCTGGAGCGGACGGACACCGACCGCAGTGCCGTACGCGCACACCTCGACACCGCCGGTGCCCGCGTACTCGTTGGTCTCGAAACGGAACGCGACGACGGCGTTCGCGCCCTTGCCCTGCGCTTCGGCGGCCAGGCGACTGAGTGCCTCGTTACGCGCCTCGTGGAGCAGTTCGGTGATGCCGCGCAGCTCACCGCCCGCGATCGCCTTGAAGCTGGCACCGATGTTGGAACCGATGTGCCGTGAACGGACGGTGAGACCGAAGACCTCTCCGAAGACGTGCTCGATCCGGTACCCGGGCAGCTCGTTGGTGGTGACGATGATCATGCGTCCAACCTACGTCCTGCACCTCGCTCGGGCCACCGGACGCGGCCGACCTCCCTGCCCGGTCTCGGTCGGAGGCAAACGCATATCCTTGTCGGGAACCCTACTGTCGAAGTGAACTCGCGCGGACCACCGCGACGAGTGCGTAAGTGAGAGGTCGACGATGTCCACCGATTCCCAGCCGGCGATCAGCCGGGACGAGGTCGCGCACCTGGCGCGGTTGTCCCGCCTGGCGCTCGATGACGCCGAACTCGACCGCTACGCGTCGCAGCTCGACGCGATCCTGAGCCACGTGGCGCAGATCTCCGAGGTGGCCGCCGACGATGTGCCCCCGACCGCGCACCCGGCCGAGCTGCGCGACGTGCTGCGCGAAGACGTCGTCCTGCCGTCGCTGACCGCCGAGCAGGCCCTGTCGGGCGCGCCGCACGTCGAGCAGGAGCGCTTCGCCGTTCCGCAGATCCTGGGGGAGGAGTGAGCATGAGCAACACCCGTACCGCCGGTGACATCACCGGTCTGTCCGCAGCCGAACTCGCCGACAAGATCGCCGCCCGCGACCTGTCGTCGGTCGAGGTCACCCAGGCACACCTGGATCGCATCGCCGAGATCGACGGCGAGCTCGGTGCGTTCCTGCACGTCGGCGCCGACGAGTCGCTCGCCGCCGCCAAGGCCGCCGACGACGCGATCGCAGCGGGCGAGGCGCCCTCCGCGCTGGCCGGTGTGCCGATCGCCCTCAAGGACGTCTTCACCACCACCGACGCCCCCACCACCTGCGGATCCAAGATCCTCGAAGGCTGGATGTCGCCGTACGATGCGACCGTCACCGCCAAGCTGCGCGCCGCCGGCATCCCGATCCTCGGCAAGACCAACATGGACGAGTTCGCGATGGGCTCCTCCACCGAGAACTCCGCCTACCAGGTGACCCGCAACCCGTGGGACGTCACGCGCATCCCCGGCGGCTCGGGCGGCGGCAGCGCCGCAGCGCTCGCGTCGTACCAGGCGCCCCTCGCGATCGGCACCGACACCGGCGGCTCCATCCGCCAGCCCGCGTCGGTCACCGCGACGGTCGGCGTCAAGCCCACCTACGGCACCGTCTCGCGCTACGGCCTCGTCGCCTGCGCGTCGTCGCTGGACCAGGGCGGCCCCTGCGGTCGCACCGTCCTCGACACCGCACTGCTGCACCAGGTGATCGCCGGACACGACCCGCGCGACTCCACCTCCATCGACCAGGCGATCCCCGACGTGGTCGGCGCAGCCCGCGCCGGCGCGACCGGCGACCTGTCCGGCGTGCGCATCGGTGTGGTCAAGCAACTGCAGGGCGACGGCTACCAGCCCGGCGTCGTCGCCTCCTTCGAAGCGGCGTGCAAGCAGCTCACCGACCTCGGTGCGACGATCGTCGAGGTGGACTGCCCGCACTTCTCGTACGCGCTGGGCGCCTACTACCTGATCCTCCCGTCGGAGGTGTCGAGTAACCTCGCCCGCTTCGACGCCATGCGCTACGGCCTCCGCGTCGGCGACGACGGCACCCACAGCGCCGACGAGGTCATGGCTATGACGCGCGCCGCAGGCTTCGGCCCGGAGGTCAAGCGTCGCATCATGATCGGCACCTACGCGCTCAGCTCGGGCGCCTACGACGCCTTCTACGGCCAGGCGCAGAAGGTCCGCACGCTCATCGCGCGCGACTTCGCCAAGGCCTACGCCGACGTCGACGTGCTGATCTCGCCGACCACCCCGACCACCCCGTTCAAGCTGGGCGAGAAGGTCGACGACCCGCTGTCGATGTACCTCTTCGATCTGTGCACCCTGCCGGTGAACCTGGCAGGCACCGCCGCGATGTCGGTCCCGTCGGGCCTCTCGTCCGACGACGGTCTCCCCGTCGGCCTGCAGATCATGGCACCCGCGTTCGGCGACGACCGCCTGTACCGCATCGGCGCCGCCTACGAGGCCGCGCGCGGCCCCATCGGCTAGCACCCCGCGGGCAGGCGACCGATCGCCAGCCCCTGCTCCACCCCGTAGCGATGGCCGTGCCCGGTCGGCACGTCCAGCGCACCCGGAAGATCGAGCACGGTCCCGATCATCGACACGACCGGCAGCCACGGCTGCCGGTCGCCGTCGTCAGTGGGCTCTGCGTCCAGCGTCCGATCGGCGGGTCGCCACAGCAGCGCCTCGCTGAACGCAGTGACGGGATCGTCCCGATTGGCCAGGACGACGCGTCGCGCGCAGCTCGGGAGCGCTTCGACAGTCCCGGCCGGCGGCCCGGCGAGGACGGTGCCGTCGACGTGGGCACCCGTGCGCACCGCCCACGCCCGCGCGGCGTCGGCACCGACCGCACCCAGACTCTGGCCGACCAGATACACGCGCGGACGTCGCTGCGGCGGCACCGCGTCGAGGCGACGGTCGACGGCGCGCAGCACGGCGATCGCACTGTCGCCGGCAGCGTCGGGCGAGGACACGAATGCCTTCCAGGACGCGACGTCGTCGTACTGCAGCGCCAGGACCGTCACCGAATCGTCGAAGCGGCGCTGCACTCCGTCGACGGTCCCGGCGTCGACCCACCCCGACCCGGTCGGGACCGCGACCACGACGGCGCGACGGTCGAGGCCGCCCGCATCGACCCATCGGTCGACGAGCCGGTCGGCCCGCGTCTGGACCGACCCCGGCTCGGTGAGCAGGCTGTAGATCATCGCGGGACTGTCGGGCACGTCCGGTCGGGCCGCGTCCGCGGGGCCCGGCGTTCGCAGTGCTGTGAGTGCGACCGCGCCGACCAGGACCGTCGCCGCCCACACGCGGGGTCGGATCGTCACCGCCAGCACCGCGGCGATCATCGGCACCGTCGTCACCGCGAGCACCCAGCCGATCCCGATGGACGGCACGTCGAGGGCCGCACGAACCGCGATCTCGTGGCGGGCGGCGACTCCGACCGCCACACCGCTCGCCATCAGCCCGACGGCCAGCCAGACGCCGGTCACCGGGTCGGGACGGTCGTCCACCAGGCGATTCCGCACGGCACCCGCGGCGGCGCCGACGCCCATCCCGACCAGTGTCAGCAGCACGCCCGCGGCGACGGCGATCAGCGTCGATCGCGGCATCACTCCGGGTGCGAGGGCCAGCAACCGACCGACCAGTGCCCCGATCGCGACGGCGGGCCTGACCCGCAACACTCCGCGAGGATTCATTTCCGACCTGCCGATTCCAGCGTCCGCGTCAGATAGGTGGCGGCGATCTCGGCGCCGGACTCGCGGACGGGCGGCCCGGAGCGCTGTCGCCAGGTGTTCATCGCGAGGCCGACCCGGGCGGCCTCGGCAGCTGCGTCGCACACGAGGTCGTCGCACACCGCGTGCATGTCGTCGATCAGCCGGGCGTCGAGAGCGGTCCGTGCCCAGGAGCCTGCAGGCCGGCCGACGGCGGCGGCGTAGCGCAGGAGGTCGTAGCCGAGATCGTGCGCGCGGCACGCATCGGTGAATCGGTCGGGAAGCGGCACCGGGGACGAGCAGTCACCGCGCGGATTCAGCGGTCGACCGTCGACGACCACTGGCCGGTAGCCGAAGCGGGCTTCGAAGTCGGCGGGCAGCGCGGTGAGGGCGTCGCGCGGATGCTCGCCGACCAGTGCGGCGATGGTGCGTTCGGCCGCCGTCGCCCCGACGGGAGGTGTGGTCGGACGCGACGCGGAGGCGAGCGCGGCCGTGATCGGCAGCAGTCCGAGGATGCCGACGGCGATGGCCAGACCGACGCCGATGCGGATGAACCAGCTGGTGAGCGATGCTTTTCGGATCATGACAGCAACGCTATGAACGGGGAGTGCCCGCTCGGATCGGTCGAACTGACCGTTCCGCTGCAGGTCCGGAGAGGGAGCCCGCCGGGTGGTCTCACCGCCGGGAACGACGCGGATCTCCCTCTCACGGGGGAGGCGATCGCGCATCGTCCAGACCTAGGGTCGAGTCGTGAGATTTCGACAACTGGCCGTGCTGCCGTACCGGGCGTGGATCGCGCGCGTCCCCGACCCGACCCTGAACCGGTACCTGTCGCAGGCCCGGAACTGGGTGGCGGCGGTCGCCGCGATCACCATGATCGCCGTGACCTGGCCCGTCCTCGGCGAGACGACGTCGATCCCCGCCTACCTGCTGCCGGCATTCGCGATCGTCGGCTGCGGCGGCATCGCCGTCGTCTTCTTCGGTGAGGCGCCGGTGCGCGCGGGGTGGGCGCTGACCATCATCACGGCAGCGGTGGCGTCGCTGATCCCGAACGACGGCCCGATGCCGATGCCGGTTCCCCTGTTCCTGGCGGTGCTGGTGATGACGGTCGCGGCCCTGTGCACGCAGCCGCTGAACCGACTGCCGGTGGTGGCCGTCGCGACGGCCGGCCTCTTCGTCATCGGGCTGGACCTCGAGGCCGTGATCGGCTGGTGTTTCGCCCTCGCCGTTGCGACCATCAGCATCGCCTTCCTCCGCTACCGGGCCAGCTCGCGTCGTGAGATCGCCGAGCAGACCGAACAGACCGAGGTCCTCCGCGCCCGAGAGGCGGTGCTCGCCGAACGGTCGAGGATCGCCCGCGACCTGCACGACATCGTCGCCCACCGCATGTCGATGATCGTCGTGATGGCGCAGACCGCGCCGTACCGTCTCGCCGCCGCCGAACCCGCCGAGGAGATCGGCCCCGGCGCGCGCACCGAGTTCGACGGCATCGCCGACGCCGCGCGCCAATCGCTCGACGAGGTGCGACAGCTGCTCGGCGTTCTGCGCCCGCACGACGGCGAGCCCGCCGCCCTCCGGCCGGTGCAGGGCCTCGACGACCTGCCCGAACTGATCGACGGCGTCCGCGCCGTCGGCGTCCACGTGACCCTCGACGACGCCGTCGAGCACGCCGCCGTCGCGGAGACCGTCGGCGCCGTCGCCTACCGCATCGTGCAGGAGTCGGTCACCAACGCGACCCGGCATGCCCCCGGCTCCACCGTGACCGCTCGGCTCGTCGTCGACCCGGCGCAGACCCTCCAGGTGACGATCGACAACGGTGCCGCGACCGAACCGGTCGGGGACCACCGCGGCGGCGGTCACGGCATCGTCGGAATGACCGAGCGGGCACGAGCCGTCGGCGGGACGCTCGTCGCCGAGCCGACGGCCGACGGCGGCTTCGCCGTCCGCGCGGAGCTGCCCGTCGGGCTAGGCTGAGCCGGTGCCGACAACCGTGCTGATCGCCGACGACCAGGCGATGGTCCGCGCCGGGTTCGCCGCCCTCCTGAACGCTGCCGACGACATCTCGGTGCTCGGTGACGCGGAGGACGGAATCGTCGCCGTCGACGAGGTGAAACGCCTGCGGCCCGACGTCGTCCTGATGGACGTTCGGATGCCGCGGCGCGACGGCCTGTGGGCCGCCGAGCAGATCGTCTCGTCGGGTCTGCCGACCAAGGTGCTGATGCTGACGACCTTCGACATCGACGACTACGTGTACTCCGCCCTGCGGATCGGCGCGTCGGGCTTCCTGCTGAAGGACGCGCCCGCCGATGAACTGGTCCGTGCCGTGCGGGTCGTCGCCCGCGGCGACGCGCTGCTGGCGCCGTCGGTGACGAAGCGGCTGATCGAGCAGGTGACCTCGCGGTCGGCGCGACCCACCACGTCGGCCGCCGCGGTGCTGACCCCGCGTGAACTGGAGGTGCTGTCGACCGTGGCCGACGGCAAGTCGAACGCGGAGATCGCGCAGGAGCTGTTCGTGTCCGAGCAGACGGTCAAGACGCACGTCAGCAACATGCTCACCAAGCTCGGCTTGCGCGATCGCGCGCAGGCCGTCGTCTTCGCGTACGAGAACGGCCTGAAGTAGTACGTGCCGGGGCGGATCGTGTTGTCATTGACTCGGTACACGCCGTCCTCCTTCGCGAAAGGCTCGCACTTCCATGGCTCGTTTCGGCATTCTGACCTCCGGCGGAGACTGCCCCGGACTCAACGCGGTGATCCGCGGGACAGTCCTGCAGGGCACCTCGGTCCACGACCATGAGTACGTGGGGTTCCGCGACGGGTTCAAAGGGCTGGTCTACGGCGACGCGATGGACCTGGACCGCAGCGTGGTCCGCGGCATCTCCCAGCAGGGCGGCACCATTCTGGGCACCAGCCGGTTCGGCCCCTACGTGGAACCCGACGGCGGCGCCGACAACATCAAGGTCGCCTTGGAACGGCTCGGGATCGACGGCGTGATCGCCATCGGCGGCGATGGCACGATGGCCGCCGCGAACCGTCTCCTGGAGGACGGCATCCCGGTGGTCGGCGTCCCCAAGACCATCGACAACGACTTGAAGGCCACCGACTACACCTTCGGTTTCAACACCGCCGTCGAGATCGCGACCGAGGCCGTCGACCGGCTCCGCACCACCGGCAACTCGCACAAGCGCTGCATGGTCCTGGAGGTGATGGGCAGGCACGCCGGCTGGATCGCCATGTACGCCGGCGTCGCCGCGGGCGCCCACGCCATCCTGATCCCGGAGCAGCCCGAGTCGCTGGAGCAGATCTGCGAGTGGGTCACCAGTGTCCGCGACCGTGGTCGTTCGCCGATGGTCGTCGTGGCGGAGGGCTTCAAGTTCCCCGACATGGACGAGGCTCACTCGCACAAGGGGATGGACGGCTTCAACCGCCCGCGCCTGGGCGGCATCGCGGAGATCCTGGCCCCGCTCATCGAGGAGCACACCGGGATCGAGACCCGCGCGACGGTCCTCGGCCACATCCAGCGCGGCGGCGTCCCCAGCGCTTGGGACCGGGTGCTCGGCACCCGCTTCGGCCAGGCAGTCAGCGACCTGGTCGCCGACCGTGAGTGGGGCAAGATGGTGGCCCTCCGCGGCACCGACATCGTCCGCGTCCCCTTCTCCGAGGCCGTCGGCCACACCAAGACCGTCCCGCTGGAGTACTACGCCGGGTCCCGCGCGATCTTCGGGTAGGCATCCGCGTAACTCACCGTCAGAAGCTGGGTTCTAAACCAAGCTTCTGACGGCGAACTACGCGGATCCGCGTCGAAAGGGTCAGTGTCCCTCCCACTCCGGGGCGCGCTTCTCGACGAACGCGGCGACGCCCTCGCGGAAGTCTTCGGAGACCAGGACGGTGTCGAGGACGGAGGCGCTGTCGAGGACGGACTGGACGGTGTCCGGTTGGTCCTGCGCGGTGGCCATTGCCGCGATCGATGCGCGGACGGCGACGGGCGACGCGGCCAGGATCTCCTGCGCCACGGTGCGCGCAGCCTGCATCACCTGCCCCCGCGGCACGACGCGGGAGACGAGGCCGTGGGTGCGCGCCTCGGCGGCGTCGAGCCGTCGACCGGTCAGGATCATGTCGCGGGCGAGAGCGGCGGGCAGGACGCGGGGCAGTCGCACGAGGCCGCCGGCGGCGGCCACCAGTCCGACCTTCACCTCGGGCAGCCCGAACGATGCGCTTTCGTCGGCGACCACCACGTGGCATGCCAGCGCTACTTCGAGGCCGCCGCCGAGCGCGTAGCCGTTGACGGCGGCGATGATCGGCTTCGGCAGTTCCCGCCGCGATGTGAGGCCGCCGAAACCGTTGGCGGGCACGGCGAGAGCATCGGCGGTGGGATTCGCGGAGAGGTCGTTGCCTGCCGAGAAGGCCTGGTCGCCGGCACCGGTCAAGATCGCGACCCACAGGTCGTCGTCGGCGAAGTACGCGTCGAACACCGCGTCGAGTTCCGCGTTGGTGACCGCAGTCAACGCATTGCGGGCGTCGGGCCGGTCGATCGTCACCTCGAGGACGTGGCCGTCGCGGCGCACGGTGAGGTGCTGATACTCGTCGGCGAATCCGACCGCCGGGACCGGATGCCGTTCGTCGAGGGTTGTGCGGGTCAGCGCGACGTGATTCCGCGTCGCCGACGGACGAACGTAGACGGTGGTGCCGAACGGATCGCCGTCGCCGCTCAGCAGGGCGAGGAGGTCGGGGTCGTCGACCGCGGCGACGAAGCGCGACTCGTCGGGCAGGCGTCCGACGACGATGCCGCCCGGCCGCGCGCCGTCCGGATCGACGACGACGAAGGTCTCGATGACGCCTGCGCCGTCGGGGTAGTGGGTGACGGGCACGGACGGGACCGCGTCGAGCTCGCGCTGCAGTCCCGCGGACGTCGACGGGCGCCACTCGGTGGGCGCGGTGGAGTACACGCCGACCGAGTACTTGCTGAGGATGCCGCCGTTGGCGCCGACCAATCCGAACGACCCCGGCGTGCGGCGTGCGCGGTCGACGATCTCGGAGATCCCGTGCATCGAGTAGTCGTTGCCCGGCCCGCCGAAGTAGGGGAGCCCGCCGGTCGCGGTGAGGCCGCGCGGATCGTCGGGCGCCAAGCCGAGCTCCTCGCACACGTGGGAGACGGCGACCGGGAAACAGGAGTAGAAGTCGAACGCGGCGACCCGATCGAGCTCGACGCGGGCCATCCGCAGCGCCTCGCGGACCGCAGCGGCCGACGCCGGCGCCCGCGAGATGTCCGGGCGGGTCAGCAGCGGACCCTCGTGCAGGTCGGCGTGACCGTGCAGAAAGACCCAGCGGTCCTCCGGAACTCCGGCGGCACGCGCCGCGCCGACCGACATCAGCACGACCGCCGCGGCCTGATTGACGTGGTCGCGCGCGATGAGTCGCCGCGTGTACGGCACTGACACCCGGCGGTTGCGTTCGGAGACGGTCACGAGCTCCTCGGCGCTGAAGACGGTGTCGGTGGCCGAATGCGGGTTCTTCGCTGCGACCTCGGTGAACGGCGCGAACCACGCACCCATCGACAGCGCGTACTCGTGCGCCGAGGCGCCGAGCCGACCGCGTCGGGCGTTCTCGATCAGCGAGTACTGCGAGATCGGGATGACGACGCCGTGCTTCACCTCGTCGACGGAGGTCAACCCGCCGATCGAGTAGCCGCGATCCTCCAACTGGCCGCCGACGGTCTCGGTGAAGTCGAGGGCGACACCGGACTTCTGCGCGTTCCGGACGGTCGACATCACCTCGGCGCCGAACAGCACCACCGCGTCGGCGGCACCGGCAGCGATCGTCGCGGCGAACTCGTTCACCAGGTGCTGCGGACTCTGACCGCCGGTCACCTCTTCGACGGCCCGCCGCGGATCCATGCCGGTCCGGCGGGCGACGGCGCGCGGCATGTTGTCGGGCCGGCCGAACGGGGAGTGCGACGCCGGGCTCGACTTCTCGAACGACCGGACGGCCACCGCGGTGTCGATGGTCGCGGCCAGCGCGGCGACGTCGACTCCGGCGTCGGTGAGGGCGGCGGTGACCGCTCGGGCGGCGAGATCGGCTTCGCCCAGGGCCGCGTAGTCCGGGTCGTCGATGCGCTCGGAGGATTGGCCGACGCCTACGATGACGGGCGTGGCGGGATCGAGATCGGCGAGACCGGGAATCGGCGTGCGGGTCATGAAACGCATTATGCCCACGTTGCCATCGGTCGATGGCAAGGAGGTCGCGTGGTTGCCCTGAGTCAGCCCGACGCGGGGATGTACTGGCGATCGCTGCACGCGGCCAACGATCAGTTCCTGCTGTACGCCTTCGACGCGGCGGAGGACGACGTCGATCCGCTGCCGGAGCTCCAGTCGCGGCCGGAACGTGTCGCCGACCTGCATCTGGGTATCGACCGCGTACCCGGCGACCTCGGCTTCCCGCGCTGGACGCGCACCCCGATCACGGAGCGGAACTGGCGTCGGCACCACGTCGAGCACTGGGACGACTGCCTCGCCGCCGTCGCCGATCTCATGACGCCGGGCAGTAGGGAACCCGAGATCCTGTGGCGCATCCACCTCTTCGGCCCGCTGACCGGAGTGCCGGAGGCCGGCGACCGCGCGACGGTCGTGGTTCTGCAGATCTCGCATGCGCTCGGCGACGGCCGCCGGGTCTCCGACATCGCCCGCAGACTCCTCTCCGACGGCCCCGAGGAGAAGCGACCGGAGTCGCCGCGTCTGCCGGGGATCATCGCCGCGGGTCTCGGCGCGGCGAGCACGGTCCCACGACTGGCTGCCGCGACCGCGATCGGTCTCGCCGCCTGGCGCGACGACGATCCCGAGTCCGGCCTGCCCGCCGTCGAACCGACCGCCCTGAACCTCCCCGGCGACGGCCCGACAGTGCTGCGAACGGTCACCGTGCCGCGCGAGCGACTGCGGAGACTCGCCACGTCGGTGACGGCGGCGGTGCTGACCGTCCTCGCCGACGTCCTCCCGCAGTTCGGCGGCGCGACGGCCGACGGGCGGGTGATCGCCGAGGTCACGATGGCGCGCGAGCCGGTCGACGGGCAGCGCAACAACTTCCACACCGTCGGGATCGACCTGAGCGCGGGTGCCGAACCCGGCGTGCGTGCTGAATCGATCGCGCGGCAGATCGACGCGGCCCGCCGACGCGACGGCGCGCCCGCGCGACGAAGGGCTCGTCGTGCCTCCGCCCTCGCACCGGCGGTCCTCGACGCTCTCGCCGTTCGCCTCGCCGAGCAGGCTCCGCTCCCGGACCGGGTCGCGGGGACCACCGTCGTGTCGTCGGTGAACCGCGGTCCCGCGGACCTGACGCTGAGCGGTCGCCCGGTTCTGTTCACCGCCGGGTTTCCCGCGCTGTCACCGGTGCACGGACTCACCCACGGCATCCACGGGATCGGCGATCGGGTCACCGTGTCGATCGCGGCGCGCGGCGGTGCCGCGGCGACGATCGACGACTACGCCGCGGCGATCGCCGTCGCGTTGGGGTGACGCGCCCTCAGTCGATCAGCCCGCGCTCCCTGGCTGCGGCGATCACCTTGGTTCGACTGTTGACGCCGAGCTTGTCGAAGATGTGCACGAGGTGGGACTTCACGGTGGCTTCCGAGATCACCAGTCGCCGGGCGATCTCCCGGTTGGTGCCGCCGGTCGCGAGTTGTTGGACGATCTCCAGTTCGCGCCCGGTCAGCGACGTGTCCGGGGCCGCGACGCGCGACAGCAGCCGAGCGGCGATCGCCGGGCCCAGCACCGTCTCGCCCGTCGCGGCGGATCGGATCGCGGCGATCAGGACATCGGGCGGGGTGTCCTTCAGGAGATACCCGACCGCGCCGGCGTCGACGGCTCGGACGATGTCGACGTCGGACTGGTAGGTGGTCAGGATCAGCACATTCGGCGGATCGGCGAGCGCGCGGATCGCCTCGGTCGCATAGACGCCGTCGGCCGTCGGGTCGGCGCCGTGCAGCCGCAGATCCATCAGCACCACGTCCAGAGCCGAACCCGTCGCGATGTCGACGGCCTCGGCGGCGGAGCCCGCTTCGGCGACCACGGTGATGTCCTCGGTGGCACCCAGGACGGCGCGGAGTCCGGCCCGGACCACCGGATGATCGTCGACGATCAGCACGTCGATCACCGCCGACCTCCCACGGGCAGTCGGGCGTGGATCGTGGTTCCGCCGCCCGGTGTGGCGTCGACGGTGAATTCGCCGCGACACTGCGCGACCCGGGACCGCATCGAGCGCAGACCGAACCCCGAACCGGCGCGGTCCGCCGGGATCCCGATGCCGTCGTCGACCACGTCCAGATGGACTTCGCCCGGCAGGTGCGTGAGAGTCACGGTGGCAGTGGACGCGGCCGCGTGGCGGCGCGCGTTGAGGAGCGCCTCCTGCGTGATCCGGAGCAGTGCGAGTTGCACGTCGTCCGGCAGATCGATCCGAGCGCCGTGCTCGGCGAAGGCCGTCGGCAGGCCCTCGGCCGACGATGCGACGGTCTGCCGGGCGAGCGCTGCCGACACCCCGTCCGCGGGCACCGGTGCGTCGATGCCCTTCAAGAATCGGCGGGACTCGCTGAGCGCGGCCTGCGCGGCGGTCAGCGCGGCGTCGGGTTGGTCGGCGCGCAGCAGCATGATGATGCTCGTCAGGTACTGGCCGACGCCGTCGTGGATCTCGCCGCCGAGCCGGTCTCGCTCGGCGAGGACGCCTGCCTCGCGTTCTCGTTCGGCGAGTTCGTCGCGCGTCTGAACCAGTTCGTCGAGAAGGCGGTCCCGTTCCTCGACCGTGCGCGTGATCCGTTCGAACGCCTCGGTGACGGCGACCGCGGTCGCGATGCCGATCGTCGGCCCGATCACGCCGCCGACGGTGAAGCCCTCGGTCGCCCAGACACCGACCACCGAGACGACGGTGATGGTCACGGCTGCGACGACCGCCGGCGGGCGGCGGAGGAAACGCCAGCAGAGGATGGCCAGCACGAAGGCGAGCCACACGTAGTCGTCGGACACGGCGACCAGGCCGGCCCAGCCCGCGGTCAAGACCAGGACCCACAGACCTGCACGATCGCGGTGCCCGCGGGCGGACGCCACCGCGCCGACCAGGTACCACCCGGCGACCAGTGCGGCGCCGATCAGCGACACCACCGCGTGCGGTTCGGTGGACGACTTCACGACTCCGACCGCGAGCAGGATCGCGAACAGCACGTGCCCGCCCCATTCGGCGTTGCGGTCGGTGGCGCGGTCGTGTGTCACCCGTCCAGTATCGCCGCCGCGCGCGGTGCGGCAGCGCGAGTGCACCTTTCGATGGAGGGAAAGACGGTCCGTGCAGTCGATGCCGGACCGCCCCTGTCCGCGCGAGGGTGGAGGAGACCTCGAACAAGGGAGACACCGTGTACATCGGTTGGCGCGAGATCCGCGACGCCGAGGGGAGGTTCGTGCTGATCACCGGAGTGATCGCACTGCTGACCCTGATGGTGGTGATGCTGTCTGCGCTCGCCGCGGGCCTGGACGCCGAATCGACGTCGGCGGTGCGTGCACTGCCCGGCGACGTGCGGACCCAGACCGCGGCGGACGGGTCGGCGTCGTCGCTGACCGACAGCCGCGTCGACCCGGTCCCCGGAGTGCCGTCGCTCGGCATCGCTACGACGCGCGTCACCGAAGGGGCGCGGGCCGCGACGGTGTCGGCGTTCGGCTTCTCCGACGTCACCGCGGTGACCGTCGATCCGGAGACGGCCGCGACCCTGGGACTGTCCGTCGGATCGACGGTCACCGTCGGCACCGAACAGATCCGAGTCGATGCGATCGCCGACGTCGGGAAGTACGCGCACACCCCGGTGGTGCGCATGCCGCTGTCGGTGTGGCAGCGAGCCACCGGCCGCGACGCGGCGTCGGCGCTGCTCACCGATCGTGACGTTCCCGGCACCGTCCTGACGGCGCATGCCGACCTGCCGTCGCTGGTCCCCGGCTACCAGTCGGAGCATTCGTCGCTGCTGTTGATCCAGGTCCTGCTGGTCGGCATCTCCGCGGTCGTCGTCGGCGGCTTCTTCGCGGTCTGGACCGGGCATCGCGTGCGGTCGCTGGCCGTGGTCCGGGCGATGGGCGCGGGCCGCCGCTACCTGCTGCGTGACGGGCTCGGACAGGCCGTCGTCGTGCTGGCCGCCGGTCTCGCGGTCGGTCTGATCGTGGGCGGTCTCGGCGCCTGGCTCGCATCGTCGCGCGTCCCGATCGCGCTGGCCCCGACCACCACCGCTGTGCTCGTCTCGGCGATCGCCGTGCTCGGCCTGGCCGGCGCGGGCGTCGCGCTCCGACCGCTCGTCCGGGTGGATCCCCTGACGGCCCTCAACAGATAGGACTCGCATGTCTCTGGAACTGACCGACGTTGTGCTCACATATCCGGACGGCGACGGCGCCCGCATCACCGCCGTCGACGGAGTGTCGGCCGCGGTTCCCCGCGGTCGGCTGGTCGGCCTCACCGGTCCATCCGGGTGCGGCAAGTCGAGTGTCCTGTCCGTCGCGGGAACCCTCATCGCTCCCGACAGCGGTCGGGTGGAGGTGGACGGGATCGACGTCACGGACCTGACCGAAGAGGAGCGGGCTGCGGTTCGTCGCACGCGGGTGGGGTTCGTGTTCCAGCACGACAACCTGCTGCCCAGCCTGACGGCGCTCGAGCAGGTCCTGCTGCCGGTGCACATCGCCGGCGGACGTCCGGCGTCGGCGCGCTCCCACGCTCGAGAACTGCTGGCGGAGGTCGGGTTGGCCGACGCGATGGACCGTCGACCGCACCAACTGTCGGGCGGCATGCGCCAGCGCGTCAACATCGCGCGTGCGCTCATCGGTGATCCCGCGGTACTCCTCGCCGACGAGCCGACCTCGGCGCTCGACTCGCATCGGGCCGCGGAGACGATGGCCCTGCTCACCCGGCTGGTCCGTGAACGGGACGTGGCGGCTCTTCTCGTCACCCACGATCCGCGTGCCCTCGCCGGTGCCGATGATGTGCTGTCGATGCTCGACGGCCGCGTCGTCGACCGCAGTCGCGGTGCGGTGGTCAGGGCCGGCTGAGATCGGCGTCGGTCAGTGCCCGCTCACCGCGGACGATCGCGACCGCCGTCTCCAGAGTGAGATGCAGTTCGGCGTCGGGTCGATCGGCTCCACCGTCGTGATGTTCGGCGACTCCATCGCGGACGTCGACGTGGAAGGGGGCGGCACCGTCGATGACGACGTCCACCGTCCCGGTCCCGATCACCTCGGCGATCGCGGGCCCGAGTGGGAAGGCCATCCAGTGCGCACGGATCGCGTCCTTCTCCGACCGCTCGCCGAGGCGGCGACCACCCCAGACGGCGAGCGCGGTCAGCACGGGGCGGAGGGCCTCGCCGTCGTCGGTCAGTGCGTACACCGAAGCGCTCGCGCGCGGCCCGACGCGCTGCTTGGTCACCAGGCCGTCCTCCTCCAGGCCTCGCAGCCGGGATGCGAGCATGTCGGTGCTGATGCCGGGCAGGTCGGCGAACAGATCGCTGTACCGCCGTGAGCCGCCGCACAACTCACGCACCACCAGCAGCGTCCACCGATCGCCGATCACGTCGAGGGCGCGTCCGATAACGCAGTAGTGCTGATAACTCCGCTGTGGCATGCTCTACATCGTAGCGGCATACTTGGAATAACCAAGCAGTCACTTGGAACGCCCAAGCGACAGCCGCGGCGAGTGTCTTCGGAAGGAACATGCCAATGCAGCTCACGCAGTCGAGCAAACTCTCCGGTGTCTCATACGAGATCCGCGGACCCGTCGCCGAGCACGCCGCACGCCTGGAGGCAGAGGGCCATCACGTCGTCAAGCTGAACACCGGCAACCCACTGGAGTTCGGCCTCGAGGCGCCGCAGGAGATCCTCTCGGACATGGTGCGGACCCTGCCGCAGTCCACCGGCTACTCGAACTCCAAGGGCCTGTTGCATTCGCGGCGCGCGGTGGCGCAGTACTACCAGACACGCGGCGTTGCGAACGTCGACGTCGACAACGTCTTCCTCGGCAACGGTGTCTCCGAGCTGATCATGATGGCGATGACCGCGCTCCTGGAGAACGGCGACGAGGTGCTGGTCCCGGCGCCCGACTTCCCGCTGTGGACGGCGGCGACCGCGCTCAACGGCGGTCGTGCCGTGCACTATCGGTGCGACGAGCAGGCCGACTGGTTCCCCGACCTCGACGACATGGCCGCGAAGATCACCGACCGCACGCGGGCGATCGTGCTGATCAACCCGAACAATCCGACGGGAGCCGTGTACTCGAACGAGCTGCTCGAAGCCGTTCTGGAGTTGGCGCGCCGACACTCCCTCGTGGTCTTCTCCGATGAGATCTACGACAAGATCCTCTACGGCGACGCCCAGCACACCTCCACCGCCGCGCTGGCCGACGACGTCCTGTGCGTCACGTTCTCCGGCCTGTCGAAGGTCTACCGCGGTGCGGGGCTGCGTTCGGGCTGGATGGTCCTGACCGGTCCGACCGCCGACGCCCAGAACTACATCGAGGGTCTGACGATGCTGGCGGGCCTGCGGCTCTGCGCCAACGTGCCGGGGCAGCAGGCGGTCGCCGTGGCGATCGGCGGTCGCCAGAGCATCTACGAACTGACCGCGCCCGGAGGTCGGCTCTTCGAGCAGAGCCAGCGCGCCGCCGACGCCCTCAACGCCATCCCCGGCATCAGCTGCGTCCGACCCAGGGGCGCGCTCTACGTCTTCCCGAAGATCGACCGGAACGTCTACGACATCCACGACGACGAGAAGTTCGTCCTCGACCTGCTCCTGCAGGAGAAGCTGCACATCGTGCAGGGCACCGGATTCAACTGGCCCGAGCCCGACCACTTCCGGATCGTCACGCTCCCGCACGCCGACGAGCTCGAAGCGATCATCGGGCGGATCGGCAAGTTCCTGGCGACCTATCGCCAGTGATGGAGCGGAGCGACAGGTCGAGCGGACGTCCGAGGCGATAGCCGAGGCCGTCCGTCGAGACCACTGTCACGCGGGCTGGAAGTCGGCGACTTCCAGCCCGCGTGACAATGGAGTGATTGCTACTGCCGACCCGGGTACCGGCTGGCGGCGTCGCTGGTGTCACCCGGCAGCTGCGGTCGGGGAGCGGCGGCGGAGGTGCCGTAGCCGTTGCCCGCGCGCGTCAGGCGCTTGGGCAGACGGTCGGCCAGGCCGCCGATTGGGGCGACCGACGCGTTGAGGAGTTCGACGACCTCGTTGAGGTGGTCCACGGTCTCCTGCATCGCGGCCAGGTTCGGCGGCAGCGAGGCGAGCGTCTCCGACAGTTCGGTGAACTTGTCGAGCGGGCCGCCGTCGCCGATGAGCTTCTCGAGTGCACCGTCGGCACCGAGCAGCTGATCGAGGAGACCTTCGTCGCTCGCCGCACGGTCCAGAACGCCGCCGGGCTGCGACAACTTCTCGAGCACACCGTTGGGCGCGGTCAGCTTGTCGACCACACCGCCCTCGGAGGTGAGGCGCTCCAGGATGCCCTCGTTCTCCGTGAACTGGTCGACGACGCCGCCCGGACGGGTCAGGCGGTCCAGCGGGCCGTCCTTGGAGGCGACCCGCATCAGGATCCCGTTCTCGTCGGTCATCTGGTCGAGGAGGCCGCCGCGCTCGGTCAGCTTCTCCAAGAGGCCGTCGGGAGCGGTGAGTCGGTCGATGACACCGCCCGGCTGGATCAGCCGGTCGAGCGGGCCGCCGTTGGCCAGGATGCGACCGAACGGGCGGTCGGGGCTCAGCAGATCGGCGACCTGGCTCAGGATCGTGAGCGGCGCTCGGACGGTGGCGACCTCGCTGCCGTCGTGGATGCCGAGCATCGAATTGACTTCGCTCTCCACGCTCTCCGTGGTGAGTCGCGCGACGTTCACGACCGACTCGACGGTCGACAGCGCGATCCCCGCGGCCGCAAAGCCGATTCGCAGCGGCAGCTTGACCGCTGTCCGCACTTCTTTCACGCCGTTATTCATGAGTGAAGATTGTAGCGGCAGTTACTTCTTAGCAGCCGCCTTCGCGGCCTTCTTGAAGTCGCGAACACGCTGAAGCGAGTCAGAATCGGTGACATCAGCCACGGAGCGATAGCCTTTGCGACCGTAATCTCCCGTCACCTTGGTCCATCCGCGCGGTTTCACGCCCAATTGCTTCGCCAGCAGGGCGACGAAGATCTTGGCCTTCTGCTCCCCGAAACCGGGGAGCGCACGGACTCGGGCGAACAATTCCTCACCGGTGCGGGCCGTCGTCCAGATGCTCGCGGTGTCGCCGTCGTACTCGTCGACGACCATTCGGGCGAGTTCCTGGATGCGTCCGGCCATCGACCGCCCATAGCGGTGGACGGCCGGCGGAGTGGCGCAGAGGTCCGCGAAGGCCTCCGGGTCGGCGTCCGCGATGGCGACCGGGTCGAGGGTGCCGAAGCGGTCGAGAATCTTGGCCGGGCCGGCGAACGCTCGCTCCATCGGGAACTGTTGATCGAGCAACATTCCAGCGGTGAGGGCGAAGGCGTCGGTGGAGAGGAGTTCGTCGGCGACAGGGTCCTGGGCGATCTGGAGTTTTCCCATGACCGCCATGGTAGTGCTGGCAGACTCTGACCCATGAGTAGTCCGTGGAAGCGAATGAGAACCGGGCAACACAGGGCGCATCGGGGGCGACGGCGCGCCGCGGCGGCGGTGATCGCAGCATCGGCGACGCTCGCCGGGGGACTGGCGACCGCCGCACCCGCGGCCGCCGCGCCGTACGGCGCGAAGTACGTCAAGACCATCCGGTGCGACAGCCCGAGTCCCTGGCCTGCCGGACCGCTGCGGATCTTCGTCGACGTCTTCACCGACGTGCCCTTCCCCTCCGACGGCCTGCCCGGCCCGGCGATCGCGCTCTCGGCCAACAACCCGGGCGGCAGCGGACCGATCCTGGAGTTGACCACGCTGACCACCGTCCGCTGGACCAACCGCACCACCGGGCGATCGGGTGTCGTCCGCGTGCCGACGCGGGCGCACAGCGCGAACTGGGATGCCGTGATCCACCCCGGTCACGGGGCCGTCAGCTTCACGATCCACCAGAAGATCGGGGCGCTCGCCTTTGTACCGATGGTGAATCCGCAGTACACCACGTGCCGCGGGTCGGCGACGGCATGAGCGACCAGCACGCCGGTCATGCCGACGTCCCGATCGTCCGTGTTCTCGGCGTCTCCACCGCGGCAGCGGTCGGCGGCTTCCTGTTCGGGTTCGACAGCTCTGTCGTCAACGGCGCGGTCGACGCCATTCAGGGCGAGTTCGCGCTGTCGGACCTGGTGACCGGGTTCGCGGTCGCGATCGCTCTGCTCGGCTGTGCGCTCGGCGCGTGGTTCGCCGGCCGCCTCGCGGACCGCTGGGGGCGCAAACGCGTCATGCTCCTGGGTTCGGTCCTGTTCGTGGCGTCGTCGATCGGCGCCGGCCTCACCCAGACCGTCTGGGATCTGATGCTCTGGCGCATCATCGGCGGTCTCGGCATCGGCATCGCCTCGGTGATCGCACCTGCGTACATCGCCGAGATCGCGCCCGCCAAGTTCCGCGGTGCCCTCGGCTCCATGCAGCAGTTGGCGATCACCCTCGGCATCTTCGCGGCCCTCCTGTCCGACGCGGTCCTCGCCGACAGCGCGGGATCGGCCGCCAACACGTTGTGGGCGGGCATGGAGGCGTGGCGGTGGATGTTCATCGTCGGCGTCGTCCCCGCGGTGGTCTACGGCGTGCTCTCGTTGACGATCCCCGAGTCGCCCCGCTATCTGGTGGCGCGCGGCCGCGACGCCGAGGCGGCGCGCATTCTGGCGAACGTCTCGGGGGAGGCCGACCCCGACGATCGGGTCGCGCAGATCCGCGGCACCGTCAAACGGGAGGCCGCGGCGTCGCTCCGCGACATCACCGGTCCCAGCTTCGGCCTGCACCCCTTGATCTGGGTCGGCATCTGGCTGGCGGTGTTCCAGCAGTTCGTCGGCATCAACGCGATCTTCTACTACTCGACGACCCTGTGGCAGTCGGTCGGCTTCTCGGAGTCCGCATCGTTCGTGACTTCGGTGATCACCGCCGTCATCAACGTGCTGATGACCTTCGTGGCGATCGGCTTCGTCGACCGCGTCGGCCGTCGCGCGCTGCTGCTGGTCGGCTCGGTCGGCATGTTCATCGGCCTCCTGATGGCCGCCATCGCGTTCACCCAGGTGTACGAGACGCTCGACGCCGACGGCGAGACCGTCTCCCGGTTGCCGTCGTCGTGGGGCGTGCTCGCGTTGATCGGCGCCAACCTGTTCGTCATCGCGTTCGCCGCCAGCTGGGGACCGGTGATGTGGGTGATGCTCGGCGAGATGTTCCCGAACCGGTTCCGCGCTGTCGCCCTGGGCCTGTGCACCGCGGTCAACTGGATCTCGAACTTCATCATCTCGCTGCTGTTCCCCGCAGCGATGGGTGCGGTGGGGCCGGCCGTCGTGTACGGCTTCTTCGCCCTGTGCGCGGCCATCTCGTTCGTCTATGTCCGCGGTCGCGTCCCCGAGACCAAGGGCATGGAGCTCGAGGAGATGGGGTAGCGGTCCACCGCTGCCCGACACCGTGGAACGTCGGCTCTTTTCGCGGGAATCAGTCCGACGAAAAGAGCAGACGGTCGCGGACTTTCTAGAACAGCCCCTTCACGAAGGCGTCGACGGCGGCCTGTTCCTGGCGTTCACCGTCCTTCTCGTCTCCGGTGAGGTAGGTGCTCATCTTGACCTTGTTGCTCGCGAACTGCGCTTCGGTGATGTAGCGCAGCGAGTTCGGGACGACGACGGTGTTGTCGACCAGGCGCTGGCTCATCAGGATCGGTCGGTTGAATCCGAGGGTCGGGATCGCGAGCGACTTGCGCAGCGAGGCGGCGAGCTTCGCATTGGAGGCGAGCGGCTTGCTCACCAGGTCGGAGAGCTGGGTGCCGCCGATCTCCTTGATCAGGGCCTCGGTGCACAGGGATTGCGCCTGCTCGACGAGGGCGGCGCCGCGCTTGGACAGGATCGGCTCCAGCTCGGCGGCGTCCTGGGAGGCCAGGGTGTAGAGGACGTCGGCGACGACGGCGGTCGGGACCGCGGTCGACGACGGACTCAGGCCTGCGACGAGGTCGCCGTACCCGGCCGGGATGCTGGTGGCGGTGCCGCCGCGGAAGTCGAGCTTGCCGGTCTGCCACCGAGTGGCGTTGCGTGCGAGGGACACGGCGGCAGCCGCTCCCTGCGCCTGGCCGACCACCGACCACTTCGGCGAGAGGTCGGACCGCCCGATGTCGGCCGCGGCGCGGACCGCGTCGACCAGGTTGTGGGCGGTGGCCTCGACGTCGGAGTACTGCGGTGAGCCCGGAGCGCCGACGGCGGCGTAGTCGGGGGCGATGACCGCGTAGCCGTGGTTCAGCAGCCGGTTGACGGCGGCGCGGTCGTCGGCGTCGGCCCTCGCGGTGGGCGCGCACGACGCACTCCACCCGCTGGATCCGTGCGCCCACACGACCACCGGCCACCCCGCGGCGGGCGTGGTGCCCTTCGGTTCCAGCAGCACCGCGGTGGTCAGGTGCAGACGTTCATCGGATCCCTGGGACCAGTAGCTGAACTGCTGACCGCTGGCGGCCCCCGACATGAGGCGTGCGGTGTCGACGACGCGGTTCGCGTACACCGACCCGGCGGTCTGACCGCCCGGGGCAGCGGGCGCACTCTCCGGTTCGGCCAGGGCGTGCGCACCGGCGAGGGAGCCGACCGTCACCGCTGCCGCGGCAGAGGTGGCGAGGAGGGTGCGGGCGAGCCGCTTCCTGGCGGAGATCATGTTCGGTCCTTCGTGACGGCCGGGAGGTCGGACGCCGGCCGTCGAACGGGTCGACGGCCGGCGGAGTCGGGGAGGGTCAGTTCTTCACGGTGCCGAGCGCCGGCAGGAAGAAGCAGGTGCGGCCTGCCTTGGTGGTGGTGCCGAAGACTGCGGTCAGGATGGTGCCCTGCCCGGTCTTGACGCGGGCAAGCCGGACCCCGTGGAAGTTCTCGGTGTCGGCGAGCAACTGCTTCAGCGGGCCGTTCGCCGCGGCCTCGGACAGCGGCTTC
Source organism: Gordonia phthalatica (assembly GCF_001305675.1). Taxonomy (NCBI): domain Bacteria; kingdom Bacillati; phylum Actinomycetota; class Actinomycetes; order Mycobacteriales; family Gordoniaceae; genus Gordonia; species Gordonia phthalatica. The sequence goes on from NZ_CP011853.1 coordinate 1,247,878, forward strand.
AAGTCGGCCAGTCCGCCCTTCATGGTGGCGGTGTTGAACCAGGCGACGCGGAAGTTGTCGGCGCCGGGCTCGCCGGGCGGCACCAGCGCGAAGGCGGTCTCGTCGTCGCCGATCGCCTGCATGAGGTCCTTGTCGGCGGGCAGCAGATCGGTGAGGGTCTTCAGGGCTCCGGGCTTGTCGGCGGCGACGGTCGGCCACGGGCCGGGGACGGCCAGGGCCGGCGCGGTGGCCAGACCGAGCGGATTGTCTGACGTCGGATCGGTGCACAGCGGTGAGACCGCGGGGCTCAGCAGGGTGGCGCCGGTGGCCTTCTGCAACACGGCCAGGACATCCGATGCGGAGGTGTTCACCGGGGCCGCGACCGGCGACGGTGCGGTCGGCGCCGCGGGAGCGGGGGCGGTCGGATCCGTCGGGTCCGTCGGCGTCGTCGAGCCGAGAAGGCCCAGCTTGTCCAGGCCCAGCTTGTCGAGCCCGATGCTGTCGAGCAGGCTCGAGCTGCCGAGATACTTCGACGGGTCGAGCTGGCCGTCTGACGAGAGGATTGCAGTGAGTGCCTCGGCAGCCTTGTCGGCGCCGCCGTTGCTCTTCAGCACGCGCAGGAGGTCGGCGAGCTCGGCGTCGCCGGGGATCTCGGGGAGGGTGGTGCTCGCGGACGGTGCGCCGGGCGTCGTCGTGCCCGGTGCAGTGACGCTCGGGGTGGCGGTGTCGGGAGCTGCCGGAGCCTGCGGTTCGGCGGAGGCGGCGGCGGGCATCGTCAGGGCGGCGGTGGCGGCCACGGCCAGTCCGGCGACGCCGACGCGGAGTGAACGGTTCGTACGGATGACCACAGGTTTCCTCCCGGTGAACACGCACCAGCCGATCGACTGTGGTCGATGGGGCTGATGTGACAAAAGTTTCTAAAGTTAATGATGGGAACGGGCGCAGGGGTTTGACAAGGAGTGAGTCCGAGTCGTTACCCGGCCGCGATCATCGGGAGATCGGGAGATGCTTGGTGACCTGCGCGCATCGTCCTACGCGAGAGGAACGTCACTGCGGCAGGCAGAGGGCCTGAAAAGCACTTACTCCGTAGATCTGGACCACACGGCGGTCCGAATCTACGGAGTAAGGGGTGAAGGGTGACGCGTCAGATGATCGCGGTGCCGATCGTCGGGGCGATGGTGCAGGAGACCCGCTTGCCCTTGGTCTTGGTGGTCACGGTGCCGTAGATGGTCGAGACGATGCGACCGCGACCGGTGTTCACGATGGCGGTGAAGGTGCCGGGGCCCTTCTGCGCGTTGATCTTCGGGTTCGGGTTCAACGCCTGCTGGCCGGTACGGCCGGTGTCGATGTTGAGCCACGAGATCGTGAGCTTCTGCGCCGACCTCAGTGCGGGACCGGTGCCGAGGCTGGTGTAGACGATGCCCGCCTGGCCGCGCTTGGGGCCGGGCGCCGGCGCGGCCTGCGGACCGGCGGTGGTCAGGGCCATGCCGACCGAGTTGCCGCCGCCGGGCATGCAGCCGAGACCGATGGTCGGGTAGAGGAACTGCTGGATCCGCGGCTTGTTCGGGCCGGTCGGGATGTTCGGGGCGTCGTCCTTCTTCGCCGCGGGCTTGGCCTCGAGCTCGAAGGTCTTCGCGGCCTCCTTGGCACCGGGCTCGCCGAGGAAGTCGATCAACGACTTCCAGACTTCCTGCGCCTCGGCGGGGACGGCCGGGTTGTCGGCGAGGGTGCGCACCTGGGCGAGGAGTGCGGTGTTGACGCCGCCGTCGGCGTCACGGGTGGCGACCGAGCCGATCAGGGCGGGGGTCAGCGCTCCGAGCGACTCGAGGACCTTGGGCTCCACCTCGGGCGCGTTCTCGACGTCGGGGAGCGGGAGGTTCTGCTCGGCGGCCGGAACGTCGTCGGCCGGTGCGGCGGCCGCGGTGGAGGGGACGAGCAGGGCGGGGGTGATCATTGCGGCCGCGGCGATGGCGGCGGCAGTGCGGCGAGAGCGCGCGAGTCGCACAGCAGTAGTCCTCTTCGATCGTTCGGGTGATGATCCAGGGCGAGTGTAGCCACTATTCCGTGAGTTTACTGAGACTGGTGTGACAATTGTTACTGAAGTGAAAGGCGTTTACAGGGTGAAGGGGCCGGTCGAAGTGCGGACGTCCCTGCTCAACTGGTTAGGTGATCGGTGACCAGTGAAGTGACCCGTCGAACGACGAATTCGGGTCATCGCGATCGAAAGGATCGGGACGACGATGTCATTCTCGGGAGCATTCTCCGGCCTCCGGCGACGCGGCCGCACCGTGATCACGGCGGCCCTCGCGGTGAGCCTGGTCGCGACCTCCGCGGCCTGCGCCTCCGGCACCGACAGTGCGAAGGAGGTGGTGCTCCTCTCGCACAGCTCGTTCCAGCTCCCGCAGAAGCTGATCGACCGCTTCCAGGATCAGACGGGCATGAAGCTCAAGGTGGTCGACTCCGGTGACGCCGGTCAACTGTCGGCCGTCGTCTCGCTGACCCCGGGTTCGCCGAAGGGCGACGCGGTCTTCGGTATCGACAACACCTTCGCCGCCCGCCCGATCGAGGCCGGCGCCCTGACCCCCTACACCCCGGCGGCCGCGAAGGACGGTGCCGCCGACTACGCGGTGAAGGGCTCGGAGGGGCAGCTGACGGCGGTCGACCGCGGCGACGTCTGCATCAACATCGACGACGCGTGGTTCGACAAGAACGACATCCCGGCACCCACCAAGTTCGATCAACTGACCGATCCGAAATACCGCGACCTGACCGTCCTGCTGGACCCGTCGACGTCGTCGCCCGGCATGGGCTTCCTGCTGGCCACGATCGGCAAGTTCGGTCCCCGCGCCGAGGACTACTGGCGCGGCATGATCGACAACGGCGCGCAGATCGTCTCCGGCTGGACCGTCGCCTACGACCAGATCTTCAGCGCGGGGGCCGGTCACGGAGATCGGCCGATCGTCGTCTCGTACGCGTCGAGCCCCGCTGCGACGCCCGGCACCAGTGCGCTGTTGGACTCCTGCTTCGCTCAGGTGGAGTACATCGGAGTCCTGCGCGGCGCGGCCAACACCGAGGGCGCGAAGAAGCTCGTCGACTTCATGCTGACCCCCGACGTGCAGGCGGCGCTACCGACCTCCATGTACGTGTACCCGGTCCAGAATGGGGTGGCGCTGCCGGAGAGCTGGCGCACCAGCGCGCCCGTCCCGGCGTGGACCGTGACGATGGATCCGGCCTACATCAAGGCCCACCGTGAGGAGTGGCTGAACCAGTGGCGGGCCGTCGTCAAGAAGTGACGTCGGCCCAGAGCTCCGAGCCCGGCGCACGCGATCGACGTCGGACACCTGTCGCGCTGCGGCTCGCGACGCTGATCCCGGCCCTGTTCGTCGCGGTGCTGTTCGTCTGGCCGATCGTCGCGTTGGTCCGCCGCGCGGGTGAGGTCGGCGGCGGATCGGGGGTCGGGGACCGCCTGGCCGACGTCGACGGCTGGCACCTGCTCGGGGTCACCCTCCTGCAGGCCGCCGCGTCGTCGGCGCTGTCGCTGCTGGTCGCGGCACCGATCGTCTGGCTGCTCGCGACCGTCCGACTGCGGGGTGCGGCCGTGCTCCGCGTCATCGTCACGGTGCCCTTCGTGCTGCCGACGGTCGTCGTCGGCGTCGCGTTCCGCGCCCTGCTGACCGGTCCGCTGGACTTCCTCGGCGTCGACGGCGGCTGGGTCGCGATCCTGATGGCGCATGTCTTCCTCAACGTGGCCGTGGTGGTGCGCGTGGTGACCGCGGCCTGGCTGCAGGTGGATCCGCGGACCGTCGAGGCGGCCCGGTCGCTCGGAGCCACACCGCTGCGAGCGTTCTGGGACGTGGTGGTCCCGCGCATCGCGCCTGCGATCGCCGCGGCCGCGGCACTGATCCTGCTCTTCTGCTCCACCAGCTTCGGCGTCATCGTGATCCTCGGCAACGGCACGGCCCGCACGCTCGAGACCGAGATCTACCAGCAGGCCATCGCCGAATTCCGCATCCCCGAGGCGGTGGCCCTGTCCATGCTGCAGATCGCGGTGGTCGCGGGCGCGCTGGTGGTGGCCCGCCTGGTCGGGAGCCGCGGCACCGTCAGCGGAGTGTCCGCAGCGGGGCGTGAGGGTCGACGGCCGGTCCGCGGATGGCTGTGGGCCCCGGTGGCGGCGACCCTGGCGTGGCTCGGCCTCTGGCTGCTCCTGCCCGTCGCATCGCTGGCCGTCCGCTCGGTCCGGCCCGACGGGCGAGAATGGACGCTGGCCGGCTACCGGGCGCTGGCCGACACCACCTACGGGGACTCGGCGCTCGGTGCGCTCCGATACTCCGTGACGAGCGCCCTGGCCGCGATGGTGCTGGCGGTCGTCATCGGCTTCCTCGTCGCCGTCTCGGTGACCCGCGGCGGCGGCTGGGCCGCCCAGGTGACCGCGCTGCTCGCGGTGCTCCCGCTCGGCGTCAGCGCCGTCACCCTCGGCTTCGGCTATCTCCTGGTGGTCTCCACGCTGCCGCCGGAACTGTCGCAGTCCCCGCTGGTGATCCCGTCGGTGCAGGCGCTGCTCGCGGTGCCGGTGGTCGCCGGAATCATGATCCCCGCCCTCGCGCAGGTACCCCGCGGCCTGCGCGACGCCGCCCGCGTCCTCGGGGCCCGCCCGCTCTGGGTGCTGATCTCGGTGGACGTGCGACTGACCGTCCGATCCCTGTGCGCGGCCGCCGGATTCGCGTTCGTGATGGCGATCGGCGAGTTCGGCGCCACCACCTTTCTCGCCCGCCCCGACACCACCACGCTGCCGGTGATGATCGGCTCGCTGATGGCCAAACCCGGCCTGGACAACCTCGCCACCGCCATGGCGGCGTCGGTGGTCCTGGTGACGGTCAGCGCCGCGGTCATCGCCGCGATCGAGATCCTCGGTGTCGGCGGCACCGACTCGACCCGATCCGCCTCGTCGACGAAGGAGACCGTCTAGATGCTGACCCTGCACGGCGTGACCGTCCGCTACGGACGGTTCGACGCCCTCACCGCCGTCGACTGGTCCGTCGGCACGGGGGAGGCCACGGTCACCGCGCTGCTGGGGCCGTCCGGGTGCGGCAAGTCGACGCTGCTGCGTGCGGTCGCCGGGCTGGAGCCGGTGGCCGAGGGATCGATCGCGTGGGACGGGCAGCCGCTCGACGGCGTCGCCCCGCACCGCCGTGACTTCGGTGTCGTCTTCCAGGACGGACAACTGTTCCCCGGGCGCACCGTCCGGCAGAACATCGCCTACGGCCTCGCCCGTCGCGGCATCCGCGGGACCCAGGCGCGCGACCGCGTCGACGAGATGCTCCGCCTGGTGCGGCTCGACGGATACGGCGACCGCGCCCCCGCAGCCCTCTCCGGTGGCCAGGCGCAGCGCGTGGCCCTCGCGCGGGCGTTGGCCCCGCGGCCGCGACTCCTCCTGCTCGACGAACCGTTGGCCGCCGTCGACTCGCAACTGCGCGAGGAACTGGCCGAGGGGATCGGGGAGATCGTCCGCGAGGCCGGGACGCCCACGGTCCTGGTCACCCACGACCATCGCGAGGCCGCCCTCATGGCCGACACCGTGTCGGTGATGCGCGCGGGACGGATCGTGCAGACCGATGCCGCGTCGCGACTGTGGCACCGGCCCGTCGACGCGGAGACCGCTGAGTTCCTCGGCGCTCGTGCCGTCATCGGGGGCACCCTGCACCGCGGGGTGCTGACCACTGCGATGGGGGAGGTCGCGCTGACCGACGAGACGACCTTCGGGACCCTGCCCGACGGGCCCTGCCGCGTCGCGCTGCGGCCGGAGGCGCTCGTGGCCGACGTGGACCCGGACGGGGACGGCGTCGTCGAGCATGCGGCGGCCCTGGTCTCGTCGTGGCGGGTCCGGCTCCGCGTGGGCGACGCGGTGTACGACGGCGTGAGCTCGCAGCCGGTGACCCCGGGCACGCGGGTGCGACCGAGGTTGGACGCCGGTGCGCTGGCGGTGATCGGATGACCGACCCGGTCCTGGTGGTCGCGGGCGCCGTGCTCGCCGGCCATCGAATGCTGGTGGCGCAGCGCGACTATCCGGAAGAGGTCGCGGGTCTGTGGGAGCTGCCGGGAGGCAAGGTGGAAACGGGCGAGTCGCCCGCGGAGGCGCTCGTCCGGGAATTGTGTGAGGAACTCGACGTTGTGGTCTCCGTCGGCGCCGCGCTGCACGATGCGGTTCGTCCGAAACCCGGTCTCACGCTGATTGCGATGCGCGCCGAGATCGTGTCGGGGACTCCGCGAGCACTGGAGCATCGAGCGGTGCGCTGGGTCGATTCCGCGGAGCTGGCCGCGCTCGTCGAGGCGGGTCGGATGGTGCCGAACGACCTCGGCTGGGCACAGGAAATGGTCGCTGAACTGCGAACTAAGCGGCGCGAGCCTTCTTGAGGGCCTTGTTCGCAGCCTTCTTCGACAGGTGGTCGCAGTCGACCTTCTTCATCCGATGGATGACGACCGGGCAGCGCAGGCACCGGGTCGACTTCTGGCAGCACTTCTTCTTCGGCTTCAGCGAAGCGACCTTTGCCGGGTTCGTCTTTCCCATGCGCTAACTTTAGCGCAGCCTAACCAAGGTCACGCAAGAGTCCGTCGCGTTCAGTGGGATATTTGCCGTACGCTTAACCGGTTGATCGCCGACCGGCTGTGTCTCGCGCCCGGTCGCGATTTCGTGGCCGGATTCCATCGGCCGCGCCGAAACATCGAACCGATTCGAAAGAGACCTTAGTGAGCGCTGGTACCAACTTCCGCAACGTCGCGATCGTGGCACACGTCGACCACGGCAAGACCACCCTGGTCGACGCGATGCTGCGTCAGTCCGGCGTGTTCGGTGAGCGCGCCGAACTCGTCGACCGCGTCATGGACTCCGGCGACCTCGAGCGCGAGAAGGGCATCACCATTCTCGCGAAGAACACCGCGGTTCATCGTCGCCAGCCCGACGGCACCGACTACATCATCAACGTCATCGACACCCCCGGCCACGCCGACTTCGGCGGCGAGGTGGAGCGCGCGCTGTCGATGGTCGACGGTGTGGTCCTGCTGGTCGACGCCTCCGAGGGCCCGCTGCCGCAGACCCGCTTCGTGCTCCGCAAGGCGCTCGCCGCGTCGCTCCCGGTGATCCTGGTCGTCAACAAGACCGACCGTCCCGACGCACGCATCGGCGAGATCGTCACCGAGTCCCAGGACCTGCTGCTGGATCTGGCGTCCGACCTCGACGACGAGGCCGCCGAAGCCGCCGAGCTGGCCCTGGAACTCCCGGTCCTGTTCGCCTCGGGTCGCGCGGGTGTCGCCAGCACCGAGCAGCCGGCGAACGGCGAGGTCCCGAACGCGGAGAACCTCGACGCCCTCTTCGACGTCCTCATCAACAGCGTCCCCGCCCCGAAGGGCGACGCCGAGGCACCGCTGCAGGCGCACGTCACCAACCTCGACGCGTCGCCCTTCCTCGGCCGCCTCGGCCTGGTCCGCATCCACAACGGCACCCTCCGCAAGGGCCAGCAGGTCGCGTGGATGCGCGAAGTGAACGGCGAACCGGTGGTCGAGCGCGCCAAGATCACCGAGCTCCTCGTGACCCTCGGCGTGGACCGCGCTCCCGCCGAGGAGGCCGTCGCGGGCGACATCGTCGCCGTGGCCGGCATGTCGGAGATCATGATCGGCGACACCCTCGCCGACCCGGACAACCCCGTCGCCCTGCCGCGCATCTCGGTCGACGAGCCCGCCATCTCGGCGGTCATCGGCACCAACACCTCGCCGCTCGCCGGCCGCATCAAGGGTCACAAGCTGACCGCCCGCATGGTCAAGGATCGCCTCGACTCGGAGCTCATCGGCAACGTGTCGCTCCGCGTGCAGGACATCGGCCGCCCCGACGCCTGGGAGGTCCAGGGCCGCGGTGAGCTGGCGCTGGCCATCCTCGTCGAGCAGATGCGCCGCGAGGGCTTCGAGCTGACCGTCGGCAAGCCCCAGGTGGTCACCCGCCAGGTGGACGGCAAGACCCACGAGCCGTTCGAGCACCTCACCATCGACGTCCCCGAGGAGTACCTCGGCGCCGTCACCCAGCTGCTCGCCGCACGCAAGGGCCGCATGGAGCAGATGAACAACCACGGCTCCGGCTGGGTTCGGATGGAGTTCGAGGTGCCCTCGCGCGGCCTCATCGGCTTCCGCACCGACTTCATGACCGAGACCCGCGGCACCGGCATCGCCAACGCAGTCTTCCACGAGTACGCACCGTGGGCGGGCGAGATCCGCGCCCGCCACACCGGCTCGCTGGTCTCCGACCGCTCGGGCACGGTGACTCCGTTCGCCATGATCCAGCTGGCCGACCGCGGCACCTTCTTCTGCCACCCGGGCGACGACAGCTACGAGGGCCACGTGGTGGGCATCAACCCGCGCGCCGAGGACCTCGACATCAACGTCACCCGCGAGAAGAAGCTGACCAACATGCGTCAGTCGTCGGCCGACGTGATGGAGACCCTCGCGAAGCCGATGGACCTGGACCTCGAGGCGGCCATGGAGTTCTGCGCCGCCGACGAGTGCGTCGAGGTGACCCCCGAGGTCTGCCGCGTGCGCAAGGTCAATCTCGATGCGAGCACCCGCGCCCGCGAGCGCTCGCGCGCCAAGAGCCGCGACGCCAACGCGTGACGACATCCGAGTGTCCCTCTTGCACATGCGGGAGGGGCACTCGGCGTCTTTGGCTACCATGAGCCGGACGCAACGGTCGCCCCGACAGCGCGGGCGGGCGGAGCCGACGAGGACACGACCGACGAGGGCAAGGGGAATGCGGATGAGGACCGTGCGGGCGCGTATCTCCGCGATCGCGGTGGCCGGGCTGATCGGTCTGTCTGCGACGGCCTGCATGGCGGATCCGCCGCCACCGGTGCGCGAGACCCTCCCGACGCACACCCCGAACGAGTACCCGGACGAGCGCACGGTCACCATCGCCACCGACACCATCGGCGCGGGCTTCAACCCCCACCTCGGCGCCGATCAGGGCACCGTCACCACGGCCATCGCCGCGATGACCCTGCCGAGTCCGTTCGTTCCGGTCAACACCGCGGACGGGGTGGAGTGGCGGATGAACGACGCGCTCCTGACTTCCGCCGAGATCACCTCGTACCAGCCGTTCACCGTCGAATACAAGATCGTCAACGACGCCCAGTGGTCCGACGGACTGCCGGTGACCGGCGACGACTTCCACTACCTGTGGGAGCAGATGTCCCGGCAGCCCAACGTGCTCGGGGCGGCCGGCTACCGTGCGGTGTCCGATGTGCAGACCTCCGGCGGCGGCAAGGTCGTGACGGTCACCTTCGGCGACGCCTACCCGGAGTGGCGACAGCTGTTCAACTACCTGCTGCCCAGCCACACGCTGCGATCGGATCCCACCGGCTTCCAGACCGGGATGGACAAGGGCAAGCCGGTCACGGCCGGCCCGTTCCAGATCTACTCGATCGACCGTTCGCGCGACGAGGTCCGCTTGATCCGCAACGACCGCTACTGGCGCAAGCCGCCCGAGGTGGATCAGGTGGTGCTCCGCCGCGCGGGTACGCCGCAGCAGATGGCGCAGACCATCCGCAACGGTGACTCCACGCTGGCCGCACTCCCGTCCGGCGCCGCCTCGGCCGCCGAACTCGGCGCCATTCCCGGCGTCGTCGACGGCCGACTGCCGACCACGCGGGCGCTCGCCGTCAACGCGAACGCGCGGTCGGAGACCATGCGTGAGCGCAACGTCCGGGCCGCAATCCTCGGCATGCTCGACGGCCGACTCATCACCGCCGCGGCGGCGGGCGACACCGTCGTGACCCCGTTCGCGAACACCGTCTTCGCCCCGTCCGACCCCGAGTACACCCCGATCGATCGGGCACGGCCGTCGAACGCGGAGATCCTGGACCTGCTGGCGTCCGCCGGGTACCGGCCCGGCACCCCGGCTCCCCGCGAGGAGAAACCGACCGACCCATCGGAGTCGCCCACGTCGACGCCCACCGCGCCCGCCCCCGCAGACGTGCCGGGCCTGCCGACGGGCATCGCCCCCATCCAGAACGGAGGCAAGGACCTCACGATCCGGATCGGCGCCACCAACACCGACGAGCGGACCATGTCGGCGGCCGAGACCATGGCTGATCAACTGCGGTCGCGCGGCGTCCGCGCCAGCGTCGTCGGCATGTCGAACACCGAGCTGTACGGGCAGGCGCTGACCTCCGGGCGGGTGGACTTGGTGGTCGGATGGACCGGAGTGGGCGGCAGTCCGGCCGTCCAGTTCGCCTCCCAGGTGGCCTGTCAGGCGCCGCCGAAGGGCACCGAGGCCGGTGCGCACACCGTGGAGCCGGAGAGCGAGTCGACGCCCGACGGGACCGCTCTGCCGACCACGGCACCGCCGACCGGCACCGCGACGACCAAACCCGAGCGGACCGTCGCCGCGGACGACAGCTACACCGGGAACATCTCCGGACTGTGCGATCCGCAGCTGATGGCCCTGGCCGCGGAGGCGATGCGCGTCGACGGCGCCGACAACGCCCTGCAGCAGGCCGAGCCGCTGCTCGCGCAGCAGGCGGTGTACCTGCCGATCTTCCAGGACACGATGTTCGCGGCCGTCACCGATCGGATCGCCGGAGTCTCCCTCGACGGTCCGCTGCAGGTCGGCGTGTTCGGCGGAGCCGACCGCTGGACGCTGAAGTGACCGATCCTGAAGGGAGTCGAACCGGAATGATTGTCGGGCCCGCACGGATGCTGCTGCTGCACGCGCATCCCGACGACGAGTCGATCATGACCGGCGGCGTCATCGCCGCCTACCTGGCGCGCGGCGTCGACGTCCGCGTCCTGACCTTCACCCTCGGTGAGGAGGGCGAGGTGATCGGCGACCGCTGGGCGCAGCTCGTGGCCGACGGCGGAGCAGACCAGCTCGGCGGCTTCCGCATCGGCGAACTCGACGCCGCACTGTCGGCACTGACCCCGCCCGGCGTCGTCGGACCCCGACCGCGCTTCCTCGGCGGGGCGGGCCGCTGGCGCGACTCCGGGATGGCGGGAACGCCGTCCGCAGAGCACCCGCGAGCGCTGTTCCAGGCGACGCCCGAGGAATTGACCGCGGCCCTGGCCGACGAACTGACGAGCTTCGCGCCGCAGGTCGTCGTCACCTACGACGAGGCGGGCACCTACGGACACCCCGATCACAAGCGCGTCCACGACATCTCCCGACTGGCGATCCCGGTGGCGGAGGAACGACTGGGACGCGCGTTCAAGGTGTACGAGTCGGTGACCCAGGCGTCCGCCCTCGCGAGCGGACTGGCCGCCGTCCGCGAGGTGCCCGACGGCTGGCGGATGCCCGAGGCGGGGGAGCTGCCCAGCTACCCCGACGACCGGATCACGGCGAGCGTCGACATCAGCGCGGTCCTGCACCGCAAGGTCCGGGCGCTCGCGGCGCACGCGACCCAGGTGACGGTCGCGCCGTCGCACACCGAGTACGCCCTGAGCAACGACATCGTGCAGCCGATCATGTCGACCGAGCACTTCATCCGCACCGACCCGGGCCGCGTCGACGGCGTGGTCGAGACCGATCTGTTCGCGGGCGTGCCGCTGTGACCCGCGTCGATCGCCTCGAATTCGCCGTCCTCGTCGTCGGCAGCGTGCTGCTCGGCATCCTCACCGCGGCGTTCCTGATGGTCCGGGTCGGCAGCTTCCCGTTCCCGATCACCGCGGTGATCGCGTGCGCCGTCAATCTGCTGATCTACCGGATCGCCGCGGCGTACACGGAGTCGGCGTGGCAGTTCGCGCCGCTCGGCGCGTGGACGCTGGTGACCGTGCTGGCGATGCTGCCGGTCTTCGGCAACGGATCGCTGATCACCGGGTGGCGCCTGTTGCTGCTGCTGATCCTGGGGGCGGGCGTGCCGGCCTACTACGCGTCCAATGCTCGACTGAAGCGGGTCGTCGCGGGGGCCTCCGACCGACCCTGACTCCGGGGCCGATGTGACGTGGTTACCATCGGAGAAGTGACCACTTCCTCTGATAGTGCTCGTGAGTCGATGTCGGCGCCGTCGGTGCCGGATCCGATCCCCGCGCCGTCCGCGTCCGCCATGCGTCGAGTGCTGCGACGCGCTCGTGACGGCTCGGTCCTCAACGTCGACGAAGCCGCGGTGCTCCTCACCGCGCGCGGTGACGATCTGACGGCGCTGTGCGAGGCCGCCGCCCGCGTCCGCGACGCCGGGCTCGAGGCGGAGGGGCGCGGCGGGCAGATCAGCTACTCGCGGAAGGTCTTCATCCCGATCACCCACCTGTGCCGCGACCGCTGCCACTACTGCACGTTCGTGACCGTGCCGGGGAAGCTGGCCCGCGAGGGCAAGGGCATGTACATGGAGATGGACGAGATCGTCGACGTGGCACGCCGCGGCGCCGAACTCGGCTGCAAGGAGGCGCTCTTCACCCTCGGCGACCGACCCGAGGACCGATGGCCCGAGGCTGCCGCCTGGCTCGACGAGCGCGGCTACGACTCCACCCTCGACTACGTGCGGGCCGCCGCGATCCGGGTCCTCGAGGAGACCGGTCTGCTGCCGCACCTGAATCCCGGCGTGATGAGCTGGGAGGAGATCAACCGACTCAAGCCGGTGGCGCCGTCGATGGGCATGATGCTCGAGACCACCGCGCGGCGGCTGTTCACCGACAAGGGGGAGTGCCACTACGGCAGCCCCGACAAGGACCCCGAGATCCGCCTGCGCGTCCTCACCGACGCCGGGCGCCTGACGGTCCCGTTCACCACGGGCATCCTCGTCGGCATCGGTGAGAACCTGCACGAGCGCGCCGAGTCGATCTTCGCGATCCGCAAGGTGCACAAGGCGTTCGGTCACATCCAAGAAGTGATCATCCAGAACTTCCGGGCCAAGCCCGATACCGCGATGCGGGAGACGCCCGACGCCGACATCGACGAATACCTCGCCGCGATCGCCGTCGCCCGCCTGGTCCTCGGACCCGCCATGCGCATCCAGGCACCGCCGAACTTGGTGTCGGCGCAGGAGTGCCACGCACTGGTCGCGGCGGGTGTCGACGACTGGGGCGGAGTGTCGCCGCTGACCCCCGACCACGTGAACCCGGAGCGTCCGTGGCCGAACCTCGACTCGCTCGCCGAGATCACCGCGGAGGCCGGCTTCACGCTCGTCGAGCGGATCGCCGCACAACCGAAGTACGTCAAGGCGGGCACCCCGTGGATCGACCCGCGGATCCTGCACCACGTGACCGCGCTCGCCGATCCGACCACCGGTCTGGGCGCCGACGTGAAGCCCGTCGGCCTGCCGTGGCAGGAGCCCGACGAGGACTGGTCGTCGTCCGGTCGCATCGACCTCAACACCGAGATCGACGTCGACGGCCGCAACACCGACACGCGCAGCGACATCGCCAACGCCTTCGGCGACTGGGACACCATCCGCGAACAGGTCCTCGAACTCGGGGCCTCCGCTCCGGTCCACTTGGAGTCCGAGGTCGCGGCGGCACTGCGTCGCGCGGAGAAGAACCCCGCCGGGCTGTCCGACGACGACTACCTCGCCCTCGCCGAAGCGGACGGCGCCGGCCTCGACGCCCTCGCAGCCCTGGCCGACTCGATCCGGGCCGACGTGGTCGGCGACGAGGTCAGCTACGTGGTGAACCGGAACATCAACTTCACCAACATCTGCTACACCGGCTGCCGATTCTGCGCGTTCGCGCAGCGCAAGGGCGACGCCGACGCGTTCACCCTCTCCACGTCCGAGGTCGCGGACCGTGCGTGGGAGGCCCACGTCGACGGCGCCACCGAGATCTGCATGCAGGGCGGCATCGACCCGGAACTCCCGGTCAGCGGCTACGCCGACCTGGTGCGCGCGATCAAGGACCGGATCCCGTCGATGCACGTGCACGCGTTCAGCCCGATGGAGATCGTCAACGGTGCCTCCCGCGGCGGCGAATCGATCCGCGACTGGCTGTTCGAGCTCAAGAAAGCCGGACTCGGCTCCATCCCCGGCACCGCTGCCGAGATCCTGGACGACGAGGTCCGCTGGGTGCTCACCAAGGGCAAGCTGCCGACCAAGTCGTGGATCGAGGTCATCACCACGGCGCACGAGTTGGGCATTCCGTCGAGCTCGACGATGATGTACGGCCACGTCGACGCCCCGCATCACTGGGTGGCGCATCTGAACATCCTGCGCGACATCCAGGACCGCACCGGCGGCTTCACCGAGTTCGTGCCGCTGCCGTTCGTGCACCAGTCGTCGCCGCTCTATCTGGCCGGCGCCTCGCGGCCCGGCCCGACGCGGCGGGAGAACCGCGCGGTGCACGCCCTCGCCCGCCTCATGCTGCACGGCCGGATCGACCACGTGCAGACCAGCTGGGTGAAGCTCGGCGTGGAGGGCACGCGGGTCATGCTGCGCGGCGGCGCCGACGATCTCGGCGGCACCCTCATGGAGGAGACCATCTCTCGCATGGCGGGCAGCCAGTACGGGTCGGCCAAGACCGTCGCCGAACTCCACGACATCGTCACCGGCATCGGCCGCATCCCGCGTCAGCGGACGACGGAGTACGGCCGCGTCGAGGCGCCGGTGGTGGGGCTGGGCCTGGTCTGAACCCAGGGCCTCGCCTCAGCGGTGGATCTCAGCGGCGGAACAGGCGGCTGAGGAAGCCCGGCTCCGCGTCGTGGCCTCGGCATCGCTGGGAGGCGGGGACGCCGCGCATCACCTGGTCCACGTGGCGGCCGCAGCCGCGCCATGTGGTCTTGCCGCACTTCTTACAGGTCGCTCGTTGGCACATGGAACTCTCGTTTCTCTCGGGTAGTCGGTCAGACGGTCTGGAGCGGGCGGATGGATTCGGCGGCCCGCAGGGTCAGCAGTCCGCCGGACAGGTTGGCGGCGGGGATCCCGGCCGCACGGAGGATCCGGTAAGCCAGGTACGACCGCATGCCGCTGGCGCACAGGACGCGGACCTCGCGGCCGGCCGCGGCGTCGCGGATCTCGTCGAGCCGATCCCGGACCTGCACGTGCGGAATGCACAGCGCACCCGGCACCGGATCGGCGTCCTGCTCGGCCGGACCGCGGACGTCGAGGATCAGATGGTCGCCCGTGCCGTACTCGTCGGCGTACCAGAGGTTCAAGGATCCGTTGACGACGTTCTCGGCGATCATGCCCGCCAGGTTCACGGGATCCTTCGCGGAGCCGAAGGGCGGCGCGTAGGCGAGGTCGAGGTCGATCAGGTCCGGCCCGGTCATCCGGTTGCGGATGGCGGTCGCGAGGACGTCGATCCGCTTGTCGACGCCGTCGGCGCCCACCGCCTGGGCACCCAGGATCAGGCCGTCGTCGGCGCGGACGTGCATCAGCAGATGGATCTGCTCGGCGCCCGGGAAGTAGCCCGCGTGGCTGCCCGGATGGAGGTGGACGGTCCGGTAGTCGATGCCGGCCTGGTCGAGAGCGGCGCGGTTGGCGCCGGTCAGCGCGGCGGTGAGGCCGCCGACCCGGACGATCGCGGTGCCGACCGGCTGGGGGATGGGCCGCGCGGTGGTCGGATCGGCGATGTGGTCGGCCACCAGACGGCCGGCCCGGTTGGCGGGCCCCGCCAGGGCGACAGGACGACGCAGGCCGGTCACCGAATCGGTGCTGACGGTGGCGTCGCCGACCGCCCACACGTTCTCGAGGCTGGTGCGACCGTGCTCGTCGACGATCATCGCGCCGCGCTCGCATGCGATTCCTGCTGCTTCGAAGACTGCGGTGTCGGGGCGGACGCCGACCGACAGCACGACGATGTCCGCGTCGATCCGCGTGCCGTCGGCCAGGACCACGGTGTCGTGCTCGGGGCCGGATTCGACGGCGGTCGCGGCGACACCGGTGTGCAGGGTGATGCCCATCGCGCGCAGTTCGTCCTGGATCAGTGACGCCTGCTCGTTCTCCAGGGGAGGCAGGACGTGCGGCGCCGACTCGACGACGTCGACCGTCAGTCCGCGCATCCGCAGGCCCTCGGCGGCCTCCAATCCGATGAACCCGGCGCCGAGGACCACGGCGCGGGTGGCGCCGGCCTCGACCTCGTCGCGCATCCTTGCGGCGTCGCCGACGGTGCGCAGGGTCTGGATGCGCGGGGAGTCGATCCCGGGAATCGGCGGTCGGACGGCAGAGGCTCCCGGTGCCAGAACGAGGGCGTCGTAGGTCCAGGTGGTGACCGTGCCGTCGTGGCGGACGTCGACGGTCTGTGCGGCGGCGTCGACGGCGATCACCTCGTGCCGGATGCGGACGTCGATGTCGAGGGCGTCCTTCAGGGAGTCCGGCGTCTGCACCAGCAGCGACGACTCGTCGTCGATCTCGCCGCTGACGTAGTAGGGGAGTCCGCAGTTGGCGAACGACGGGTGGTCGCCGCGTTCGAAGACGATGATCTCGGCGTTCTCGTCTCGGCGGCGGGCTCGGGCCGCAGCGCTCATTCCGCCGGCGACTCCGCCGACGATCAGGATCCTCACGGTTGCATCTCCTTCGTTTAATACCCCCTGGGGTATGTCAGTCACGATACCCCAGGGGGTATGTAGGAAGGGTGTGTGAATGGTCACGACGGATTGGACGGATGGGGATGTCTCGATTTTCATCAGGGTGAGCAAAATTAACCGCTGGTCGTGCGGATGCGCCGTTCGATGAGCGGGGCGACGATCGGGGATCGCGAGGGTGAATGGATACTCTTAGTGACGACACGATTCCTCTGCGCCCATCAGCCCTGAGTGCGGAGTGAGAATCGTGCAGTGAAGGAGAAGCGAAGTGACCTACATCATCGCTGAGCCCTGCGTGGACGTGATGGACCGGGCCTGTGTCGAAGAGTGCCCGGTGGACTGCATCTACGAGGGCGGACGCAGCCTCTACATCCAGCCCGACGAGTGCGTCGACTGCGGTGCCTGTGAGCCGGTCTGTCCGGTGGAGGCGATCTTCTATGAGGATGATGTGCCGGACGAGTGGGAGCCCTACGTGAGCGCCAACGTCGACTTCTTCGTCGAACTCGGTTCGCCCGGCGGTGCCAGCAAGGTCGGCAAGACCGACTTCGACCCGGCCTTCATCAAGGCGCTGCCCCCGATGGGCGAAGAGGACTGAGACGTCCGTGACCGATGTGTGCCGATCGAGCAACCGCCTGCGCCGGGTGAGTTCCGCCCTTCCCGACTTCCCGTGGGACACCATCGCGGACGCCAAAGCCGCGGCGGCGGCGCATCCGGGCGGAATCGTCGACCTGTCGGTCGGCACGCCGGTCGATCCCGTGGATCCGGTGATCCGGAAGGCGCTCGACGAGTCCTCGGAGTTCCCCGGCTATCCGCAGACCGTCGGCACGCGCGACTTGCGCGACGCCGCGGTCGCAGCGCTATTGCGGCGGTTCGGCGTCACCGGTCTCGACGAGTCGTCGATTCTGCCGGTCATCGGCACCAAGGAGGTCATCGCCGGGCTGCCCGCGCAGATCGGTGTGGCGGCAGGCGACCTGGTCGTCATTCCCGAGGTCGCCTACCCGACGTACGAGGTGGGTGCGC